>NZ_BAAFSW010000001.1:0-1018201 GCF_054661455.1 Urechidicola sp. KH5
AATATTTTCAATGAACTTTAATCACTCTTTTTCTTAGCGGGTGCAAAGATATAAACTCTTTTATAATCTGCAAATAAAATTTAAAAGATTTTTGAAAAAAATTTTTGTTTGTTTTTACCCGTATTCTAAAAGAACTTTTAATACCCGTTTTAAAGGCGCTTTCCACAAATAAATGCGGGCTGCAAAGGTATAACCTTTTTAAATACTACCAAATAAAAAATCAATTTATTTTTATCTTTTTTAACCCTCTCAAAGAACGATTGCTTCTTGACTTATACGCCTCAAAAGCGGGTGCAAATATACAAACAATTTATTCATATAACTACACAAAAATTGAACTATTTTTTAATTATTATTTTAAGTGAAATTGGAGTAGCTGAAAACGAAGCATTTACTTCTTTAATTCTTCTGGGATATGAATCTTATCTCCCATCTTGGCGGCAATTTCTAGGTAATCAAATTCTAATTTGGAAGGTTGCCTTTCGAGCTTACCGTCAATAAATGCTCTTTGTAAAATATCTTCAATTAGAAAATCTTCGTATACATTTTCTGGATCATACTCATCTTTCAAAGACAGTTTGAACAAACTTGCGGTATTATTGTACCAAAATGCCTTCCATCCGCTTCGGACTTCTTTAATTAAATCAAATGCAGTAGCACCCGTTTGACGATGTAATAATTTAATTAAAATACGACCTTCTGTTCTAGTCAACTTTTTTAATTGATCAGTAAACTCACCTTCAAGATATTTTTGTACTATCTTAGTGTACTCTTTTCTCTTTCTTTTAGACTTTATTTTATCTAGCCTCTCATTTAGAACTATTAATCTCTCTGCTGCCAATTTCGCATAGGGATACGCATTGAAGGTTTTGTTTCTAAACCAATAATAATACCTTCTGTCGTAAGACTCCTGGAATTTTAGTTTTTTTAAAACCTGAACCTCCGCTAATTCAATAACAATTGTATCACCTTCAAATATGATGTAGTCCTTATATATATAAGTAGAATCTTTTTTATATTCTTTGGAGTTTTGAGCATTACCTGCCATTGGCAAGCACACTAACATATACAAAAGTAAACAACTTCTCATAATAATATAACGACTTCAATTCAATCTAATTTATTTCAACTTTTGAAATAAGTTTCTCAAAAAGTAAATTTGAGTATTTTTGATGAAAATACAATGATATATGACAAAAAAGAAATCTATATTAAACAAAAAGTCTATTGACTTTTTAACCAACTATTTAAACAACCCCTCTCCTACTGGATACGAAAGTGAAGGACAAAAGATCTGGATGGAATACCTGCAGCCTTATGTAGATACATTTATTACAGACCATTACGGCACTGCCGTTGGCGTAATTAACCCAGAAGCTCCTTTCAAAGTAGTAATTGAAGGTCATGCAGATGAAATTTCTTGGTATGTGAATTATATCACTGAAAACGGATTGATATACGTAATTAGAAATGGAGGAAGTGACCATCAAATTGCACCATCAAAGAGGGTGCACATTCATACGAAAAAAGGAATTATTGATGGCATTTTTGGTTGGCCCGCAATTCACACAAGATTAAAAGGTAAGGAAGAAACTCCAAAATTAGATAACATTTTTATAGATGTTGGTTGTAAAAACAAAGAAGAAGTTGAAAAATTAGGAGTACATGTAGGCTGTGTTATTACGTATCCTGATGAATTTATGATTTTGAATAAATCTAATTTTGTTTGCAGGGCGCTTGACAATAGGATGGGAGGATTTATGATTGCAGAAGTAGCAAGACTTTTGAAAGAAAATAAAAAAGAATTGCCTTTTGGATTGTATATAACCAATTCTGTTCAAGAAGAGATTGGTTTAAGAGGTGCTGAAATGATTACCCAAACCATCAAACCTAATCTTGCAATTGTTACAGATGTTTGTCATGACACAACAACTCCAATGATAGATAAAAAGAAAGAGGGAGAAACTAAAATTGCTGATGGACCAGTAATTTCTTACGCCCCTGCTATTCAAAATAATTTAAGAGAGCTGATTATCGATACAGCTGAGTCAAACAAAATTCCATTTCAAAGATTGGCATCTTCTCGAGCAACCGGTACAGATACTGATGCCTTCGCTTATTCTAATGGAGGTGTACCAAGTGCATTAATCTCTTTACCGTTAAGATATATGCACACCACGGTAGAAATGGTAGCACAAGATGATGTTGAAAATGTAATAAAATTGATATACGAATCATTATTACAAATAGACCCAAATAAAAGTTTGAGCTATTTTGAATGATGAACTAATCGACATATTAAATAAGGATGGTTCATTTCAAAAAACTGCTTTAAAATCTGAAGCTCACAAATATGGATGGTTGCATGCAAGCGTCCATATTTGGTTTTATACTTCTGATGGCAATCTGCTTTTTCAAAAAAGAAGCCCTACTAAAAAAGTTTTTCCGAATATGTGGGATGTTTCTGTTGCTGGACATATTGGAGCTGGGGAATCTGCTCAAACTTCCGCTGTACGAGAAGTTATGGAAGAAATTGGTTTAGAAATCACTGCTCCTGAATTAAATTTTATAGCATCATACAAAGAACATCATACTTACAATGAAAATATAATTGATAACGAAATTCACCATACTTATATATGTGAGTTAAAATTTCCAATATCTAATTTGATTTTACAGACAGAAGAAGTTGTAGCTATTAAGTTAATCTCAATTAATGACTTCGAACAACAATTAACTCGACAAAATATTTCGGATTTCGTTCCACATGATATTGACTATTACCTATTAGTAATTGAGGCAATAAAAAATAATTTAAAAATCAACTCTTGATGAAAATAATTCTATTGACCGTTGCTCCAATAGCAATTATTATACTATACATATATATTAAGGATAAGTACGATAGAGAACCTATTCAATTATTATTCAAAACATTTTTAGGTGGCGCTATACTCAGTATTTTAACCACAATAGTAATATCTATGGTAGTTATGAAAATCTTTCCTTTAACAGATCAATATAGTATATGGCAACAATTTCTTAAAGCATTTCTAGTGGTTGCCTTGGTAGAAGAGTTTAGTAAATACATAATAGTTAGATATTTTGCGCAACCTAAAAAAGCATTCAATGAGAAGTTTGACGGTATTGTATATGCCGTGATGGTTTCTATGGGGTTTGCATTTACAGAAAACATATTTTATGTAATGGATGGTGGGTATGCTACAGCTCTAGCACGAGCTTTTACCGCTGTACCTGCCCATGCTACATTTGGTGTCTTAATGGGATATTATATGGGGAAAGCAAAATTCTGTAAACAAAAATGGAAATATAATCTTTTAGGGTTGGGACTTGCTGTCCTATTTCATGGTGCCTATGATTTTTTCTTATTCATCTCCTTTGTTCCAGGAATCTGGATTGGCGCGTTTATTTCACTAATTGTTGGGTTATATTTTTCAAAAAAAGCAATCAACACCCATTTAAAAAATTCTTTATTCAAATAAAAACCTCCATTAGAATTAAATGAAGGTTATACATTTTAGTAAGAAACAATAAAATTATTTCACTTGCAATTTTTGCTGGTCCGCCTTTTTACCATCTATTACTAATGTGTAATAATAGATACCTGGCTTTAGCCCAGTTTTATCGCAAAATATTTTTCCATTACCGCGTTGATAAACTTTTACTTTTTGAAAAACGCGATTATTTTCATCACTAACAAATATGAACACTTCTTTGTGTTCGGTAGGGACAAAAAATGAAAGTGAGGTTTCTACATCTGTGATTACTGCGTTATTGGCAATACCAATTGTTGTCTTAGACATGTTATTATTTGCGAAAACCCCCACAGCAAATAAAACAAACGCAGAAGCTAATAATAGATTCTTTGCTTTCATGACATTTTAAATAGGTTACTATAAAGTGTAACAAAATTACAAAAAATAAAAGGCTAAATCACACAAACTAAACTCTTAAACACCTATGTATTTGTAAATTACACGATTTATTAAATAAACTACAAGGAATTACTAATAATTAACTGAACTACTTCCGGATTTAGTAAAGTTGAAGTATCTCCGAGATTAGAGGTGTCTTTTGATGCAATTTTTCTCAATATTCTGCGCATAATCTTACCGCTTCGAGTTTTTGGTAAACCAACTGTAAACTGAATCTTATCCAGTTTTGCGATGGGACCAATATGCTCTGTAATAATTTGATTTATTTCTTTTCTTAAATTATCGTGTAATCTAGATTCTCCTGATTCCTTTAAGATAACATAACCATACAATGCATTTCCTTTAATATCATGCGGAAAACCTACAATAGCCGATTCTGCTACTGCCGGATGCTCATTAATAGCATCTTCAATAGGCGCGGTACCTAAGTTATGTCCAGACACAATTATAACGTCATCTACTCTACCTGTTATTCTGTAATAACCCGTTGCATCTCTTAAAGCTCCATCACCTGTAAAGTATTTATTTTCATATGCCGAAAAATAAGTATCTCTATAACGCTCGTGATTGCCCCATATAGTTCTTGCCATAGAAGGCCATGGAAATTTTACACATAACCTACCATCTACTTGATTACCTTTAATCTCCTCTCCATTTTCATCCATTAAAGCTGGCTGTATACCAATAAATGGTAATGTAGCATAGGTTGGAATCGTTGGCGTTACGTAAGGTAATGGAGAAATCATGATTCCACCTGTTTCTGTTTGCCACCAAGTATCTACAATAGGACTCTTTTTATGTCCAACGTTATCATTGTACCAATGCCATGCTTCTTCATTAATTGGTTCTCCAACCGATCCTAGTACTTTTAATGAGGTTAAATCATATTTATCTACAAACTCTAAATTCTCTTTAGCTAATGCCCTAATTGCAGTTGGCGCTGTATAAAACTGAGTTACTTTGTGTTTTTGCACAATTTCCCAAAACCTACCAAAATCTGGATAGCTTGGTACTCCTTCAAACATCACCGTTGTTGCTCCATTTGCTAAAGGACCATACACAATGTAACTATGTCCTGTAATCCAACCTATGTCTGCTGTACACCAATAAATATCATTCGTTCTATAGTTAAATACATTTTTAAATGTGTACGCAGTGTACACCATATAACCTGCTGTTGTATGCACCATTCCTTTTGGCTTACCCGTAGAACCTGATGTATATAAAATAAAAAGTGGATCTTCTGCATCCACAATTTCTGGTTCACATTCTGTAGAGGCGCTATCTAACAATGGTTGCAACCATTTATCTCTCCCCTCTTTGATCTGGATATCAGAATTGATTCGCTTCGCAACTAGAACAGTTGAAACACCAGAACAATCTTCTAACGCTTCATCAACAATACCTTTTAAATCAATAGTTTTCTTACCTCTGTAAGATCCATCCGATGTAATGACCATTTTACAATCTGAATCATTAATTCTAGTTGCAAGTGCAGTGGAAGAGAATCCAGCAAAAACAACTGAATGTATAGCCCCAATTCTTGCGCAAGCAAGCACTGAAATGGCCAATTCAGGAATCATTGGTAAGTAAATACAAACACGATCTCCTTTACCAATACCTTGTTCTTTTAATACATTAGCAAATTGATTTACTCTTTCGTATAATCTGTTATATGTAATATGCTGTGCCTCTTCGTTTGGATTATTTGGTTCAAATAAAATTGCCGTTTTATTTCCCTTTGTACGTAAATGCCTATCAATACAATTTTCTGTAATATTCAATTTAGCTCCTTCATACCACTTCACTTCAGGTTTTGAAAAATCCCAACTCAAAACATTGTTCCAACGTTTGCGCCATACAAAATGTTCTTCTGCAATTTCTTCCCAAAACACCTCTGGTTCGCGAACAGATTTACGGTAAACTTTAAAGTATTCTTCTATGTGTTTGATATGATAATTACTCATGGTATATCGTTATGTTTTATGATTCAAAATATTCGGATTCCGAATATACTAAATAATTAAAGTGTCTTGATTCTTTTTTCTATTGACAGCACTATTTTATCGACCAACTTTTACCTTGATCTTATAAAAAATTTAATCTAATAAAAATTTATTTATGTTTAATGCATGTGAGCTTCCCCTACTCCAGTTGGAATTCGGATATTTTCTACGATTTCTTGCACCTCAGCTGGAGGTTTTGGAAACATTCTAGAAATTACAATAGATACCACAAAATTGGCAATCATTGCTACAGTACCAAATCCTTCAGGAGATATCCCAAACCACCAGTCTTCTTTTGTGCCACCTCCAAACCAATCGAATTTGAATTTGAGCATGTAAAAAAGCATTGACAAAATACCGACTACCATTCCAGCAATAGCGCCTTCTTTATTCATTCGTTTGCTAAAAATACCCAATACAATTGCAGGAAAAAATGAAGCCGCCGCCAAACCAAACGCTAATGCCACCGTAGCGGCAACAAAATCTGGTGGGTTAATACCAAAATAACCTGCGACACACACTGCAACTATTGCAGACAATCTTGCAGCAACCAACTCTCCTCTTTCTGAAATATCGGGTTTAATCATTTTCTTGATTAGATCGTGTGAAACAGATGCAGAAATCACAAGAAGTAAACCAGCTGCAGTAGATAAAGCAGCAGCTAAACCACCCGCGGCCACCAATGCAATCACCCAATTAGGTAAATTGGCAATTTCAGGATTTGCTAGCACCATGATATCTCTATCGACAGTTAATTCATTTATATTTTCGTCTGCTACATATTGTACTTTACCATCACCATTTTTGTCAGTAAATGAAATCAATCCAGTAGCTTCCCAATTACTAAACCATTCTGGTAATTCTTCATAGTTGACATTATGTACCGTTTCAATCAAATTTGTGCGAGAGAATACCGCAATTGCAGGTGCAGTTGTATACAGAATAGCAATAAATAATAGTGCCCATCCTGCAGACTTACGCGCATCAGCTACTTTCTTTACCGTAAAAAATCGAACAATAACATGTGGTAAACCTGCTGTACCAACCATTAATGCAGCTGTTATAAAAAATACATCTAAGGTAGATTTACTTCCAGAAGTATATTCAGCAAAACCCAAATCGCGATGTAATCCATCTAATTTATCTAACAAGTAAACTCCATCAGAATCTGTTCCACCGAAACCAATTTGCGGAATTGCACTACCAGTCATTTGAATAGATATAAAAATGGCGGGAACCATAAATGCAAATATCAATACACAGTATTGAGCCACTTGGGTATAGGTAATACCTTTCATACCTCCCAAAACAGCGTAGAACAGCACAATAATCATGCCTATGATTACGCCAGTATTAATGTCTACTTCTAAAAATCTAGAAAATACAAGTCCAACTCCCCGCATCTGGCCAGCTACATAGGTAAACGATACAAGTAGCGCACACAATACTGCAACAAATCTGGCAACGTCTGAATAATAGCGATCTCCAATAAAATCTGGAACAGTAAATTTTCCGAACTTCCTTAAATAAGGAGCCAATAATAAAGCAAGTAATACATATCCTCCGGTCCAACCCATTAAGTATACAGATCCATCATATCCGCTAAAAGAAATAATTCCCGCCATCGAGATAAATGAGGCTGCACTCATCCAGTCAGCCGCTGTAGCTAATCCGTTTGCCAATGGAGATACACCTCCACCAGCTACATAAAATTCTTTTGTTGATGCTGCTCTTGACCAAATAGCAATGCCAATATACAGTGCAAAGGTGAGTCCTACCAAGACCCAGGTCCAAGTTTGTAAATCCATTATTTATCGAGGTTGTGTTTTTTGTCTAATTTGTTCATCAGTCTAATATAAATGAAGATAAGGAGCACAAAAACATAGATTGCTCCCTGTTGGGCAAACCAAAACCCAAGTTTAAAACCACCCATTCTTATTTGATTCAATTCTTCAACAAAAACAATCCCGAAGAGATAAGAAACAATAAACCAGATAGATAGTAAAATTACAAGATACTTTAAGTTGGTTTTCCAATACAACTGATGATTAGAATCTGACATAGTTTGTTAGTTAAGTGGTTTCTAAAATACATAAATTTTTAATTATTTTAAGTGTAGCAACAAGTTTGAGATTGCTTTGGTATTTGTATTTTCGTTTTATGGTTGAATTTTCAGAAATACTTCAAATCATTAGCTCGTATTGGGAAATTGTATTGCTGTTTTTTGTTGTTGCAATATTGTACGCCTCTGTTGGGTTTGGAGGTGGTTCTAGTTATTTAGCCATTTTAGCCCTAACGTCTTTAGCGTTTACCCAAATTAGAACAACAGCTCTAATTTGCAATATTATAGTTGTTAGTGGCGGCTCTATTATGTACGCCAAAAACAACTTATATGAATGGAAGAAAGTTGTACCGCTGGTTCTTTTTTCAGTCCCATTAGCTTTTGTTGGAGGCTATTTAAAAATTAGTGAAACTTTCTTTTTTATTCTTCTAGGCTGTACCTTACTAAATGCTGCCTTTTTTATGTGGATTTCTAAATTCATTTCTGAGACACCAACAAATAAGAATTTCAAACCATCGATTAAAAGAGATGCCAGTTATGGTGGTATTATAGGTTTTATCTCTGGAATGGTTGGAATTGGTGGCGGAATTTTCTTAGCACCATTGCTTCACCTAACCAATTGGGATACTCCAAAAAGAATTGCGGCAACTTCAAGTTTTTTTATACTAGTTAACTCAATTGCTGGTTTGATTGGGCAATTGCAATCAACAAATAAAACAATAGAAATTAATTGGACGATTATTCTAGTTTTGGGTTGTACTGTTTTTATAGGTGGACAAATAGGATCTAGATTAAGCAACTATAGCATATCTGCAATTACTTTAAAAAGAGCTACTGCAATATTGGTTGCATTTGTAGGCGTGCGAATTCTTTGGAAGCATTTGTTTTAATAATAAGTATATTATGACCTAGGTTGCAATTAATGATTAATAGTATACGATACTTCCAACTAACATCTCTCTGTCAACAAAACCAATTGTTCTTGAATCAATTGTATTATCCCTATTGTCTCCAAGTACAAATATCTTGTTTTTCGGAACTTTAATAGGTCCAAAATTATCTTTACTTCAGGACTTATTGAATTTTGATTGAATATTACTCATTGGAATACTATCCTTTTTTATTACTCTATTCTTTAATCCATATTCCTTTGCAACTCTATCATCAAAAGTAATTATGAATTCATTAGAGTGACTCATTGAACCAATAGTATTTTCATTAATTAGCCCATTCCTTTTAGCTGTATTAAATTGGACAGAATCGATTATATATAAATGCATTAAATTTAAGCTCTTATCTACATTAATTTTATTGACATAAGCTTCTCCATTTATAATTTCTACAATATCTCCTTCTTTTGCTATTAAGCGATGAACCCTAATTCCCATTCCGAAATACTCATCCTCATAATTATAACATACAAAATCACCATTTGAAGGTGAAATTAAATTTGAAACCAACATTCTCGATTCAAATTTCAAATTTGGTTCATTGGCAATGGTAGAATTTGTATAAAGCTTTAACCAGCCTAATAAAGATGTGAATTGAAGTAAAACAAGGATCCCACATATAATTCCAATTAATATTTTTACTTTCTTATTCATCCTAATCTAATTCCAAGTTAAATACAAAATCATCCATCACGTAACCAGCGCCAATATCTGCCACAACGGCATCTACATTTTTAAAACCTAATTTCTCGTAGGCCTTTATAGAATTTGTATTGTATTTATTGACTGTTAATGAAATTTTGGATTTGTCTAATTCCCTTGCTTTTAAAGTAATAAACTGAATACCATATTTACCAATTCCTTTACCCCTTTGAGAAGCAAGCACATAAATTTTGCTTAAAAACAAAGTGTTACCTCTTTCTTGAATAGATATATAGCCAACAGAAGTGTTTTGGTAATTAAGTAAGTAATATTGATACGATTCCTTAAGTTGTGAACTAATAGCCTTTTCAGATTGAAATTTATCTAGCATATATGCTACTTGTTCTTCTCCTATAATCGCGGTGTAATGTTGTTCCCAAATTTGTTTTGCTAATTCTACAACAGTTTGAATCTGTTCATTAGTCTGAACAAGCTCAGCAGAAATCATATTACAAGGTTTTTTTAATGGCTTTTGAAACCAAAGAATTCATTACTTCGTAACCTTCTTTAGTACAATGCACCTCATCATATGAGTATTCTTTCTTCATGCCCTGTCTTTCATCTGCCATGGCCGTATGGTAATCTAAATAAGTATGCCCATTTTTCTTAGCATAAGCTGCCAACATACTGTTTAAATCAATAATTTTCTGAGCTGGTTCTAATCCCGGTTTCCATGGGTAATCATACACTGGTAAAACAGAAGAAATAATGACTTTTATGTTATTGGCTTTCGCAATTTCAGCCATCGAAAAAATATTGTCAGCAATCATTTCAATAGTTGATGGCCCTGTATTACCAGCAATATCATTTGTTCCAGCTAAAATAACTACAGCCTTTGGTTTTAATGCTACTACATCTTGACGAAACCTCACTAACATTTGAGGTGTTGTTTGACCACTAATACCTCTACCTACATAATTATTATCAGTAAAGAACGCTGGAAAATTATGAACCCAACCTTCTGTAATTGAATTCCCCATAAAAACAACTTCAGGAGCTTTCTTTTCATTGTTTATATAAGGTTCATTAGCTTCTTGATATCTTTTTAAGTTGGGCCAATCTTGACTATAACTTATGCACATACAGAAACAAAAACAAAAGGTTAAAAAGGTTTTCAAAATTACAGCTGATTTAAGAAACTCACTACGTTTTGTTCTATTCGATCTTCAACATTAGAAACATCTGCTTTCACAAAAGTTTCACCTGTGATTTGCTCATACAACTCAATATAACGATTAGAAATTTCGATTAATTTTTCATCAGTCATTTCAGGAATTTGTTGCCCCTCTTTACCTTGAAAACCATTTTCAATTAACCACTGACGCACAAATTCTTTACTTAATTGTTTTTGAGGCTCTCCTTTTTCTTGGCGCTCTGCATACCCTTCTTGATAAAAATAGCGTGATGAATCTGGTGTGTGAATTTCATCTATTAAAACAATCTTACCATCTTTTGTTTTACCAAATTCATACTTAGTATCTACTAAAATTAAACCACGCTCAGCAGCAATTTCAGTTCCTCTTTGAAACAACTTTCTTGTGAAGTCTTCTAAAACAACATAATCTTCTTCTGACACAATCCCTTTTGCCAAAATATCTTCTCTAGAGATATCTTCATCATGCTCGCCATTATCCGCTTTGGTAGAAGGGGTAATAATTGGCTCCGGAAATTTATCGTTCTCTTTCATTCCTTCAGCCATAGGCACTCCACAAAGTATACGCTTGCCAGCTTTATATTCACGAGCCGCATGTCCACTTAAATAACCTCTAATTACCATTTCAACTTTAAATGGGTCGCATAAATGACCTATAGCAACATTAGGATCTGGTACACCAACTATCCAATTGGGTACTAAATCAGAAGTAGCATCCATCATCTTGTGAGCAATCTGATTTAAGATTTGTCCTTTATAAGGTATCTGTCTTGGCATGATAACATCAAAAGCTGAAAGGCGATCTGAAGCAATCATAACTAAAACTTCATCATCAATATTATAAACCTCTCTTACCTTACCTTTATATACAGATTTTTGTTTCGGAAAGTTGTAACTAGTATTATTTATGGTATTCATTAGTGTGTTGTAATACGCTTAATTTTTATAAAACTAAACAGTTATTGTTGTTGGACAAAGATACAATCAACTATTCAGATTCTATACTTTTAAATGCTTTAATAATATGTGTAACTAAACGGTGACGTACCACATCTTTATCATCTAAATAGATCATAGAAATCCCCTCTACATCTTTAAGAGCCAACAAAGCTTCTTTTAAACCAGATACTTGGCGATGCGGCAAATCTATCTGACCAGGGTCTCCAGTGATTATAAACTTTGCATTGCGTCCCATTCGCGTTAAGAACATTTTCATTTGACTATGTGTGGTATTCTGACCTTCATCTAATATTACAAATGCATTGTCTAAGGTTCTACCACGCATAAATGCCAACGGAGCTATTTGAATAATACCCTTCTCTAAATAAGACTCCAATTTTTCAAATGGAATCATATCTCTAAGCGCATCATATAACGGTTGCATATACGGATCCAATTTTTCCTTCATGTCTCCAGGTAAGAATCCTAATTTTTCACCAGACTCAACTGCAGGTCTTGTTAAAATAATGCGTTTAACTTCTTTCTCTTTTAGGGCTTTAACTGCCAAAGCTACGGCCGTATAGGTTTTACCTGTACCTGCAGGACCTACAGCAAATAACATATCGTTCTTTACCATAGCCTCAACCATTTTATGTTGATTCGGACTCTGAGGTTTTACCAGTTTGCCTCCAACTCCATGCACCAATACATCTTTTTCTTTACCTGCAGCTTTTTGAGTAGCAGCCTCAGACATAACAATGCGTTCTATACTATTTTCATCTAGTTTATTGTATCGATTGTAATGATGAATTAAGCGTGCTACCTTCTTCTCAAATTCATCAAGAATATCAGGTTCACCAAAGGCTTTCAAGGTGTTACCTCTTGCAACTATTTTAAGCTTTGGATACAATTTTTTTAAAATGGCGATGTTACTATTTCGCGGACCAAACAAGTCGTTTGGATTTATTTCTGTAAGTTCTATAAGTCGCTCGTTCAAAGGCTTATCATTTTATTAAAATAAGTTATCAGATCAGTTAAAAAACTACGCTCAAGTTAGTATTTATTGATTAGATTTGTAAACAAATTTATAGAAATATTTTTGTAACCAAACCGCTAACCTTAGGAAGTAATTAACAATATGTCCTTAATAACTTTAACGACTGATTTCGGATTAAAAGACCACTTTGTTGGCGCGGTAAAAGGAGCTATTTATTCTGAATATCCGGAGGTTACTATTGTTGATATTTCACACGAAATTACACCATTTAACATTGCAGAAACAGCTTATATTTTAAAGAATGCTTATAAAAGTTTTCCTGAAGGTACTGTGCATATTGTTGGTGTAGATTCTGAACTTAACGAAGAGAACAATCATATTGCCTTAAAATTAGATAATCACTATTTCATTTGTCCGAATAATGGATTAATTTCTATGATTACTTCAGAGTTTAGGCCTGAGAGAATTGTAGAAATTAACATACACGATCGTATTGAGAGTAACTTTCCGGTATTAGATGTTTTTGTAAAAGTAGCATGCCATATCAAAAGAGGAGGTACTCTAGAAGTAATTGGTAAAGAAATTAGTGATTATAAAAAAATTACCGATTTACAACCCGTAATTTCAAATGATGGTAATAAAATAACCGGGAGTGTTATTTACATTGATAACTACGGAAATGCAGTTACCAATATTTCTCGAAAGCTATTTCAGCAAATTGGTAGAGGTCGAAAATTTGAATTGAGAGCAGACCGTTACCCATTTAATAAAATCTATAATAAATACAGTGATATCGTTGATTTTTCTGTAGCCCCTGAAGATAGGCATGTAGAAGGAAGACGAATGGCCATTTTTAATTCTTCGGATCTAATAGAAATTGCTATGTTCAAATCTACCACAAATACAGGTGGAAGTGCCAGTAAACTATTAGGGTTATCTTACAGAGATCAATTAACACTTACTTTTGAACCAGAAGAAAAATTAACATACGATAATTAAAAAACTTTCGTTAGTAGTTAAGTCTTATGAAAGCAGTATTCTACAAAGAACTCAACACATTTTTTGCCAGCGCTATTGGCTACTTGGTGATTGGTGTATTCTTGGTTTTAAATGGTTTATTCTTATGGGTGTTTGATGGTGATTTTAATATTTTAAACGCTGGCTTTGCAGACCTTAATGGATTTTTCTTTTTGGCGCCATGGGTGTTTTTATTTCTTATTCCTGCAATTACAATGCGCATGTTTGCAGACGAATATCAAAACGGGACTATTGAACTTTTAAAAACAAGACCTATTGGAATATTGCAAATTGTAAATGCTAAATTCTTAGCTGCCTTTTGTTTGGTTATTTTGGCTTTAATTCCTACCCTAATCTATATTTACACCATTCATATTCTAGGTAATCCAGTTGGTAACTTTGACCTAGGTAGTATGCTAGGTTCTTATATAGGTCTTTTATTTATGGTGAGCTCTTACACTGCCATTGGTCTATTTTCTTCAACATTGGCAAGCAATCAAATAGTTGCCTTCATAATTTCAATAAGTATTTCTTTTTGTCTTTTTTATGGTTTTGAAGCGGCTGCGTCTTTGTTTGGTAGTAATTCTTACACGGTTCAACAACTTGGTATGAACGAACATTACAAAAGTTTGAGTCGAGGTGTAATTGATACTAGCAACCTAATTTATTTTTCAAGTATCACTACTCTTTTTTTAGTATTTACAAAATGGCAATTGGAACTTGAAAAGTAAAAGAAGTTACATACAAAAATTCACGTTATCACTAATAGTTTTAATTGCAATTAATTTCTTAGGAAATCAATTTAAAATGCGCTTTGATTTAACAAAGGACAAGCGTTATACACTATCAAAAGCGGCGGTTGAATTGTTAGAAGAAGTTGATAAAACTGTTACAATAACTGTCTTTCTTGAAGGAGAATTCCCTTCTGAGTTCAAGCGATTGCAGATTGAAACTCAACAATTACTTGAAGAATTTAGAGCAATCAATAGAAACATCAGTTTTAGATTTGAAGACCCTACAGAAGATGCAGAAGCTCTAGCCAATAGTGGATTAACACCAAGTCAATTATCTGTACAAGAAAACGGTAAGGTTTCAGAACATCTTATTTTTCCATGGGCAGTTGTGGAGGTTGGAAACAAGTTTGAAAAAGTTTCTTTACTAAAAGATAGCAATGCCGATAGTCAAGAAGCTCAATTAGAAAATGCCATTCAAAATTTAGAATATGCCTTTGCTGATGCCATACATAAAGTAACAAATGAAAAACAACAGCGTATAGCTGTTTTAAAGAGCAACGGTACTTTAGATGATATTTTTCTTTATGACTTTTTAAATACCATAAAAAACTATTACCATCTTGCTCCATTTACTTTAGATTCAGTTAAAAACAATGCTAAAAAAACACTTTTAGATCTTCAGCAATTTGACCTTGTATTAGTAGCAAAACCTACAGAGCGATTTACCGAAAAAGAAAAATATGTATTAGACCAATACTACATGAATGGTGGTAATACATTGTGGTTGTTAGATAATGTAGCTGCTGAATTAGATAGTTTAAAAACAACAGGAGAAACCCTAGCTTTTAACAGAGACTTGAATCTTACAGATCTATTTTTCAACTATGGTATTCGAATAAATCCGAACATTGTTGATGACATGTACAGCGCTACAATTCCTTTGGCAACAGGTAATATAGGTAATCAAACGCAATACAGTCCATTTTTATGGCCTTACTACCCGTTACTACAATCTCAAAACAACCATGTTATAAATAAACATATTGAGCCGGTACGAGGTAAATTTATGAGTAGCATAGACACTTTAAAAAGCAGCTCATTAAAGACAATATTATTACAAAGCTCTCCTTTATCAAAAACCATAGGGGTTCCTTCTATGATAGAATTGAGTCGCGCCGCAGAGCAACCAAAACCTGAAAGTTATAACACGGGTAATTTACCAGTTGCAGTTTTAGTTGAAGAACAAGTAAAATCAGCCTATGCTGATAGAGTGCTACCATTTGAAAATGAAAATCACTTAAACAATGGAGCTAATGGGAAAATTGTAATTATTTCTGATGGAGATCTAATTGCTAACGAAATACAAAGAGGGCAACCAATATCTTTAGCTACAGACAAGTACACTGGGCAGTTCTATGGAAACAAAGATTTTTTGCTGAATACCATCAATTATTTGCTTGATGATAGTGGTTTGATTCAAGTAAGAAATAAAACTGTAGATCTAAAAGTATTAAATAGAGAACTTGCTTATAGTAAAAGAAATTATTATCAATTTCTTAACCTTCTGGCACCTTTAATTACCCTAACAATATTCGGTTTCATTTTCAACATGTTACGCCGAAATAGGTATAAATAATAGATTCTTAATGGAATGTTAAAAGACATTTACAAGAAATATGAATGATATATATCATTATATTTGTAAATAAACCTTAAACATTTTAACATGCTTAATAAACTTATTACACTCACATTTGTACTATGTATTTCGGTTGCAGTAAATGCTCAAATCGAGTCCCCTGCGCCTAGCCCTTTTGCCAAATTGGAGCAAATTGTTGGATTGACAAAAGTTACTTTAGAATATTCAAGACCAGCTATGCGTGGTCGTACAATTTTTGGCGATTTGGTGCCTTATGGTAAAGTATGGAGAACTGGAGCTAATTACCGTACAAAAATTACATTTGAAGATGATGTAAGAATAGATGGCAAAGATTTAAAAGCTGGTAGTTATGGTATTTTATCTGTACCAACTGAAGATTTTTGGGACATTATTTTTTATACAGATGCCAATGGTGGCGGAGCACCTGCAGAATTAGACGAGAGTAAAGTAGCTTTAAAAGTTACTGCTAAAACACATTTATTAACCGAAGATGTTCAGTCGTTTAGTATTTGGTTTTCAAACTTAACAGAAAGTACTGCTAAGGTAAATATTGCCTGGGCTAAAACACACGTATCTTTTGATATGATTACACCAAGTGATAAACGAGCTATGGCAAGTATTAAAAATGCGATGTCTGGTCCAACAGCTGATGAATATTTTCAATCTGCAACGTATTTATATAGCAGTGGAAAAGATTTAAAACTAGCGAAAGAATGGATGGATAAAGCAATCAACATGTTTGAAACTCCTCGTTTCTGGCAATTGCGTCAGCAATCTTTAATTTACGCTGCATTAGGTGATAAAGAAGGTGCAATTGAGATCGCACAAAAATCTTTAGAAGATGCTGAAAAATCTGGTAATGCTGATTACATTAAAATGAATAAAGAATCCATTGCAGAATGGTCTAAATAATCCCAAATACACACACAATGAAAACAAAAATATTAATCGCATTTTTATTAGTGGCTACCACTAGTTTATTTGCTCAGAAAAGTCCACGTCAAGAAGCAAACGGAACAGTAAACAGTATTGTTGTAACTATTGATTACAGTTCTCCTAGAGTAAAAGGAAGAACAATTTATGGTGATTTAGTTCCATATGATAACGTTTGGAGAGCCGGCGCAGATAAAAACACTACTGTATCTTTTTCTAAAAACGTGAAAGTGAACGGTAGAGATCTTAAAGCTGGTAAATACGGTTTCTTTATTATTCCTAAAGAAAACGGAGTTTTTACAGTAATTTTTAACAAAAAGAATGATGCTTGGGGATCTTATTCGTACAATAAGTCTCAAGATGCACTAAGATTAGATTTGAAAACTAAAAACACATCTAGTAATGTTGAAAACTTAACATTTGATGTTACAGACAAAGGAATTGTTTTTGCCTGGGCTGACAAGACATTTACATTAGATATTCAATAAAAATTAGCAATCAATATTACAACCACCAATCTTTTATGGGTTGGTGGTTTTTTATTTCATATACTATGAAAAAAGTTTTATTAATTTTTAATATGTTACTAATTGTCGCAACCACTGTTTCTCAAACAAAAGAGTATCTATTCTTTTTATAGGCAACAGCCTTAGCTATTAGAATGATCTACCAGACCCCGTTAAAAAGAAAGTTTAAGATAAATAAATTAAGTTAACTACTAAAACAATTGCATACCCAAACTATGCATTCGAAGATCATTGGAATGATGGAGATGTTCAAAGACAAATTACTTCAGAAAAATACGATTATGTTATCATTCAGCAAGGACCATCTTCTCAAGCATATGAAAAAACTTCGTTGGTAGAATATGGTGTCAAATTCAAAAATCTTTGTGCAGCCAACAATACCAAATTGTGTTTTTTATGGTGTGGCCTTCACAACAATATTATCACACTTTTAATGGTGTAATTGCCAATTATAGCAACGCCGCAATAAAAAACAATGCTATTCTGATACCTGTTGGAAAAATTTGGAAAATATATTTCGAAAAGACCAATAATTTTGATTACTTCAGTTCAGAAAACTTTCACCCCTCTGTTAAAGGAAGTAATTCAGGAGCTCAAATTATAGTAAATACAATATTTAATTAATCGCGATTTAATTTTTGGAATAGCGCTGCAAATAGAATTACCAGGGCACAACCTATTAAATTCAGCCATAAGTATGCCAAATCTATAACTCCATTAAAATTCAAATAGAATAATAATAGAACCACTAACTCGCCTAAAATAGCACCAACAAATGTTGCTTTGCCTTTAATTGATTTAAAGAAAAATGCAACAGCAAATACTCCTAGAATAGTTCCGTAAAATAAAGAGCCTATAATATTTACCGCTTCAATAAGATTATCAAATAACGAAGCAAATGTGGCAAAAATTAACGCCAAAATACCCCACCCGAATGTGAACCATTTGGACATCTTTAAGTAATGTTCGTCCGTTCGATTTCGAACATAAGAACGTTTGTAAAAATCAATTAAAGAAGTTGTTGCAAGTGCATTTAACTCTGAAGCCGTAGAAGACATGGCCGCAGAAAATATTACAGCCAATAACAATCCTATTAAACCAATTGGTAGATGATCTGTTACAAATGTAATAAACACGTAATCAGAATCCTCAGATTCTAATTTTGATGTACCCTCTAAAGATACCTGATCTATAATTGCACGAGCTTCTTGTCTGTACTCTTTTTCTTTTTCCAACAAGCCGTTCATACTAACTACTGAAGCATCTGTATTTTCTCCTGCATTTTTCTTGGCAACAAAATCTAAAATTACAGTACTTTTTTCATCGGCGTTTGCCTGCATTCTATTATTCAATTCTTCATATTCCTGAGCATGAGAAGAATTCATAACTTGATCAACATTGGCTTTATTGAAGTGTAAAGGGGCATCATTAAACTGATAAAATACAAAAACCATAATACCCACAAATAATATGGCAAACTGCATAGGTACTTTGAAAATACCATTAAACAATAACCCTAATCTACTTTGAGTTAAACTTTTTCCAGACAAATAACGCTGTACCTGAGATTGATCTGTTCCGAAATAAGAAAGAAACAAAAATGTACCTCCTAATAAAGCAGACCAAACATTGTAGCGATTTGACAAGTCAAAATTAAAATCTACAACATTTAATTTATTCATATTGCCGGCAATATCAACTGCATCGCCAAATGAAACACCAGTTGGTAATTTTTGCAAAAGAATTAAAAAAGCTACAAACATTCCCGAAAGAATTACAATCATTTGTTGCTTTTGCGTTTGACTAACTGCATTTGTACCACCAGAAACGGTATAAACAATTACCAAAGTCCCGATTAATAAATTTGTGATGTTTAGGTCCCAACCAAGAATAGAAGATAAAATAATAGACGGGGCATAAATGGTTAATCCTGCGGCCAACCCTCTTTGTACTAAAAATAAAAATGCTGTTAACGACCTTGTTTTAACATCAAATCTATCTTCTAAAAACTCATAGGCTGTATATACCTTTAAGTTGTAAAACTTTGGCAACACATACACGCAGAGAATAATCATAGCGATTGGCAACCCAAAATAAAATTGCGCAAAACGCATTCCATCATCAAATGCTTGCCCTGGTGTAGACAAAAAGGTAATCGCACTTGCCTGAGTAGCCATAACCGATAAACCAATGGTATACCAAGGCAGCGTTTGCTCACCTCTTAAAAACGATTCTGTTGTAGCAACATTTCTTGTTTTCCAGATACCGTAACCTACAATAAGTATTAGAATTCCAAATAGTACAATCCAGTCTATATAATGCATTAAGCGTATTTTTTAGTGAATAATGTAAATAGGATTACCAATACAATTTGAAACAAGAGCACAAATGCATACAGTTGATTCCATGTTTTAAAAATGGGTGGTTTTTCGTTTTTCATAGCTCTTATTCTTTTCCTATTGATAAGAGATTTGTAAATAATCTGTAGGCGCCAGAAACTCCTGCAGGTAATTCTCTAAAAAAGCTCAATCCTGTGTATATATAATAACCTTCGCCATAAGGGGCAACTAATAGACTTCCTTTAGTTTCAGGTTTTCCTTTATCTTCCATTGCTAAAATAGGAGTGAATTCTTTGCTCCAATTATTTGGAAAGTATAAACCTCTTTCTTGCACCCAACCATCAAAATCTGAAGCAGTTATTTTATTTGGAAAATTTAAAACCTCGTGATCTGGTGCTAAAAAGCGCACATCAGAATTTTCATCTGTAACACGATCTCGAGATAATTGTAATTCATATGGCGCAACGTTTGAAGTTTTTAATCTATGGCTTGTATTGTATTGTACAATCATAGTTCCTCCTTGGTTGACGTATGCCATTAAAGCTTTTTGATAATACTTGATACGCTCATTCGTATTAAAAGCTCGAACCCCCATAACAATGGCATCAAACTGTTTCAAATTAGTTAAGTTGATTTGATCTTCTTCTAAAATTTGAACTTGATATCCTATTTGCATTAAACTCCCCGGAATCGCATCTCCAGCGCCCGAAATATAACCTATAAGCTCTCCTCTTTTCTCTAAATCTAAACGAACTACTTTACTTTCTGAGGGCATCACTACCGTTTGAAAAGGAATATGATCGTAATCCATTTCAACTAATGCATCACTAAACTCTTCGCCATTTACCGCAACAATTGGCTTAATAACACCCTCGCTCTTTGTTGATGAAGGTTGAATGCTAAAGGTGTATTTTTGCTCTGAACCAATTCCCTTTTGCTGCACCACATGATATGGTGGAATAGTTTTCCAATCATTAGGTACGTCTAAAGAGACCTTACCTGCAATTTCAGTAGTATTAGATCTCACTGTAACAGCAACTTCTTTTGAAGTATCATCCGCAAAAATCAGAACCTTATCACTTAAATTTGCTGTAACATCAGGTACAATTTCAAAAGGTTTATAAACTTCTCCTTTTACAGGCGAATTAAATTTATATACCACTTCTCTTCTAAAATCAAAAGTATACCCTTCTATAGTTACATTAAAATGCACCGCTAAATCTCGAGGTGTATTTGGCCCACCAATCAATTGTTGGTCTTTTACATTATACATTCCCAAGCTACCTTTCTCAGTTAACCAATAAGGAATGGTTAAATCCATATCAATTGGAATAATACCTGATAATTTATCTGTATGCTTCTTGTTAAATTCTAATGCCACTTTATTGTAGCTACTTACCTGCAAAGGTTGCATGCTTATAGTACCAAGCTCAATATTTAAATTGCTTCTGTTAATAACCTCTACTTGTAGATTAACTTCTCCACCTACAGTAGTAAATGATGTATCTGCCACCGCTTCTAAAAACAAACCAGAACAAGCAACAATAATTGACTCTATTTCTTTTGATTTTTGTAATTTCCAATGCTTATCTTCTAGGTTCTGAATTAACTTATAAGCTTTAATTAACTCTGGAACCGATTTAGAAGGATTGATGAAATCAAATTCTGCTTGAACTTTAGCTAAAATATCTCCAATAGGTTTACCGCCTTCTACTCTAGTCCATGTTGTATTTACACCTTCAAAAACATCAACTTTATTCGGAGGCATAGAGCCTTTAACCAACTCTAAATACTCCATTCTACTGCCTCTTGAACCAGTTGAGCCAAAACCTTGCGTTTTATGCATACTTCTACTCAAACTAGAAATTTCATTATTAGACAAACCGTACGCAGGATAATATACTCCCAACTCTAACGATATTAAATTAGTTTTGTCCGCCTTTTCAAAATTTTCTTGACTGCCATAAAACCACCAAGAAGTATTAAAAAATTCACGTTCAGGTTGCCAAATATCTACATATTGCAATTGATCTGGATAAGCATTTGAATCTCCTGCCAAGTCAAAAGCTAAAGCACTTAATATTGCTGAAGCCGTATGATGTCCGTGAGTTGTACCATAACTTTCTTTTTTATGATTAAACCTATTTACGATAACATCTGGCTTGAAGTTTCTAATAGCCCAAACAACATCTCCTAAAACTTCATCTTTGTTCCAAATAGATAATGTTTCTTCTGGATATTTAGAATACCCAAAATCTTTTGCTCGAGTAAACATTTGTTCTCCGCCATCAATAGATCTTGCGCCAAGTAATTCTTGAGTTCGTACAACACCCAATAATTCTCTTATTTCAGGACCAATAAGGTTTTGACCTCCACCTCCTCGAGTCAGAGCTAAATAAGCCGTCCTTGCCTTCATTTCGTTCGCAAAGAAAGATATCATTGTAGTGTTCTCATCATCAGGATGAGCTGCTACATATAATACAGAACCTAAAAAATTGAGTTTTTTTATTGCCTCATGAATTTCTGAGGCAGATGGTTTTTGAGGCGATTGAGCTAGTAAATTAATAGATAAAAATACAGCCCAAAACAGCAATAGCTTTTGCTTCATGTAATGCAAGTTTAGATTGTAACAAATCTATTGATTATTAATTAAAATCAAATTTCACCAGTTCGAACCTTAACAATTATTTATGATTTTGGAATAATACTTGATAGATAAAACGCAATAAATAATCAACTATGAAGTATTTCAAACTTGCCTTGATTTTACTAACACTCTCAATTAACATAAGTTGTGATGAGATTATTGGAACAGCCGTAGAAAATATCATTGAGAATAATATAGATGATCCGAACTTAGATACTTACTTAGAAGTTGAAAATAACAGCCTTTACACTATAGAAAGACTAGAATTTACCTTTGGATATAATGAACACGCGGTCATTCAAGAACTTTATCCATCTGATACTACGGAGCCAATAAATTTCTATCAAATTACCACCAAACCGTATGTTCGATTTTTTATTAACAATGTAGAATACAAACAAGATCTAAACAGCAATTCACAATTACTTTCAGAAGGTAATTTTATAATGAAAATCAATATAATTTCTACACAAGAACGTCTCTTTACCTATCAAATAATCCCTGATTCTAACTGACAATATTTGTTTATAAGTTCTTTTCTAATTCACAGTATTTTAGAATATATTTGTATTCTTATAAAAAAGCATACACATGAAATTTATTGTATCGAGCTCGCAACTTTTAAAGCAATTACAAGTGCTTGGGGGTGTTATTAACAATAACAATACATTACCTATTTTAGATAATTTCTTATTTGAATTAGATACTAACCAATTAAAAATTACAGCGTCTGATTTAGAGACAACTATGAGTACAACTTTAGAAGTAGAATCTGATTCTAAAGGTGCCATAGCTGTGTCAGCCAGATTGTTATTAGACACTTTAAAGACGTTTCCAGATCAACCGTTAACTTTTAAAACGGAAGATAACAATACAATAGAAATTAGCTCGAGTCAGGGTAAATATGATATGGCTTATTTTAACGGCGATGAATTTCCAAAAGCTGTTGATTTAGCTTCTCCAAGTAAGACTGTTGTAAATGGTGCCATTTTGGCTACAGCTGTTTCAAAAACTTTATTTGCAGCAGGCAATGATGATTTGAGACCTGTAATGAGTGGTGTATTCTTTCAATTTAGTCCAGAGAGTTTAACTTTTGTTGCTACAGATGCACACAAACTTGTTAAATATGAAAGAACAGATGTAAGTGCAGATGAGTCAGCAGAGTTCATTATGCCGAAAAAACCTTTAAATCTTTTAAAAGGTATTTTAGGAGGTAGCGATAGCGATGTTGCTATTGAATACAACGATTCGAATGCCAAATTTCAATTTGACAATGTTGTATTAGAGTGTCGTTTAATTGATGGTAAATATCCAAACTACGAAGCGGTAATTCCAAAAGAAAATCCAAATAAATTAACAGTAAATAGAGCTGCATTTTTAAATTCTACCAAGCGTGTTTCTATTTTCTCAAGCAAGACTACACATCAAATTAGATTAAAAATGGCAGGTACTGAATTAAATATTTCTGCTGAAGATATTGACTATTCAAACAAAGCGGATGAACGCTTAAATTGTGAGTACCAAGGTGATGATATGCAAATTGGTTTTAACTCGCGATTTTTAACTGAAATGTTGAGTAATCTTAATTCTGAGGATGTTTTAATAGAAATGTCTTTACCTAATAGAGCAGGTATTTTAACACCAGCTGATGGTGTAGAAGAAGGCGAGGCTGTTACAATGCTTGTTATGCCTGTAATGCTGAACAACTAATTCTCTGCTTAAAACAGCATGTATAAAACCGCAACAATTGTTGCGGTTTTTTTTATCTTCACAAAATGAATTTTTTGGCTCATCTTTATTTATCACCCAACGACGAGTATGTGCGCTTGGGTAATTTTTTTGCCGATGCCGTTAAGGGAAAGAACTATTTAAATTATCCTGAAAAAATTCAAAAAGGCATATTACTGCATCGTGCAATTGATCATTTTACAGATACACATAAAATTCACAAACAATCAAAACAGCGTTTAAACAGGAGGTACGGCCATTACAAAAGCGTAATAATTGATTTGTTTTACGATCATTTCTTAGCCAAAAACTGGAGCACTTATGCTACCATTGATTTAAAGGTTTTTTCTGAGTCATTTTATAAATACATGCATCAACATTATGACTTGTTACCTGAACAAACAAAATATATGTTACCATATATCGAAAAGTTTAATTGGCTCTATAACTACCAATATTTCGAAGGGATGCAAGAAGTATTAAACGGAATGAATAGGCGCACTAAAAACAAATCGAATATGCATTTAGCATTAGAAGATTTAAAAAAAAAATACACAGAATTTGAATCAGATTTCACTGTATTTTTTGAAGAATTGATTCACTTTTCTGAAAATACATACCGTAACTTATGAAGATTAAATTACTAATTATCACACTTTTATTTAGTATATCTAGTATGGCTCAAAAAGGAGTAACTGCCACAAATGGAATGGTGGTAAGTGCCAGAAAAGAAGCTTCTGAAATTGGTGTTACCATAATGAAAAAAGGAGGGAATGCATTTGACGCTATGGTAGCTACAGAACTTGCTTTAGCTGTTTCATACCCTGTTGCAGGAAATATAGGGGGAGGCGGTTTTATGGTATTTAGATTAAAAGATGGAACCACTGGAGCTTTGGATTATAGAGAGAAAGCTCCAAAAGCGGCACATAGAGACATGTATTTAGATACAGATGGAAATGTAATAAAAAATCAAAGTCGCACCGGCGTATTGGCAGTTGGTGTTCCTGGTACCATTTCAGGACTATTTGAAGTTCATAAAAAGTTTGGTTCACTGCCCATGGAGGAACTCATTCAACCTGCCATTGATTTGGCTAATAAAGGAGTTGTAGTAACAGATTATCAAGAAGGTCGAATAGCTAACTTTAATAAAAGAATCATATTGGTAAATGAGAAAGAAGTACCTGTTACTGCAAATTTTAAAAAGGGAGATAGTATAAAATACAAAGCACTTGCTAAAACACTGAAACGCATTAGAGATAATGGAAAAGATGAGTTTTATAAAGGAGAAACCGCAATACGTTTGGTAGAACACATTCAGCGAAATGGCGGAATATTGAACATGCAAGATTTGGCTGAATATAGAGCATTATGGAGAAAGCCGGTATCTTTTAATTACAAAGAATATACTGTAACTTCAATGACACTTCCTTCTAGTGGTGGAATCTGTTTAGCACAATTATTGAATTCTGTAGAGCCTTATAATCTGAAAGAATTGAAACACAATTCTTCAAAGTACATCCAATTACTCACCGAGGCCGAGAGACGCAGTTATGCAGATCGAGCTTATTTTTTAGGAGATTCTGATTTCGTAGAAGTACCAATCGACACATTAATCTCTAAAGAATACACTAAAAAAAGAATGTCTAATTTTAATTGGCTTCAAGCAACTCCTTCCAAAGAAATCGCACATGGAAAAGTGATTGGGTTCGAAAGCGAAGAAACTACCCACTACTCTATTGTGGATCCCTTTGGAAATGCAGTTTCTGTAACAACCACATTAAATAGTGCTTATGGCTCAAAAGTTTACATCGATGAGTTAGGATTCTTTTTAAACAATCAGATGGATGATTTTAGCGTAAAACCAGGTACCCCAAATGTATATGGTCTTGTTGGAGCTGAAGCGAATGCAATTGCTCCAGAGAAGCGTATGTTAAGCTCCATGACGCCAACAATAGTTTCAAAGAACGATGATTTAAAAATGGTGGTTGGCACCCCAGGAGGCTCTACAATTATCACCTCTGTATTTCAAACTATTTTAAATGTTTTAGAATTTGATATGGATATGCAAGAAGCTGTTTCTAAATCTAGATTTCATCATCAATGGTTGCCAGACACCATAAGAATGGAACCCAATGGATTTAGTGAAGAAATAATAACAAGGCTAGAAAAAATAGGATACCTAATCGATGAGTCAAATTTTGTTATCATAGGAAAAGTAGATGCAATATTGGTTGATGCTAAAGGGAATTTTGAAGCTGGTGCAGATCCGAGAGGTGATGACGCTGCTGTTGGATTTTAATTTGAACTAATAAAAGTTATATTTACGCTATGAATTCAAACATGATATCAAAAGGCATTCTTAAAGCCATAGGTACTTTAGTGGCAATTAGTGCATTTTTATACTTTCTTTATAAAATTCAAACTGTAATTGTTTATGTCGTGATTGCTGGAGTGATTTCATTAATAGCTAGGCCAATTGTTAGATTTTTACAGAAAAAACTCAAATTACCAAATACTATAGCTGTAGTTGTAACAATTGGTTTGTTCACTGGATTTATTTTTGGATTAATTCGATTGTTTATACCTCTAATAACACAACAAAGCAAAAATCTATCATTATTAAATTTTGATAATTTGAGAGCTAATTATGTTCATTTAATGGATCAACTAAGTCAACATTATTTGCAGCAGCGATTTGACTTGGTTGAGCAATTAAAGAATTTTGATTTAATGTCTGGATTTAGTGAAATACCTATGGTGTTAAATACAGTTGTAGGAGCGGTAGGCTCCATCAGCATTGGATTGTTTTCCGTTTTATTTATTGCTTTTTTCTTGATGAAGGATAGTAAATTATTGCATAACGTAATTCTAGCCTTGGTTTCGGATCGCAGCGAGAGGAAAGTAACAAAATCTTTAAATACTATTAAGGACCTTTTATCGCGTTATTTTATCGGATTGGTATTTCAAATCAGTATTTTATTTGTATTGTATTCAATTACACTAGGTATCTTTCGAGTTGAAAATGCCATAGTCATAGCATTTTTATGTGCTCTACTAAATTTAATTCCATACTTAGGACCACTCATTGGAGGTGTTTTAATGCTCTTTCTAACAATGACAAGTAATATTGGACAAGACTTTCAAACAGTGATTTTACCAACGACCATATACGTATTAATTGGTTATATAATTGCCCAACTAGTAGATAATTTCTTTAGTCAACCATTCATATTTTCTAAAAGTGTTAAATCACATCCTTTAGAAATATTTTTAGTGATTATTATAGGTGGACTTCTATTCGGTGTGATTGGAATGGTTGTAGCGGTTCCAAGTTACACTGCTATAAAAGTAATTTTAAAAGAATTTTTATCCGAAAACAAAATTGTTAAATCTTTGACTAAAGATTTATAGAGTTTATGATGAATAAAGCATTGCTAGAAAATAGAGTTCAAGACTTTATCAATGCAAATATTAATTGCGATATCACTAGACTATTATTTAAGGGCTCCCCATTTCCTGAAATAGATATTAAAGATATTGTTGAGCAAATTGAAGCAAAAAAGAAATGTCAAAAAAAATTACCTACATGGTTTAGTTCAGAGAAAATATATTTTCCAAATAAACTTAACATAGAACAATCCTCTTCAGAAATTACTGCGAGATATAAAGCATCTTTAATTAAAGGAAGTAAAATAATTGATATCACAGGTGGTTTTGGAGTAGATTGCTTTTATTTCAGTAGTACTTTTGAGCATGTTACGCACTGTGAAATAAACGAACACTTAAGTAACCTTGCTTCTTATAATTTAGCACAATTAAACAAGGAAAATATCAAATGCTTTGTACTTGATGGATTGGAATATTTAAACAATTCCAACGATATATACGATTGTATTTACGCTGATCCATCCAGAAGAAGTGATGTTAAGGGTAGAGTTTTTCTTTTAGAAGATTGTGTGCCCAACATACCAGATACATTAAATCAGTTATTAAAAAAGTCGAATAATATTCTATTGAAGATCTCTCCGTTAATGGATATAACGAGTGTTATTTCAGAATTAAATTATGTTAAAGAAATTCATGTAGTTGCGGTGAATAACGAAGTTAAAGAACTCCTAATCGTTATTGAAAATAATTGGAATAAACCTATAAAAATTAAAACAATTAATTGGTCTAAATCCTTAATTCAAAAATTTGAATTTATTAATGGAGAATATGTTGAGGTAACTTATACCGCTCCATTAAAATATTTATACGAACCAAATGCAGCCATTCTAAAATCTGGTGGATTTAATCAAGTTTCAACACAGCTATCCCTTAAAAAACTGCATAAGCATTCGCATCTGTATACATCCGATGATTTAATTGATTTTCCAGGAAGACGATTTGAAATTATTGATTTTTATAAATACAATAAAAAGAAGATTAAAAAACAAATCAATTCAAACAAAGCAAACATTACAATACGCAATTTCCCTGAAACAGTTGAGCAAATCAGAAAAAAAACTGATTTAAAAGAAGGGGGTGAAATCTATCTATTTTTCACTACAAACTCAAAAAATGAAAAAGTTTTTATTAACTGCAAAAAACTCTAGCAAATTTATTTTTTTTACATACATCATATTTGAAAAAATGTTACATTTGAAATAATCAAAGTCCCCGCATTTCTTTTACCTTTTTTAAAGTATGCCAAGAATTGATTAGATGAAATATTGATAATTTTCATCAAAAAATAATCCTAAAAAGGATAATTAGCGTAGTTTTTAAATCTAAATTGTAAAGATTTTGAAAAATTTTTCTAGTAAGCAGATTCATATAATTCCTAGTAATAGTAACTAGCACAGCTACTTTTCTCATTTAATAGTATAGCAACTACATAAATACTATGTTAGATTTTTTTGCATTATTGCTAAGCGCTTGATATATTTGATTCTTACTTTAATTAATAAAATCTCACTAAAATGAAAAAAGTAAAATTAGTTTTCGGATTGCTAATGCTTGCTGTTTTTTCATTATCTTTCGCTTTGAATGCAAATTCAGTAAAGGAGAATGACAAAGAAGAACAAGCCATTGAAAAAGCAAGGTACAAAATACCTAGGAACGGGTAGTTTGATAATAGCATTTATGCTATTTATTCCTTACGCTTTCTACTTATACAGATCATTTCCTGATACTGATTCTTACGAAACAATATTCGGAACTTTTGAAAGTAATTATTATGAAAGCGTAAGGTACTTTATACACAGTTTCTTTTCAAAACTTATTCCACTTACATTATTATTAGTTTGGTTTACTACTTGTAAACATTGGTGGTATCATTCTATTGCTATTCCAATTTCAGTTTATATTTTTCAGTTAATATCTGTTATAAATGATGATATGGAATTTAACGATGAAGTTGAATTCATTTATTCGCTTCCATTTACAATCGTTATTCTTACAATTCTTTACTTTATAAGAAGTAGAATAAGTCTTTATCTAAAAGCCGTCGATTTAAAAGAGCAAGTAGATATTAAAGTTGATGAAAAACAATTACATACGGGAGAAGAATAATATATAACTCAAAAAAATATAGAACCTAACTACAACTAGTTAGGTTTTTTTATGCAACAAAAAAGCCTTACTAGAAATAGTAAGGCTTTTTGTGATCGCGATAGGATTCGAACCTATGACCGTCTGCTTAGAAGGCAGATGCTCTATCCAGCTGAGCTACGCGACCATTTTAAATTATTGTCGGGGTGGCAGGATTCGAACCTGCGACCTCCGCGTCCCAAACGCGGCGCGATAACCGGGCTACGCTACACCCCGAAAATGCGGAGAGAATGGGACTCGAACCCATGCGACAGTTACCCGCCGACAGATTAGCAATCTGCTCCGTTACCACTCCGGCACCTCTCCTAATAATTTAAATTGCAATGAACTTATTTTTGCGAGTGCAAATGTAATACTCCAAACACAATATCACAACCTTTTTTTAAAGTAATTTCAAATTTATTTAACCATTTTATTCAGGATATTCTACTCTAAGATGATTGATGTTCTTCAATTTCTTTTTTAAAACTTTCTTAACCAGCTCAATATCTCTAAAGGTAATATTTGCATTCATATATTGACTCCCTTCCAATTGAGTATCAATAATTTTATCAATTAATTCGTCTATCGATTGAGCAGTTGGGCTTCTTAAACTCTTGGAAGCAGCTTCTGCAGCGTCACACATCATTAATATGGCTGTTTCTTTGGAAAATGGAATTGGACCAGGATATTGAAATTTTTCGACAGATACACTATCTGGATTTGCTTCCATAGCTTTTGAATAAAAGTAATATACGAGAGATGTACCATGGTGCGTTCTTATAAAATCAATTATCCTATCCGGCAACCTGTATTTTTTTGCCAATTCAATTCCCCCAATTATATGACCTATAATCATTCTGGCACTATCCTCAGGAGGCAATTCATCATGTGGATTAACATTTGTACTTTGATTTTCTGTAAAATACAATGGGTTATTTATCTTACCTATATCATGATACAAAGCTCCAGTTCTTACCAACATAGCATTAGCGCCAATTTCGTTAGCTGCAGCTTCTGCCAAATTTGCCACTTGCATGGAGTGTTGGAACGTTCCAGGTGCTTTCTCTGCCAAAAGTCTTAGCAATGCAGAATTGGTATTCGAAAGCTCCAATAAAGAAACATCTGAGACCAATCCAAAAGATTTTTCTATCAAAAAAATCAGTAATGTTGACAAGAAAGCTAGAATTCCATTAAAAGCAAATAATCCAAAATAGTATTCATTCAGTTCAAGTATATGACCTTCTTTAATAATTGTAAAAGCCACATAGGCTACCATGTAAATCAACGTAATCTGAGCTATTGAAATAAATAAATTTACACGCTTGTAAAGTTCAGAAACTGTAAGAATAGTAACCATACCAGCTATTATATGCAAAAATATAAACTCAAAACTATTGGGCACTACAAATCCTAGAAGTAGCACGGTAAGAACATGAACAAACAACCCTAATCTTGCATCAAAAAACGCTTTCAAAATTATAGGCAGTGCACAAAGAGGAACAGCATAAACATATTTAGCATCAAATCTCTTGATTATGATTGTCACTAACAAAACCATAAACAAAATCATCATAAATATGAGTAATGTCTTGTTATTACTATCATAAATTTCTGGGCGGTATTTTCTTAAAAATAATAGGACCATTATAAGAGCCAAAGCAACTAATATTGTGTATCCTAAAACAACCCAATTGTAATTGGATTCACTCCATACCTGAGATTCTAATTCTTGTTTTATCGAGTTTAAAACTGCTAATTTTTCACCCTCTACAATATCTCCTTTAGAAATAATAATTGTGTTCTCTTCAATATAACCTGTTGTTAGAGAAATTTTGTTTAAATCCTCCTCTAATGCCTTATTAGTGAATTCTGCATCATAACTAATATTCGGACTTACTATGCGTGAAAGAGTGTTTAATAAAACTGCACGCGAACTCACATCTTTAACTTCCTCTAGTTCAGTATTTATAAAAGGTAATAATTGATTAGATCTAATTATATTAAGATGATTCTTATTTTCTACCTCAACCCCAGTTCTAATAGCAACAATTGCTTTTTCAGGCGAAAGCTCTTGAGAACTTACAGCATCTATAAATCCAATTTTATAAATACTGTCAATAATCCTTCTTGCCAATATAGAATCAACTTTAATAATCGTCTCACTTAAACTTTCATTCAATTGATTAAGAACATCAGCTTTTACTTGACTGTCCTTAACCAAATAAACAAGAGATTCGGCTTCAATTTCCTCTCGCTCTTTGGCAAGTTCATTTTTAGTCTTTTGAATTGCAAAACTAAATGGTGCATAGAAATTCTCATATTGCCAGGGTTTTCCTTTTACATAATCATATTTAAATTTTCCACCTTTAGGAAACATAAAAACAATTAAAACAACTGACAAAACATATAATATGACCTTATAGATTAAGGAATGATTCTGAAGTAGTTGGTTTAAGATTTTCTTCATAGTTCAAATGTAAAAAATAACCCTGACTTATTAATGTAGATAGACCAGTACTTTAAACTAATATTTTACTTTAAAATGATTAAATTCGCATGGTAAAAATTTGAAAGAAAATATGAAAAAAGAGATTGTAATTGTATCAATGGCTAGAACTCCGATTGGAAGCTTTTTAGGGAGTCTAGCAAAGATACCAGCTCCAAAATTAGGGGCTATAGCTATTAAAGGAGCTCTCGATAAAATCGGTTTATCTGCTGATAAAGTGGATGAGGTTTATATGGGTAACGTTGTATCAGCCGGATTAGGTCAAGCGCCAGCAAGACAAGCGGCAATTTTTGCTGGCATTCCAGATACTGTGCCTTGTACGACCATAAATAAAGTTTGTTCCTCTGGTATGAAATCTGTAATGTTAGCAGCACAAGCAATTCAATGCGATGATGCGGAAATTGTAGTTGCTGGAGGTATGGAGAATATGAGTAGTATCCCACATTACGTTGAAGGCAGAAATGGTGTTAAATTAGGTGATATTAAACTTAAAGACGGATTACTTGTTGATGGGTTAACTGATGTTTACGACCAGCAGCATATGGGGAATTGTGGCGATTTATGTGCAATTGAACATAATTTTAGTAGAGAAGATCAGGATCAATTTGCAATTACTTCTTATAAAAGAAGTGCAGAAGCTTGGGCAAATAATAAGTTTAAGGATGAAGTAGTACCTGTTTCTATATCACAGAGAAGAGGTGATGATATTATATTTGATCAAGACGAAGAATTCAAGAATGTGAAATTCGATAAAATTTCAAGTTTGAGACCTGTGTTTTCTCAAGATGGTACTGTAACAGCTGCAAACGCTTCAACATTAAATGATGGTGCTGCTGCATTTGTATTAATGAGTGCTGATAAAGCTGCAGAAATAGGACTAAAACCTTTAGCAAGAATAAAATCTTATGCAGATGCTGCTCAAGAGCCAAAATGGTTTACTACGGCACCCGCAAAAGCATTACCGAAAGCACTAGATAAGGCGGGTATTAACATTGAAGATGTTGATTACTTTGAGTTAAATGAAGCATTTAGCGTTGTTGGACTTGCAAATATTAAGTTACTCGGTTTAAATGCTGAAAAAGTTAATGTAAATGGAGGTGCTGTTTCTCTTGGTCATCCTTTAGGCATGTCTGGTGCTAGAATTATTATGGCCTTGATTTCTGTTTTAAAACAAAATAACGGTGCCACAGGAGCTGCTGGTATATGTAATGGCGGTGGTGGTGCTAGTGCTATTGTTATTGAAAATATTTAACCCTATTAAGAATTAAATTTCATGCTATACGGAATTTGTAATTTGAGCATAGTATCTCTAAGATTTGAACCTTCAGATAAGAGTGAACTTGTATCCCAAGTATTATTTGGAGAGCATTTTAAAGTTTTAGAAAAACGCTCAAAATGGAGTAAAATTCGTTTAGCATTTGACAAATATGAAGGTTGGATAGATAACAAACAATATCTAGAATGTTCAGAGGAACAGTATAAAACTCAAGATCAACAGAATATTTTTCTTTCTGGAGAATTAATTGATTTTATTTCTGATGAAGAACAAAATTTAACTCCTATAAGTTTAGGGTCTCAATTACCCGGTTATTCTAAAAATCAATTTAATATTGCAGATATAACATTTAAGTATGATGGAGGTGTTATTATTGGTTCAAAAAGTAGAAATGAATTAATTAATACTGCTTTTATGTACCTAAATGCTCCGTATTTATGGGGAGGCAAAACTCCGTTTGGTATTGATTGTTCGGGCTTTACGCAAATGGTTTACAAATTATGTGGATATCATCTTTTACGCGATGCTAGTCAACAAGCTACTCAAGGAGAAGTATTAAGTTTTATTGAGGAGAGTGAACCTGGAGATTTAGCTTTTTTTGATAATAACGAAGGTGCCATAGTACATGTTGGAATTATTATGAGAGATAATTATATAATTCATGCGCATGGTAAAGTAAGAATAGATCGATTAGATCACAGCGGTATTTACAATGTAGATACTCGAAGACATTCTCATAAACTTAGAGTAATTAAGAAAATTATTTAATTAAAAAAGCCTGCAAATTGCAGGCTTTTTTTAATTTTCTAAAAGACAAATATAATTATTCAACTTTTTTATCCATTTCTAGATTTTCATAAAGCGCATTCAACTGATTCTTTACAGTATCGTCAGGACTCAATTCATAAGATTTTTCTAGATAAGGTAAAGCCTCTCTTAATATCGGCAAATACTTTTCTACTTTAATTTGGTCATATTTTTTAAAGTTTGCTGCGTTTGCATCCATTTCGTCACTAACCGCTTTAACTTTCTTTAATATAATATTCGCAATTGCATTGTAGCTTTCGCCCTTTTCAGGTTCTAGCTCAGCAGATCTTTTAAGACTTGCTATTGCCGCAGCATCATCACCTAACTCATTATTCATAATACCGATATTATAATGTAATTGTGCATTATTTGGATCAAGCTTAATTGCTTCTTCTAAAAGCGACTTAAACTTCTCTTTATTACCCATTCTAAAATACGTGTTAGCTTCTTGTATAATTAAGTTAAAATCATCTGGATTCGCTTTTCGAGCTTCTTGTAAAAATTCTAAGGCCTTTTCATTATTATCTAAACCAGCATAGTTTAAACCAATTGATTTGATAATCGTAATTCTTTTATTTTCAGAAACTTTAACCTCTGGGTTTTCAGCTAAACCTAATTTAACTTCTTTATTCATAGCAGATTTAGAAGCATATGCCTTTAATTCTCCACTTACCTTACTTGTAGCGATATACTGCGTTGCAACGCCCGTATAACCCAAGTCCAAGAGCTCCATAAAAACTTTATTAGATTTTTCATATTCTTTAGCCATTTGATAGATTAAAGCAGTATTGTAATAATAAGAAGTATCAGCAGGGCTTAATAAATAAACTTGCTTATAACTCTCTGCAGCCTTTTTTAATTTCACTGGATCATTATTACTTGCAGTTGCTTCTTGATAATTTTTTTGAGCTTTACTATCAGCCTCATTTATAAGTTTTGTTAAAACCTCAGCAGCTGCTTTAGTGTATGTTGAACTACCCGATTTACTTTCAATAGACAATAACTTATTGAAAGCCTTAGCTACTTCATTTACATTCCCAGGCTTTGTACCATTTGCGTAAAGAGCTGTACCCTTCAAATAATAATACTTAGCTTGAGATTTAGCATCTGCATTTGCTATTAAAGATTCTGCTTGTTGTAAAGCCGTTAAAGCAGCTCCAAAATCTTTTTTCTTTAAAGCCTTTTCTGCCGTCTTTAGCTCATTCTTTTGCCCAAACGCAACAGCTCCCACCATTACTAAGGCAATTAACATTAAAAATTGTTTTCTAAACATTTTTCTATTTATTTACTTATTTACTCTTGATTACTTTCCGTTCCTGCTGCTGATGCATCTTCTTGTCCTTCAATCAAATTTTCAGCATTTTCTTCATCTTCTTCATGCATTACTTTCGCAACCGCAGCAATAGAATCACTGTCTTTTATGTTTATCAGTTTCACACCCTGAGTTGCTCTCCCCATAACACGCAAGTCTGACACTGCCATTCTTATCGTAATTCCTGATTTATTGATGATCATTAAGTCATCTTCATCAGTCACATTTTTTATGGCGACTAAATTACCGGTTTTTTCAGTAATATTAATTGTTTTTACACCTTTTCCTCCTCTATTTGTAATTCTATAGTCTTCTAAACTAGATCTTTTCCCATATCCATTCTCAGAAACGACTAAAACATTACTTTCTTCATCGTTTACGGCAATCATACCAATAACCGCATCAGACTCATTCCCTAGAGTAATACCTCTAACACCAGAAGCATTTCTGCCCATTGGTCTTGTTTTGCTTTCTTCAAATCTAATACACTTACCAGATTTTAAAGCAAGCATTACCTGACTGTCTCCAGTAGTTAATTTCGCTTCTAACAGCTCATCATTATCTCTAATAGTAATAGCATTAATACCGTTAGTTCTAGGTCTAGAATATTGCTCTAAAGAAGTTTTCTTGACCTGACCGTTCTTAGTAGCCATAATCACATAATGACTATTGATATAATCTTGATCTTTTAAATCTTGAGTAACCAAGAAAGCTTTAACCTTATCGTCTTGCTCTATATTAATAAGGTTTTGGATAGCTCTACCTTTAGAGTTTTTACCTCCTTCTGGCACTTCATATACACGCATCCAAAATACTTTTCCTTTTTGTGTAAAGAATAACATGTATTGGTGATTGGTACCTACAAATAAATGCTCCAAGAAATCTTCGTTTCTAGTTGCAACACCTTTCTGGCCTCTACCCCCTCTATTTTGAACTTTGTATTCATCAAGGTTGGTACGCTTAACATAACCCGCATGAGAAATGGTAACAACCACTTTAGAATCTGGAATCATGTCTTCAATACTCAAATCTCCACCAGCATATTCAATTTCAGATCTACGCTCATCACCATACTTTTCTTTTATAGCAATCAGTTCTTCTTTAATTATGTTATATCTACGTGGCTCATTTGCAAGAATATCTTTCAAGTCTGCAATGGTCTTTAATATCTCTTCGTATTCTGCACGTAACTTATCTTGTTCAAGACCGGTTAACTGACGTAAACGCATTTCTACAATGGCTTTTGCTTGAATTTCTGTCAATTCAAAACGCGTCATTAAACTTTCACGTGCTTCATCAGCATTAGAAGATGCTCTAATTATTTTAATTACTTCGTCAATATTATCTGAAGCAATAATTAATCCTTCTAAAATGTGGGCTCTTGCCTCAGCCTTGTCTAAATCAAATTTCGTACGTCTTAATATAACATCATGACGGTGCTCAACAAAGTGATGAATTAATTGCTTTAAGTTTAACTGTTCTGGACGACCATTTACCAAAGCAATGTTATTTACACTGAATGAAGTTTGAAGTGCCGTATATTTAAATAATTTATTTAAAACTACATTCGGAATAGCGTCGCGTTTAAGGATGTACACAATGCGCATCCCTTTTCTATCAGATTCATCTCGAATATTTGAAATACCATCTAATTTTTTATCGTTTACTAATTCTGCTGTTTTTTTAATCATATCAGCCTTATTTACCTGATATGGAATTTCGGTAACAACAATACATTCTCTACCTTTTATTTCTTCAAAAGAAGCTTTCCCGCGCATTACAATGCGTCCTCTACCAGTTTCAAATGCACTCTTTACACCATCGTATCCGTAAATAATACCACCTGTAGGAAAGTCTGGAGCTTTAATATGTTGCATTAATTCTCCAATCTCAATATCATTATTATCTATATAAGCAACTGTTCCATTAATAACCTCTGTTAAATTGTGAGGGGCCATATTTGTAGCCATACCTACGGCGATACCTGATGCCCCATTTACCAATAGATTCGGAATTCTTGTAGGTAATACAGTTGGCTCATGCAAGGTATCATCAAAGTTTAAGCGCGTATCAACCGTATTCTTTTCGATATCAGACATCATTTCTTCTGATATCTTTTGCATACGCACCTCTGTATAACGCATTGCAGCGGGACTATCTCCATCTACAGAACCAAAGTTACCTTGACCGTCTACCATTAAATAACGCACACTCCAATCTTGAGCCATACGAACCATAGAATCATATACTGAGGTATCTCCATGAGGGTGATACTTACCTAGCACCTCTCCTACCACTCTGGCAGATTTTTTATACGCACCAGTTGCTTTAATACCCAATTCGTGCATTCCATATAACACCCTTCTATGCACAGGTTTTAAACCATCTCTAACGTCAGGCAATGCACGTGATACTATTACAGACATCGAATAATCGATGTATGCAGATTTCATTTCATCTTCAATGTTAATTGGGATTAATTTTTCTCCGTCTGTCATATATACAAAGTTTAGTTTTCTTCCTATTTTTTAATCGAACCACAAGATACAATTATTCACTTTTTAAAGGATGTAAAACTGTCAAAAATTCAGATGAGTTATTAACAATTTTGTGTTGATAAAAACTAGACTCTAGACCTTTATTTACAAGCCTTTAGTGAGTTTTAACAAACATTATAACACTCCGTGTTTTACTGTGGCATTTTTTTTGTTTCTATTTGATAAAAAATTCCTTTATTTTTACGAATAAGAACAAAGGAACAAGATCTCTTCCTTAAGAGAAATCTGCATAGAGGTCGTAAGTATTTCTGAGAGAAGTAAACTAATTGCAAAAGCATTTAGTCAGTTTTAATAGTAAAATCATGTTAAAACGATTTTAATTTTTATTTCCAATGCTTGTCTAAATACAAAACTTAGTATGAACAATTTGAAATTTCTGAATTATGGACGATAATTTCTCACCAAAAGTAAAAGACGTAATTGCCTACAGCAAAGAAGAAGCTTTGCGCTTAGGTCATGACTTTATTGGAACCGAACATTTAGTGTTAGGCTTATTGAGAAAAGGAGATGGTAAAGCAATAGATATTCTAAATGTATTAGAAGTAAATTTAGATCATTTGCGAAAAAAGATTGAAATCTTAAGTCCTGCCAACCCCATTGATGCTAACACCAATGAGAAGCGTAACTTACGTTTGACAAAGCAAGCGGAGAAAGCTCTGAAAACTTCTTTTCTAGAAGCAAAACTATTTAAAAGTGACGCTGTAAACACAGCCCACCTTTTATTGTGTGTGCTTAGAAATGAAAACGACCCAACAACTAAATTGATGGATAAATTTGAGATTAATTACGACGAAGTAAAGTCTATTTTTCAACAATTGGACCCACAAGAGGAAAATGACATTACCATTAATCCAATTGCTGAAACTCCTTCAGATGATGAGTTTGAAGACAGTAAATCAAATCCGTTTGAGCAACAACCTGGTAAAGGGAAGTCTCCAGCTAAATCTAAAACACCTGTTTTAGACAATTTTGGGCGTGATTTAACGCGTTTAGCGGAAGAAGGCAACCTTGACCCTGTTGTAGGTAGAAAAGAGGAAATAGAGCGCGTTTCTCAAATATTGAGTAGGCGTAAGAAAAATAACCCAATGTTAATTGGTGAACCAGGAGTGGGTAAATCTGCGATTGCAGAAGGCCTCGCTCTTAGAATCGTTCAGCGAAAGGTTTCTCGAATTTTATTTAATAAGCGAATTGTTTCTTTGGATTTAGCAAGCTTAGTGGCAGGCACAAAATACCGTGGGCAATTTGAGGAACGAATGAAAGCTCTTATGAATGAATTAGAGAAAAATGATGATATCATTTTATTTATAGATGAAATTCACACAATAGTTGGTGCTGGAGGTGCAACAGGCTCTTTAGATGCCTCAAACATGTTAAAGCCTGCTTTGGCTAGAGGAGAAATTCAGTGCATTGGAGCAACTACTTTAGATGAGTTTCGTCAAAATATTGAAAAAGACGGTGCCTTAGAAAGACGTTTCCAAAAAGTAATTGTGGAGCCTACTTCTGAAGAAGAAACTATTGAGATTTTACACAATATTAAAGACAAATATGAAGTGCACCACAATGTTGATTTTACAGATGAAGCCATTGAAGCATGTGTTAAATTAACAAATAGATATATGACTGATAGATATCTTCCAGACAAAGCTATTGATGCTTTAGATGAAGCAGGTTCTAGAATTCATATTACAAATATAGTGGTACCACAAGAAATTCTTGATTACGAAGCACAGCTAGAAAAAGTTAGACTTGATAAAACTAGTGCTGTTAATGGTCAAAAATTTGAAGAAGCTGCCAAATTAAGAGATGACGAAAAGCGTTTAGAAAATATGTTGGCCTCAGCTCAAAGTAAATGGGAAGAAGCATCTAAACAGAATAGAGAAATAGTTACTGAAGACAATGTGGCAGAAGTTATCTCAATGATGACAGGTATTCCTGTAAATAGAGTTGCCGAGGCCGAAAGTTCTAGATTGAGTGAGTTACCAAATTTAATAAAAGGTAAAGTTATTGGTCAAGATGAAGCTGTTTTAAAAGTTGTTAAAGCTATACAGCGCAATCGGGTTGGCTTAAAAGATCCAAACAAACCTATTGGCTCGTTTATTTTCTTAGGCCAAACTGGTGTTGGTAAGACACAATTGGCAAAAATTTTAGCGAGAGAGTTATTCGATAGTGATGATGCCCTTGTTAGAATTGATATGAGTGAATATATGGAGAAGTTTGCGATTTCAAGACTAATTGGTGCACCTCCAGGATATGTTGGTTATGAGGAAGGTGGACAATTAACAGAGAAAATCAGAAGAAAACCTTATGCTGTTGTGCTTTTAGATGAAATTGAAAAGGCTCATCCAGATGTATTTAATATGCTACTACAAATTTTAGATGATGGTCATATTACTGATAGCTTAGGTAGAAAAATTGATTTTAGAAATACCATTATTATAATGACATCTAATATTGGTTCTCGACAATTAAAAGATTTTGGCTCTGGTGTTGGATTCGGTACAGCGTCTAAAAAACAGCAAGCAGATGCGCATGCCAAAAGTGTAATTGAAAATGCCTTGAAAAAATCTTTTGCACCTGAATTTTTAAATCGTATTGACGATGTAATTGTTTTCAATGCTCTAGAAAGAGTGGATATTCATGCTATAATTGATATTGAATTAGAAAAGCTTGTGGCACGAATAAACAGCCTTGGCTATAAGGTTAAATTGTCTAAAAAGAGTAAAGACTTTATTGTTGACAAAGGTTTTGACAAACAATACGGAGCTAGACCTTTAAAACGAGCTATTCAAAAATATATTGAAGATGCATTGGCTCAAGAAATTGTTAATGCCAATTTATCTGAAGGAGATACAATTGAGTTAGACTATAAAGATGATGCTAGCGAACTGGCAATAAAAATAAAGAAAGGAAAAAAGGCGGTTGAATAACCGCCTTTTTTTATTCAATTCTCTAAAACTTTTTAAATTATTTGTTAAAGTAAATCTTAAAATTACCTCATATCTGCAATTACCGTTATATTTGACGACAATAAGCAAAACTTTAACACAAAACAATGAAAAAAATAACCCTACTTTTTGCAGGTATCATTTTAGCATCTTGTGCTACAGAACCTAAAGATTACGTTACACTTTCAGGTAAAATTGAAAATCAAAACTCTGATTCATTGGTAATCAGATCTCGTGCATATTCTAAAACAATTGCAGTAGCTGCAGATGGCTCTTTTAAAGATACTTTAAAAGTAGAAGATGGATTGTACAATCTTTTTGACGGTTCAGAATCTACAGGTATTTATCTCAAGAATGGATACGACTTAAAAATTACAATTGATACTAAAGAATTTGATGAAACCATTATTTATAAAGGAAATGGCTCAGATAACAATAACTTCTTAGCTACTTTTGCATTAAAACAAGAAAACATACTAAATCAAGATTTTGATAGTATGGATAGAGAAACTTTAAATTCAACTATTGATAAAGGTGAAAAAGAATTGACTTCATTTATTGAAGAAAACCAAAGCTTAGACAGTATTGTTTTAGCATCATCGAAAACAACAATTGAAAGAGGACTTCCATTTTATAAAGAGTATTTCGGAAAATTAATTGATTTAAGAGAAAAATTAAATGGAAAACCAGCTCCTGAGTTTAATGATTATCAAAATTTTGATGGTTCAACTACATCTCTATCTGACTTAAAAGGTAAATATGTTTACGTTGATGTTTGGGCTACTTGGTGCGGACCATGTAAACGTGAAATTCCTTTCTTAAAAGCAGTTGAGAAAAAATATCACGATAAAAACATTGCTTTTGTCAGCTTGTCTGTAGATGACGATAGACGCAGTGGTTCTTGGGAAAAAGCAGAATCTGACTGGAAAGCTATGGTTGCTGACAAAGAATTAGGAGGGATCCAAATTTTATCGCCAAAAGGATGGCAATCAGACTTTGTTCAAGATTACGAAATTCAAGGTATTCCAAGATTTATTTTAATTGGCCCAGATGGTAATACTGTTGAAGCAAGTGCTCCAAGACCATCTGACGAAAAATTAATAGATTTATTTAACAAACATAATATTTAAGAATAGACATACATGAAAAAAATATTTGTTGCTTTTTTACTCGTAGGATTAATTGTTGGTTGCAAAGAGCCCAAAGGATATATGGCGCTCTCAGGTAAAGTAGAAAATGCTGCATCTGATAAAATAGAAATTTTATCGAGAGATTACTCTAAAACTATTGCTGTAGATGCTAATGGGAACTTTAAAGACACCTTAAAACTTCCTACGGGGATGTATACATTTTCTGACGGAACAAATCGTACCATTATATATCTAGCAAATGGTTACAACTTAAATGTTAACATTGATACAGAAGATTTTAGAAATCCTAAAATAACCGGTAACGGATCAGCTAGCAACAATTACATGTATGAGCAAATTAATTTCAATACTTCAGAATATGCGAATCCTAAGTCTTTCTATATATTGGATAAAACTGAATTTGATCAACGTTTAGAAGATTTAAAAGACTATTTAAATAAACCTTCAACAAAAAATGTTGATACTACTTTAGTTGCACAAATTCAAGCTGGACAAAAACAATACATAGATTTCTTGGTAAAGAATTACCCAATAAATCATGAAAGATCTTTAAAGTTTGCAAAAGGAAAGCCTTCACCAAAATTTAATGATTTTGAAAATTTTAAGGGTGGTAATTCTTCATTAGATGATTTTAAAGGTAAATATGTTTATATTGATGTTTGGGCTACATGGTGCGGGCCTTGTAAACAACAAATTCCGTATTTAAAAGAAGTTGAAGAAGACTATCACGATAAGAATATCGCATTTATTAGTATATCTACAGATAGATTGAATAAATACAATGCCTGGAGAAAAATGATTGAGGATTACCAAATGGGAGGTGTTCAATTATTTGCTGGAGAGGATATTTCTTTCTCACAAGCGTACGAAATTAACTCAATTCCTAGATTCTTATTAATAGACCCTGAAGGTAATATTGTAGATGCGGATGCACCAAGACCTTCTGACCCTAGGTTACGAGCCTTATTTGATTCGTTAGATATATAAAACACAAAGCACTTTCAAATGAAAGTGCTTTTTTATGCTTTTATATTTTTAAAGGCTTTACCTAAATTTAATATGATATCAGTGGCTATAAAAGATTCTTCACTTTCTTGAACCAATCCTAAATCTGCACTCAAACCATGTAGGTAAACTCCAAGTATTGAAGCGTTTACATAATCATAACCTTGTGCCAATAAACCAGTAATAATTCCTGTTAATACATCCCCACTACCAGCTGTCGCTAACGCAGGATTTCCCGTAGAATTAACATACAACCTATTTCCGTCAGCTATAACAGTATAAGCACCTTTAAGCACCACAATACATCCATATCTAATAGAAAACGATTTAAGCTTTTCCAATTTATCATAATCATCTTTCCACACTCCTACCAAACGTTCAAACTCCTTAGGATGAGGAGTTAATATAGAATGTGCTGGAATAAACTCTAATAATTCTTTATTCGCCGCTAAAATATTTAAGGCATCAGCATCAATCACCAACGGTATTTTATTTGACTTCAAAAAAAATGCAAATGCTTTAATCGTGACTTCATGTTTATCAAGCCCCGGCCCTATTCCAATTGCAGATGGCTCGATAGATTGTTTAAAATCAATTATACAATTATCACCAGAAGTTTGAACCATAACTTCCGGATTACTCACCTGCAAGATTTCATATCCACAATTAGGAACAAGTACAGAAACCAAACCGCTTCCAGCTTTTATGGCAGCTTTAGAACAAAGAACCATAGCGCCAATTTTTCCAAAACTACCACCAATCAACAAAGCATGACCGTGTGTTCCCTTATGAGAAAATGGTGTACGCTTTTTATAAATAGTATTAATCTTTTGTTTGCTAATAAATTCATCACTTTCAATTTGCGCTATAAATGATGCTGATAATCCAATGGATAGAATTTCCCAAGTTTCAGTATATCTATCACTTAAGGGTAAGAAGAAACACCATTTAGGCACCTCAAAAGTTAACGTATGTGTCGCATTTATTATAATATCATTTTCGCGATTCCTTTTGTTAATGTACAAACCAGAAGGAACATCAACAGCTAAAACAAATGCGTTTGATTTATTGATCGCATTAATCAAATCTGCTGTAAAACCTTCAACTGATCTATTTAAGCCTATACCAAAAATACAATCAACAATAACATCTGATGCTGATAGTTTTGGTATTTGACTTTGATTATTCACAACTTTTGGCCAACAACCAGAATCTTTGGCAAAAGCATAAGCATTTAAAAAATTATCACTCCTATTTTCTGAAAAATCCACTACATAACATGTAACATTGTAATCATGTTGATGCAGCATTGCGGACAAGACCAAACCATCTCCACCATTATTACCTACTCCACAAAATACTTTAATAGTAAACTCCTTTTTATCTTGAAGCCTAGAGTGAACCCAATCAAAACAAGCAGTTGCTGCTCTTTGCATTAAGGCAAACGAAGAAATTCCTTCTTCTGAAATTGTAGCTTTATCTGCTTCATAAATTTGATTAGAATTTAGAATTTTCATAAAGTGAAGGTATAAAAAAACCTCTCATATTGAGAGGTTTATATTATTTGATTTAAATCTAATATTATTTAAATACACCCATATTAGCATATTTATCCATTCGTTTTTCTACAAGTTTATCCACTGATAGCTTCTTTAAACTATTGTAGGTTTTAACAATTGTTTGTTCAACAGTTTTAAAAGTTTCTTCTCTATTAAAATGTGCCCCACCAACAGGTTCATCAATAATGGCATCAATTACCTTAATTTTTTTACTGTCTTCTGCAGTTAACTTTAAAGCTTCGGCCGCCTGCTCTTTATACTCCCAACTTCTCCATAAAATAGAAGAACAGTTCTCTGGAGAAATTACAGAGTACCATGCATTTTCCAACATTAACACCTTATCTCCTACACCTATACCTAATGCACCACCAGATGCTCCTTCTCCAATAATTACACAAATAATAGGCACTTTTAATCGAGTCATTTCTAAAATATTCCTAGCAATTGCCTCGCCTTGTCCGCGTTCTTCTGCCTCCAAACCAGGGTATGCTCCTGGAGTATCTATAAAAGTTACAACTGGCACTCCAAATTTCTCTGCCATACGCATTAAACGCAAAGCTTTTCTATAGCCTTCTGGATTAGACATTCCGAAATTTCGATACTGACGCGTCTTTGTATTATACCCTTTTTGTTGACCAATAAACATATAGCTTTGATCACCAATTTTACCTAAGCCACCAACCATGGCTTTATCATCTTTTACGGTACGGTCACCATGAAGCTCCATAAAACTATCTCCAGCTAAAGCATTGATATAGTCCATAGTATATGGTCTATTTGGATGTCTCGATAATTGTACGCGCTGCCAAGCGGTTAAGTTTTTATATATAGTGCTTCTCGTTTTATCTAATTTCTTTTGAATATTTGCACAAGTTTCAGATACATCAACATCACTTTCTTCACCAATCAACGCGCATTTATCAAACTGATCTTGTAATTCTTTTAGAGGAAGTTCGAAATCTAAATACTCCATGTAATTTTAGTTTTGTAAGACTACAAATATACTAACTTAGAATAAATCTAATGTTTAAAATTTCTTTTTTTGAACCCGATTCATCAGCGATTTCCTACTCTTAATAATACCATTTAAAATCACCGAGAATAAAACAATTAATGCGCCAAAATAAAAATTCGAAGGCATGGTTTCTTTTTCTGGAAACAACCATAGAGCCAGTAATATACCATATACAGGTTCTAAATTTATTGACAACATAACAGTAAACGGTCTTAATACTTTCATCACTTTAACCGAAGCTGAGAATGCATAAGCGGTACATATACTCGCTAAAATAAATAAATACATCCAATCTGTACTTGAAAGCGCAAAAAAATCAGCACTAAATCCTCCTTGAACTCCAAGAATTACGGTAATAAAAAGTACGCCAAAAAATAACTGATAAAATGATATAGTCAATGGATTGTTCTTTTGAACATACAAGCCATTAGACACAGAAAAAAGGGCTGATAAAAACGAAGAAATTAAACCATAAACGATTCCTAATGTATAATTACCTTCTACTTTAAAAATGATATAAAGTCCAATAATTACTAACAATCCTAACAACAATTCGCTGCTTTTTATTTTTCTTTTAAAAAATACTGGTTCAATTAAAGAGGTGAAAAATGCGCCTGTACTCATTGTAATCAATCCAACTGATACATTTGAAGATTTTATTGCCTGAAAAAATGTAATCCAATGTAAGGCAATAATTATTCCACCCAAAACATAACGCCAAAGCATCTTTTTGGAGATGCGCAACGATCTTTTAGTTACTATAAAAAAAATAAAGAGCAGGATGCTTGCCAATCCCATGCGAAACCAAACTAGTGGAATGGCCTCAATACTTATAAGGGCACCTAAAATCGCAGTAAAACCCCATATAAAAATAATAAAGTGAAGATGTAAGTAGTCTAAAAGCTTTGTGTTATTTCCTAATTCTGACATAAGAAATTATCTAACCTTAAAATACAAATATATCGCAACGGAACCGAAAAGAATATTGGGCAACCAAACCATAAATATTGGACTAGAATTTGGAGCTCCACCAATTACTTCTACAATTTTAAGCAAGAATACATATAAAAATACCATAGTAACTCCAATTGCAAGGTTAATACCTATTCCTCCTCTTCTTTTCACAGAACCAAGACAAACAGCGATTAAGGTTAAAATATACACTGCTACTGCCAAACTAGTTCTTTTGTACAATTCAACGTAATACACATTTAAATTACCTCGTCCTCTAGATTGAGAAAATTGTATGTATTCTAAAAGCTCTGGTGTCTGCATTTCTTGAGCAAATGCGTCTAGATGAAGCAAATCTTTGGGTTTAAAGTCAAACAAGGTATCCATTCTTCTACCCGTAGTCACAATGTCTTCTTTCTCTTTCAGCTTCTTTCTATAATAGTTAGTTAATCTGTATGTAGTGTCTTTCTCTCTAAATTGAATTCTATCAGCGCTTAATTTCTCAACTAATTTATTCCCCTCATATCGCTCAAAGGTAAAATCATTACCTCTCATTTGCTTCATATAGAAAGTCTTGATATACACAAATTCATTATCGCTTAACTGCAGATTAATATTAATGATTTGATTATTATCTACCGGTCTACTTTTTATGTAAGTATTTTTAAATTCGTTATATACCTTGGTACTTTTAGGAACAACAAAATGATTCAAGCTCAAAGAAGCAAGTGCTATGATTGTTGCTCCAACAAAATATGGTTTTAGAAATCTTGTAAATGAAATTTTAGCACTATTAATGGCTATAATTTCAGTTTGACTTGCTAATTTAGAAGTAAACCATAATACTGAGACAAACAGTGCTAATGGCAACACCATATTGGCGATGTTAATCATAAAATTAACATAGTAATCTTGAATAATTTCACCAACGGTTAAATCTTCATGACGTAAAAACTTATCAATTTTGTCACCGGTATCAATTGCAATAATTACCGGAATAAGTATAAGTAATACAAATAAAAAAGTAAAGAGATATTTCTTAAGTATGTATTTATCAAGTATTCTCATTGAGCGACAATGCCTATTACAAACGTTTATTCATTTGTTGAACCATTTTATTTTTCCATGCCGAAAAATCTCCCGCTAATATATGTTTTCTCGCCTCACGAACCAACCATAAATAAAATCCTAAATTATGAATAGAAGCTATTTGTTTTGCCAGTAATTCTTTTGACACAAATAAGTGCCTTAAATAAGCTTTAGAATAGTATGTATCTACATAAGTAATACCCATTTCATCTATAGGAGAAAAATCATTTTCCCATTTCTTATTTTTTATATTGACAGTACCATGTGCAGTAAATAGCATACCATTTCTTGCGTTTCTTGTTGGCATAACACAATCAAACATATCAACTCCCAATGCAATATTTTCAAGTATATTAATTGGGGTGCCAACACCCATTAAATATCGTGGTTTATCTTCTGGTAGTATAGAACAAACAACATCGGTCATTTCATACATTTCTTCTGCTGGTTCTCCTACAGACAGTCCACCAATGGCATTACCCTCAGCATTCACCGAAGCTATAAATTCAGCAGATTCTTTTCTTAAATCTTTGTAGGTACTTCCTTGTACAATTGGAAACAAGGTTTGATTATATCCATAATGAGGCTCCACTTTATCTAAATGATTAATACAACGTTTCAACCATCTGTGCGTCATATGCATAGATCGTTTAGCATATGCAAAATCACAAGGATATGGAGTACATTCATCGAAAGCCATAATAATATCGGCACCTATTTTTCTTTGAATCTCCATAACATTTTCTGGAGTAAATGTGTGATAACTACCGTCTATATGACTTTTAAACTTTACACCTTCTTCTTTAATTTTTCTCCTTCCAGATAAAGAATACACTTGATATCCTCCACTATCAGTTAATATTGGTCTATCCCAATTCATAAATTTATGAAGTCCTCCGGCTTGCTCTAAAATGTTTGTTTTAGGTCTTAGATATAAGTGATAGGTATTTCCAAGAATGATATCAGGATTGATTTCTTCTTTTAACTCCCTCTGATGCACTCCTTTTACTGAAGCAACAGTTCCAACAGGCATAAAAATTGGTGTTTCAATTATACCGTGGTCTGTTGTAATAACTCCAGCTCGTGCTTTGCTCTGAACGTCTTTTCCGTGTAAATCAAATTTCATTGGTGCAAAGATAGAGAAAGCAGTTTAGAGATAAATTACAAATCTGCTTTTAAATGCCTACTTCATTAAATATATTCAGTATTGACATTGTTATAACTCGGAACTAATTTTTTAAGTTGATGCACCACCTGCAAGCTAGTCATTCCGGATGCGTTTTCACAAAATATTCTAATCTCTTTATTCAAAGAATAACCCGACATTTTAGGAGGTATTACTTTATAAATTTTTGGATTATTTGTTTTAAATATAATGTCGTCTTCGTGATAAAATACTTCTCCTAATTTCTCACCAGGTCGCAATCCAATATACTTTATTTCTATTTCCTTCGAGTTTTCTTTATTGAAATTCTCAATTAATTTCAAAGCAATATCCATAACTTTTACAGATTTACCCATATCAAAAATAAAAGTAGCTCTATCATCCCGACCTGCAGTTGATTCTAAGACAAATTGGGCAGCTTGAATTTTTGTCATAAAAAATCTTGAAACGTTCTTATCTGTTATTGTAATTGGTCCTCCATTTCGCAATTGTTTATCAAATAAAGGTAAAATTGAACCACTAGATTCTAAAACATTGCCAAACCTAGTTATTATTATTTTGGTATTACATTCAAGACCATTAACATATATTTCTGCTAACCTTTTTGTTGCTCCCATAACACTTGTAGGTTCGACAGCTTTGTCTGTAGAGATTAGAACAAATTTTGATACATTATTTTGAATTGCTAAATCCATTAACGTAATGGTACCTTCTACATTTACTTTTAATGCTTCATGCGGCATATTCTCCATTAAAGGCACATGTTTGTATGCTGCTGCATGATATATAATATCAGGTTTATAATTGGCAAAAATTTGAGATGTTCTTGTCTTATCATTAATATCAGCGATAATAACTTCAAAATTCTTTACATCTAGCAACAACAAATCTTGCTGTAAATCATACAATCCAGATTCTGACTGATCTAGTAAAATTAGTTTATCATAATCATAAGAAGCTATTTGAATGGCTAATTCTCTACCAATACTACCTGCAGCTCCTGTAATAAGTACAATCTTATTATAGATATGGCTTGATACTAAATCTTGATTTATTTCAAACAAACTTGTATCTATGAGGTCTTCTAATAAACTTGAATATTCCATTAAAAAAAACTTTTGATTACCTCAACTACCCTCTTCAAATCTTCCTTTTGTAAATTAGAGCCACTAGGTAGGCACAATCCTCTTTGAAATAAATTTTCTGAAACGCCATTTTCAAAACTTCTATTTTCACTAAATACTGGTTGAAGATGCAATGGTTTCCACAATGGTCTAGATTCTATATTATTTGCTTCTAATGACAATCTAATTTTCTCTCTAAACTCATAATTTGGAGTAAGTATACATGTTAACCATCTATTAGAAAAAACATGATTTGGCTCTTTCAAAAATGTAATTTCAGAATACCTCTTTAAGGCGTTAAAATAAAAATCATAATTTGATCTTCTCGCTACTATATGTTCTTTTAATATTTTCATTTGCCCTCTACCAATACCAGCTAAAATATTTGATATTCTATAATTGTAGCCAATTTCTGAATGTTCATAGTACGGTTTATTTTCTTTAGCCTGGGTTGCAAAAAATAAAACTTTTTTACAATGTGATTCACTTTTTGAAACCAATGCTCCACCTGATGACGTGGTAATTATTTTATTACCATTAAATGAAAGTATTCCAATATCACCAAAAGTTGAACAATGCTGATCTTTAAATAAACTACCTAATGCTTCTGCTGCATCTTCAATTATTGGTATGTTATATTTTGAGGCAATTTCATGAATTTTATCTATTTGATATGGCATACCATAAAGGTGCACAGCCACTATGGCTTTTGGTTTTTTACCTAGCTGTATATAATATTGTATTGCTTCTTCTAACAAATCTGGATCTAGATTCCAGGTTGTAGTTTCGCTATCTATAAAAACCGGAATAGCACCCACATACGTTATTGGGTTTGCAGAGGCAATAAATGTAAAACTTTGACACAATACAATGTCATCTTTCTCTACATTCAGTAATTTTAACGCTAAGTGAATAGAGGCGGTTCCTGAATTTAAAGCAATAACATTAACCCCCGCAGATAAATATTTCTCTAAATCTTTTTCAAACCCATTAATATTTTCTCCAATAGGCGCAATCCAATTAGAAGTAAAAGCTTCATCTATAAAAGTTTTTTCATGCCCACTCATATGTGGAGCGGACAGCCAAATTTTAGATAGCATTCAAAAGGTATTAATTAACTTTTCCCAATCTGATGATATTCAAATCCTTTTCTATTTAGTCGCTCTTCATCATATTGGTTTCTTCCATCAAATATAATAGGATTTTTTAATTTAGATTTTAGTTCTTCAAAATCAGGAGATCTAAATTCTTTCCATTCGGTTAGAAGTATCAAAGCCTCAGCATTAGGTAAGGTTTCATATTTTGAATTTACATATGATATGCCTTCTACATCTTTTAAGTAAAAGTGTTGAGCTTCAACCATGGCTTTAGGGTCATAGGCTATTACCTTAGCTCCTCTTTTTACAAGCTCTTTAACCACATATATCGCAGGAGCTTCACGCATATCATCAGTTCCAGGTTTAAATGCTAAACCCCATAGAGCAAATGTCTTTTTCGATAAATCCTCGCCAAATCTAGTTACAATCTTTTTAGCTATTACTAATTTTTGCACATCATTCACCTGTTCTACAGCACCAATTAATTGAGCATTATAGCCTTCTTCTAAAGCCATCTTTTTTAATGCCTTTACATCTTTTGGAAAACATGATCCACCATAACCACTACCAGGGTAAATAAAACTATAACCTATTCTAGAATCTGAACCAATACCAATTCTAACTTTGTTGACATCTGCTCCTACTAATTCGCAAATGTTTGCTACTTCATTCATGAATGAAATTTTAGTAGCAAGCATCGCATTGGCTACATATTTCGTCATTTCTGCAGAACGTACATCCATAAAAATGATGCGATTGTGATTATGTACAAAAGGAGCATATAAAGCTTCCATTTTCTCTTGAGCTTCTTCATTATCAACCCCAACAACTACTCTATCAGGCTTCATAAAATCTGCTATAGCTGCACCTTCTTTTAAAAATTCTGGATTGGAAACAACATGAAATGCTATGTCTTCTCCTCTTACTTCAAGTTCTTTTTGAATGGTAGCTCTTACTTTATCTGCTGTTCCAACAGGTACCGTAGATTTATCAACAACAATTAAAGGTTTAGTCATTTCTTTACCTATCTGACTAGCCACAGTAGTCACATATTGCAAGTCAGCAGATCCATCTTCACCCATTGGCGTGCCAACAGCAATAAAAACAATATCACATTTAACTAGGCCATTTGCTAATCTTGTACTAAAATGTAAATGTCCGTTTTTATGATTTTTAAGCACCATAGGTTCTAAACCCGGTTCGTAAATTGGAATTACACCCTTTTTTAATCGCTCAATCTTTTGTGTATCAACGTCAATGCATGTCACTGTATTTCCCATTTCTGCAAAACATGTTCCACTTACTAGACCAACATATCCAGTTCCTACTACCGTTAAATTCATTATTGTTTACAATTTTTTGAAAATAGTTAAAAGAGATACAAATTAAAGAAATTAATATGACTAATAGCAACTTAAAACCCGCTTTAAGCGGGTTTTAAGTTGCTATTCTATAATTTATTTTAAGGTAGAAGGGCATACATAATCTGTTACTTCAATTCCAGCCTCTTTAATAGCTTTAAATCCACCATCAATATCAATTAAATTATGAATACCTCTACTTTTTAAAATGGATGCAGCAATTACTGACCTGTATCCTCCTGCACAATGCACATAAAAAGTGTCATCTTTAGGAAACTCTGTCAAATGATTATTGATATAATCTAAGGGAGTGAAATGTGCATCTGGTATATGTGCTGCTGTATATTCTCCTTCTTTTCTAACATCAAAAACAGGCACTTCTTTTTTCAGAGCTTCTTTTAGCACATCAGCAGAAACCGATGTAATGGTATCGTATTCTTTAGAAGAAGCTTTCCAAGCATTAAAACCACCATCAAGTATACCTAATACATTGTCAAAACCAACTCGCGCCAATCTGGTAACTGTTTCCTCTTCTCTACCTTCTGGAGTTACCAACACAATTGGTTGGCTCACATCTGCAATTAAAGCGCCAACCCATGGTGCAAAGCCACCATCAATACCTATAAAAATTGAACTAGGTATATGTCCTTTTATATATTCTGATTGATGACGAACATCTAAAACAATAGCACCACTTTCATTTGCCAACATTTCAAACGCCTGAGGATTCAATCTTTGCAAGCCTTTTTCCATCACATTATCAATACTATCATACCCCTCAATATTCATCACAACATTTTGAGGGAAGTATTTAGGAGGCGGTAGCAATCCATCTAACAATTCAGCGATAAATTCTTCTTTAGTCATAGCTGCTCTTAAAGCATAATTTACCTTTTTTTGGTTGCCCAAGGTATCGGTAGTTTCTTTACTCATTTTCTTACCACAAGCGGAACCCGCACCGTGATTAGGATAAACAATTAAGTCATCATTTAAAGGCATAATTTTGTTGCGCAATGAATCGTATAAGAATCCTGCCAATTTCTCTTCGGTCAAATCACTATCTACTTTTTGAGCTAAATCTGGTCTCCCAACGTCACCGATAAATAAAGTATCTCCAGTAACAATGCCATGTTCAGCACCATTCTCATCAATTAGTAAATATGTAGTACTCTCCATAGTATGACCAGGAGTATGCAATACTTTAATTTTATAATAACCTATTTCAAAGATCTGTTCGTCTGTTGCAATTAAAGCATCATAACCCGGTTTAGCAGTAGGTCCGAAAACAATTGTAGCATCTGTTTTTTTTGCCAAATCTATGTGACCACTAACAAAATCTGCATGGAAATGTGTCTCAAAAATATATTTAATTTGAGCATTATCTTTTTGTGCTCTATCTATATAGGGTTGCACCTCACGCAATGGATCAATAATCGCTGCTTCGCCATTACTTTCAATATAATATGCTGCGTGCGCTAAACATCCGGTATAAATTTGTTCAACTTTCATTTGTCTTAATTTTAGTTCAAAAGTACCTCCCTTTTTAAAGATACACAGTAACTAAGGTTACAATTAAAAAAATTCTTTCAATAATATATAAATCCCCATTAATAAAGTGAGCAAACCAAAACCTTTTTTTAGTTTTTCTCCCTTTATAAACTTATTGAGGTATACGCCAATAAACATTCCTATTACAGAAAATCCTGAAAACAATAGTAAAAATTCCCAATCAATCTGCATATGACTTATATCACCTAAAAATCCGATAAGTGATTTAATAGCTATAATAAATAAGGAGGTAGCTACAGCTCTTTTCATCGGCAATTTAGCCAATAAAACCAAAGCAGGAATTATTAAAAAACCACCTCCGGCACCAACAACACCAGTTACGGTACCAACAAAAATACCTTCAACCACAATCATTGGATAGTTGTAACTAATCGAATCATCATCAAGTTTATCACAATGCTCACATTTTCCTTTAATCATAGAAAAAGAGGCAAATAACATGATAACAGCAAAGAAGATCATTATAGCCACATCTTTTGTCAACACAAAAGAGTTAACTGTCCAAATAGTTTCAGGGATTGCAGGTAAAATAAATTTTCTAGTCAAAAATACTGCGATAAATGATGGCACTGCAAAAATGAAGGCCGTTTTAAAATCAACTAATCCTTTTTTAAGGTTTTTGAAAACGCCAACGGTTGAAGAGACACCGACTACAAAAAGAGAATATGCGGTTGCTGTAACAGGGTTGATATGCAATAAATACACCAACACTGGTAGCGTTAATATACTACCTCCTCCACCGATAAGGCCCAATACAACCCCTATAATTAATGCTCCTAAATATCCTAAAATTGAAGTAATATCCATGTAATATTTTTATAAAACAAAGTAACAACTTTCACGATTGCTAAACTGCAACTCTTGTTACAAAGCATTTAATCATTTATTAGTATTTTATTGCGCTGTAAGACGATTGTACCTTGTTTTTCAAGTGCCTTAAGTAATCTTGAAATCACAACTCTAGAAGTATGTAAATCGAAGGCAATTTCTTGATGTGTACTTAACACCTCATTACTACCAGCTATCTTAGCCTTTTCATGAAGATATTTTAAAATACGTTCGTCCATTTTTAAAAAGGCCAAAGAATCAACTGTTTCCATCAATTCTTGCAAACGCGTATGGTAACTTTCAAATACAAAATTTCGCCACGATTTGTATTTACTGGTCCATTCTTCCATCTTTTGAATTGGAACCATCACCAATTTTGTTGGAGATTCTGCCACAGCTAGTATTTCGCTTTTACTCTGACCTAAACAACAAGCCAAAGTCATGGCACATGTTTCTCCTTTTTCTAGATAATAGAGTAACAATTCATCTCCTTCATCATCTTCTCTTAATATCTTAATGGCTCCGTCTATTAGAAGTGGCATAGACCTCACATATTGACCAATATCCATTAATATAAAACCTTCAGGAATTTCTTTAAACACTCCGACAGCATTAATTTCCTGAAGTAATTCAGGTTCAAAAAGTCCTCCGTAATGTTGTTTTAACTCTTGAATCATGGCGGCAAAAGTACTATTAATTAATGAGGTAATTTATCTTTTAACATTCCGTAAATAAATGCTCCTAAAATAGCAGAAATAAGCACTACAAGAATGGGTACATATCCTGCTCCAACCAAAATATACATCGGTCCCGGACACGCTCCTGCAAGGGCCCAACCTAAACCAAAAAGTATACCCCCAATAATATATCGAGTAAAGCCTTTTTCTTTTGGACTAATCTTTATCTGCTCACCAAATACAGATTTCTGCTTTGTTCTTTTAATCCAAGCAGTTATCAATATACTCAATCCAACAGCCGAACCTATGATGCCATACATATGAAAGGATTTGAATTGAAACATTTCGTAAATACGAAACCAAGAAGCTGCTTCTGATTTGTATAATATGATACCAAACAGTGTACCTATAACTAAATAAATAATACTTCTCATCTTAAAATAATATTGGGAATAAAACATGTACCATTATTAAGCCTCCAATAAAGAAACCTATAACAGCAATTAATGATGGTAATTGCAAATTACTCAATCCAGAAATGGCATGTCCTGATGTACAACCACCTGCATAACGAGCTCCAAAGCCAACCAAAAATCCGCCAAGTACTAAATACAATACATATAAAGGATTTCGAAATACACCTACCCCAAATAATTCATCTGGTAAATAGGTTGCTCCTGCATTGGCAATACCAAACTCCTCTAATTGTGCAACAACATCTTGGTGCAAGGCAATACTTTGATCTGGAGATAAATAATTAGCAGCTATATATCCCCCAATTGCGGCTCCTACTGCTACCAACAAATTCCAACGATTGGCTTTCCAATCAATGTTAAAATACTCCCACTTTTTACCGGCACCAGACATGGCACAAACCGTTTGAAGGTTGGTTGACATACCAAATCGTTTACCAACTTTTAATAAAATAAATAGGATGAGTGCTATTAAAGGCCCAGAAACATACCAAGGCCATGAGGCATAAATTATGTCCATAGTTTAAATTGTTTCATGCAAAATTATCACATTTAAATTTGATTAAATGTAACTATGGTTACACAGTAAAGTAAGTAAACATTAATTTGTAGAAACAAAAAAACCGAAACTTTCGTTTCGGTTTTCTTTTGCGGAGAAAGAGGGATTCGAACCCCCGGACCTGTTACAGTCAATGGTTTTCAAGACCACCGCATTCGACCACTCTGCCATTTCTCCAGTATCTAATGCGTTACCTAGTTTGTAAATTAATTACTCGCGTAGGCGGGTGCAAATATAGTATGCTTTTTTAGTATTCTCAAAACTTTTTCCAATTATTTTTTAATTCAATATCTCATTCAATAAAGTTCAAATAAAGACCCTATTTTGGTATAGAATTTATGGCAGTTTGTTACTTTTGTTCAAAATTTGATTTTATGGCGAGCAATACCTTTGGAAATCTGTTAACACTAACCACATTTGGCGAATCTCATGGTCCTGCAATTGGTGGAATTTTAGATGGTTGTCCTGCTGGAATAACTATTGATTTAGAAGCTGTTCAAGCTGAACTAAATCGCCGTAAACCTGGGCAATCTGCTATAGTTACTGCGCGTAAAGAGCCAGATGAAGTACAATTTTTGTCTGGTATATTTGAAGGCAAGACCACAGGTACTTCTATTGGTTTTCAAATTCAAAACACAAATCAAAAAAGTAAAGACTATAATCACAATGTATCTGTGTACCGTCCGTCGCATGCAGATTATACGTATGATCAAAAATACGGTATTAGGGATCACAGAGGTGGTGGACGAACTTCTGCAAGAGAGACTGCGAATTGGGTTGTTGCGGGTGCCATTGCTAAACAAATTATATCACAGATACATATCAATGCTTTTACATCTTCTGTAGGAGAGATTACTATTAATAAACCTTATCAAGATCTTGATTTTAGTTTAATTGAATCAAATGCTATTAGATGTCCTGATTCTGAAAAGGCCGAAGAAATGATTCAGCATATTAAAGAAATAAAGAAGCAAGGCGATACTATTGGAGGTACTATTACATGTGTCATTCAAAATGTACCTATTGGGTTGGGCGAACCCATCTTTAATAAACTACATGCCCAGTTAGGTAAAGCCATGCTATCTATAAATGCTGTAAAAGGTTTTGAATATGGTAGTGGCTTTTGCGGAACCAAAATGAGAGGTAGTGAGCACAACGATGCCTTTAATACTGATGGTTCCACTAAAACTAACCTTTCTGGAGGTGTGCAAGGTGGTGTTACCAATGGCATGGATATTTACTTTAGAGTAGCATTTAAACCAGTTGCAACTTTAATTCAAAAACAAAAAACAATAGATAGTGAAGGAAATGTTGTAGAAATGCAAGGTCGTGGTAGACATGACCCATGCGTTGTGCCAAGAGCTGTACCTATTGTTGAGGCCATGGCTGCCATGGTAATGGCAGATTTTTATTTATTGGATAAGACTACCAAACTGTAATTCATTTTAATTGTAAAAATAAAATGAAAGCGGAGCAACAAGAATTTGTTGCTCCGCTTTTATATTTAAACGAGTTGTAAAAAAAGGGTTAATCTTTTATCGCTTCTTTTACTGGTTCTTCCTTTTTAGAAATAATATTGCCTTTGGCATCAAGTTCAACTATTTCGTAGCCTAATTCTTCTAAGGCTTCAATATTACTTGATTTATCACCTACCACTACAATATTCATATTATCTATTTGTAGGTTCTTATCTGCTAAATTATTTATCTCTTCTTTTGAAATAGTTTTAATAATATTCGATTGCTCATCAACATAAGATTTATCTAAGTTGTAATGAACTATTCTTCTCAAGAAACTCGCCTTTTGCCCTGGAGTTTCATAACTTCTAGCATCTCGCTGACCTATAGAATTTCTCATAAAAGACAATTCATCATCAGTAATCCCATCTTTCTTATAATCGGTAAGTTCTTTCATGAATTCTGATACCGCCCCTGCAGTTGCATCCGCACGTACTCCTGCACTTGCTGTGAATGGTCCAGGATCGTCATCTGAATTAAATCCAGAGCGAGCACCATATGTCCAACCTTTATCTTCTCTTAGATTTAAATTTATTCTACTATTGAATGCCCCTCCTAAAGGATAATTCATTAAGTATGATTTAAAATATTCTCCTGTTGCATCGTATGGCATATCGGTTACATAACCAATTCTTATTTGAGATTGTGGAGCTTCGGTTTTATCAACTAAGTAAATTTTAGTTTTATCTTGCTCGTTTACTTTTGGCATTGTTGGAACCTGAGTACCTTTGTTTTCCCAACTGTTTAAAAAGTCTACAGAATTCAAAACTTCATTTTTTGATATGTCTCCTACAATAACTAACTCACTTAATTCTGGACCATAATTTTGCTCGTAGAAGTTCTTAACATCAGCTAATTCAATAGCCTCAACAGATGATACGATACCAGAGCTTGGTACTGAGTAAATATGATTGTCACCATACAACAGTCTTCTATAAACATTTGATGCTATTGAGGCAGGATCTTTCTCATTAGATTTTAAACCTTCTATTTGTTGCTTTTTTAATCTATCAAAATCTTTTTGTGTAAACTTTGGTCGGTATAACACTTCTTCCAAAATTTCCATAGTTCTACCCAAGTTTTTCTTCAAACTATTAACACTAATTGTTGTTTGAGAATCTCCAGCATAAATATTGATACTACTACCAATTTTTCTTAATTCTTCTTGAATTTGTTCAGAGGTATAGTTTTCAGTAGACTCATTCATCAATGAGGCTGTTAAAACAGCTAAACCAGATTTATCTGGTGTATTGATATCCATTCTATGGCCACCATTAATACTTAGTTGCACAGCAACTACAGGAATCTCATCAGTTTGTGTTCCAATAACTTTTATTCCATTCTTTAATTCCGACGTCCAAAATTCTGGAACTTTTACTAAAGGAGAAGCTCCTGGTGTTGGATGAATGCTTCTGTCAAAATTATCTCCTTTAGGCCTATTATACACAAGCCCTGAATAATCAGTAGTTGGATATGGATTTCCACCATCTTTATTAACAGTATAGTTATCTGACTTTGCAGGTTCTGCTCCAGTTTCTGGCACAACACTCAATATTACAGCAGGCTTACCTTTAATATATTTATTATACACACGCAAAACATCTTCTTTTGTAATGCTTTGATATCTATTTAAATCATTCTTAATACCATTCGGGTTATTTAAAAATGTTTCATAATACGCTAGTTGCGATACTTTACCACTTACACTTGCTAGTCCATTTATAAAATTTGATTCTTGATTTGCTTTAAACTTGGTGATGTCATCATCTGTTACACCAGCTTTTTCAAAATCAAGTAAAACCTGTCGCATCTCTGTTTCAAACTCAGCCAAGGTTTTTCCTGGAAATGGTAAAACAAAAAATGATATTTCTCCTGCTAATTCACTCGCAGAGTTGAAACTCGACGCTTGAATCGCCTTTTTAGGGCCAACAAATTGTTTAAACAAGAAAGAACTTTGTCCAACTCCAATAATTTCAGCCAAACAATCTAAAGCTGCTTCATCTGGATGAAAACTAGGAACAGTTGGATACGTAAATAACAATCCAGGGAAACGAATATTTTTATCTACATAACTTACATATCTATCTGCATCAATAGTTGGAGTATCTAGTTTTAATGGTTCAACCTCTGGCCCTGGAGGAATAACACCAAAATACTTCTCTACCATTTTTATTACCTCTTGAGCATTAACATCTCCACCAACAGTTAACGTAGCATTGTTTGGGCCATACCATCTTAAAAAGAAGCTTTTTAAGTCATTCACATCAACTCTGTCTAAGTCTTCTAATTTTCCGATAGTTAACCAAGAGTAAGGATGCCCATACGGATAAAGAGCCTCGGCATTTACTTCACTCCATCGTCCATAAGGTCTGTTGTCGTAGTTTTGACCTTTTTCATTTTTTACAGTTTCTCGTTGTACTTCAAATTTTTCTTGCGTTACGGCATCCAAAAAGAATCCCATTCGATCAGCTTCTAGCCAAAGTAACAACTCTAATTGATTGCTTGGTGCAGTTTCGAAATAATTGGTACGATCTCTATTTGTAGTTCCGTTAAGAGTACCTCCTGCATTCGAAATTAATTTAAAATGCTCTTCATCTGCTACATTTTCTGAGCCCTGAAACATCATGTGCTCAAAAAAGTGGGCGAAACCTGATTTTTGTAATTCTTCTCTTGCAGATCCAACATGATAAGTAACATCAACATGTACTAATGGATCAGAATGATCTTCATGTATTACTAGGGTTAAACCATTGTCGAGTCTGTACTTTTCATAAGGTATGATTACCTCATCTCCAGTTTTTGTTACCTTTTCAATAAGCTTTGTTTGCGACCAACCTATTGAAGATAAGAGCACAAAAATAATAAAGGTGATTTTTGTTTTCATAGATCAAATTTTAGTTAAATTGATTCATAATTTACATCAAAATTTTCATTTTTAGCTAGATTCGAATATCGTTGGCGTTTTTTTAACAAATTACACTACACATATAAATCGTTATTTATTAAACATTTAGAATAATTTAATCCTTTGTTCAATCTAGATACGGGGCTCAAATATCAAATTAACTTTTCAACAATTGTAGTTATTCTCCAACCACTCCTGTACTTTAAAACATCGAAAAACAAGAGTAGATAAAAGGGAGAAGCGCTAAATATCAAGCACATAATAAGTTTGAGCAATTTAGATATTCTATTCGTGATGACTATTTGAATTACTGTGCACCAGAAGGTGATGATGCTACTTCAAATCAAACTAAATATATAGAAATATTCCCAAAATCCGTTTTGAATAAGGTTAACATTACCGATATTGGAATGGCCTATTCTATGAATCCATACCAGGGTTGTGAACATGGTTGTATTTTGCTGTTATGCCAGAAATTCACATGAATTCTGGGGCTACAATGCAGGATTGGATTTTGAGCAAAAAATCTTGTATAAAAGTAATGCTGCTGAATTGCTTGAAAAGCAAATTACAAGTCGTAATTGGAAAGCTGAAAATATTATGTTTTCGAGCAATACAGATTGTTATCAACCCATTGAACGTAAACTAAAAATAACACAGAGTATGTTAGAGGTTTTACTTAAATACAAACATCCAGCAAGTATTATTACTAAAAACAGTTTGGTTTTAAGAGATCTTGATTTATTAAAAGAAATGGCCTCTCAAGGGTTGATACATGTGAGTATATCTATTACTTCTCTTTCTGAAGATACGAGAAGAATTTAAGAACCTAGAACAGCAAGCATTAAGCAAAGATTAAAAGCTGTTGAGCAATTATCTGCAGTAGGCATACTGTTAATGTGATGATGGCTCCTATTATTCCAGGTTTAAACAACCATGAAATTTTTGATATGGTAAAAACTGTGAGTCAAATTGGAGCAAAATCTATAGCCTACACTATGGTTCGATTAAATGGCGCAATTGGTGAAATTTTTACTGATTGGATATATAAAACGTTACCTAATCGAGCAGATAAAATTTTGAATCAAATTAAAGTGGTTCATAATGGAACATTAAAGGATTCTAAATTTGGCACTCGAATGAAAGGAGAGGGTAATTATGCCAATCGAGTGGCAATTCAGTTTAGAATGGCCAAAAAGAAATTTATGTCAGAGGTTTGTATGCCTCCACTTAATTACGATCTATTTGACAAAACAAGAAGCAATCAAATACGATTATTTGACTAAATGATCTTTAGAATTATCGAGTCCTATCTTTCCAGAGAGAATATCAAAATACATAACAAAATCTGACTTTAAACTCCACCAAGGATATTTAAATGTCGCAGGTTTATTTTTCTCATAGAAAAAATGACCAACCCACGCAAAACCGTAACCTGCAATGGGCACAAAAGCAAACAACACGTAATTCCTATGATAGATAGCAGTAATAGCCAATGCAAAAACGAATGTAGTTCCAATAACATGTAATAACCTACATGTTCTATTGCTATGTTCGGATAAATAAAACTTGTAAAACTCTCTATAGGTTTTTATTGGATGCCTAGTCATTAGTATAGTGCTTTGGTTAATAATGTTCTAATTGGTGCAGCCACCTCATAATGTTTTAAAATAGTGTTCATTAAACCACTAGACTCAATAGTTTTTGGATCTAAATGGGCAAAATAATACCATTGCTTATTGAATAACAAAGGTTGAACTGCTGCTGCATCTTTTAATTCTTTTGGAATTCTTTTTGCTTGCTCACCTTTTATTTCACCATAAAATGATTTAAAAGACTTTTCATTTATAGCCTTTTCAAAAGCTTCTAAATTATCTGCTATGTAATCTCTTACACGGGCTACTTGATTTGAATTTAGCATAAAAACTCCACCGTAAATACCCAGTTTTTCAGGACCTAATTCCACATAAATACCAGGGTATGTTTTATCCTTTCTACCATTCTTTGAGATTAAAGCGGAATTGTTGGTTTTATAAGGCGTTTTATCTTTAGAAAAACGTATATCTCTATTAATTCTAAAAATCGCTTCCTTTTGTGTTATTTGAATTTCTGGGTCTTTCTTAGCGACTTCTTCAATCAAACCTGTTACAAACACTTTAAAAGGCTCTCTTACTACTTCTTCATAACGTTTTCTATTTGCATCAAACCATTCTTTATCATTGTTTGGTGCTAAATCTTTGAAAAACTGGAGATATTCAGAAGTAAAGTAGGTCATGTATTCATTATGTTGATATAAAGATATAAAAAAACACCCATCATATTTTGATGGGTGTTTTTGTTTTATGCTTCTCCTGTTGGTCCAAAGTTAATAGGAATTGGAGGTTGCTCATAATCTTTAATCTCTCCGTGTCTGCCTTCAAACCTCTTAACATTATCTTCTAATGCTTTGGCCAACCTTTTAGCGTGCTGTGGTGTCAAGATAATTCTCGATTTTACCTTAGCCTTAGGTGTACCTGGCATAATATTGATAAAGTCTACAATAAATTCTGATACTGAATGATTGATGATAGCGAGGTTGGAATACGTTCCTTCCGCTACTTTTTCATCTAATTCAATATTTAATTTACCATCTTTAGGTTTTTGTTCAGCCATGGTTTCTTAAAAATTAGATCTATCCATTTCTTCTTTAGAACCTACAATAATACTATCGTACTCACGTAATCCAGTACCTGCAGGTATACGCTTACCAACAATTACATTTTCTTTCAATCCTTCTAAACTATCTACTTTACCGCTTACAGCAGCTTCGTTTAATACTTTAGTTGTTTCCTGGAAGGATGCCGCAGAAATAAATGATTTCGTCTGTAAAGATGCTCTTGTAATACCTTGTAATACTTGCTCAGCAGTAGCTGGTTGTGCATCACGCGCTACAACTAACTGCTTATCAGCTCTACGTAACTTAGAGTTTTCGTCTCTTAAATCACGTGGACTAATAATTTGTCCTGCTTTTAAGCTTTCTGAATCACCAGCATCTTCAACTACTTTCATTCCGTAAATCTTATCATTTACTTCAATAAAGTCGTTTTTGTGTACTAAATCATTCTCTAAGAATAAGCTGTCCCCAGAGTCAATTATTCTAACTTTACGCATCATTTGACGTACTACTACCTCAAAGTGCTTATCGTTAATTTTTACCCCTTGTAAACGGTATACATCTTGCACCTCATTTACTAAGAACTCTTGCACAGCTGTTGGGCCTAAAATATTCAAAATATCTGTTGGAGTAATTGCACCATCAGATAATGGCATACCAGCTTTTACGTAATCGTTCTCCTGAACTAAGATTTGGTTCGAAAGTTTAACTAGGTATTTCTTGATATCTCCGTATTTAGACTCAATTATAATTTCACGGTTACCACGTTTAATTTTACCAAATGATACCACACCATCAATTTCTGAAACTACTGCTGGGTTAGATGGGTTACGTGCTTCGAATAACTCTGTTACACGTGGTAAACCACCGGTAATATCACCTGCTTTACCAGATTTACGAGGAATCTTAACTAATGTTTGACCTGACTTAATAGTGTCACCTTCATTTACAATTAAGTGTGCACCTACAGGTAAACTATATGAACGTAGCGTTTCGCCATCTTTACCTTGAATTAATAAAGTTGGAATAACCTTTTTATTCTTAGACTCAGTAATTACTTTTTCTTGGAAACCAGTTTGCTCATCAATCTCTACCGCAAAGTTTATATCTTTCTCAATGTTTTCAAATGCAATCTTACCTCCAAATTCAGAAACAATTACACCGTTAAATGGATCCCATTGACAAACAGTATCTCCTTTCTTTAAATCCTGACCATCTTTAATAAAGATAATAGAACCATAAGGAATATTGTTTGTACTCAATACGATACCTGTTTTCTTATCTGTAATCTTAAGTTCTGAAGTTCTAGAAATTACAATATCAACTTCGTTACCTTGACCGTCATCACCTTTTACAGTTCTTAAGTCTTCAATTGTAGCTTTACCAGCAAACTTAGTAATTAACTTGTTCTCTTCTGAAATGTTACCAGCAACACCACCAACGTGAAACGTTCTTAATGTTAACTGTGTACCAGGTTCTCCAATAGACTGCGCTGCAACAACACCAACAGCCTCACCTTTTTGAACCATTTTTCTAGTTGATAAACTATAGCCGTAACATTTAGCACAGATACCTTTCTTAGACTCACATGTTAATGGAGAACGTACCTCTACTGAATCAATTGGAGAAGCTTCAATTCTAACAGCAATTTCTTCTGTGATAGCTTCATTAGCTCCAACATAAACCTCACCAGAAATAGGATCTACAACATCGTGTAAAGAAACTCTTCCAACAATACGTTGCGATAATTTCTCAACAATCTCATCATTTTTCTTTAATGGTTTAACTTCTAAACCTCTTAAAGTTCCACAATCTACTTCTGTTACAATAACATCTTGAGATACATCTACTAAACGACGAGTTAAGTAACCTGCATCGGCCGTTTTTAATGCCGTATCCGCAAGACCTTTACGTGCACCGTGCGTAGAGATAAAGTACTCAAGAATTGAAAGACCTTCTTTAAAGTTAGAAAGAATTGGGTTTTCAATAATCTCACCACCACCGGCAGTAGATTTTTTAGGCTTCGCCATTAATCCACGCATACCCGTTAACTGACGGATCTGCTCTTTAGAACCCCTTGCTCCAGAATCTAACATCATAAATACTGAGTTAAATCCTTGTTGGTCTTCACGCAAACGTTTCATAGAAAGTTCTGTTAAACGGTTGTTTGCAGAACCCCAAATATCAATTACCTGATTGTAACGCTCTTTGTTTGTTAACATACCCATATTATAGTTCATACGGATAGCATCAACTTGCTCATTAGCATCAGCAATCATTGTGTGCTTTTCTTCTGGAATAATGATATCACCTAAACTAAATGATAATCCTCCTTGAAATGCAAACTTATATCCCATGTCTTTGATCTCATCTAAGAACTTACCAACTTTTGGAATACTCGTTACTTTTAATATACGACCAATAATATCTCTTAAAGATTTCTTAGTCAATACTTCGTTCACATATCCAGCCTCTTCTGGAACAACCTCGTTAAATAACACTCTACCAGCAGTAGTTTGAATTAACTTAGTTACTTGCTCTCCTTCTTCATTGATATCTTGTGTACGAACTTTAATTCCTGCATTTAGGTCAACTCTCTTCTCGTTAAAAGCAATAATTACTTCTTCTGGAGAATAGAAAGTTAATCCTTCACCTTTAATTGGGTATTCTGGAGTAGACTTACGCTCTTTAGTCATATAGTACAATCCTAATACCATATCCTGTGATGGTACAGTAATAGGAGCTCCGTTTGCTGGATTCAATACATTGTGAGAAGCCAACATTAATAACTGACACTCTAAAATAGCCTCAGGGCCTAAAGGTAAGTGTACCGCCATCTGGTCACCATCAAAATCGGCGTTAAATGCCGTACACACTAATGGGTGTAATTGAATTGCTTTCCCCTCAATTAATTTTGGTTGGAATGCTTGGATACCTAAACGGTGAAGCGTTGGAGCACGGTTTAGTAATACTGGGTGTCCTTTAAGAACATTTTCTAAAATATCCCATACTACCGGCTCTTTCTTATCTATAATTTTCTTTGCAGATTTAACTGTTTTTACAATACCTCTTTCAATCAACTTACGGATGATAAATGGCTTGTAAAGTTCTGCTGCCATATCTTTTGGTAAACCACACTCATATAATTTAAGTGTTGGTCCTACAACAATTACAGAACGTGCAGAATAATCAACACGCTTACCAAGTAAGTTTTGACGGAAACGTCCTTGCTTACCTTTTAAGGAATCTGATAACGACTTTAACGGACGGTTAGATTCTGTTTTAACAGCAGATGATTTACGTGTGTTATCAAATAGCGAATCAACCGCTTCTTGTAACATACGCTTTTCATTTCTCAAGATTACTTCAGGAGCTTTAATCTCAACTAAACGCTTTAAACGATTGTTACGGATAATAACTCTACGGTATAAATCATTTAAATCTGAAGTAGCAAACCTACCACCATCTAACGGCACTAACGGACGTAATTCTGGCGGGATTACAGGGATGGCCTTCATGATCATCCACTCTGGTTTGTTTTCTCTATTTTTATTCGCTTCACGGAAAGATTCAACAACATTTAAACGCTTTAAAGCTTCTGTTTTACGTTGCTTAGAAGTTTCTGTGTTTGCTTTGTGTCTTAATTGGTAAGACAACTCATCTAAATCAATACGTGCTAATAAATCAATTAAACACTCAGCACCCATTTTAGCGATAAACTTATCTGGATCTGAATCGTCTAAATATTGATTTTCAATAGGGAACGTTTCAAGAATATCTAAATATTCTTCTTCTGTTAGGAAGTCCATTTTTTGTAATGGTTCTCCTTCAGCATTTTTAGCTCCTGCTGGTTGAATTACTACGTAACGCTCGTAGTAAATAATCATATCTAACTTTTTAGATGGCAACCCTAAAAGGTAACCCATTTTGTTAGGTAATGATTTAAAGTACCAAATATGTGCAACTGGTACTACTAAGTTAATGTGACCTACTCTATCTCTACGTACTTTTTTCTCAGTAACTTCAACACCACAACGATCACATACAATACCGCGGTAACGTATTCTTTTATACTTACCACAGGCACATTCGAAATCTTTTATAGGACCAAATATACGCTCACAGAACAACCCATCTCTTTCAGGTTTGTGCGTACGGTAGTTAATGGTCTCTGGTTTTAACACCTCTCCTCTAGATGCTTCTAGAATAGATTCTGGTGATGCTAAACCAATAGATATTTTATTAAACTTTTTTACAGTGTACTTATCGTTTCTTTTTGCCATGATAATGGATTCGAATTATGTAAAAATTATAAAGATGGTTAGGAGGCGAACCTCCTAACCAAGGGTTGTATTATTCTTCTAATCTAACGTCTAAACCTAAACCTTTCAGTTCGTGCATTAATACGTTAAATGACTCTGGTAAACCTGGTTCTGGCATTGCCTCTCCCTTAACGATACTCTCGTAAGTTTTTGCTCTACCATGAACATCATCAGATTTTACAGTTAAGATTTCTCTAAGCGTACTTGATGCACCGTATGCCTCAAGAGCCCAAACCTCCATTTCACCAAAACGCTGACCACCAAACTGTGCTTTACCACCTAATGGTTGCTGAGTAATTAATGAGTAAGGACCAATAGAACGCGCGTGCATTTTATCATCAATCATGTGTCCTAACTTAATCATATAAATTACACCAACTGTTGCAGGTTGGTCAAAACGTTCTCCTGTACCACCATCATATAAGTAAGTGTGACCGTATCTTGGTACACCTGCCTCATCTGTTAATGAATTGATTTGATCAATATTTGCACCGTCAAAAATTGGAGTCGCATAGGTAGTACCTAATTTTTGACCTGCCCAACCTAATACAGTTTCATAGATCTGACCAATGTTCATACGCGATGGTACCCCTAATGGGTTAAGAACGATATCTACTGGAGTTCCGTCTTCTAAGAATGGCATATCCTCTTGACGTACAATACGAGCCACAATACCTTTGTTACCGTGACGACCTGCCATCTTATCACCTACTTTAAGCTTACGCTTTTTAGCGATATAAATCTTAGCTAATTTTACAATACCTGCTGGTAACTCATCACCTACAGAAATCGTAAACTTCTCACGACGTAAAGCTCCTTGTAAATCGTTTAATTTAATCTTATAGTTATGAATTAACTCACCAACTGATGCATTTAATTCAGTATCAGTAGTCCAAGAACCTTTTGTTAAGTGAACGTAATCCTCAACAGAATTCAACATTTTTTGAGTGAACTTTTTACCTTTAGGTAATACTTCTTCACCTAAATCATTTTTCACTCCTTGAGAAGTTTTACCATTTACTAAGGCAAATAATTTCTCAACTAAGTGAGACTTTAATTTGTCATATTTTACAGTAAAGTCTGCCTCTAAACGTGCAATTTCTTCTTTATCTCTTGCGCGCTTCGTTTTATCTTTTACTGCTCTTTGGAATAACTTCTTATCAATTACAACACCTCTTAATGATGGTGAAGCTTTTAATGATGCATCTTTTACATCACCTGCTTTATCACCAAAGATGGCTCTTAATAATTTTTCTTCTGGTGTTGGATCAGACTCTCCTTTTGGAGTAATCTTACCAATTAAGATGTCACCAGGTTTTACTTCTGCACCAATACGAATCATACCGTTTTCATCAAGGTCTTTAGTAGCCTCTTCTGAAACATTTGGAATATCGTTTGTTAACTCTTCAGCACCTAACTTCGTGTCACGAACATCTAAAGAGTACTCATCAATATGAATAGAAGTAAAGATATCTTCTCTTACCACTTTTTCAGAAATCACAATCGCATCCTCAAAGTTATACCCTTTCCAAGGCATAAAGGCAACTTTCATATTTCTACCAAGTGCTAACTCTCCTTTTTGTGTAGCATACCCTTCACAAAGTACTTGACCTTCTTCTACTCTATCACCTTTTCTTACAATAGGCTTCAAGTTAATAGAAGTACCTTGATTGGTTTTTCTAAACTTAATAAGGTTGTATGATTTTGAATCTTCATCAAAACTTACCATACGCTCCTCATCAGTTCTATCATACTTAATAGTAATGATATCTGAATCTACATACTCTACAACACCAGCTCCTTCTGCATTAATTAAGATTCTAGAATCTTTTGCTACTCTACGCTCTAATCCTGTACCAACAATTGGTGCTTCAGGACGTAATAATGGTACCGCTTGACGCATCATGTTCGATCCCATCAATGCACGGTTCGCATCATCATGCTCTAAGAAAGGAATTAATGAAGCCGAAATAGAAGCAATCTGATTTGGAGATACATCCATATAGTTTACTTCGTTATTTTCCACTACAGGATAATCTGCCTCCTCACGAGTAATAACACGATCGTTCACAAAGCTACCATCTTCATTCAATGGTAAGTTTGATTGTGCAAACTTCATTCCTTCTTCCTCTTCTGCACTCAAATAGATTGGCTCATTCTTAATATCTACAACACCATCTGCAACTTTTCTATAGGCAGTTTCAATAAATCCTAAGTTGTTCACCTTAGCATAAACCGCTAGTGAAGAAATCAAACCAATATTTGGTCCTTCTGGTGTTTCAATAGGACATAAACGACCGTAGTGCGTGTAGTGAACGTCACGAACCTCAAATCCTGCTCTTTCACGAGAAAGACCTCCAGGACCTAATGCTGATAAACGACGCTTGTGTGTAATCTCTGCTAATGGATTTGTTTGATCCATAAACTGAGATAACTGGTTGGTTCCGAAGAATGAGTTAATTACAGATGATAATGTTTTAGCATTAATCAAATCTATAGGTGTAAATACCTCATTATCTCTTACGTTCATACGCTCACGGATCGTACGAGCCATACGAGATAAACCAACACCAAACTGAGCTGCTAATTGCTCACCTACTGTACGCACACGACGGTTAGATAAGTGATCAATATCATCAACTTCAGCTTTTGAATTCACCAAGTTAATTAAGTTCTTGATGATTGTAATAATATCTTCTTTAGTTAAAACTTTCACGTCCATATCAACGTTCAATTCTAACTTCTTGTTCATTCTAAAACGACCTACTTCACCAAGGTTATAACGTTGCTCTGAGAAGAACAACTTATCTATAATACCTTTTGCGGTTTCATAATCAGGCGGTTCTGCATTACGTAACTGACGGTAAATGTGTTCTACTGCCTCTTTTTCTGAGTTAGTAGGGTCTTTTTGTAATGTATTATGAATAATTGCATAATCTGCTTGTTGGTTATCCTCTTTGTGTAAAAGAATAGTTTTAGAACCAGATTCTACAATCTCATCAATATGTTCTTTTTCTAAAATAGTATCACGGTCAAAGACAATCTCATTACGCTCAATAGATACTACCTCTCCAGTATCTTCATCTACGAAATCTTCAAACCATGTTTTTAAGATACGTGCCGCTGTTTTACGACCTAATACTCTTTTTAATCCACTCTTAGAAACTTTTACCTCTTCTGCAAGGTCAAATATTTCAAGAATATCTTTATCTCTTTCAAAGCCAATAGCTCGGAATAATGTTGTAACCGGTAATTTTTTCTTTCTATCAATATAGGCATACATTACCTGATTGATATCTGTTGCAAATTCAATCCAAGATCCTTTAAAAGGAATTACTCTAGCAGAGTATAACTTGGTTCCGTTTGCATGGAATGATTGTCCGAAGAAAACCCCAGGTGAACGGTGTAATTGCGAAACAACTACACGCTCCGCACCATTGATTACAAAAGTACCACTCTGTGTCATATAAGGAATTGTTCCTAAATACACATCTTGTACAATGGTTTCAAAATCTTCGTGCTCAGGATCTGTACAATACAATTTTAAACGTGCTTTTAAAGGCACACTGTATGTCAATCCTCTTTCAATACACTCACGAATTGAATACCTTGGCGGATCTACAAAGTAGTCTAAAAATTCTAATACAAATTGGTTTCTCGTATCAGTAATTGGGAAGTTGTCTGTAAAGGTTTTATATAACCCTTCGGCACTTCTTTCTTCGGCTTTCGTTTGTAACTGAAAAAAATCTTGGAAAGATTTGATTTGTATATCCAAGAAATCTGGATAATCAGTTGTTAATTTTGCCGAAGCAAAGCTTTTTCTTTCGGTGTTTAATATCGTTGCCAATGGAAATTTTTTTGATTAAAAGTCAGTTAAATATGCGTGAACGAATATATACGCAAAATGGTTTAGGCCTGTTTAGAACGCAAGTTCTAAAGACCTAAACCTATTTTGTGTGGATGGTAAGGGCTTATTTAAGCTCTACCTCAGCTCCAGCTTCTTCTAAAGACTTTTTAAGACCTTCAGCCTCATCTTTAGCGATACCTTCTTTGATTGGCGCTGGTGCGCTATCTACGATACCTTTAGCTTCTTTTAATCCTAAACCAGTTAATTCTTTAACTAATTTAACAACAGCTAACTTAGAAGAACCTGCTGATTTTAAGATCACATCAAATTCTGACTTCTCATCAGCACCACCTTCAGCACCACCTGCTGCAGGACCAGCTACTGCTACTGCAGCTGCTGCTGGCTCAATACCATACTCTTCTTTTAAAATATCAGCTAACTCATTTACTTCTTTAACTGTTAAGTTAACAAGTTGTTCTGCGAAATCTTTTAATTCTGCCATTTTTGTTTAAATTTAATTTTATTATTTAGTTTATTTAGTGCGCTTATTCTTTTTCTGATAATGTTTTCAAGATACCAGATAACTTACCTCCTCCAGATTGTAACGCTGAAACAACGTTCTTAGCTGGCGATTGTAATAATCCGATAATTTCTGATATAACTTCTTCTTTAGACTTGATGTTAACTAAAGCATCTAATTGGTTATCACCAACATAAATAGCTTCTTCAACATAAGCTCCTTTTAAGATAGGTTTGTCAGAATTCTTTCTAAACTCCTTAATTACTTTTGCAGGTGCATTACCTGTTTCAGCAATCATAATTGAAGTGTTACCTTTTAATGTTGTTGGTAATTCTCCAAAATCTTTATCAGACTGTTCCATTGCTTTCTCAAGCAATGTATTTTTAACAACTGACAACTTTACGTTAGCTTTAAAACATGCTCTACGTAAATTTGACGTGCTTAATGCATCCAATCCTGAAATATCTGCCAAGTAAAAAATACTTCCTTCAGTTAATTGAGCTGTTAAATCTTGTATAACTTGTGATTTTTCTTCTCTAGTCATGATTTATCTTTTTAAATAACTGATTTAGCATCAATTGCTACAGATGGACTCATAGTAGAAGACATATAAATGCTCTTAATATAAGTACCTTTAGCAGCGGTTGGCTTCAATTTGATAATTGTTTGAATTAATTCGTTTGCATTGTCTGCAAGCTTTTGTGCATCAAAAGATGACTTACCAATAGCAGCATGTACGATACCAGTTTTATCAACTTTAAAGTCAATCTTACCAGCTTTCACATCTTTTACTGCTTTAGCAACATCCATAGTTACTGTACCAGTCTTTGGGTTTGGCATTAAACCTCTAGGACCTAAAATTCTACCTAAAGGACCTAACTTACCCATAACACTTGGCATAGTAATAATTACGTCTACGTCTGTCCAACCACCTTTAATTTTCTGAAGGTACTCATCTAAACCAACATAATCTGCACCAGCTTCTTTTGCATCTGCTTCTTTATCAGGTGTTACCAATGCTAATACTTTAACATCTTTACCTGTACCATGCGGTAATGTTACAACACCACGAACCATTTGATTTGCTTTACGAGGATCTACCCCTAAACGAATCGCTAAGTCTACTGATGCATCAAAATTTACCGATGTAATCTCCTTTACAAGGTTTGTAGCTTCTAATACCGTTAACACTTTAGATGAGTCAACTTTCGCTACAGCCTCTTTTTGCTTTTTAGTTAATTTTGCCATTTCCTAAATTTTTAAAAATTAAACTGGAGCGTCACCTTTAACTTTAATACCCATTGAACGTGCAGTACCTGCCATCATTTTCATAGCGGATTCTACAGTAAATGCATTCAAATCAGGCATTTTATCTTCAGCGATAACTCTTAATTGATCCCAAGTAACGGTTGCTACTTTTCTTCTATTTGGTTCTCCTGAACCTTTTTTCACTTTTGCTGCTTCTAAAATTTGCACAGCTGCAGGAGGTGTTTTAACAACAAAGTCAAAAGACTTATCTGTAAATACTGTAATAGCAACAGGTAAAACTTTTCCTTGTTTGTCTTGAGTTCTTGCATTAAACTGCTTACAGAACTCCATAATGTTAACCCCGGCAGCACCTAAAGCTGGTCCAACTGGTGGTGAAGGATTTGCAGCACCTCCACGCACTTGTAATTTTACAACCTTGCTTATTTCTTTTGCCATTTTTTAAACTTAATTAGGTTAAATAATGCAGTTTATTTGGAAGCGAAACTGCCTTATTAAAAATATTAGCGTAACAATTATGAAATTTTCTCTACTTGCATATAGCTCAATTCTAATGGTGTTTTTCTTCCAAAAATCTTAACCATTACTTCAAGCTTTCTCTTTTCTTCGTATATCTTCTCGATAGATCCATCAAATCCATTAAACGGACCATCTATTACTTTCACACTTTCACCTACCATATAAGGTATTACCACATTCTCATTTTGAATTGATAATTCATCTACCTTACCTAACATACGGTTCACTTCAGATTTTCTTAAAGGAACAGGATCTCCTCCTTTTACCTCTCCTAAAAAACCAATAACTCCAGGAATTGATTTTATAATGTGAGGAATCTCTCCACTCAAGTTCGCTTCAATCATCACGTAACCTGGAAAATAAACTCGTTCTTTGTTTATTTTCTTACCATCACGCACTTGAATTACTTTTTCAGTTGGTACTAAAACTTGATTGATATAATCTGCAAGATTAAGGCGACTAACTTCTTGTTCAATATAGTTTTTAACCTTATTTTCTTGACCTCCAATAGCTCTAACTACGTACCACTTTTTTACAAAATCAGCCATAACAATCTTTTATTTAGAATAATTCAAAGAAACGACTAAGCACTGACTGAAAGCCTTTATCTACTAAAAATACCGCTAAGGCAAAAATGATAGTAAAAATTGCTACTACTACTGTAGATTTTTGAGCTTCTGCCCAAGATATCCAGGTCATTTTTGTACTTAACTCTTGGTATGATTCTTTAATATATTGAACTACTTTCATTTGTACTATTTATTTGTTTTGACTTCTGAAAGAACAAATAACATCTCCTCTTTCTTTCTAGCACGGGTGGAGAGGCTCGAACTCCCGACACCTGGTTTTGGAGACCAGTGCTCTACCAACTGAGCTACACCCGTATAGACAAGGTGCTACCTCTTAATTAAAGAGAAGCACCTTGTTTAATTTATTGTAAATCGGGTTTCTTAAAGAATTTCAGTAACCTGACCTGCACCTACTGTTCTACCACCTTCACGAATAGCGAAACGTAAACCAACATTCATTGCAATCGGTTGGTGTAAGTCTACAGAAATCGTTAAGTTATCACCTGGCATTACCATTTCAACTCCATCAGGCAAGTTAATAGTACCTGTTACATCAGTTGTTCTAACGTAGAACTGTGGACGGTAGTTGTTGTGGAATGGCGTGTGACGACCACCTTCTTCTTTCTTAAGGATATAAACCTCAGCTTTAAACTTGTTGTGTGGAGTTACAGAACCTGGCTTACAGATTACCATACCTCTTTTAATATCAGACTTGTCGATACCTCTTAATAATAAACCAACGTTATCACCAGCTTCACCTCTATCTAATATCTTACGGAACATCTCTACTCCTGTAATTGTAGAAGCTAACTTCTCAGCACCCATACCAATGATGTCTACAGCATCACCAGTGTTTGCAACACCAGTCTCAATACGACCAGTTGCTACAGTACCACGACCAGTAATCGTAAATACATCCTCAATTGGCATTAAGAAATCTTTATCAACTTCACGCTGCGGTAACTCAATCCAAGTATCAACAGCATCCATTAATTCCATAATAGTATCAACCCATTTTGGCTCACCATTTAATCCACCTAAAGCAGATCCTGCAATTACTGGAGTGTTATCACCATCATACTCATAGAAGTCTAATAATTCACGAACTTCCATCTCTACCAACTCTAATAACTCCTCATCGTCAACCATATCCACTTTGTTCATGAATACAACCATTCTAGGAATACCTACCTGACGACCTAATAAGATATGCTCACGTGTTTGTGGCATTGGACCATCTGTAGCAGCAACTACTAAGATAGCACCGTCCATCTGAGCAGCACCAGTAACCATGTTCTTTACGTAATCCGCGTGACCTGGACAGTCAACGTGTGCGTAGTGACGTGTAGCTGTTTGATATTCTACGTGAGATGTATTAATAGTAATACCTCTTTCTTTCTCTTCTGGAGCGTTATCAATTTGATCGAAATCTCTTACTTCAGAAAGTCCTTTTTCTGCTAAAACTTTAGTAATAGCAGCAGTCAACGTAGTTTTACCGTGGTCAACGTGTCCAATAGTACCAATATTCAGGTGCGATTTGGAGCGGTCAAAATGTTCTTTTGCCATGATTAAAAAATTTTAATTCTTAGTTATATATAATTTAGTGTTCACACTTTTATATTCGAGCCAATGACGGGAATTGAACCCGTGACCTCTTCCTTACCAAGGAAACGCTCTACCTCTGAGCTACACCGGCTAAAAATTAGAGCGGGAGACCGGGTTCGAACCGGCGACATTCAGCTTGGAAGGCTGACGCTCTACCAACTGAGCTACTCCCGCAATTTTTATTACAATTCCTTTATTTTAGTTGGCTAAAATAAATGGTGGTGAGAGGAGGATTCGAACCTCCGAAGCTTGCGCAGCAGATTTACAGTCTGCCCTCGTTGGCCACTTGAGTATCTCACCTATTTAAAGAACGAAAATCAATCGAAAAGAATTGACTAATTTTCTTGTTTTAGAGCCGATAGAGGGACTCGAACCCACGACCTGCTGATTACAAATCAGCTGCTCTAGCCAGCTGAGCTATATCGGCTTTTCTGTCACAAAAACAGCCCGCTATTTCTAACGGACTGCAAAGGTATAAAGTTATTTAGTTTATCCAAACGTTTTTTAAAAAAAAATTAAATATTTTTTTATGTGTGATGAGCACGCTGTTTTTCCTTACGTTTATTTAATTGTCTTTTTAATGAGTCAACTGACAGAGAAACACCTTCTTCGAAGGATTTACAAACTTTTTTCACCATCATTTCATCACCTGGAACATTTATTTTTACTTCTACATTTTTATTTTCTTTTTCGCTGGTTTGTTGCACTTTTAAAAATACTTCGGCATCTACTATTCTATCGTAAAATTTATCTAACGATTCTACTTTCTTCTCAACAAATTGGATCAATCCTTTATCTGCATTAAAATTTACTGATTGCACATATATTTTCATACTAGATCATTTTTGTGTACTTCTTGGATGAGTACTGTTATACACTTCTTTTAACTTGCTCAAGCTACTATGTGTGTATACTTGAGTTGATGCTAAACTTGCGTGACCTAAAAGCTCTTTAACAGAATTTAAGTCAGCGCCTTCATCTAATAAATGAGTAGCAAAACTGTGTCTTAAAACGTGAGGGCTTTTTTTAGTTTTAGATGACACCGTACTAAAATACTTATTTATTATACTATAAACAAGAGAAGGATATAATTTATTTTGACGATTTGTAACGAAAAGATACTCCGAATAAACAAATGAATTCCGTTCTTTTAAATAGGATTCTAATGAAGTTTTAACTAAAGGTATTAAAGGTATAATCCTTTCTTTATCTCTTTTACCTAAGACTCTAATTGTCCTATTAGATAGATCAATATCCCGAACCTTTAAATTAATTAATTCCGCCCTTCGCATGCCGGTGGCATATAACATCTCAACTATAAGTTTATCTCTTAACGTTTCGAACTCAGAATTACCATCCAAAGTAGTAATAGCGGCTCTAATTTCTTCTTTTGAAAATGGTACTTGAACTTTTTTTGCAACCTTTAACGCTTTATGTTTAACTAAAGGGTTGGTTGAAATCTGTTTACTCTTCTGAAGGAATTTATAAAAACTCTTTAGACTACTGACTTTTCGATTTATCGAACGGTTAGAAATTCCTTCAGAAACTAACACAGATATCCAAGTTCTAATAACAGGGTACTGAATCTCTTCAAGACTAGTTATACTGTAATTTGCTTTGCAAAATTTTGCAAAGTCTAGAATATCTTTTTCATAAGCCTTTAGTGTATGATCAGAATAGTTTTTTTCGAGCTGAAGATACGTTATAAAAGAAAAGACATTTTGAGGCATAAAAAAACCGTTAGAACTCAAAATTACAAATTCTAACGGTTTCAATATTATCTTGGGCAAAATTTATCCTTGCTCCTCCATTGTTCTTAATCTTTGAATATAAGCTGCTTTAATATTTTGAGCTCTTTTTGAAACAGAAGGCTTTGTAAAATGTTTTCTATCTCTTAATTCTCTCATTCTTTTAGTGCGATCAAATTTACGCTTAAAACGTTTTAACGCTCTATCTATGTTTTCTCCTTCTTTTACTGGTACTATTAACATATCTTATTTCCTCCTTTCTTAGTTCTCCTTATTTTTAAGGGTGGCGCAAATATACAAACATTTGCATTACACACAACAAAAAAAATAAAATATTTCAACTTATTTTATTCCTTTAATAAATGTCTAGATATCACAACTTTTTGAATCTCTGTAGTCCCCTCTCCAATAGTACATAATTTAGCATCTCGATAGAATTTTTCTACAGGAAATTCTTTGGTATACCCATAACCTCCATGAATTTGAACAGCCTCATTTGCAACTTTAACCGAAACTTCTGATGCATACATTTTAGCCATTGCCCCTATTTTTGTAACTGGTTGTTTTGCATTTTTTAACGACGCCGCTTTATACAACAACAATTCTGATGCTTCAATTTCAGTAGCCATATCTGCTAACTTAAAAGAAATACCCTGAAATTGAGCTATTGGCTTTCCAAATTGCACTCTCTCTTTAGCATATTTTAATGCAGACTCATAAGCTCCTTTAGCTATTCCAATTGAAAGTGCTCCGATAGATATTCTTCCACCATCCAAAACTTTCATGGCTTGAATAAACCCTTCACCTTCGACACCTAATAAATTACCCTTATGAATTCGACAATTGTCAAAAATTAATTCTGCAGTTTCTGAAGCACGCATTCCTAACTTATCTTCCTTCTTGCCAGATGAAAAACCAGCAGTTCCTTTCTCTATAACAAAAGCTGACATCCCTCTTGAATCCCCCTTCTCACCAGTTCTTGCAATAACCACAGCAATATCACCGCTAATTCCGTGCGTTATAAAATTCTTTGCCCCATTTAAAACATAGTAATCCCCATCCTTTTTAGCTGTAGTATTCATACCTCCAGCATCAGAACCCGTATTATGCTCAGTAAGTCCCCATGCACCAATCCATTCTGCAGTTGCCAATTTAGGCAACCACTTTTGTTTCTGCTCTTCATTTCCAAACTCAAGAATATGATTTGTACACAATGAATTGTGTGCTGCAAGAGATAAACCTATAGAAGAATCTATTTTTGAAATCTCTTCTATTATTGTTATGTAGGCATGATAATCTAGACCTGAGCCACCATATTGTTCTGGAACCAATACTCCCATAAAACCCATTGCTCCAAGTTCTTTGAATAAATGAACCGGAAACGTTTGATTTTCATCCCAATCCATCATAAAAGGTCTAATATGCTGTTTGCCAAAATCTCGAATAGCTTGAGCAATCATTTCTTGCTCTTCAGACTGGTTAAAATTCATGTAGTTTTTCTTTTAATTAGCTTCCAAATATACAACGATTTTATCAAATATTTCTTGGTCTAAACCCTCTATATTAAGTAATTCTTCAATTGAATTAAATCCATTATTTTGGTCTTTGTACTGAAATATTTTCTTTGTTAGTTCGTAATCTATATAAGGTACTTTCAAAACTTCTTTAAATGTTGCAGTATTAATATTTATAGGTGAAATTTCAGGTTTAGATTTAACAGTATAATATTTCATGATTTCTTCTACTATTTCAGGTTTTAAACCATATACTTTATAGAGCATTGTATCAGAAGAAAAGCCTTGTAAAGAGGACCTGAATTTTACAATTCTTTTAGACATAATCTCACCTACTCCATAAACTTGCAACAACTCTTCTGCCGCTACCGTATTTAAATCCTTTTTGTCAGAAAAAGAAAGTGATAGAGGTGTATTTTTTGCTTTTTCTTTTTTGACTTGAGTTTTCTTTTTAGCTACTACCCAATCTGGAAATTTAAAATACGGAGTTATTATGGCTAATAAAGAATCTGATACTTTGGTGACTTTTTGAAACTCTTTTGCAGAATTCACGAATTTTCCAGACGATCTAAATGCATGTAATAAATCAATTTCTTCATTCGTCATTCCTAGCTCATATCCTTTTACATCAGTTATATAATTTGGATTAAATGGAAATATCTTAGGTTTTCTAGCTTCTAATTCAATTTTCTTTAATGAATCTATTTCTTGTCGAAACTTTAAAACTTCCTGGGTATTGATATCTACTGTACCATCGCTCGAGAAATCTAAAAAGAAATAGGCAATTTGAAATAAAATAACAAGGAGTAGTAAAGCAAAAATCCCATTTCGCTGATCTTTATGATATTTGAAATGGGATTTTAATTTTTTCATCTGATCGCTTTAAGCTTTGACGCCTCGTATGGCGCTAGTATATTTTTTCATTTCATCTCGTACTTTAGGGAACAAGAAGAATAATCCTATCATGTTTGGAAATACCAACGCTAAAATCATTGCGTCTGAGAATTTAATAACTGCATCTAAGGTAGCTCCTGCTCCAATAACAATAAAAATTAAGAATAAGATTTTGTAAGCTAAATCAGCTTTCTTTCCTTTTCCAAATAAATATTTCCAAGATTGCAATCCATAGTAAGACCAAGAAATCATTGTTGAGAAAGCAAATAATACTATTGCAATGGTTAATATATAAGAGAATCCTGGTATTACAGAGTCAAAAGCTTGAGACGTTAAGTCAACTCCTCCAATTGCTTCACCTGTTGCATTTAATATTACGTTACTTGCTCCATCGCCTCCATACATAAAGATACTTTGCATATTGCCTCCATCTATATTAAAGAATATAATTACCAAGGCAGTCATAGTACAAATTACTACAGTATCAATAAATGGCTCTAAAAGTGCCACAACTCCTTCTGAAGCTGGATATTTCGTTTTTACAGCAGAATGGGCAATTGCTGCTGAACCTGCACCTGCCTCATTAGAAAATGCTGCTCTTTGAAAACCTACAATCAAAACTCCCATTACACCACCTAAACCGGCCATTGGTGTAAAGGCTCCTTTCATTATTAATCCGAAAGCGTCGTCTATATACTGCCAATTAGCAAAAATAATTACCAAAGCTGCTAATACATAAATACCAGCCATAAAAGGAACAATTTTTTCTGTAATTTTTGCAATTCGCTTAATACCACCAATAATAACTATAGCAACTAAAACAGCCATTACTATACCTATTACTACTCCAGTAGAACCACCTTCTAAATTAAATAAAGAACTTAATTGAACTGCAGCTTGGTTTGATTGAAATGCATTACCACCTCCAAATGAAGCTCCAACACATAAGATAGCAAAAAGAACTCCTAAAAATTTACCCAATTTTCCAAAACCTACCTCGCCTAATCCTCTACTTAAATAATACATAGGTCCACCGTGCACAGTACCATCAGCATCTACCTCTCTATATTTTACTCCTAACGTACACTCAACAAATTTTGTAGCCATACCTAACAATCCACAAACTATCATCCAAAATGTTGCCCCAGGTCCACCTAACGCAATTGCAACGGCAACACCAGCAATATTCCCTAATCCAACTGTTCCAGAAACGGCAGTTGCCAAGGCCTGAAAGTGAGACACCTCTCCTTCTTGACTTTCATCTTTAATGGTACCGATAACATCTCCATCTATAGACATTCCTGTATGGTCGTCTCCAGCTTCATGATGATCTATTTCATCGTACTTACCTCTAACCGTATTAATAGCTAAAGGAAATTTAGTTATACTAGGCAATCTAAAGTAGATTGTAAAGAATAAAGCTCCTACAACTAATAAAATAACCACAAATGGAATGTCATAACCTGCAATAGGAACTGTACTTAAAACCAAACCCTCCCATTTAACAGCAAATGGCATAAACCAATCATTTATTTTTTCATCTAATCCTTTGTCTTGAGCAAATAATGCGTACGGAGCCATTACAAAAAGTAATGATAGAAGTTTTTTATGCATAATATAATTTGAAGATTTGTTTAAATAAATTTAATATCGGCGCAATATCATAAAAATTTGATGAAACATCAATTTTTTAAGCCTTAACTTACATTAAACTTTGTAGTTTAGCTACTTGCTCAGGCCTACCCAAAATAATCAATTTCGATCCTTTTGTAAGCTGAGTATCTGCATCAGGATTTACAATATATTCGTTCTCAGTGGTTTTATAACCAATAATAGAACAACCAGTTAATTTTCTTAAATCTAGGTCTCTAATGGATTTATTTATATAATCATTAGGCAATTCATCTACAGTAATTTCTTGCAAATTAGAGGAGTGTTCTCCTTCAACAGATAACATATCTACAAATTCGATAATATCAGGAGTAACTACCAATGAAGCCATATGATCTCCTCCCAAAACATCAGGCATAATCACATTATTGGCACCAGCAATTTTTAATTTTTTCTTAGAAGATTCATCTGAGGCTCTACTAATTATGCAAAGATTACTATTTAATTGTCGAGCGGTTAACACTACAAATAAATTATCTGCATCGCTAGGCAAAGCCACAATTAAATTTTTAGCTCTATCTACACCAGCCCTTTCAAGTACCTCATCTTCTATTGCGTCTCCATGAAAAACTAATAAGTCTGAACCTTCATATTCATCCACAATATGATAATCTAATTCAATTACAACACATGACTGCTGGTGCTTTTTTAATTTAGCTACAGCCTGCTGACCATTTCTACCAAACCCACATATTATGGTATGATTACTTAAAGCATCAATTTTTCTTTGCATACGTTTTCTATTTAGTTCTTTAAAAAAAGTGCCAATTGCAATATTTTCTGAAATTATTTTAAGTACATAACCATAGAGTATAACACTCAATAGAATTAAACAAATGGTAAAAATTTTAGCCTCAACACTTAACGGATGTATCAATCCAAAACCAACTGTAGAAATTGTAATTACAGTCATATACAAGGCATCAATAAACGAGTCACCAGAAATAAACATATAACCACTTACCCCAATACCAATAACGGTAAGTAGCATACCAATTGCTATAAATACACTACGTTTAACGGTCATAAATCAAAAACAGAACTACGTTTGGTGTACACCATATCTTTTAATTTCAATAAAAAAGCTAGCGTTAAATACAAACCAAAAGACAAACCAACTGTTACAAACGAAATATAGATAAAAAACAACCTAACATTGGTTGCTCTTATCCCCAATCTATCTGCAAATCTAGACGAAACGTCGAATCCATGACGCTCAAAAAAATGTCTAATAGAATTTATCATACTCAACAAATATTAAAAGGCAAGGTACTAAAATTTGCGATGATAATTTATGATTTTAGAGTATAAAAATTCTACATATTTATTAGAATCAAATCATTCGAACTACGAAACAAGTTAATTTCATTCTAAGTATAATTCTTACAATATCATTTCCAATTTCTTGCAATAAAGAGACGGTATCTGAATCTGAAAAAACATCAGATTTAGGCTAGAACGAAGCGAATACGAAAAAAATAGTACCGATGAATATGGCATTTTAAAAAAAAAAGCAAATAAAGATTTATAAAAAGAAGAAGCTGATTTATTACAAATTGCTCACATGGAAAATATTGGTAAAATGACCGAAGCAGGAAAACTAGTATTAGCTGGTCCATTCTTTGGAGATGGCAATTTAAGAGGTATTTATATTTTTAATGTTAGTAGCATTGAAGAAGCAGAAGCTTTAACAAATACGCCCCAGCTATTCAAGCCGGCAGTTTAAAAATGGAACTAAAAGAATGGTATGCTCTGCTGGATTAATGACAGTAAACAACATTCATAAATCACTCTCTAAAATAGACGATTAATGCTTTATGCAATTAACTCAAAAAATTAATAAAAGTATTGAAGAAAGCACGCCTTGTTGGCTTGCAACTACCTATGCTCATAATCAACCAAACGTTTCACAAAAAGAAGTTTTTTACAACTATAATTATACTATTATAATTGCCAATACAGCCTCTCCTCAATCAAAAACAGGCCGTTTAAAAAGTCCTAGTTTCGTGATATGAAGTATTTACTTTTAAATCTTATCGCTTCTGGGGGATTACAACATGAGATGATATAAACGTTACTTTGTACTCTTTTTAAACAATCTTTTTTGTTATATACCCAACCCAAAATTGTAAATTCAATTTGGTAAATTTGCGTTTTCACAAAAAGCAGATGGGAAAACCTCAAGAGTTTATAGAAGTATTAGGGGCAAGAGTTCACAACCTTAAAAACATAGATGTTCGCATACCCAGAGAACAACTGGTTGTTATAACAGGTTTAAGTGGTAGTGGCAAATCTTCTCTAGCCTTCGATACCATCTACGCCGAAGGACAACGCCGATATATCGAAACCTTTTCTGCATATGCACGTCAATTTTTAGGGGGACTTGAAAGACCAGATGTCGATAAAATTGATGGATTATCTCCTGTAATTGCCATAGAGCAAAAAACAACAAATAAAAGTCCAAGATCTACCGTTGGTACAGTTACTGAAATTTATGATTTTATGCGACTTTTGTTTGCTCGCGCAGCTGATGCCTATTCCTACAATACTGGTGAGAAAATGGTGCAGTATTCTGATGAGCAAATTCTTGATTTAATTGCTTCTGACTTTAATGAAAAACGCATCAATATTTTAGCTCCTGTAGTTAGAGCTCGAAAAGGACATTATCGTGAGTTATTTGAACAAATTTCAAAACAAGGTTTTGTAAAAGTTCGTTTAGATGGCGAAATAGTAGATATAGAAAAAGGCATGCGTTTAGACCGTTACAAAACGCATGATATTGAAATTGTAATCGATCGAATTAAGGTTGATTCTAATAACAATAAACGTCTAAAAGAAAGCATAACTACGGCATTATACACCGGTAATAATGTTATGATGGTGTTAGAACATGGATCTGAAAAACCAAGATACTTTAGTAGAGAACTAATGTGCCCAACCACTGGTATTGCATACCCCACCCCAGAACCAAATACATTCTCTTTCAATTCACCAAAAGGTATGTGCCAAACTTGTAATGGTTTAGGCATAAGATACACTGTCAATCAAAAAAAAATAATTCCAGACACTTCTATTTCTATTAAACACGGAGGAATTGCACCCTTAGGTGAACAGAAAAATAGTTGGATGTTTAAACAACTTCAGCTTATTGCAGATCGTTTTGATTTCGAATTAACAGATCCTATATCAACAATACCGGCAGAAGCATTAAATATGATTCTAGAAGGAGGTAAAGAATCTTTTGATATTGAATCTAAGACTGCTGGGGTAACTCGTTCTTATAAAATTGATTTTGAAGGAATCAACACTTTTATAGATAATCAATACAATAACAGCAATTCATCCTCCATTAAGCGTTGGGCAAAAGGATATATGGATGAGATAAAGTGCCCTGTCTGTGAAGGTAAACGATTGAAAAAGGAGGCACTTTACTTTAAGTTCGGAAAAGATAACATTGCTGATTTAGCTGCGAAAGATGTTGTAGATTTAGCTAAATGGTTTGATAATATCGAAAAACACTTAAGCCAGCGTCAACAAGAAATTGCCATTGAAATCATTAAAGAAATTCGAACTAGAATTCAATTTCTTTTAGATGTAGGTTTAGACTATTTAACTATCAATAGAAGTTCTAAATCACTCTCGGGTGGTGAAGCGCAACGTATACGTTTAGCAACTCAAATCGGCTCTCAATTGGTAGGCGTATTGTATATTTTAGATGAGCCTAGTATTGGTTTACATCAAAGAGATAATCAAAAACTTATCGATTCACTTATAAAATTGCGAGATGTTGGCAATTCAGTATTAGTGGTAGAACACGATAGAGATATGATTGAACACGCAGATTTTGTTCTAGATATTGGTCCTGGAGCTGGATTGCACGGAGGCCAAATTGTGAGCGAGGGTACATTTAGCCAATTAAAAAAGCATCAAACTTTAACAGCTGATTACTTAAATGGCTCTAAAGAAATTGCTGTTCCAAAAAATCGAAGAAAAGGAAATGGTAAAACAATAACTCTTTCTGGTGCTACTGGTAACAATTTAAAGAATATTACTGCAGAATTCCCCTTAGGTCAATTAATATGCGTCACAGGAGTTTCAGGTAGTGGTAAGTCTTCTTTAATTAATGGAACGCTTTACCCTATCTTAAACCATCATTTTTATAGGGCTGTGAAAAAGCCGATGCCTTATAAAAAAATTAAAGGCTTGGAGCACATCGATAAGATTATTGCCATAGATCAATCACCAATTGGAAGAACACCGCGTTCTAACCCAGCAACATACACTGGAGTATTTGGTGATATCAGAAATATTTTTTCTAAAATCCCAGAGTCTCAGATTAGAGGATATAAACCCGGTAGATTCTCATTTAATGTCAAAGGAGGACGATGCGAAACTTGCCAAGGTGGTGGTGTAAGAGTTATTGAAATGAACTTCTTACCAGATGTTGAAGTCGCTTGCGAAACCTGTCAAGGGAAGAGATTCAATAGAGAAACCTTAGAAATTCGCTATAAAGGGAAATCTATATCAGATGTATTAAATATGACCATAAATACTGCTGTAGATTTCTTTGAGCCTTATCCTAAAATATACAAAAAACTAAAAACCATTCAAGATGTTGGCTTGGGTTACATTACCCTAGGTCAACAATCAACCACCCTTTCTGGTGGAGAAGCACAGCGAATAAAACTTGCTTCAGAATTGTCTAAAAGAGATACGGGTAATACCTTTTATATTTTAGACGAACCTACCACGGGATTGCATTTTGAGGATGTAAGAGTACTGATGGATGTATTAAATAAACTTACTGATAAGGGAAATACCGTTTTGGTTATAGAACACAACTTGGATGTTATTAAATTGGCAGATTACATCATAGACATTGGTAAAGAAGGAGGTAAAAATGGAGGAGAAATTCTATGTACTGGTACACCTGAAGAAGTTGCGAAAAACAGCAACAGCTACACAGCCCATTTTTTGAAAAAAGAACTATATTAGCAGACCTGCAAAATCACAGCAACAAAAATGCTATGGGATAAAACTCCCCAAACAAATTGTAATATAAACTATGAACGAAGACAGAAAGATTAAAGACAAATTTAAGCACAAAACCTGGAATGAAATTAAAACTAACGATTCTTGGGCTATATTTAAAATTATGGCTGAATTTGTTGATGGCTACGAAAAGCTCAGTAAAATAGGACCTTGTGTAAGTATTTTTGGTTCTGCTAGAACAAAACCTGGTGAAGAATATTACAAATTAGCAGAGAGCATCGCCTATAAGATAACGCAGCACGGTTACGGTGTTGTAACAGGTGGCGGCCCCGGTATTATGGAAGCTGGAAATAAGGGAGCACATAGAGGAAAAGGTGTTTCTGTTGGATTAAATATTGAATTACCTTTTGAACAACACGATAACCCATATATAGATTACGATAAAAACTTAGATTTTGATTATTTCTTTGTTAGAAAAGTAATGTTTGTAAAGTATTCTCAAGGTTTTGTTGTAATGCCAGGGGGATTTGGTACGCTTGACGAAATGTTTGAAGCCCTAACACTTATTCAAACAAAGAAAATTGGTGCTTTTCCAATTATTTTGGTAGGCACAGAATTTTGGGGTGGCTTAATGGACTGGATTAAAGACACTTTGTTAAAAAAATTCGGTAATATTAGCGCTGTAGATCTAGATTTATTTAAATTGGTGGACACAGAAGAAGAAGTACTAGAAGTAATTGATGATTTCTATAAAAAATATAGTTTAAGCCCTAATTTCTAGAACCCTAACATGACCTCTAAACATATTGCAACCCTTTTAGTATGTTTATTTCTTGGCGGTGAGCTTTATGCTCAAACCTCCATTAAAACCATGTTTTATAATTTATTGAGATATCCTTCTGGAAATCCACAAAATAGGGAGTTACTTCTGAAGGATATCATTCAAGACTACCAACCAGATTTATTTACTGTTTGTGAATTAGAATCACAAGAGGGCGCTACGGAGATCTTAACTAAATCTCTGCAAAGTTTAAATGCAAACTACAGTAGTGCTACTTTTGTTTCAAATCAATCTGATGATGGTGTATACAATCAATTGCAACAATTGCTATTTTACGATAGTAGTAAATTTGAATTGGTGAATGAGCAAGTGCACACAACAAATGTTCGAGACATTAATCAATACACACTTTTATTAAACACGATTGATAAAGAGACCAACCCGCTGTATTTAGAGTATTTTGTAGCCCATTTTAAATCAAGCACAGGCTCTACAAACAAAGCGATTCGATTAGATATGGCAGAGGTTTTTACCAATGTCATTAATACTTTAAGTTCAGATTGCTATGTTTTATTTGCAGGTGATTTTAATCTATACACCTCAACAGAAGATGCGTATCATGAAATACTAGACGATGCAAATAACATTGTCATGGTTGATCCAGAAAACCCAACAAAGGCATCACAAAGTTGGAACAATAATGCCACGTATCAAGGTATTCACACACAGGCAACACGAGTAAATCAACAATACAGCAATGGTGCATATAGTGGTATGGATGATCGTTTTGATTTTATATTTGTTTCAGAAAATCTAACCTCAAGCGGCGATCTTCAATATAGTGCAAATACTTACAGTGCCTATGGAAATAACAAAAACTGTTATAACCGAGACGTTAAGGATGTATCATGTACGGGAACATATTCTCAAGATATAAGAAATACCTTGTTTGATATGTCTGATCATTTACCAGTGGTTCTAGAACTTGAGACTACCAGAACAATTTTAGGTTTGGAAGATGTACAATTAACCAAAAAATTGCGTCTTAATGGAAGTAATCTTATTGCAAATTCAATATCTTTACTTATAGAGCCAGAGCTCTACAATTCTAAACTAACTATATACAATCATTTAGGCCGAGTTATTTACACTGTACCAACAACTACTAACCCTCTGATTACAATTAATGTAAATCATTTAGCTGAAGGAATTTATATGATAACTTCAAACAAAGCGTTACATAGTTCGATTAAATTTATAAAGACTCATTGAGAAAAGTAGTTCTGTTATTATTTCTTGGATTGTTTAGCACAATCGACACGTTGGTAGCTCAAACCAACAGTATTGACATGAAAGTTACTGTAGATACAGAAACACATGAACTACACATACAACAAGAAATAACCTACTACAATAAAGCTTCCGTTTCTTTAGACACAATTTACCTGCACAATTGGCCAAACAGCTTTAAAGACAACAAAACGCCACTTTCTAAGCGACTTATAGAAGATTACAATAAAGAATTATATTTTGCTAAAGACAAACGTCGAGGAGAAACAACAATAAACAACATAAGTATAAATTTTGAATCTATAAACTATGTTGTTAGAGCAGATCAATCAGACATTTTAGCTTTGCCACTAAGCTCTCCTTTAGCACCTGGAGCATCTGTCAAAATTTCCGCTACTTATACAGTTAGAGTACCTATAGACAGGTACACCAAATACGGAAGAAATAAAAACGATTATAACTTAAGATATTGGTATATGGTTCCAGCCTATTACGATGATGGCTGGCAACTTATGAGCAACCTGAACATGGATGATTTACTAATAGATTTCACGAACTACAATATCGAGTTAGAATTATCTAATTTTTATTCATTAAGCACTAATTTAAATTCTCAAATAACGAGCTCTGGAAATAAAAAAACGCATCATCTTACTGGCACTATGGTTACAGAAGTTGAACTCAGCTTTAGTCCAATAAGTACATACGAGCTGTTTCAAACCGATCATGTTTTGGTTGAAACCAACGTTCCATCCAAATCTTTACAGCCAAAAAACAAAACTGAAATTCTTAATAGAGAAATTGCATTTATCGAGAGTAGATTAGGCAAATACCCACAAGATAAATTATTTATTAGTGGAATCACCTATTCTAAAAACCCAGTATATGGCTTAAATCAGTTACCAGATTTTTTGTGGCCTTTTCCAGAAACATTTGAATGGGACATTATGATGTTTAAGGCCCTGTCTAAAAAATTCATTGATAATTCAATCTTAGTCAATCACAGAGAAGATATGTGGTTGGCAGATGGTATTCAGAATTATTTAATGATGGAATATGTTGAAACATTTTATCCAGAGGTGAAAGCATTAGGTAACATTTCAAAAATTTGGGGAGTTCGATCTTTTAATCTCGCCAAATTAGATTTTAATGATAAATACCCCTTTGTATACCAATTTGCAGCTAGAAAAAATTACGATCAGGCCCTTACAACAAGAGCTGATTCATTGTCAAATTTTAATAGAAAAATAGTTAACAAATACAAGGCAGGTATCGGTCTTAGATATTTAGATGAATATTTAGGAGACAGTATTATATCCACTACCATAAAATCCTTTTATCTAGAAAACAAGTTAAAATACACGCATTCAGACCGATTTAAAGAACTCTTGGGCGCAACAGACAAAGATGTTTCTTGGTTCTTTGGAGACTATATTGGTTCAGCCAAAAAGATTGATTATAAAATAGATAAAGTTACACAATCAGAAGATTCAGTGCACGTTACTATTAAAAACAATCGTAATTTCACAGCGCCTGTTGCACTTTATGGAGTTGAGAAAAAAGACATTTCATTTAAGCAGTGGATTACGGATATTGACTCCATTCAAACCATAAGTATTCCAAAAAATGGTTTCGATAGAGTTTCTTTAAATTATGAATATTTATATCCAGAACTTAACTTGAGAAACAATTGGAAACGCCTTGAAAAGAAAATACTTCAGCGACCATTACAACTTCGATTTTTTAAAGATATAGAAGACCCGTATTACAATCAATTATACTACATACCGGTATTTAGATATAACTTTTACGATGGTGTTCAGCTTGGTTTAACCTTGTCAAATCAAACAATTCTAAAGAAAAATCTATCCTACAAGCTTACCCCCTATTACGGATTCAAAAGCAAGAGCTTAACGGGCTCCTACTCTGCTGTTTACGAATGGCTTCCAGAGAATAGAAAAATTTACAAATACCAGTTTGGGGTTGCTGGAAGTTATTTTCATTATGCACCAGATTTAGCGTATCGTAAATTTTCTCCGTGGGCTGCATTCTCTTTTAACAGAAAAAGCTTGAGAGATGTTGGTGGTTCTTCTATTGTTGTAAATTATGTAGATGTAAATCGAGATTTTAATCCAGATGATCCAAATCAAAATCCTGAATCAAATGAATACGGTGTTTTCAATGTTAGTTACAACTATTCAAAGCCCGAAATAATTCAAGATTTACGGTATACTGGTAATCTTGAAGTGTCGAAAGAATTTAGCAAACTTACCTTTGATTTAAGATATAGAAAACTCACCAACCTTAACAGACAATTAGATTTTAGAGTCTACTTCGGTACTTTTCTTAGAAACAATACAGAATCTGATTATTTCTCTTTTGGTTTAACGCGTCAGTCTGATTATATGTTTCGTTTAAACTATTTTGGGCGCTCAGAAGAGGATGGGTTCTTTAGTCAACAATACATAACCAACGAAGGTGGATTTAAATCAGACTTAGAACAAAATTTTGCTAACAGATGGATTGCTTCATTCAACACAAGTGTTGGTATTTGGCGATGGATTGAAATCTACAATGACTTTGGATTTCTAAAAAACAAAAACGAGCCTGTTTTCTTCGGTTATGAAAACGGAATACGCTTAAATTTCGTTCATGAATACTTTGAAGTGTATTTTCCAGTCTATTCTAATAATGGTTGGGAAATAGCTGAAGACGATTACGCTACCAGAATTCGTTTTGTACTTACTCTTAGACCGAAGAAAATTATTGATTTCTTCAGAAGAGGCTTCTTTTAATGAAAATAATGCATTTTTTTTGATTGATTTTCAAAATCCATTAAAATATCTTAAATTTGCAATCCTTAAAAACTCCAACCTATGGGTACTGATACATCTGCTAAAGCAAAACAACTTTCATTCAATCAGTTTAAAGAAGAAATCTTAAATGATTATCGCATTGCTGTATTGAGTAGAGCTTGTAGCTTACTTGGTAGAAAAGAGGTACTTACAGGTAAAGCTAAGTTCGGAATTTTTGGTGATGGTAAAGAATTACCTCAAATAGCAATGGCTAAAGCTTTTCAAAAAGGAGATTTTAGATCTGGGTACTATCGCGATCAAACCTTTATGATGGCTATTGGTATGTTAACTCCGCAGCAGCTATTTGCAGGTTTATACGCACATACTGATATTGAAGAAGAACCTTTTTCTGCAGGTCGTCAAATGGGTGCACACTACGCTTCTCATAGTTTAAATGCAGATGGATCATGGAAAAATTTAACCGAACAATACAATATTAGTGCAGACATGTCTGCAACAGCTTCGCAAATGCCAAGACTCGTTGGTTTAGCTCAAGCTTCAAAGGTATATAGAGAGTTAGATTCATTAAAAGACCATGCAAATAAATTTTCTAAAGAAGGAAATGAAATTGCTTGGGGAACTATTGGAAATGCCAGTACAAGTGAAGGCTTATTTTTTGAAACAATTAATGCTGCAGGAGTATTGCAGGTTCCAATAATTGTTAGTGTTTGGGATGATGAATACGGAATATCTGTACATCAAAAACACCACACTACAAAAGAGAGCATATCTGCAGTATTAAAAGGTTTTGAAAGAGAAGAAGACTTAAATGGATTCGAAATATTTACAGTCGAAGGTTGGGACTATGTTCAATTAATGGATGTATATACCAAGGCTGCCAGAGTAGCAAGAGAAGAACATGTACCTGTATTGATTCATGTAACAGAATTAACACAACCTCAAGGCCACTCTACCTCTGGTTCTCATGAGCGTTACAAATCTAAGGAGCGTTTGCAATGGGAAAAAGATTTTGATTGTAACGCAAAAATGCGAGAATGGATATTAGATTTTGAACTTGAGGCTGATGGTGAAACCTTGCGTTTAGTTGAAAATGAAGATGAATTAATTGCCATTGAAAAGACCGCTAAAAAAGAAGCTTCTGTTGCAAAACGAGACGCATGGAAGGCTTATATAGCCCCAATTAAAAAAGAACAACACGAAGCAGTTCAATTACTACATAGAGTAGCTGAGGTAAGCAGCAATAAAGTGTTTATTGAAAAGCTTGTTAACGATCTTAAAAATATTAACGAGCCAGAAAGAAGAGATATTTTTAATGCTATTCGTACCTCTTTGGTTTATTTGACCAATACGAACACTATTGAGAAAAAACAGTTGCTTTCTTGGTTTGAAAAGCAACAAGAAAAAGTACGAAATATGTACAATACTTTCTTGTATGCAGAAGATGACACGGCCGCAACCAAAGTACCAATGGTCGCACCAACATTTGATCCCGCACCACAAATGGTTGATGGTAGGATTATTATTAGAGATAACTTTGAAGCCTTATTCAAGAAGTATTCTACAGCACTTGCCTTTGGAGAAGATGTTGGAAAAATTGGAGATGTAAACCAAGGTATGGAAGGCTTACAAGATAAATTTGGAGAAATTCGTGTTGCAGATACTGGTATACGAGAACCAACAATTATTGGTCAAGGAGTTGGTATGGCATTAAGAGGTTTACGTCCTATAGCTGAAATCCAATATTTAGATTATTTGGTATATGCACTACAAACATTAACAGATGATTTAGCTTGTTTACGCTACAGAACATTTGGTAAACAAACCGCACCACTTATCATTAGAACGAGAGGTCATCGTTTAGAAGGTATTTGGCATTCAGGATCTCCAATTTCTATGATATTAGGGGCTTTAAGAGGAGTTGTTGTTTTGGTTCCAAGAAATATGCAGCAAGCTGCAGGATTCTACAATACCCTGTTCCAATGTGAAGAGCCTGCATTGGTTATTGAAAGTTTAAACGGATACCGTTTAAAAGAAGCTTTACCTACCAATTTAGGTGAATTTACTGTGCCAATAGGTAAAGTAGAAACGCTAAGAGAAGGATCTGATATCACCATAGTATCCTACGGTTCAACATTAAGAATTGTGCAAGAAACTGCTACCCTATTCACACAGGCAGGTATTGATATAGAAATTATTGATGCTCAAAGTTTATTACCTTTTGATTTAGACCACGACATTTCAAAAAGTCTAGCTAAAACAAACAGACTTATGGTTGTAGATGAAGATGTACCTGGAGGAGGAACTGCCTATATGATGCAAGAAATATTGGAAACTCAAAACGGTTATCAATATTTAGACAGTAAACCTGTTACTGTTTCATCTAAAGCACATAGACCAGCTTACGGTTCTGATGGAGATTATTATTCTAAGCCAAACTCAAATGATATTTTTGAAGCTGGATATGCAATGATGCATGAATCAAACCCAACAAAATTCCCTAAATTGTTTTAACATTTGAATGCTCATTAACTAAATGGATTTTGGTTATCTTTAACCTTCAAATTCAACAAGCATTTCAAAATGAACAAATCAATTTTTACATGGCTATTTAGTTTAGCCATGGTTGTGACTGTATGGTCGCAAAATCGAGTTATCGATGTAGACTCTACAGTAATCACAAAGCATCAAACTACTGCAAATGGAGTTAGCTTTCCTTATACGGCAACTACAGGCACACAACCTGTTTGGGATAATGATGGAGAAGTAATCGCATCGCTTTATTATACCTATTATAAACGTTCAGACATTAAAGATGATAGCAATCGTCCATTAGTTATTTCTTTTAATGGTGGCCCAGGTTCTGCTTCTGTTTGGATGCATATTGCATATACGGGTCCTCGTATTTTAAAAATTGATGACGAAGGATATCCTGTGCAACCATATGGTATTAAAGACAATCCATATTCTATTTTAGATGTTGCAGACATTTTATATGTGAATCCTGTAAACACGGGTTATTCACGTATGGTTAAAAACAAAGAAGGTAAATACCCAGATCGCAAGAAGTTCTTCGGAATCAATGCAGACATTAAATACTTAGCGGAATGGATCAATACATTTGTAAGTAGAAATAATAGATGGCGCTCTCCAAAATATATTGTTGGAGAAAGTTATGGTGGTACACGCGTTGCAGGACTTGCTTTAGAGCTTCAAAATTCGCAGTGGATGTATTTAAATGGAGTGATTATGGTTTCACCTGCTGATTACAAGGTGATTCGCCAAGACTCTGCTCTAGGTAATGCTATTAATCTACCATATTTTACCGCAGCTGCTTGGTATCAGAAAATGCTGGACCCAGCACTTCAAAATAAAGATTTATTAGATATTCTGCCTGAGTCAGAAGAATACGCCATCAATACACTTATGCCAGCATTGGCAAAGGGTGGCTTTTTAAGCTCTGAAGAAAAAGATGCTGTAGCAACCAAACTATCTTATTATACAGGCCTTTCAAAAGAAGCTATTTTAGATAATAATCTCGCTGTAAGTACATCGTACTTCTGGAAAGAATTAAAACGCGAAAAGGGTTTTACTGTTGGAAGATTAGATTCTAGGTATTTGGGTATCGACAAAAAGGATGCTGGTGACAGCCCTGATTACAGTGCCGAATTAACCTCTTGGTTGCACTCGTTTACACCGGCAATTAACTATTACATTCGCGAAGAATTGAACTATAAAACCGATTTGAAATACAATGTATTTGGGCCAGTGCACCCTTGGGATAGAACCAATGATAATACACGCGAAGATTTGAGACAAGCAATGGCTCAAAATCCGAATCTTAATGTGTTATTTCAATCTGGTTATTATGATGGAGCTACTACGTATTTCACTGCAAAATATACCATGTGGCAGATTGATCCAAGTGGAAAAATGAAAGACCGCTTTGATTTTAAAGGATATAGAAGTGGACATATGATGTACTTAAGACGTGAGGACTTAAAAAGTGCAAATGAGCATTTAAGAGAATTTATTCTGCGTACTATTCCTAAAGAAGGAGTTGGAGCAAAATATACAGACTAAGCTTTTAGCAAATAATGACCTATTGCGCATTGCAAACATTTTTGTGGTGCGCAATAGTTGTTTTTAAGTTGTAATAAAGCTTGAGAATCAAATGCCGAATTTGCTTTAACTTTTAATTTTTTAAATGACCTTACAATACTATTCTTTTCCGGAGGCAAGTTCAACATTAAATCAATCAACTTTTCTACTGGCTTACCTTGTTGCTTGAGATAAATAAACTTTATTGGGATTATTACGTTAATCATCAACAATTCCACGAATGATTGAGTAAGTACCTTAGTCTTTTTAGTAGACACCTTGCCAAAATTATAATGAGTATCCCAATAAGTACTTGCACAAACTTTTAGAGCTGTAGTCAACTCTTGAATTGTTTCAAACTGCATCAACATGTTAAAAACATTATCATTTGACGCATATAACATCGCCAATTGAGAAAGACGAATTGTAGGAAAACTTGCTGGTCTCAACCTAAAAAATGTGGGGTTAGACAACAACGAGGATTCCAACCTAAATTTCTTTTTTAACCATGCATACTCTTCTTGAAGCTCTTTGAGATAAGGATCATTCAACCTACTTGTAAGTATATGAGACATTCCAAAGAATAAGGCCTCTAATGTTTTTTGTTTTGTTCGAATTTTTCGAATTATTCCAAAATCTATAGATGCCGCCATAGCTTCAAAGGCCTCACTATTTTGCCTCAACCCAAAACCTCTTGCCATCAAAACAAACAAAGTAGCCTCCCAGTCATTTTTAAATTTTACCAACAACAATTCAATACTTTTTGATTTCTCTTCCAAACGCTGATAAAACAATTGTTCTTTCCAATACATGAATGAAAATGTTGGCACATGTGCAATTTCATTCTCACATAATATCCAAGATTTCTTTTTCGCAAAAAACGCTTGATACTTGTCTCTCAATTCATTTGAAATATACTGACGTAACTCTAGCGTTGGCAATAAAACATCATTAATTTTTATAGTAGTATCATTATTCCAGACTACATGTAGTATGACATTATCATAATTTTTATCTACATCGTGGTTATGTAAATACCAATCTGAAGCATTCACATGCACCTCAATATTTCCCGCCCATAAATAATCTGCAATTCTAACTTGAGCATTTAAAAAATCAGGCCCTGAGTTACGATTTAGAACGCCTAACTTTACGACACTTATCGACTCTCCTTCAGCACTATATATCGCTTTCTTAACAAACAACCCATGTTGCCAAACATATTGTAAAAAATCTTCTTTCATAGCTATGCTTTAAAATATAAACTATTTATATCAGAATCAAAAAAAGCACTTAAACTAGGTAACAAATGCGCCTAAATTTTACGTTCTTTGTGGTGCCAAAAAAGAGGATTATGACGATAATAGATCATTTACACTGGCGCTACGCCACAAAGAAGTTTGATAATTCTAAAAAACTTTCTGAATCACAAATAAATATATTAATTGAAGCTTTTAATTTAACCGCTACTTCATATGGTTTACAACCATTAAAAATGTTAGTTATTAGCAACCAAGAACTAAAAAAACAATTGCAAGAACATGCTTACAATCAGCAACAAGTTTCTACCTGTTCTCATCTTCTTGTAATATGTATTAAAACAGATGTTGATGCAAACTATGTTGATAAGAAGTTTGATTTAGAAAAAGAAGTTAGAGGAATAGATGAAAGTGCTATTTCAGATTTTAGAGGTTTTCTAAAAAATGTTGTTGATACTAAAAGCTCTGCCGATTTAGAATTAGCCGCTAAGCATCAATCATACATAGCTTTAGGAAATTTAATGACTGTTTGTGCATTAGAAAAAATTGACAGTTGCCCGATGGAAGGTTTTGTTGCGGAAAAATTTGATGAAGTTTTAGATTTAAAATCTTACAGCTTAAAGTCTGCTCTCTTATTGCCAGTTGGATTTAGAGCATCTGATGATTTTATGAGTCAACTTAAAAAAGTACGTTTACCATTAACTGAATCAATCATCGAAATTAAATAAATACCATGAGCCAAGAAATTAGAACCCTAGAACCAGCAGGAGTTTGGAATAACTTTACCAATATTAATGCTATACCAAGAGCCTCTAAAAAGGAAGACGAAATTGTTGCATACATGGTGTCTTTTGGTAAAAAATTAGGATTAGAAACCATAGTTGATGATGTACAAAATGTGTTGATTAAAAAACCTGCAACTGCGGGTATGGAATCTCGTAAAACCATTGTAATGCAAAGTCATTTAGACATGGTACATCAAAAAAATAACGAAACTATTTTTGATTTTGACACTCAGGGTATTGATATGTTTGTAGAAGGAGATTGGGTGAAAGCTAAAGGAACAACATTAGGCGCAGACAATGGCTTGGGGGTCGCTTCTATTATGGCCATATTAGAGAGTAACACAATTGAACATCCGGCAATTGAAGCACTATTTACGATAGATGAAGAAACAGGAATGACGGGAGCTATGGAGTTACAACCTGAATTTCTAACTGGAGAAATTTTATTAAATCTAGATACAGAAGATGATGATGAAATTGGCGTTGGTTGTGCTGGGGGTGTTGATGTTACAGCCACGAAAAGCTATATTCCTGTTCAAGTAGATAAACACGAAGGCTATATTAAAATTTCGGTTAAAGGTTTGCAAGGTGGCCATAGCGGTATGGATATCATAAAAGGTTTAGGAAATGCCAATAAATTAATGAATCGCATAATGACAGCGGTTCAAGATACCATGCAAATCAATCAGATTGATGGTGGTGGATTGCGCAATGCAATTCCGAGAGAGAGCAATGCCGTTGTAATTATTACTGATGCTAATAAGTTTAAAAATCAGTTTGAAGAAATAAAAGCAGCGCTCGAAAATGAATATGCTTCTCTGGAACCAGATATGGAGATTTCTTATGAAGAGATTGCGAGTGTTGCCCCATTAAACGCGTTAGGATTAAAAGATCAAAATACAATTTTAAACACTTTATACGGGCTTCATAACGGTGTGTATAGAATGAGTCCTGATATAAAAGACTTAGTTGAAACTTCTAACAATGTAGCGCGTGTAGAAATTAAAGATGGATCTATAAAAGTTTTATGTTTAACACGTTCATCTGTAGAATCTGGTAAATGGGATATGGCAAACGGATTAAAAGCCGTTTTTGATTTAGGTGGATTTAATGTCACCTTTTCAGGGTCATATCCTGGTTGGCAACCAAATCCAAATTCAGCCATTTTAAAAGTTATGAAATCGCTATACACCAATTTATTTAATGAAGAGCCGAATGTTTTGGCGTGTCATGCAGGTTTAGAATGTGGCTTACTCGGAACACATTATCCAGAAATGGATATGATATCTTTTGGACCTACAATTAAAGGAGCACATTCACCAGACGAACGAGCAAGTATCTCTTCTACAAAGAAGTATTGGACATACCTTTTGGAAATCCTTAAAAACATTCCTGAGCAGGTTTAAATGTTGTATAAAGTGTTAACATTTTCTGTTTTTATAACAGAGAAATAATTGTATTTTTATAGCTTCATAACCTCAAATATTCAATGGGAAAAATAATCGCAATTGCAAACCAAAAGGGAGGCGTTGGCAAAACAACAACGTCTGTTAATTTGGCCGCCGCTTTAGGTGTTTTAGAAAAAAAAGTGCTATTAATAGACGCTGATCCTCAGGCAAATGCTACTTCAGGATTAAGTATTGATGTAGATCAAGTTGTAAATGGCACCTACCAACTTTTAGAGCATACCGTGGCTGCAAAGAATGCAATTGTTACAACAGATTCTCCTAACGTAGATATTATTGCTGCTCATATAGATTTAGTAGCTATCGAAATAGAATTGGTAGATAAAGAATCTCGCGAGTATATGCTTAAAAAAGCTGTCGCTCCTATTAAAGATCAATACGATTATATTTTAATTGATTGCGCTCCTTCTTTAGGTTTGTTAACACTAAATTCTTTGGTGGCTGCAGATTCTGTTATTATCCCAATTCAATGTGAGTATTTTGCGCTGGAAGGACTAGGTAAATTGTTGAATACAATTAAAGACGTTCAAAAATTACATAATAGTGCATTAGATATTGAAGGGCTATTACTAACAATGTACGATTCAAGATTACGCCTATCTAATCAAGTGGTTGACGAAGTTAAGAAACACTTTGACAGTATGGTTTTCAAAACCATAATTCAACGTAATGTACGATTGAGCGAAGCCCCAAGTTATGGCGAAAGTATTATTAAGTATGACGCTACAAGTAGAGGAGCAGAAAATTATATTAACTTAGCACAAGAAGTAGTCAAAAAGAATCAATAAAACATGGCAAAAGCAACAAAAAAACAAGCCTTAGGTCGCGGTTTATCTGCACTTTTAAATACTGAAGATGATGCAGGGGCAAATCAATTAGTTGGTACCATTGTTGAATTGAACATAGAGCATATAGATGTAAATCCGTTTCAACCAAGAAGTCATTTTGATGAAGAAGCTTTAGTCGAATTAGCAAGTTCGATTAAAGAACTTGGAGTAATTCAGCCAATTACGGTGCGTAAAATGGGAGCCAATAAATTTCAATTGGTTTCTGGTGAACGTAGATTTAGAGCTTCTAAAATGGTGGGTAACACAACGGTACCTGCATATATTAGAACAGCTGATGACCGTGAGATGCTTGAAATGGCATTGGTTGAAAATATTCAGCGTAAAGATTTAGACCCGATTGAGGTAGCTTTATCGTACCAGCGTATGATTGATGAGTTAAATCTTACACAAGAAGAGATGAGTACACGTGTTGGTAAAAAACGCTCTACAATTACAAACTACTTACGTTTATTAAAACTCGACCCTATTATTCAAACTGGCATGCGCGATAGTTTTATTTCAATGGGACATGGTAGAGCTTTAATTAATGTTGAAAAACAAGAAGATCAATTGGCGATTTACGAAGCCATATTAAAAGATAAATTATCAGTTCGTGCAACCGAAGAGATGGTTCGCAATTATAAAACTGGAACTCCACATAAAAATTCCCCAGAAAAAAAATCAAAAGAAATTCCTCCTTATGTTAACGAAGGAATCAAAACCATTAGCGAATACTTTGGCCATAAAATTACCGTTAAAGTATCTGGTAACAACAAAGGTAAAATTGAAATCCCATTTCATTCAGAAGAAGATTTCAATCGTATCAAAAAATTAATGGAATAGTGCTTAAAAAAGCTTTTTTATATTTAGTAATTGTAGGGTGGGGTTGTTTTCAAACATTTGCTCAAGAAAACACAAAAGAAGAAGAAATTGTAAAAGACTCGATTACTTCTATTGAATCGGTTGATGAAATTCAATTGGTTGAAGATATAGATCCAAAGGCACCAAGTAAAGCTGCGTTTTATTCAGCGATACTTCCAGGTTTAGGTCAAGCATACAACAAAAAGTACTGGAAAATTCCAATTGTTTATGCCGCCTTGGGTACATCAACCTACGCTTACCTTTATAACAACGACAATTACCATAGAGCAAGAGATGCCTACAAACTAGCCAAAGCTGGTAAGCCACATGAATTTGATGGTTCTGACGGTGGTGTGGAACTGAGTGATGAAACTTTAGAACGTATACAAATCTCTTACAAAGAAGATAGAGATTTAGCATTAATGATTACCATCGGTATTTATGCATTGCAAATTGTTGAGGCAAGTGTAAATGCGCACTTAATGCAATTAAACACTATAGACAATATTGGGTTTAGACCCACTTTTAATATTGACCCAATAACCAATAAGGCCGTTGGCGGAATAGCAATTAATATCGATTTTTAAAAACAAAACAGTGAAAATAGCACTTTTAGGATACGGAAGAATGGGCAAAGCAATTGAGAAAATTGCTATTGATAGAGGACATGAAATAGTGTTGACCATTGATGAGAATTCAAAAGATTACGATATAAAAGAAGCTGATATCGCCATTGATTTTAGTATACCAAATGTTGCTTTTGATAATATTACCAACTGTTTTAAAAATGGCGTTCCTGTGGTATCTGGAACAACAGGTTGGTTAGAAAGATATAATGAGGCCGTTTCAATTTGCAACGAAAATAATGGTGCTTTTATCTCTGCAACTAATTTTAGTTTGGGCGTAAATATCTTTTTTGAGTTAAATGCATATTTAGCAAAAATGATGGCCAATTTAGAAGACTATAAGGTGCGTATGGAAGAAATTCATCACACCAAAAAGTTAGATGAACCAAGCGGTACTGCCATTACTTTGGCCGAAGGTATTATTGCAAATTCTAACAAAGAATCTTGGGCTTTAGGTGTAACAAATAGCATTAGCGAAATACCAATAGTTGCAAAACGAATTCCAGAGGTACCTGGTACACATAGCATTTCATACGAATCTGCTATAGACACCATAGATATCAAACATACTGCACACAACCGTCAAGGTTTTGCGTTAGGAGCAGTAGTTGCTGCTGAGTGGTTGGTAGACAAAAAAGGTATTTACGGAATGAAAGACGTTTTAGGACTTTAAAATATTAGACACATGACATTTACAGAATGGTTTATCATTTTTTTAATCATCCAAGCAATACACTTTTTAGGTACTTGGAAACTCTATATTAAAGCCGGAAGAAAAGCTTGGGAAGCTGCAGTGCCAGTATACAATGCAGTAGTTTTATTAAAAATTATGAATCGCCCGTGGTGGTGGACCATCTTATTGTTTATCCCCATTGTAAACCTTTTAATGTTCCCAATTCTTTGGATTGAAACAATTAGAAGTTTTGGTAGAAACTCAAGACCAGATACAATTCTTGTGCTATTAACCTTAGGGTTCTACATTTTTTATGTGAATTATGCTACAGATGTAACTTACGTAGAAAATAGAAGTTTAAAACCGCGTTCTGCTTTGGGTGATTGGGTTAGCTCTATTGCTTTTGCAATTATTGCAGCAACTTTGGTGCACACCTATTTTATGAGGCCTTATACCATACCTACATCTTCTTTAGAAAAGACTTTGTTAATTGGTGATTATCTTTTTGTAAGTAAGTTTCATTATGGGGCTCGTGTTCCTATGACTCCTATTGCGTTGCCTATGGTGCATGACAGCATGCCTTCTATCAAGATACCATTTACAGGTATCAGAACACCTTCGTTTTCATCGCATGTAAAATCGGTACAATCACCGTATATGCGATTACCGGGTATTCAAAAAATTAAGCGAAACGAGATTGTAGTGTTCAATTGGCCTGCTGATACCTTAAAAACGATGTGGGGTGATAATTCTGGTGAGTATACGTATAAGCCTATCGATAAAAAAACAAACTATGTAAAGCGCTGCGTTGCAATTGCAGGCGATAGCCTTCAAATTATAAACGGTAAAATTTTTATAAACGGAAAGCAAACCGTTTTACCAGATAGAGCTAAACCTCAATACCATTATACTGTAACTACAAAAAGCGCTATCAATCAGCGATTTTTAGATCGCTACAATATCCGAGAAGGAGGTCAAATTTCTGAAAATAAATTTATCTTCACTATAACCGAGGAAGAAGCGAGAAGATTGGCTAAAAATTCTGTTGTTACAGCCATTGAACGCAAAAATATACCAAATGGTTCGTACGACAGAAGTGTATTCCCGCATAGTCCAAAATATCCTTGGAGCGTTGACAATTTTGGTCCTATTTATATTCCTGAAGAAGGTGCAACAGTAGCTATTAATGAAGCGACCATTCCTTTCTACGGACATATCATTAAAGAATACGAACATCTACAAAATGTAGATGTTACAGATACTAGTATTACCATTGATGGCACACCTATTACTGAATATACGTTTAGTCAAGACTATTATTGGATGATGGGAGATAATCGTCATAACTCACTAGATGCTCGAAGTTATGGTTATACACCGTTTGACCATGTGGTAGGAAAACCTGTATTTATTTGGATGAGCTGGGAGAATGGAAAACCTAGATGGGAGCGTTTCTTTACAACTGTGCATGGTAGTGGCGAACCAGTTTCTTACCTACTGTATTTTGTGATTGCCTTAATAGGTTATTTCGTTTGGTCTAAATTCTTTAGAAAAAAGAACCCTGCTAAAAACTAAGCATGCTCTTTATACCTACATATTTTGCTCCAATTGCTCAATATGTTGCAATCATGCAACAACCTTCTATTGTTTTTGAAGTTGAAGATAATTTTCAAAAACAAACCTATAGAAACCGTTGCTTGATTTATGGTGCGAATGGCAAGCTACAATTAAATGTACCTATTAAACACACGCACAAAGGTGGTCGTCAAAAGTCCAAAGACATTCAAATAAAATATAGTGAGCATTGGCAAAAGCTCCATTTTAAATCTATGCAATCTGCGTATCGTTCATCGCCCTATTTTGAGTTTTATGAAGATGACTTGCAAACTATATTTGAGAAAAAACATACGTTTCTTCACGATTTAAATTTTGAAACACATGCGTTTATTATGGATGCAATGCAAGAGGAAATTCCGTTTGTAAGAACAGAAAAGTACGATGTTTCTCCTAGTATAAAAGACAATCGTTCTTTGGCAATTGCAAAAGGCAAGCGTATTTTTGATTTTAAACCCTATGTACAAGTATTTGACGACAAGTATGGGTTTATACCAAACTTAAGTATTCTTGATTTGTTGTTTATGGAAGGGCCTAATACCAGTATGTATTTAGCAGCTCAAAAGATTTAAAGTTTCGTAATTAAGTCTCCTGTTTTTACAGTTCCAGATTTTACAACCTTTAGATTCACACCTCTTAAGTTAAGTGCTTTTCCTTCTTTAGAGTTCACAAATTTCATTGCATCTAAACCAAATCGCTCCACAAATTTTTTGCAACCTAAATGCGGAATTTCAGTTCGCTCAAGAATCGCAGAACCCAAAGCCAATTGTGTACCTGGAGGAATATTATCTTCGCTCAAATCAAAATCTACGTAAAATTGATCTCCTGCTAATTTCCAACGCTCTTTAGATTGTGCAATTAAACTGATAATTCTAGCATTCATCATGTTTATTTGCATATCAGGATGCCCGAAACCATCAGTAGTTCTGGAGCTACCTCTGGTTTTCCAATTATCTCCTACTACCCCAAGCTCAACATCTAATTGAGCCTCTTTCAACACTTCTCGCTTATTCTCTTCTGGTCTACAAATTATCAATTCAATCTTACCAGACTCTTTAGGCGATTGTTTAATGTGTTCTAAACCATTTGTAATTTGTTCTGTTGAAAGATGCTCCATACTGTTATCTAATTAGTTTCTTGTATTTAATACGTTGTGGCATTACATCACCTAAACGCTTTCTTTTGTTCTCTTCATACTCAGAGAAACTACCTTCGAAGTAATACACTTGAGATTCACCTTCAAAAGCCAAAATATGCGTACAAATTCTATCTAAAAACCATCTATCATGCGAAATAACAACCGCACAACCAGCAAAGTTTTCTAATCCTTCTTCTAAAGCTCTCAACGTATTTACATCTAAATCGTTGGTAGGCTCATCTAATAACAATACGTTACCTTCTTCTTTTAGGGTCATTGCCAAATGCAATCTATTTCGTTCACCACCTGATAAGGTACTTACCTTTTTATTTTGTTCAGATCCTGCAAAATTAAATCGACTTAAATATGCTCTTGAATTTACCATTTTACCACCCATCATAACCAAGTCTTGACCATCTGAAAAGTTCTCCCAAATTGATTTATCTGGATCTATATTACTATGACTTTGATCTACATAAGCGATTTTAGCAGTATCTCCTACTGTAAAACTACCTTTATCAGGAGTCTCTTCGCCCATAATCATTTTAAACATGGTTGTTTTACCCGCACCATTTGGTCCGATAATTCCAACAATACCATTTGGTGGTAAACTAAAATTTAAATCTTCATAGAGCAATCGGTCATCAAAACCTTTTGACACCCCAGAGGCATCAATTACGTTGTTACCTAAACGAGGACCGTTTGGAATATAGATTTCTAACTTCTCTTCTACTTGTTTCTGATCTTGGTTTAATAACTTATCGTAGTTAGCCAAACGCGCTTTTGATTTTGCTTGTCGCCCTTTGGCACCTTGGCGTACCCACTCTAACTCTCGCTCTAAAGTTTTTTGACGCTTAGAAGCTGTCTTTTCTTCCTGTGCTAAACGCTTTCCTTTCTGTTCTAACCAAGAAGAATAATTACCTTTCCAAGGAATACCTTCTCCTCTATCCAATTCTAAAATCCATCCGGCTACATTGTCTAAGAAATAACGATCGTGCGTTACGGCAATAACAGTTCCCTTGTATTGTGCTAAATGCTGCTCTAACCAATGTACAGATTCTGCATCGAGGTGGTTTGTAGGCTCATCCAGTAATAATACGTCTGGTTGTTGTAATAATAGTCTACACAAAGCCACACGACGACGCTCACCACCAGACAATACTTTTATTGGTGTATCACCTTCAGGAGTTCTAAGCGCATCCATTGCTATCTCTAATTTGGTATCAAGTTCCCAAGCTCCAAGCGCGTCAATTTTATCTTGTAGGGCCGCTTGTTGGTTCATAAGCTTCTCCATCTTATCAGGATCAGAGTAAACTTTTTCCAAACCAAACATGTCATTAATTTTATTGTACTCATCAAGTACTGCAACCGTTTCTGCCACCCCTTCTTTAACAATATCCATTACGGTCTTGTCTTCATCTAATTTTGGCTCTTGAGGCAAATAACCAACTGAGTAATCTTGACTAAAAACTACATCTCCTTGAAAGTTCTTTTCAATTCCAGCGATAATCTTCATTAAAGTAGATTTACCAGAACCATTTAAACCTAGAATTCCAATTTTCGCTCCATAAAAGAAACTTAAGTGAATGTCTTTTAAAACTTGTTTATTGGCTCCAGGATACGTCTTGCTTACGCGCGACATTGAGAAGATGATTTTCTTATCGTCTGACATGTTTTATGATTTAATTATTGAACTACAAATATCGCCATTTTCCATAAAAAAAGCACCGGATTCGGTGCTTGTTTCTTTAATCGGCTAAAAAGCCCATTTTACCCATTTGGTAATCTCGAAGTGCTTCTAGTATTTCTGTCTGAGTATTCATTACATACGGACCATACTGAGCAACTGGCTCTTTAAGCGGCGTACCAGATAATACCAAGAAATTCGCGTCTCCTTTGGCAGTCACTTTCAAGGTAGTACCATCTTGATTAAACGTAAGCATTTGCGTTGCTCCTTTCTTCATAAGATGTTCATCATTTACTAATAACTCTCCATCTAATAAATAAATTAAAGTTTCATGATTCTCTACAATAGAAATTTCCATACTATCAGATCCAGAAGCAACCCCCATTAGAACATTCACGTCTGTTTGGGTTTTAATCTTACCTTGTTTACCATTTAAATTACCAGCGACTACTTTTATAGAAATAGTACCTTCTTCATTAGTAACTTCTTCCATAGCCTCAGATTTGATATGCTGATAATTAGGAGTCATCATTTTTTTATCCTTAGGCAAGTTCAACCATAATTGAATACCCTCTAGTTCTCCACCTTCTTGCACCCATTCTTTTCGTGGTCCTTCAGCATGTATAATACCTCGTCCCGCTGTGGTCCATTGTACATCTCCTGCCTTAACAACAGACTCGTTACCTAAAGAATCGCGATGCAATTGTTCACCTTTATACAATAATGTAATAGGTTCAAATCCTCTATGAGGATGTGGCCCTAAATCAAATGGATTATTAAAGGGACCAATAGCATAGGGTCCGTAGTGGTGTAATAGTATAAATGGGTCAAATGTTGATACCTGTAGCGAAGGAAGCGGTTGTCTTAATCGCACTGGCCCCATGCTTACCATAGGGCTTCCTCCTATTTGCTTCACTGTTTTCATTTCAATTATATTTAATTTCAATTACTGATTTCTTTTTATTTTCCATGGAAAATATGTGGTTAAAAAAATGCTAACGCATTTTATCTAATAAACTATTCAAAGTTTGTGCTTCGTCTTCAGATAATCGGTCCCAAAGACTTGTATTCTCACTAGTTCTAATCTGTTCTAACAATTCCAAACCTTCGGATTTAATTTCAACATAAACCACACGCCTATCGTGTTCGCAATTGTATCTTCTTATTAAATCTTTGGCGCATAATTTATCCATCATTCTGGTTGCATTAGGCGCACGCTCTATCATGCGTTCTTTTATTGTTTGAACTTTTAAAGGCTCTCCCGCACCTCTTAAAATTCTTAAGATATTGTATTGCTGAGGAGAAATACCAAACGGTTTAAAATGCTCTGTCTGCTGACTGCTAATCCAATTGGAAGTGTAAATAATATTCAACATTGCTTTAACACGTTCATTCGGAAATTTTGAATTAATGTCTTTGGCGAAATCTCCCATACTATCCTTTAAAATCAATATTCATATGTGCTCCATCGCAATACGGTTTGTTTTGAGATGCACCACATCTGCAAAAAGCAGTGGTTTTATTTTTTGTTTCTACATTGCCTTTAGTATCTTTTACTTCTAGCGTTCCATATACCAACAACGGTCCGTTCGGTAATACTTCTACCTTTGTTTCTAAACTGTGCGACACCGTTCCTTTTTCTGTTGCCAATTCATACGACAAAGCCCCAGAAGGACATTTTTCTACTTGCGCAATAATTCGTTTTTCGGTAGCTCCATCAAGATTTATCCAAGGTCTATTATTTGGATTAAACACTTGAATTAAATCTTTCCAGCAATGCTTAGCATGAATACACGTATTCGGTTTCCATACTATTGATAAATCGTCCTTAGTATATCTTTTTACAATTTCTTTATTCGTTTCCAAAGCAATTTTTGTGTTTTATAAAGCTGCTGATAACTTATCGGCTGCTTCTTTTAATTGATTATTAAGAGTTTCATCAGAAACTGCACCATCACTAAAATTATCAAAAAAACTAGGTAATGAAAGAGATGCTATAATATTACCTCCTCTGTATGGAAAACCTGCAACAGCAGAAGCCAATACACTAGCGCCACCTCTTGGTCCAGGTGATGTACTTAGTAAAAGCATTGGTTTATCTCTAAACACTTTTCCTTCAACTCTAGAAACCCAATCAAAAATATTTTTGAATGCCGTTGAAAAACTTCCATTGTGCTCAGCTAAAGAAAGTACGATACCATCAGCTCCTTCTATTTTATCACTAAATGCCTGAACATTAGCTGGAAACCCTGCTTCGTTTTCTAAATCAAAACCATATAATGGTAATGGATAATCATTTAAGTCTAAAACTTCAACCTCAGCATTTCCAACTAAGCTCGCTGCATAGCTTGCTAATTGTTTGTTGATTGATGCTTTACTATTCGATCCGCCAAAGGCAATAATTTTTTTCATTTGTTATGCTTTAATCTTGTTATATAAAATATACGATGTTACTAATAATACGATGGCCATTACTGCTCCCATTTGCTCTCCATCACCAATCATATAATGTGCAAAAAAGGCCAAAATAAATTCGAAGAAAAATGCTGAATATGCCCACTCCTTGATTGTTTTCCATGGACCCCATAGTGCAATAACTCCTAGAATTTTAGCTACAGCCAACGGGTAAATTATATATGTTGGGTATCCAAAACTGATAAACATTTCTTGAACCGCAGCGTTGTTAAACAAGTACATTCCTGCACTAAAAAACATCAACAAGCTCAATAAACCGGTGGCTACATAATAACCTATTTTCATTCCTTTCATAATTTTGTTAGTTTAAGATTCGAGTACAAAGGTAGTACAAATAATTTTATTTTCCAAGGAATATATTTCCAAGTAATCTATTTAGTTCTTCTCTTAGTTATTTTGTACTTTAGCCTTCGTAAAAAAATGAAAAAACTCTATGGATTTAAACTTCAATAAAAACGAAGACTTCAATAAGCTACAAGTTAGCGATTTACGCAAAAGATTAGCTAAAATTCATAAAGGCGGTGGAGAAAAACGCATTGCCAAACAGCATGAAAAAGGAAAACTAACAGCAAGAGAACGTATTGCCTTCTTACTTGATAAAGAAAAACCACAAGTAGAGGTTGGAGCTTTTGTTGGCGATGGTATGTACCAAGAACACGGCGGCTGCCCCTCTGGAGGTGTTGTTGTGAAAATAGGCTATATTAAAGGAAAGCAATGTATTGTAGTAGCTAATGATGCCACAGTTAAAGCTGGTGCTTGGTTTCCTATTACTGCCAAAAAGAATTTAAGAGCCCAAGAGATTGCTATTGAAAATAAACTACCTATTATTTATTTAGTTGATAGTGCCGGCGTGTATCTTCCAATGCAGGATGAAATATTCCCTGATAAAGAGCATTTTGGACGTATATTTAGAAACAATGCGATTATGAGCAGCATGGGCATTACTCAGATTGCCTGTGTGATGGGAAGCTGTGTTGCAGGTGGTGCCTACTTACCTATTATGAGTGACGAAGCTATTATTGTTGATAAAACTGCAAGTATCTTTTTAGCAGGTAGCTATTTAGTAAAAGCGGCTATTGGCGAAACGATTGATAATGAAACTTTAGGAGGGGCTACAACGCACTGTGAAATTAGTGGGGTAACGGATTACAAAGCATCTGATGATAAAGATGCATTGACTAAAATTCAGAATATTGTTGATAAAATTGGTGATACAGAAAATGCTGGATTTAACAGAATTGAAGCGGCGAATCCAAAAGAAACAGAAGCGGATATTTACGGTATCTTACCTAGAACAAGAACTGACCAATATGATATGAAAGAAATTATCAAGCGTATGGTTGATAATTCTGAATTTGAAGAATATAAAGAAGGTTATGGCCAAACTATTATTTGTGCTTATGCGCGCATTGATGGTTGGGCTGTTGGAATTGTTGCAAATCAAAGATTGGTAGTTAAGAATGCTAAAAAAGAAATGCAATTTGGTGGTGTTATCTATTCTGATTCTGCAGATAAGGCTACTCGATTTATTGCCAATTGTAATCAAAAGAAAATTCCGTTAGTGTTTTTACAGGATGTAACTGGATTTATGGTTGGTAGCAAGTCTGAGCACGGAGGCATCATTAAAGATGGGGCTAAAATGGTAAATGCGGTTAGTAATTCGGTGGTACCGAAATTTACGGTCGTTGTCGGAAATTCTTACGGAGCAGGTAATTATGCCATGTGTGGCAAAGCGTATGACCCAAGACTTATGATTGCATGGCCTTCTGCACGATTAGCAGTTATGGGCGGTGCGCAAGCAGCAAAGGTGTTATTACAAATTGAAACTGCTACTTTAAAGAAACAAGGTGAAACTATTTCTGCAGAAAAAGAAAAAGAATTGTTAGAAACCATTGAATCGCGTTATGATGCGCAAACATCTCCATATTATGCCGCATCGAGATTATGGACGGATGCAGTGATTGATCCACTAGAAACACGAACGTGGATTAGTATGGGTATTGAGGCTGCAAATCAGGCGCCAATTGAAAAGCAATTTAATTTAGGAGTGATTCAAGTTTAACTTGTACAGGTTTAGAAAAAATTAGAAATTTAGCCCCTTAATAAAATAGAGTACTTAGAAATGGGAAGAGCATTTGAATTTAGAAAAGCACGAAAAATGAAACGTTGGTCAGCAATGGCCAAAACTTTTACAAGAATTGGAAAAGATATTGTGATGGCCGTTAAAGAAGGTGGCCCAAATCCTGATACCAACTCTCGATTGCGTGCGGTAATTCAAAATGCGAAGGCAGCCAATATGCCTAAAGACAATGTTGAACGTGCCATAAAAAAGGCGTCAGATAAAGATACAGCTAACTATAAAGAAACATTGTTTGAAGGTTACGCGCCTCATGGTATTGCAGTAGTCGTTGAAACTGCTACAGATAATAACAATAGAACAGTGGCTAATGTAAGAGCGGCTTTTAACAAATGTGAAGGAAATTTAGGGACTTCAGGTTCGGTTGTATTTATGTTTGATCATACGTGTAACTTTAGAATAAAAGCTGAGGACATACAAATGGATCTTGAAGAGTTTGAACTAGAAATGATTGATTTCGATGTAGAAGAAGTATTTGAAGACGAAGATGGAGTATTAGTATATGCACCATTTGAACAATTTGGAGCAATTCAAAGTTATCTTGAAGATAACAATATGGAAATTTTATCTTCAGGTTTTGAACGTATTCCTACAACAACTACTAAATTGAGTGAAGAACAACAAGTGGATGTTGAAAAACTATTAGAAAAATTAGAAGACGATGATGATGTGCAAAATGTATATCACTCAATGGAATTATAAAAAAAGCCCCGCTTAAGCGGGGCTTTTTTGTTATTGGTATGATTTTACCAATCGTATAAACTCTGCTCTGTAACCATCTTCATCATCTCCTCTGCCTGCTTCGGCCAGTGCAACAACGTCATCTAAACTAGATTTCTTTGCATACTCAGATTTTCTTATTTGCATTCCGAATAATGCTACGGCACTCGCAAATTCAAAATCATCTGACATTGGAGTTAAATCTTCTTTATGCCCTACAGTTTCAACAATCTCTCTACTTTTATCACCATCTGGCTTTTTATATCTGAATTTAACTGTCAATAACTCTTCACTATCAGAAGTCACAATATTTTTTGTGTATTTCAGTCCATCTACTTTTTTCAAATACTTACTCTTCACTCCTACCGGTATAATTTCATATAATGCTGTAACCGAATGACCACTTCCTAATTCTCCTGCATCTTTAGCATCATCAATAAAGTCCTCTGCAGCTAACATTCTATTTTCATAACCAATTAACCTATAGGCTTGCACATAGTTTGGATTAAACTCTACCTGAATTTTCACATCTTTAGCAATGGTATATAAAGTACCTCCAAACTCTTGCCCCAATACTTTCTGAGCTTCTAGTTTTGAATCTATGTATGCATGATTACCGTTTCCTTTGTCTGCTAAGGTTTCTAATTTTGAATCTTTGTAGTTACCCATACCAAAGCCTAATACAGTTAAAAAGACACCAGATTCTCTTTTCTCTTCAATCAATTCTGTCATAGCTTTATCACTAGAAGCTCCAACATTAAAATCACCATCTGTAGCCAAAATAACTCTGTTATTTCCTCCTTTAATAAATTGCTCTTGTGCAATTTTATATGCCAACTCAATTCCAGCACCTCCAGCTGTTGAACCACCAGCTTCCAATTTGTTTAATGCTTCCAAAATTTTCTGTTTATCATCTCCAGAGGTAGGTGGCAATACTAATCCTGCTGCTCCGGCATAAACAACAATTGATACTTTATCTTCATTTCTCAACTGATTTACCAATAACTTAAAACTAGATTTTAATAGAGGTAGCTTGTTATAATCGCTCATTGATCCTGAAACATCTAATAAAAACACCAAGTTAGAAGCAGGAATATCTTCGGTAGGAATTTCTTTACCCTGTACACCTATCTTTAACAATTGATGTTGCTCATTCCAAGGGCAAGTGCCTACTTCTGTTTGAATGGCAAACGGATGTTTATCTTTAGGTTGTGCATAGTTATACTTAAAGTAATTCACCATTTCTTCAATTTTAACTGCATCTTCTGGAATAGTAGTTCCATTATTAATCATTCTTCTAATATTGCTATATCCTGCCTTATCTACATCAATAGAAAATGTGGAAAGTGGATTGGCATGTGGCGCTTTAAATCCAGGTTCATCAATATCTGCATAGGATTCATTTGGTGATACTTGATTATAATTGTAACTTGGAGATTGCATTACGCTATAATTTTTTACAGACGATACTCCTCTAATTCGCACTCCTGCAATACTACCCGCTAAAGATTCTTTTCTCATTGCTCCATACCCAACTACAACCACTTCGTCAAGTTCATCAGCATCCTCTTGCAATTCAACGTCTATAACCTTACTATTTTTCTTGACTTTAACTTTTTTGGTTTTAAAACCAATAAAAGAGAATTCTAACCAATCGCCAACATCTGCTTTAACTATGTAATTTCCATCAAAATCAGTCTGTACCCCGAGATTTGATCCTTTAATAGTAATTTGTACCCCAGGCAAAGGCGAACTTCCATCAGTTACTATTCCTGTAATGGTTAATTTGTTAGCATAACTTATTTGACATACCAATAAGAATGCGAATAGATAGGTTGCTGTTTTCATAGTTTCTAAAAATTTGATTTACTCAAAACTATGATGCACCTTAAAACTATACCAATACCAATTAGTAAAGTGGTTTAAATTATAAGTGAAGTACTCTTATGAATGAGGCAGTCTTTTTAAAGTAAGTGTACGCTGAATTTTATTGGTAGGTGTTCTCAACAAAAGTGGGACAAAAAATATTTCTTTAGGCTTCTCATACTTATCTAACACTGATGCTATTTTTTCCGACATCTTTGCGACATCGCCTTTACCCTCAATGATTAACACCAGCTTCTCTCCTAATGTATTATCTGGTATTCCCGCTACAAAGAAGTCTACTTTAATTACTTTGGCTAATTTGTTTTCAATCAACTCCGGATGCAATTTCACTCCACCAGAATTAATCACATTGTCATATCTGCCCAACCAATCAAAATGTGTATTTGAAAGTAGTTTTACTACATCATTGGTAATAATTGTATGATCGGCTATATATGGCGCATCGACAACCAAACAGTTGCGCTTGTCTTGATACACCCAGATACCAGGTAATGTTTTATAGTGAGGCTCCGAATCGATTTCATTAAATTGATTTAATTTTTTGGCAGCAATATGGGTAACCGTTTCGGTCATACCATAGGTTGCGTAACATTTAGTCTCTAGCTTTTGCAATTCGTCTATTAAATCTTGCGAAACAACTCCACCTCCAATAATTAACTTTTTAACCTTAGGCAAGTCACTTAAACTATTTCTAACCTGAAGCGGAACCATAGCACTGAAATCATAGGATTCACGCACTCCTTTTAAAGGCGTACTACTAGGATCAACTATATCTAAATCCCAACCTTGGGTTAAGGCACGTACCAACATCATTTTACCTGCTATATAATTAATATTTAAGCACAGTAAGGCTTTAGTTGCTTGAGTTAGTTGAAAATGAGAAGCCGTTGCTCTTGCAGAATTGAGCATGTATCGTTTTTCAATATGAACCTTTTTAGGTGCACCTGTAGAACCAGATGTTTTTACTTTGATGGTTCTAGAATCATCAAACAATTCATCTAAAAAATCAAAGACATCATCATTAAAACTTTTAGCATACAACAAAAGCTCTTTTTTATTTGAAAAAGAAACTTTGTTTAATTTAAATGAAGGATGTACAGAAATGCTCATATACAAAGATGCAAAAATTTTATGGCATACAGCTTGTAAGCAATTTCATCTAACTTCTAAATTTTTCTTAATTCAACAGTTGAAGATTGTAGAAGCGTACAAATAACGATATATTTGGAACTTATTTTTTTTGCATGCATAAAATCAGAATAATTTTAGCCTTTTTAATAGTACAAATAGGGTTTGCTCAAGAAGCGTCAGAAACTCTTAAAAACGAAGACTTTTACTATTTACAAAAAAGCAAACGTTTAGAAATTGGACTTGACAAGGAGCACCAGTTGTCTATAGAAAATCACATTTTAGATAAAGGCAAATTCAATACAGGTAAAAAGCTGTTTTATGCAAATGACTATATCTATTTTGACAGCTTTACAGAAGTTAAAGACATTAAAGCTTTTACATACAACCCAACTACATCAGAAACATTAGAAGTAGATCATTTTGAAACAAAAGATGAAATAAGAGGAGGAGTTTTTTATAGCGATAATCAAAGTATTCACTTTGTATATCCAGGAGTAACAAAAGGAGCTGAAACAAATCTGCAGTACTCTGAAAAAATCAGTGAACCTCATTTTTCTAATACATTTATGTTTGGATCTGGTGTACCAATTCAAGAGGCAATATACACTGTAGAAGTAGACAATAAAGTAACTTTAGGAATCAAAACGTTTAATCTAGAGAATTTTGATATTAGTTACTCTAAAGAAGAAGGAAAAAAAACAACCAAACATATTTGGAAAGCAAAAAATATTCATGCTTTTAATGAGACTGCCAACAGTCAGTCAATTTTTAAATATGTGCCTCATGTTGTTATTTATATCAAAAATTACAAGATAAAACGTAAAGAAGTTTCCATTTTCAATTCTCTTGACGACTTATATGCTTGGAATGCGTCTTTAAATGCGCAAGTTGATAGAAGTGGCCTAGAAGAAGTGCATCAAATTGCAGAGTCTATTACAGCTGGATTAACCACACAACATCAAAAAGCACAAGCCATTTTTGAATGGGTTCAACAAAATATCAATTACGTTGCTTTTGAATACGGATATGGCGGTTTGATCGCTCGTGGTGCAGCAAGTGTTTGCAATAAGCGCTATGGCGATTGCAAAGACATGTCAAATCTACTATATGAAATGTTGATTCACGTTGGTATAGATGCGCACCATACTTGGATTGGTTCGCGTAAAAAGCCTTATACGCATGAACAAATACCTACAGGAAAAATATACGACCACATGATTACCACAGTTTTTATTGATGGTGAAACAATCTTTTTAGATGCTACAGATAATTATGTGCCATATGGAATGCCAAGTGCCTTTATACAAGGTAAAGAAGGAATGGTTGGCATGACCGAGACAACTTATAAAGTTTTATCTGTTCCTGTTCAAAAACCTTTTAAAAACACTACCAAAGTTACCAACGAAATAGAAATTATTAATGATGAATTGGTAGCAAAGAGTACCCGTAAAATGACAGGTTATGATATGGTTGATTTTATTTACGATGCTCAGTTCAAAAAAGATGAAAAAACAAATGAAGTCTATCTGAGCACGAAATATGAAATTGGAAATAATAAAACATCCTTTAGCAATATTCAATTAGGAAATTTTAAACCAGAAAATGGATCCTACAAAATAGCATATGATATTGCCATAAATAATTACACTAAAAAAATAGGCAGTAAACTTATTTTCAATCCTCATTTAGAAAAACCCTGGTCTAAAGATGTTTTGCAATTAGAAGCAGAAAAATACGGTAAAGACATTAATCATAAATTTAAGAGAAGTTTCTACTCAAGATTTATGATACCTGATGGATATAATGTTAGTTTTTTACCAAAGAATATAAAAGAAGAGCGAGATGATTACGGGTTTAGTTTTACATATTCAGTAAACGAAAATACCATAACAGTGAATCAAGAAATATATATGAATACTATCGCAATTGATAACGACCAATTAGAGGCCTACAATTCCTTTATTAAAAAGATTATTAAGGCATATAAGAAAAGCGTAGTATTAGAAAAAATAAACGAATAAGCATAGATGAAAAGATTAATTTTAGTAGGTTTTTTAATAACCGTAACATCAAGTTTTGCACAATTTCATAAATCATACAATTGGGAAGAAAATAGAAGCTTACATCAGGTAGATGCTGATAAACTTCAAAGTTCTTCACTAACTGTACTTAGAAAAACGATTGTAGAATATAGACCTTCTGCAATGTCTCAAGGAGTAGACTTTTTTGAAACAACCCACAATATTGTTCGTGTTAACGATGAGGCTGGAGTTGCACAACAAACACAAATCTATATTCCAATGTATCGCGTAAAAGAGATTATAGATTTAAAAGCGCGTACGATTAATAAAGATGGAAAAATCACACTTCTAGATGAAAAAAATATTAAGAAAGTAGAAAATGTAGAAGAATATGGCGACTTTCAAATATTTGCAATTGAAGGTGTAGAAATCGGATCTGAAATAGAATTACTTTATACACTTCACAAAGAATACAGTCCGTTTGGTTATGAGTTCCTGCAAAGTGATGCCCCTATAGAACGTGTTGAGGTCGTATTTATAAAGAATAGTTTAAACGGTCAGATAAAGACATATAACACAGATCAAGAGTTTGAGCGCACTTACCTTGGCAACATGTTAGTTGAAGAACTATTTATAGATGATGTTCCAGCAATGGTAGAAGAAGAATATGCAGGGGTTGACGCCAATAAAATTTATGTAGCTTATCAGTGTTTTGGTAGCGCAAGTGTAACTCAAGATTTGTTGTGGGGTAATACTACAGGAAACATTGCTTCAGGTTATTTTACACCAACTGTAATGGATGAAGTAAAAAATTTAATCCCTGAAATCATACAAGAAGATAATTTAGACACCTTTACTCAAGCGGCATTAGTTGATAACTATATCAAAACAAATTTCGCGGTAATTGAAAATAACAATCCTAATCTCGAAGAATTAGACTATATTATTAAAAACAAAGCTGCAAGTCAATATAGTATTGGTAAAGTATATATGCAGTTCTTAATGGCACTTGACATACCTTTTGAACTAGTGGTAACTGCAAGTAGGTATGATTTGAGATTTGACCCTGAGTTTTACAATCCAAATTCTTTACGTGATTTCTTGATTTATTTACCTAGTATCAAAAAGTACATATCGCCTGAGAGACTAGACTACAGGTTGGGAGAAGCTCCTGCTTTATTCTTAGGTAATAATGCGTTATTTATTAATCAAAAAGGAGAATTCTATTTTGATGTCATAAAACAAAATGATCCAGATTTTAGTCAAGTAAAACGTATTATGGATATTAGTTTCCCTGATGATTTTGATAGAGTTCGAGTAGATGAGAAACAAGAATATACAGGACATTGGTCTATTCTTTATCGAGCTATTATGGCCTATTATTCTGAAGAAATGTTGATAGATGTTAAAGATCAATTAACAGGTTCTGGAATAGATGATAAAAACACTATTTCTTTTGAAGAAGAAAATAAAGACATGAACCAATCAGAATATAACATACCTTATAAAGTGAATAGTGTTATAGAAACCCCTGCACTACTTGAAGATGCAGGCGGCATGTATATTTTTGAAATTGGAAAGACCATTGGTATTCAAAGCGAATTGTATCAAGAAACAGAACGCAGATTCCCTGTAGAAATGCAATACCCTAATGAATATTTCTATACCATAACTATAGATATCCCTGAAGGTTATATTGTTGAGGGTACAGAGTCATTGGTATTAAATAAACAATTGAAAGTTGAAGAAGAAGTGCTTTGTCAATTCGTATCAAATTTTGAGATTAAAGACAATAAGTTAATTATTAGCATTAACGAGTTTTATCATGTGAATGAATATCCAAAAGAATTGTATGAAGGGTTTAGAGAAGTAATTAACGCCGCTTCAGATTTTAATAAGGCTAGTATTTTATTTACAGTAAAATAAAAAGAAAAGGGAAGCTTTCAACTCATAGAAATGAACCCTTCCCTTCTTTCATAACAATTTATAGTCAGAAATATACGAAAAATAATTTAATTACTCAATTTCAATTCATTACATCAGCCTAAATACCTCCTGTTAGTTTATTCTTCCAATTGATCCAACCATATTTCTTTGAAAAAATGAAAAGAATTATTGGATAGATAATAATTACGGGTAAAAAGGCATCATATGTTATAGATGGCTCTGATGTATCTGTTAAAATTGAATACGTTTGAAATGCTGTCCAATCGGCAGTTACTAACAACGCTGTAAAAAGGTTATTAGCAGCATGAAAACCAAGAGCTAGTTCTAACCCTTCATCCATTAAAGTAATAATTCCCAAGAAAAATCCTGTTCCAATATAATACACCATAATACCTGGACCAAGTTTATCAACTTCAGGGTTCGCAAAATGCATTAACCCAAACATTACTGAAGTCAATACTAAAGGTACCCATCTATTTTTAGCGAGCACTCCAAAAAATTGCATTAAATAGCCTCTAAAAAAATATTCTTCAAAACTTGTTTGAATCGGCACTAGAAGAATGGAAATAAGTGCTAAAATTAAAAATGGTATTAACTGAAAACTAATCTCAAATTCTTCTGGAGCTAAATAATATCCTAGTGCAACCATTGCACTACTAAAAATTCCCCAAAATAAAAATGAAAACCAAAACCTACTCCAATCAATTTTAGCTCTACTGGTTGTTATTTTTGTAATAGATTGTTTGTGTAAACTTTTTACAACAATAAGCAGCGCAATAAGACCACCTAAAAAAGGTAATAAAATAAATAGTAAACTAATATTGCTATCGAACAAACCGAGTAAATAAGAAACATCATTTAGCCGATTAAAATCAACTTCACCAGACATCTGCTTCATACCAATTGCAATAGAATGTGGCATACTAAAGATTCCTATACCAATTAAAACAATAATTGACCCTACTAAATATCGCCACCAATCATTTTTAACTTCTAATGCTTTTGCTATGTAACTCATGTTGTTAATTTTAAGTTCCAAGATTTGTTTGTATTTATTCTTATATGTCCTTGCTCAACTTCTAATGGACTTTTAATATTGTTTGTAAACAAACTTCCAGTACCTAATCCCTGAGGAATATTTACACCCAATTCATACGTGAATTGTGAAATAGCATTTAATCCAATATTACTTTCAAGTGCCGAGGTAATCCACCAGCCTATTCGCTGTTTCTCCGCTAAATCAATCCATTCTGAGCTGCCACCAAATCCACCAACTAAACTTGGCTTAAGTATAATAAACTGTGGACGTATTGTTTGTAGCAGTTCTTTCTTTTTTGTTACATCAAAAACATCAATTAATTCTTCATCTAAGGCTATCGGAAGCGGAGTATGTTCGCAAAGGTTTGCCATAGCATCCCATTGCCCTTGCTTAATAGGCTGTTCTATTGAATGCATTTTCAAATCAGAAAGACGTTTTAATTTTTCTAAAGCATCATTTGAATCAAAAGCGCCATTGGCATCTACACGTAACTCAATATCTTTTGGAGAAAACTCTTTTCTAATATTTGTCAACAAATCTAACTCTGTTTGAAAATCGATAGCGCCAATTTTCATTTTAATGGTTGTAAAACCAGCTGCAATTTTATCTTTTATTTGCTGCTGCATAAATGCCTTATCACCCATCCAAACAAGTCCGTTAATCGGGATACTAGCATTACCAATAGCAAAATCATTTTCAAATAAAACAAATGGATCTTGAGAATTAAATGACTTTATAACTTGTTCTAAACCAAACTGAATAGAAGGAAAATAAATCAATTCTTCCAATAACTCGGCTAATGGTAAGTGAATGTTACTACACAACCAAAATAATTTATCTTCATAATCTGGACGATCATCAGCACTTAATCCTTTAAATAAACCGCATTCACCTATCCCAACTCTCTGACCATCGTCAACAGTTAAAAAATAAGTATCTTTCGTATGGAGCACACCTCGAGATGTTCCACTTGCTTGTTTAAATTCAAGCGTGTATTTTTTAAAACTAGCTTTCATGCTATGCTAAAATACGAGTTTAGATAATAAAAAAAGCCGTTTCGTATGAAACGGCCTTAATTAAGTTTTACTTAAATAACTCCTAGTTCTTTACCAACCTTAGTAAATGCGGTTATGGCCTTATCTAAATGTTCTTGAGTATGAGCAGCAGACAATTGCACTCTTATCCTTGCTTTTTCTTTTGGCACTACAGGGTAAAAGAAACCTATTACATAAATACCCTCATCTAGCAATTTGTTGGCCATAATTTGTGATAATTTAGCATCATACAGCATCACAGGAACAATAGCTGCATCTGCTCCAACCAAATCAAAACCTGCAGCTTCCATCCCTCTTCTAAAATAGTTGGTATTATTTTCTAATGTATCTCTTAGAGAAGTATCTCGCTCAATCATTTCAAATACCTTAATAGACGCTCCAACAATAGAAGGAGCTAAAGAATTAGAAAATAAATAAGGGCGAGAACGCTGACGCAACATATCAATAATTTCTTTTCTACCTGTAGTATATCCACCCATTGCGCCACCTAAGGCCTTACCAAAAGTACCAGTAACAATGTCTACTCTCCCTAATACATTTTTAAGCTCGATAGTACCTCTACCCGTTTTGCCAATAAATCCAGCAGCATGACACTCGTCTACCATAACAAGTGCATCGTACTTTTCAGCTAAATCACAAATTTGATCTAATTGAGCAACAATACCATCCATAGAAAAAACACCATCAGTAACAATAATTTTAAAACGGTGATTCTGTTTATTTGCTTCAATTAATTTAGCTTCTAAATCAGCCATATCATTATTGTTATATCTATAACGCGCTGCTTTACACAAACGAACTCCATCGATAATAGAAGCGTGATTTAATGAGTCAGAGATAATAGCATCTTCTTTAGTTAATAAAGGTTCAAACACACCTCCATTAGCATCAAAAGCCGCAGCATATAAGATAGTGTCTTCACAATGAAAAAAATCTGCTACTTTTTGTTCTAATTGCTTGTGAATATCTTGAGTACCACAAATAAATCGTACCGAAGACATACCGAAACCATGCGAATCAAGTGTATCTTTAGCTGCTTGTATTACTTCTTGATTATTTGATAGACCTAAATAATTATTTGCGCAGAAATTAATTACCTCTTCTCCTGTTGTAACTTTTATTACAGCATCTTGCGACGTTGTAATAATGCGTTCTTTCTTATACAACCCAGCTTCTTCTATAGCCTTTAATTCTTCTTGCAAATGTTCTTTTAATGCGCCGTACATAATTATCTTTTTTAATTAGCAAATGTATTATATTGTTCTTGTAGTTTTTCTAACATAACGCTAGTCATACTATTTAAATCATATTTTGGTTCCCAATTCCAATCAATTCTAGCTTCGGAATCATCAATGCTTCTAGGCCAATTATTAGCGATTTCTTGTCTAAAATCAGGATTATAACTCACCTTAAAATTAGGTAGTATTTTTTGAATAGCTGTTGCAATTTCTTCTGGAGAAAAACTCATTCCAGCTAAATTATACGAAGTTCTTGTTTTAATATTCTCTTTAGGAGCTTGCATTAACTCTATGGTTGCTCTTATGGCATCTTCCATAAAAATCATAGGTAGCATGGTATCTTCTTTTAAGAAACAGGAAAAATCTTCTCCCTTCACAGCTTTATGATAGATATCAACTGCATAGTCCGTTGTACCACCACCCGGAAGCGATTGATAGCCAATTATACCAGGATAACGAATGGATCTAATATCTAAATCATACCTATTAAAATAATACTCAGACCAATTCTCACCTGCCGATTTACTAATACCATAAACAGTTGATGGATTTAAATATGAATTTTGAGGAGTAGCATCTGCTGGTGCCGCATCTCCAAATACAGCAATTGAACTTGGATAAAACACTTTAGATACATCGTTTTTTCTTGCAACTTCAAAAACGTTAAACATGGTCTTCATATTGATATCCCATGTCAACAATGGATTTTCCTCTCCTTTTGCAGATAAAATGGCTGCCAAATGATAAATCTGCGTGATTTTATATTGCTGCACTATCAGTTTAATTCTATCTACATCTGTTGCATCAATTATTTCAAATACACCATCGAAATTGACATCTTCTCTTAAATCTGAAGCAACAACATTTTCTTTACCATATAACAACTGTAATTCCTTAGTCAACACCGAACCAATCTGCCCTTTCGCACCGATAATCAGAATCTTATCTATATCCATAACAAAGAATAATTGAAAGTATAAAATTAATAATTTCAGCTCTTAAACCACTATTAAAATGGCATATTACAATATTTAAAGTATTATTTCCTTAAATATTTGTTTTCAAAAGTTTTATTTACTTTTACACAGATAAAATAATTAAGAAACAAGAAAAATTTACTTTACTGCTTATGGAAGTCCTAGATGAAATTGATTTAAAAATATTACGCATTCTTCAAACTGATTCTAAAAAAACCACTAAAGAAATTGCAGAGTTAATCAACCTATCGCCTTCTCCAGTTTTCGAGCGTATCAAAAAATTAGAAAAAAAAGGATACATCAAAAAATACGTGGCTTTACTTGATAAGAAAAAGATTAACAAACCTATTACCGCAATTTGTATGGTTACGTTGCGCTATCACAATGAAGGTTTTATCGATAAATTCGAACAACAGATAAAAGCTTTAGAAGAGGTACAAGAATGTTACCATATGGCAGGAAAAGTGGACTTCTTCTTAAAAATCAATTTAGAAGGATTAGAACTGTATCATGATTTTGTTCGATCTAAGCTATCAAAAATTGAAAATATTGGTATATTAGAAAGCTATTTTGTTTTAAAAGAAATTCATCACACAACCGGCTATTATATTTAATTTCTCTCCCCTATGCAAGAACCTCAGTTTCCAAATATCATTTTATACGCTATACCATTTTTTGCTATTACCGTAATTATTGAAGGACTTTTAATTGCTAAACATTCTACAAAAAAATATAAAGTAAAAGATGCACTTACTTCTATAACTATGGGATTAGGCAATGTTGCAGTTGGTTTTTTATCTAAAATAGTGGTGTTAGTACTATTATTGTATGTATATAATAATTTTAGAGTATTCACCATACCAACTTCTTGGTGGTCTTTTCTATTAATTTTCTTTGCAGATGACTTTTCATATTATTGGTCTCATAGATTAGGGCATAGAAGTCGCTTTTTTTGGGCATCTCACGTAGTGCATCACTCATCTCAAGAATACAATTTAAGCACTGCTTTAAGGCAAACCTGGACAGGAGGATTTTTCACCTTTGTATTTTACCTATGGATGGCTTTATTAGGATTTCATCCTGGAATGATTTTGTTTCAAATGGGGATTAGTTTATTGTATCAATATTGGATACATACCGAATTAATTTATAAAATGCCAAAATGGTTTGAAGCCGTTTTTAACACACCTTCACACCATCGCGTACACCATGGTAGCAACCCATTATATCTCGATAAAAATCACGCTGGGATCTTGATTATTTGGGATAAACTATTTGGCACTTTTCAACCTGAATTAGAAGAGGAAAAAGTAATCTATGGCCTTACTTCAAACATCAATACCTACAACCCTATTAAAATAGCCTTTGGGGAGTGGTACATTTTGTTTAAAGATGTTTACGCTTCAAAAACATCGCTCTTAAATAGATTTAAATATTTCATAAAGCCTCCTGGTTGGAAACACGATGGAACAGGAAAATTATCTGAAGATTTATTAGACGATTGGAAAAAAGAAAAACAAAATTCTAAGCATTAGCGTGCAATGCCTCTCTATTTCCTTTGGTGTAATTAATAGTGCCAAATGATCTACTTACTCAGAAATTAAAGATGTCATATCATTAAATTTTATTGCTTCGGTTCTTAAATGGAGACATGATTTCCTACAGGAATCAAATGTAAATGTTTACCTTTTGCTTTAAAAGCAGATTTTGCCCTATCATGATCAATTTTTATATATCCAAATGTATCATAATGATACCCTAAAATAGTATCACATTCAATAAATTCTGCTGCTATAGCGGCACTTTCATAACCCATAGTAAAGTTATCTCCTATTGGCAACACCGCCATATCTAACTTACATTGCATAGGTATTAGTTTCATATCCATGGTAAGGGCAGTATCGCCAGCGATATACAAATTTCCTTCTTTAGATTCAATTATAAATCCTCCTGGTTGACCTCCATAGGATCCGTCAGGGAAAGAACTTGTATGAATAGCATTGGTATATGTCAAACGTCCAAAATCAAAATTCCAACTACCTCCATGATTCATAGGATGTCCTTCAAATCCCTTACTACCATAGTGGGTAACAATCTCATAGTTTGAAACTATTACAGCTCCTGTATTTTCTGCGATTATTTCAACATCTAAAATATGATCTTGATGCGCATGTGTAATTAATATATAATCTGCTTTAAGTGAATTTATATCAATATTTGAAGCCATTTCATTAGCTGAAATAAACGGATCTACAACCAGTATTTTACCTCCAACTTCTATCTGTAAGCTTGCATGACCTAAAAAAGTAATTCTCATAACTATAATTGCATTTGGGTTTGCTGCAATTTAATAAAAAATATACCTGAGTACTGAGGCAACCAAAATTTTAATTACTAAGTCTATTCAAAAAACCCTAATATGAAAACACAATTGACTCTCATACTAAATTAAATAATTTGCACAACCTCTTGCTCAACTGACATAAAAACAAAAGATTCAAATTGGACCAAAGAAGACGCAGCAGTGCTTGTTAAAAAATCAAATGACAGCACCTATTGGAATCTAGACATGTTCCATTAAGAATTGGCATATATAGATATTTTAAAAACCTGAGATGTTCCTTTTATATCAAGCCCATTCCCCGTAATTAATTATAAAACTGCCGGAAGGGGAAATTTTCCAATTAAATTAAAACTAGAGGATAAACAAATTATGGGGCACGCTGCAACCGAATATAAAAATGTTGAAATGAATCATCTATTTAATTCTGACTCTACCATTTATGAATTAAACTATTTTTCAATCGTTACAATAGATTTCAACAACAATGAGCACGTAATAGCAACATCAAGAAATCATCCAAATTATATAGCACAAAGCAGCTTAAACATTGGTACAGAAAGTAATGTTGATTGGGTGGCTTTCCAAACACCAAACAAAGGCGCATTTACGATAATAAATGGAAAATTCTTTGATCTAAAATTTGGCAAAACAATTATTTGCGCACCTCGAAAAGATGATTCAGTTGGATTTTATCAATAGTTCTTCTAACGCTGCAAGGCATCAACATTTATTTTGGATACTTGCAGTATTCTAGATAATTGGCGCTATAAGGTATTTTATTTATCATAGACTTTATGGGAAATAAAAAAGAGCGCCTAAGCACTCTTTTTTATATTATTATTATTATTATTTATCTCCTAAAACGTCGTATTCTCCAAGCCCTTTTGTAAACTTCTCTGGATCTGCAGCTAAGTGATATCTGGGATCATCAACATCTTCTACAATAACTTCATTAAACTTTGGGCTTGACTTAATCAACAAAGCTTTACATTCTTCACTTAAATGCTTTAGTCGAATTGATTTTCCTTCAGCTTCATACTTATTCACTAAATTAAATATGGCCTCTAAAGCAGAATGATCGCTCACTCGTGATTCTACAAAATCAATCTCTACTTTTTCAGGGTCATTTTTTGCATCAAATTTTTCGTTAAATGCAGATATCGACCCAAAGAATAAAGGTCCCCAAATTTCATAAACTTTTGTGCCATCGTCTTTTAGGCGTTTACGCGCTCTAATTCGTTTTGCGTTTTCCCAAGAAAATACCAAAGCACTAACAATTACACCAGAAATAACAGCTATAGCCAAGTCAAATATCACAGTTAACGATGATACCAATATCAATACAAATAAATCAGTTTTAGGAATCTTATTCATAATTCTAAAACTAGACCATGCAAACGTGCCAATTACCACCATAAACATAACACCTACAAGTGCTGCAATAGGGATTTGCTCAATTGGAGCAGATGCAAAAACAATAAACATCAATAAGGTAACAGCTGCTACAATACCCGATAATCTTGTTCTACCGCCACCTTTAATATTAATAATTGATTGCCCAATCATGGCGCAACCACCCATTCCACCGAACAAACCAGTAATAATATTTGCACCTCCTTGTGCCATACATTCTCTATTTCCATCACCACGAGTTTCAGTTAACTCATCTATAAGATTTAACGTCATCAATGATTCAATTAAACCAATAGCAGCTAGAATTAAGGCGTATGGACCGATAAAATAAAAGGTCTCTAGATTAAATGGTACTTTAGAAAATGTTTCTAACTGCAACATTGGTAAACCACCTTTTAAGCCTTCTCCACCACCATCTCTAATAAAAGATCCGACTGTAGAAACATCTAATCCACCAAATATTACAATTGCCGAAACTACAAGAATAGCGATTAATGCTTCAGGTAATTTTGAAAGTCCTTTTATTTTTGGCAGCCCCCACATTATTAACATTGTTAATCCTACCAAGGCCAACATCAACCAGAAATTTGTACTACCTGTTTCTGGAAACATCTTTAATTGAGCCAAGAAAATCACAATTGCAAGTCCATTTACAAATCCCATCATAACTGGATGTGGAATTAATCTTACAAACTTTCCAAGTTTAAAAACTCCAGCGAGCATTTGAATGATACCCATTAAAATAACAGTTGCAAACAAATAGTACAAGCCAAGGTTTTCTCCTTCTGCTCCCATTGCATTTCCTTCTGCAACCAAATGCACCATAACTACAGCTAAAGCACCTGTAGCACCGGATATCATACCAGGTCTACCGCCAAAAATAGAAGTGATTAATCCAATCATAAATGCCGCATACAATCCAACTAACGGATCTACTCCTGCCACAAAGGCAAAAGCTACAGCTTCTGGCACTAATGCCAAAGCCACAGTTAATCCAGAAAAAATGTCGTTGCGAGCATTTTTAACGCGTTTGCGTATAAATTTTTCCATGTCTCAAAAATTGAGCTGCAAAAGTAAGGTTTTTATAAAAAATTAAAAGAGGAATTGAAGTAACAAATTAATGCAACTCAAACTATTACCAATACTGAAATTTGAATAGGCTAAAATTGAGATAAAAGTAATTTTATGTTGCCATAGGTATTACTTTCAACTTCACTAAAAGCATCTCTGTCCTTAAAAACAACTTCTGTTATTCCTTCTTCTAGTTGAGGCGTTAATTCTCCTTTGTAACTGGTTTGCATATCATACCAATAGGTAACCTTCAAGGTTTCGCGCCCCTTTCTTTGAAAAATATGAAATGTCTTTTGTAGTTTTTTCGTGATCTCTAATCCCGAAATACCACATTCTTCCTCCACTTCTCTAATGGCAGCCTCTTTTTTCTTTTCTCCTTTATCGATTTTACCTTTTGGCAAATCCCATTTTCCATTTCTAAAAATAAAAAGTAAATCACCTTCTTCATTCTTCACCAATCCTCCTGCCGCTTTTTCAATCTTGAAATACCACTTAAATTCTCGCATCAAATGCTTTAAATCTTCATGATACACATAAATGGCGTTAGCATCAGCTGAACGAGCAAGATCTAATACTTTTTCAATGGTAATTTCGTCTTTAAAATAAAAGTGGGATTGGTTCTCAAAATCCAAATTATTGATAAGATAAATCGGAATTTCATTGTCAAAAATTGTGTACATTTGCGGCATGATAAAGAACAAAGATACTGCAAAAAAAACAGCAGAACTACTACTACAAATAAAAGCAATCAAACTTCAACCAAATCAACCATTTACCTGGGCTTCAGGATGGAAATCGCCTATTTATTGCGATAATAGAACTACCCTGTCTTTTCCTCAAATAAGAACTTACTTACGTCAAGAGTTGGCAAATTTAGTTATTGAGAAATATGGAAAACCAGATGTAATTGCAGGTGTTGCTACAGGAGCTATTGCTATTGGAGTTATAGTTGCTGAAGAATTAGGTGTTCCATTTATTTATGTAAGACCAGAGCCTAAAAAACATGGTCGCCAAAATCAAATTGAAGGCGCATTAGAAAGTGACGCTAATGTAGTAGTAATTGAAGATTTAATCAGTACAGGAAAAAGTAGCTTAAATGCTGTTAAAGCGTTAAAAGCTGTAAATGCTTCTGTAAAGGGAATGATTGCAATTTTCTCTTATGGATTTGATATAGCAGATTCTAATTTTGAAGATGCTAATGTTGAACTGACAACATTGAGCAATTACGATGCATTGTTAGAACAAGCCAACGAAACCAATTACATTTCTGAAAATGATTTAGAAACTTTGCAAGCTTGGAGAAATTCTCCTAGTACTTGGAATCAATAACCCCCTATTAGATATGAATTTAGAAAGTCCAAAAGTAACGATAGAAAAGTCGCAAAAAGAATTATTTAATTTCTTGACAGATTTAAACAATTTTGAGCAGCTAATGCCCGAAAGCAAAGAAAAGTTTGAGGTAGATGGCGATTCCTTTTTATTTGCTTTAAAAGGCATGCCAGAAATCAGATTGGTTTTAAAAGAAAAAAATGAATTTGATAGTATTGTTTTAGGTGCTGCAAGTAGTAAGTTAGCATTTACACTTACAACATTTTTAAATACTATTAGTGATAATACAACTGAAGTTCAGCTGAAATTTGCTGGAGATTTTAACCCAATGATGGCCATGATGATAAAAAAACCACTACAAAAGTTTATTGATACTTTAGCTGAAAATTTAGCGAAATAAAATATTAAGTAATTAGAATTCAAATCCTCAACAAAATGTTGAGGATTTTTTTTATAAAATTTGTTTTATCTCTTTTAAATCAAAAGACTTTTTACTTTCATCTTCTAATTCTAATTGCAACCTTCCTAACTCATCAATACCTGAAATTCTAGCCATAAACAATGGACCGTTAGTCAATTTAAACATGGCGGGTTTTTCGAAATTATATAAGTTTCTAAGATAATTTTCTTCAATCAGATCGAATGAAGTCAATTTTAAACTTTCGAGTTCATATCTTAAAACTTTAAGAAAATCATTCAATACTTCCGCCAGATTAAAGTTTCCATTTGTTAACAATTTCATTGAAGTAGCTTTAGGATTTAATATAAATACTTCTTGGTTCACATTCAAACCAATACCTATAATCGCATTTTCAATTTTACCTTTTCTGACAGTATTTTCAATTAAAACTCCAGCAATTTTTTGCTGGTCTGCCAATATGTCGTTAGGCCATTTGACAGCTATTTTATTTGGCAAAAAATTAACAAGACTCTTTTTTAAAGCTAAAGCGACCGTCATACTCAACACAAATTGGTTCTGAATAGCTAAATCCAAATCATCTACAAAAACACTAAACGTTAGGTTCTTACCTGCCTCAGATTCCCAAGACGCCCCTTGTTGACCTTTTCCTTTTGTTTGGTTATCAGTTACAACAACAGTAAAATTATCAAGTGGCGATTCTTTAATCTGAGCTTTTAAAAAGCTATTTGTAGACCCGATGGCATCAACTTTGATTATCTTCATAAAAAGATTATATTACTCTGTTTTTTTAAGTCATTGTCACTAGAAAAAACATAACTTTGTAACAAAACTAAATAATTTTTAATGACCAAGAAAAAAGCGAGTACTGACGAATTAATAACTGTCGTAATAAAAGGGATTGAAGAGGTAAAAGGAGAAGATATACAGTTGTTTGATTTACGTCATATTGACAATACCGTTACAGACTACTTCATTATTTGTACGGGTAACTCCAATACACAAGTCAACGCTATTTCAGGATCTGTTCAAAAAATGGTAAGCAAAGAATTGCAAGATAAGCCTTGGCATGTAGAAGGCGAAACCAATGCTGAATGGGTTTTAATGGATTTTGTAAATGTAGTTGTACACATTTTCCAGAAAAGCACTCGTGAATATTATGACATTGAAAGTTTATGGGGTGATGCTGAAATTACTGTAATCACAGCCTAAAAAACCGACTATTTATCCGCTTAATTTTTTTAGATGAGTAACAATACTGATAGAAAAGACAACAAAGAACAGAATAAATTACCAAAATTTAGCTCTTACTGGATTTATGGCTTAATTATAGCCGTAATAATTGGGTTTCAAATGATGCGTGGAGTAAGCACTATTTCTAATGAATTGTCTGAAAACAAATTCGAAGAAATACTTAACGATAATGATATTGCCAAAATTGACATCATCAATAAGGACCTTGCATACATAACTCTAAAAGCTGATGCACTGACCAAAGAAAAGTATAAAGGCGTTAGCAAACCTTCACTTTTTAAAGATGCCACTGCTCCGCACTACACCTATGACTTTGGTGATTTACAAAACTTTGAAAATTACTTAAAAACACAACAAAAAGATCTTTCTTTAGATTTTGTAAAAAAGAATAAAAAAGAGACTAACATCTTTGGGGAGCTAATCGGATGGTTACCTTTTATATTGTTAATAGGTCTTTGGATATTCTTCATGCGCAGAATGAGTGGCGCTGGTGGAGGCAGCGGAGGTGCTGGTCAAATATTTAGTATTGGTAAATCTAAAGCTAAACTATTTGATAAAGATCAAAAAGTAAAAACGACTTTTAAAGATGTTGCAGGTTTAGAAGGTGCAAAAGAAGAGGTACAAGAAATAGTAGACTTTTTAAAAAGCCCAGAAAAATACACTTCATTAGGAGGTAAAATACCAAAAGGAGCATTATTAGTAGGCCCTCCAGGTACAGGTAAAACATTACTGGCAAAAGCTGTTGCTGGAGAGGCAGGAGTTCCTTTCTTCTCTTTATCTGGCTCGGATTTTGTTGAGATGTTTGTTGGGGTTGGAGCTTCGCGTGTTCGCGATCTATTCAAGCAAGCACAGCAAAAATCACCATCTATTATTTTTATTGATGAGATTGACGCCATTGGTAGAGCTAGGGGTAAGAATAGCATGACAGGAGGTAACGATGAACGTGAAAATACCTTAAATCAGTTATTGACAGAAATGGATGGTTTTGGTACAGATACCAACGTAATTGTATTGGCCGCTACAAACCGTGCAGATGTTTTAGACAAAGCCTTAATGCGAGCTGGTAGGTTTGATCGTCAGATTTATGTTGATTTACCAGATTTAAATGAGCGAAAAGAAATTTTTAAAGTTCATATTAAGCCTTTAAAATTGGCTAAGGATGTAGATTTAGATTTCTTAGCTCAGCAAACTCCAGGGTTCTCTGGTGCTGATATTGCGAACATGTGTAATGAATCTGCTTTAATTGCTGCGAGAAAAAGTAAGAAAAAAGTACATCATCAAGATTTCTTAGATGCTGTTGATCGAATTGTTGGAGGTTTAGAAAAGAAAAATAAAATCATTACTCCAGGGGAGAAAAAAACGATTGCGTATCACGAGGCTGGTCATGCTACCGCAAGTTGGTTTTTAGAACATGCAGCTCCTTTGGTAAAGGTCACAATAGTACCAAGAGGTCAATCTTTAGGAGCTGCTTGGTATCTTCCTGAAGAACGCATGATTGTGCGTACAGAGCAAATGTTAGACGAAATGTGTGCAACACTTGCAGGACGAGCTGCTGAGAAAATCATATTCAATAAAATTTCAACGGGAGCTTTAAGTGATTTAGAAAAAGTGACGCGTCAGGCACGTGCTATGGTTTCTGTATATGGATTGAATGACAAAGTGGGTAATATAACCTATTATGATTCTTCTGGTCAGTCAGACTATGGATTTACAAAACCGTATTCTGAAGCAACTGCAAAAACTATTGATGAAGAAATTTCTAAAATAATAGAAGAACAATATAACAGAGCAATAAGCTTACTTAATAAGCATAAAGACAAGTTAATTGAATTAGCAGAAGTACTTTTAGAAAAGGAAGTTATTTTCAAAGCTAATTTAGAAACTATTTTTGGTAAACGTCCATTTGAAAAAGAAGAAGAAACTACCGACAATAAAGAAGTTAAAACTGTTGAAAACTCTGTTGAAGATTCTTCTGAAAAAATGGATGATAAGGTTGAAAAATCAGAGAATAATGAATAGCTTTAGAGTGTTGTTGAAGTAAATCACCCTGACTGTTTATGAACCTTTTGAAAAAAATTTTCAGAAGCTCTGAAAATGAAGCACCTAAAGAACCAATTGAAGTTCCCGTAGTTTTAGAATTAGACGATTTATTTGTGCACCACTTTATTAAAAAAGGTGGTAAATTTCTTTATTGTACAAGTGAAGTTGATGTTGCCCAAAATATTGCCAACATTATTGAAGAGAATGATTGGGACAAATTAAGCTATAAATCTAAAACTACTTTGCGATTTCTTTCTACCGTTGAAGCTCAATTAACACCTGGTTGTAATGCATCTGTTCCTTTTGTTACTACTTGTGAATCTTTAATTGCAGAAGATGGAAGTATTCTATTCTCTTCAAACCAATTAGGAGATGCCAAATTGTGTCACATGAATAATAATTTTATTGTGATTGCAACTACAAGTCAGATGGTTAAATCAAGAGGAGATAGCCTTACGGCAATTAATCTTAATTATAAAGGTAATATTCCAACTAACATTAGTGCAGTTCAAAAATATAAGAATGTGGAAGAAGAAGATAATTTCTTAAACTACGGAACAAACAATTCAAAAAACTTATATTTGCTCTTGTTAGAGAACCTGTAAAATGAGTGACTTTCTTTCTCGTATTTCATCTGGAATAGTATACGTGAGTGTGCTGGTTTTTTCTATATTATTTAGCAAAATCACTTTTTTAAGTTTATTTTTTATCATAATGCTATTCTGCCTTTTTGAGTTTATGCGAATGATAAACCTAAAAAGTGTTTTCCCTTATATTATTGCTGTTCTAGGTTATATTTTTGGAAATATTTTAAATGTAGAAGATGTCCCATCTAAAGCAATATTTCAATATGCTGGTGTGGTTCTTTTTTTAACTATTTTCTGCTCTTTTGCTTGGATCTTAATTGCTAAAAAAGAAGAAGTAGTAAGTCACTTAGGAAAGATATTTTTATCGGTCATATATGTCATTGTGCCATTTGTACTGATTGCTCAAATACCCTTCTTAGACAATGACTTTAATTATGCAAGTTATGCCATATTAGGAGTTTTTATATTAATATGGAGCAATGATACTTTTGCTTATGTAATTGGTAAAAATTTTGGTAAACATAAATTACTTGAATCAATTTCACCCAATAAAACGATAGAAGGTTTTTTTGGAGGAATGATATCATGCTTTATAATGTCTTATTTATTATCCATATATTTTGCTGATCTTTCTTTAACCCAGTGGATTGTAATTGCAGGATTGGTTAGTATTTTTGGAGTTATGGGAGATTTGATTGAATCTATGTTTAAGAGACAAGCCGGATTAAAAGATAGTAGTAATATGATACCCGGTCACGGTGGTTTTTTAGATAGGTTTGATAGTGTTATCTTTGCTGCACCTTTTATTTTTATTTATTTACAATTAACTTAATATGTTTCATAAAGAAGGCTATAAAATTATTTTAATTGCATCCATTATTTTGGTAGCTGCGGTTTTATCTATCGATAATTTTATAACACAATATTGGTTGCACATGTTATTATCTGCAACTACGATTATTTTATATATACTTATTCTTCAGTTTTTTAGAAACCCAAAACGTAAAACAGTTTTAAATGACAATCATATTATTGCACCTGTAGATGGTAAAGTAGTTGTAATTGAAGAGGTAGAAGAAACGGAGTATTTTAAAGATAAAAGAATACAGATTTCTATTTTTATGTCTCCTATTAATGTGCATGTCACAAGATATCCAATTACAGGAACAGTTGCTTTTAGCAAATATCATCCGGGTAAATATTTAGTTGCTTGGCACCCGAAAGCTTCCACGGAAAATGAACGTACAACTGTTGTAGTTGAAAATAAAACTGTAGGTAAAATTTTATATAGACAAATTGCAGGCGCACTTGCCAAGCGAATTGTAAATTATGCAAAAGAAGGAGCTCCTATTTCTCAAGGCAGTGATGCTGGATTTATTAAATTTGGATCAAGAGTAGATGTCTTCTTACCATTAAATGCTGATATAAATGTAGTACTTAACCAAACCGTTCGTGGTGGAGAACAAGTTATTGCTACTCTATAATATCTTTATTAACTTTGGATAAATTTATTGCAACCTAATCCATGAAAAAGGATTTACATACGCGTTTTGAAGAGGCATATACGTTTGCATCAGAAACTAATAAAAAGTTACCTCCTGATGTAATGTTGCAATTTTATGCATACTATAAACAAGCAACTTTAGGCACAGATTATAAAAGATCTGAAAGCAATGAGGAGGCTTTACGAAGTTCTTTTAAATTGCACGCATGGTTTCAATTAAAACACCTGACTCAAGATGAAGCTAAAGAGGGTTATATTAAACTTGTAAAAACATATCTAAAATAAATATCATGAAAAAAACATTTGCGTTTTGTTTACTTTTAAGTGTGATGATTGGATTTCAATCATGCAAAAAAGAAGTTAAAAATCCAGAAAAAAAGCAAGCAACACTCACCAATATTGATTTAAAATGGACAGCATATAAAACAACAGACAAGGTAGGTGTTTCCGGAACTTTTAAAGAAATTAACACTAGTAATTTAGATGGTGCGAACATTCAAGAAATTGTAGATGGTACAGAATTTTCAATTCCTGTTTCTAGCGTATTCACAAATTTAGAAGATCGCGATAATAAATTAAAACAATTCTTTTTTGGAGTAATGGAAACCACATCACTTTTAAGTGGTACTATTAAAGTTACTGATACGAACAATGCTGTAGCAACAATAAAGATGAACAATGCTACTGCTGATTTACCTCTTAAAATGAGCATTACAGATACCGAAGTTAGTTTAAAAGGAATTATGAACTTAGAAGACTGGAATGCCTTAGGAGCCATAGAAAGTATTAATAAAGCATGCTTTGAATTGCACAAAGGCTCAGATGGAGTTAGTAAAACTTGGAATGACGTTGCGATTCAAATCTCGTATACTGTCGAAATGAATTAATACAAAACAGAAGTAAATAAAAAAAGGAGCGCGATGCGCTCCTTTTTTTAATATTCCAAATGACTTATGTAAGACAATTTCTGTTTATAAATATCAAGTGATTGCCTATGTTCTTCAATGCTTTGCATTACATTTTTGAGCAATGGATTATTACTATCTGTATTAGAAAAGAAACTCATATTATTCTCTAACTGTTGTATTTCTCTTACAGTTTCATCCACCTTTTTTCTAATAAAAAGTTGTTCTCCATCTAATTTACGGTAGTTTTTCTGGGCGAGATACCCTTCTACCATAACTTTAAATTTAATCATTTCTCTCTCGGCCTTATCTAAATCTAGAGAGCTATACAACTTATCTATTAACTTGGTAAACTTACCTTCAATATGTCTTGCACTGTGAGAAACAACTCCAAGCGAACCCCATTGTTCTGAGAGCTCTTTAATCTCATCTAATGTAAACGTCTTAGATTCCGATTGAGCTTTTAGATTCTCTATAAAATCTTTCTTTTTCGTGAAAGCCACTTGATTCTCAGAAGAACCCTGATTTTTATATTGGTGGAATCTATCGAAATAATGGTTACAAGCATCCTTAAAACGTTTCCAGATTTTGTCTGAATATTTTCTTGGTACATGACCAATACGTTTCCAATCAGATTGAATTTTTTTCATTACCTCTGTGACCTCTTCCCAATCTTCACTATCTTTATATGACTCTGCTAACTCAATTAGCTTCATCTTTTTATTCAGATTTTCTTGTTGTTCACTTTTTACATTTTTGTAAAAAGCATTTTTCTCTTTATTAAACTTGCGAGTAGCTTCTTTAAACTGCTGCCATATTTTCTCAGTCTCAGATTTTGGCACCTGCCCTACTTTAAAGAATTTCTCACGCAAGCCTTCTATTTCTTTAATACTTTTTTGCCAATCATTATGATTTCGATTACTGGAAGCATCATAATTATTTATTTCGGTAATTACCTCCAATTTCTTCACAATATTCTCTTCGTATTTAGAGCGTAACCCTTTAAAATAATCATGGCGTCTATCATGAATTTTCTTAGTTGCGCTACTAAATCGTCCCCAAACACTTTCTCTATGTTCTCTAGCAACAGGACCAATATCTTCTTTCCACATTTTATGTAATACTTGTAATTGTTTAAATGCGTAATTAATATCCTTATGATCTGCTAATGCCTCTACTCTATCAATTAATTTTAGTTTTTCTTCTAAATTGTGTTTAAAGTCAAGATCTCTAAAATCATTGCTCATGTGCAATAAATCATAAAAACGTTCAACATGATGATGATAGGTACGCCATGTATCGTTATACTTTTCTCTTGCTACTGGACCAATTTTCTTCCAGCGCTCTTGAATATCCCTAAACTTGTTATACATAGTTTTAGGATCTGCATTGATAATCAAATCTTTAAGCTGCTCTATTAAAGCAACTCTTAAATCTAAATTATCCTTTAATTGAGTATCTAATTCTTTAAAATACTTTGTACGTTTATCTCTAAACTCATTGTACAACTTATTAAACTTAACCTTGTTTGGATTTGAATAACTAAAGTCTATACTCTCTCCTCCCTCTGCTAGAAAAGCAGCCTTTTTTTCTGCAAGTATTTTTGAAAACTGACTATTAAAAGAACTTTTAATAGCATTAACATGTGAATTAATTTTTTGAACAGAATGCTCTTTTAGTAGTTTCTCTAAACTATTTGCTAAAGCTTCTAAATCCATACTGCCATAATCTGGCAAGTCTTTTAGAACATCAATTTCTTGATGATCACCATTATCCTTTTCTGAAGCTTCCGCTAAATCAGCTTCAATTTCATTAACAACTTCTTCTTCTGTTTTTTGCTCTACAGGGGTTTCTACTTCAGTAGATTCTATATTTGAAGTAGGCGTTTGGGTTGTTTCTTCTTCACTATTTGGAAGATGCTCATTTTTTTCGTCTAACATTTTTTATAATGTTTAAAGGTCCAACGTCGCATTAGTCTTTTAATAATTCAATTCCTTAACAAATACGATTTATATTTTTTAGATACAAACTTAACTAAAAAGTTGCGTTTCTAATATTTCTTTTATGAATTCCAGATTTCCCAAGATTTTTCTGCTTGCAACTCAAGCATCTCATGACCATTTTTAATTGTTGCACCAACGGCTTTACCTTTGCCTAAAAAGGTAGTTTCTTCAGGATTGTAAATTAAGTCGTACAACAGATGCTCTTTAGTGATAAACTCATATGGTATAGCAGGACATTCATCCATATTAGGATGAGTACCAACAGGAGAACAATTGATAATAACAGTATAATCTTGAATTATTTTTTCGTCTAAAAAATCATAAGATATAGTAGAAGAATTTTTTGGTGTTCTCGAAACAAACACATGTTCAATTCCAAGAGTTTTTAATACATACGACACTGCTTTAGACGCGCCACCCGTTCCTAAAATTAATGCCTTTTTATGTGATGATTTTAACAACGGCTTTAAAGATGTTTCAAACCCATAACAATCGGTATTATATCCAATGAGTTTATAATCTTCGGTAATCTTTATTGTATTAACAGCACCAATTTCTTCAGCAATCTTATCTACCTCACTCAAATAGCGAATGATAGATTGTTTATAAGGTATGGTAACATTAAAACCTCCAAACTCTTCTTCTCTGTGATACGTTATAAAAGGGAACTCGGCAATATCTGGCAAATCAAAATTTTGATAAACTACATTCTCTATATTTTCACTTTTAAATTTATCTCTAAAATATCCTCTTGAAAAAGAGTAAGAAATATTCTTTCCTACCAATCCGTATTTTTTTTTCATACTATACTTTTTTCGTTGTTTTTGAATATGCATCTAGACCCAACAAAATACTAATACCCAAAAAGACAAATGAAATTGCAATCCATGTTTCTAGACTATCCAAAGCTGGCAAAAAACGCTTATAATTTTCTATTACTGGATTACCTCTACTATCTAATAAAATTCCTCCTAGTTCATTCTGCTTGTGTACTTCCATCTTCCAAGGCCAAACAATACCCAATGAACCTGTAATAAATCCAATAATTACAGCGGTTACTATTTGATGCCATCTTTTTAGAACATATCCTAGAATATGTGAAGTAGCCACCAAACCAAATGCAGAACCACCTGTGAAAACTGTAATAATTTTTATATACTTCATTCTAACCGCATCTTTAATAAAACTAAAATCACCAGAAAATATATCGAGTACTGTTCTATACAAAACATTAACCGAGTCTACCAACAACAGTACATAATTACCCAATAAAATTAATATAAATGATCCGGAAAGACCTGGTAATGTCATACCACTTACTCCAATTACTCCACAGAAAAAAACAAACCAAAGATTATCATTTTCTGTGGCTGGATTCATCAGGCTTATTCCAACTCCAATCACAATTCCAGCTATCCCCCATGCTATATTTTTTATAGACCAATCATTAAAATCTTTACCTACATAATAAATTGAGCCAATGATCATTCCGAAAAAAGTACTCCAAACATATAGCTCATAATGTGTAATGAGATAATCTAAAACAAGTGATACACTAAAATAGCTAAACATACTCCCACCCATTACTAGTATAAGAAATGTAGCATTAATATATTGATAAAAAGACTTAAATCTACCGACTATTAATAATTTAAAAGCCTTGGCATTGATCTTTTGAAATGAATAAATAAGTTCTTCATAAAAATCAAGAACAAACGCAACTGTACCCCCAGACACTCCTGGAACTTTATTGGCAGCTCCCATAGCTAAGCCCTTAAAGAACAAGAATATTTTGTCTAGTAAACTGCGTTCTCTACTCATATTTTTTTGCGAATTGTTCTAAGCCTAGAATCAAAATAAAACCAACAATAGCCATAACAATAGCCATTATTAATTGCGGATCTCCATCAAATGTAGAAGGAGAAATACTCGCCTCTTTTAATGGTACTTCTATACCTTTTGAATTGGTGCGCCATGTTAAGGTTTCTTTCCAGGGCCATATTTTATTAAGACTTCCAATAATAAATCCTGTTAGTAAAGCTAAAGTGATATTTCTATAATGACTAAACAACCACTTTAAAACTCTTGAAAAAGTTAACAACCCAATCACAGCACCTCCTGCCACAATAGCTAAAGTTTGAATATCTCTATTATGCACAGCATCTAATACAAACTTGTAAGCACCTAGTAACACCAAAATAAAAGCTCCAGATATACCTGGTAATATCATGGCACATATTGCCAATGCTCCTGCCAACATTAAATATACTGGCGAAGCGTTTTCTGTTACCAGCGGAGTTAAAGTTGTTATATAATAAGCAATAGCAGCCCCTAAAAGTAGAACAATTACAGTAAGAATTTGCCATTTACTAATTTGTTTAGCTATATAAACAACACTTGCTAATACCAATCCAAAAAAGAAAGACCACAATAAAATAGGTTGATTTTCTAACAAATAAGAAACCAGTTTTGCTAAGGTAAATACACTAAACCCAATACCAATTAACAAGGCGAGTAAGAAATTTCCATTCACTTGCTGCCAAACCGACTTAATTCCTTTTTCTTTAAATGTTTTAAAAAGTGAAAAGTTTACTGCATTAATACTGCCTAGTAATTCTTCATAAATTCCTGCAATAAATGCAATTGTTCCACCAGAAACTCCAGGTACAACATCTGCGGCTCCCATGGCCATTCCCTTAAAAGATATAATTAAGTAGTCTAAAAAACGACGATTGCTCATTTTCGTAATATTGTTAGTACTACAAAAATACTGTTTTCAAGAATGAATTAAACTATTAATGCTGATATTTAGCAATCAAAGTTAGAACAGTTTCGTCTTCAAAAACCGTAGGATAAATCTCCTTAAAAATTGCGTGATAATCAAAGTCAGCAGATAGTGCTTTAGAAAGATACTTGTTTGACTTTTCAGCCTCACCCAGTATAAAGTATATACAACCTAATCTATAATCGAGTTCAGCATGATCAGGATAAGATCTTCTAGCTTTAATAAGGACTTTAGACGCCTCTTTAAATTCGCCAATAAAATTGAGCACATCTGCTAAACCAACATATATATCTAATGCAGTGTCATTAAAATCGAGACATTTATAAAATGCAGAAATCACCTCTTCAAAGTGGTTCAATTTTAAATTAATTTCAGCATATCTCCTCCAATACAAAGAATTAGATTCATCTATAGTTATTGCCTTATTTATAAAATATAAAGCCTTTTGATGATTCTTAGCCTCCATATATCTATTGGTTAATGCCAACCAACCTTTGTCTAATAGTGGATCTTCTTTAACAGTCTTTTTAAAATATTGAACTGCTAAATCAAAATCTTCAATTTTTTCATAGCACTTACCTATTCTATAAAAAGCAAAAGCCGTAGGGTCATCTAACTCAATCGTAATTAAATAATTCTCTATGGCTTCATTATATTTTTTCAACTGCTCAAGTGTTTTCGCCTTTTCTAAATGGGCACCTACAAAATGCTCATCTATCACAACAGCATAGTCAAAAGCTCTCAAAGCCTCTTCGTATTGTTCTAAAATAAAATGTTGACGTCCTAATTGATGCCAAGCTACTTCAGAATATGGATCCTTATCAATAAAGTCATCTAGATATTCAATAGCCTCTTTATGCTGATTTTGCATATCAAAACAATAAATAACATTGTAAAGAGACGAGTAATCTTCGAAATCTACATTTAGGCATTTAGCAAAATTTAAACGTGCATCATCAAAATTATCCAAATACAAATACTCCATACCAATCATTGCCAAAACATCTGCATCATTCTTAGTATATGCCAATGCAATTTTAAGAGTATCTATGGCTTGTTGATGCTCATTTTTCTTCGAAAAAATATTTGCTTTTTGAATGTACACTTCCTCATTGCAAGGTTCGAGAGCATGCAATTCAGCTAAGAGCTTATCTGCCTCATCTAGCTTATCTGCATAGATCAATGACTCTGCTTTCAATAGTTTTAGATTGACGGACGTTGGATGCTGCTCTAAGCCCAATTTAATGGCTTTTTCAGCGAGCGACTGTCTTCCTACATCTAAGTAGTGTTGGATAATAGATTCAAATTCAGTGGAGTCGAAAAAGAAAACACTGTTGGTCTTCAGCATTGATTCAAATTTCGAAAGCGATGTTTGGTGGTTGGAGTTTCGTTGCATAAGCTCACATTCACGTTCAGCTTAAAAGTAGTATAACTTTACCCTGATACGAGAAAATAATTTATATGTTTTTAACAATTTAATTAACAATACCCTATCTTTGCTGAACAATCAGCGCTTTGCTAGCATCTATGAGTCAAAAAACTTTATTAAACTCCACTGATATTCACATCATTCTGCATCGATTAGCATGTCAATTAATCGAAAATCACAATGATTTTTCTGATACCGTTCTTGTTGGTTTACAACCTAGAGGTGTTTTTTTAGCCGACAGGTTAGTAGAAGTATTAAAAAATGCTTACAGTATTTCTTCTATTGCATCTGGCAACTTAGATATAACTTTTTACCGTGATGATTTTAGAAGAAGAAACGAACCTTTAGCTGCAAATGCTACTAGTTTAGATGTGATTGTAGAAAACAAAAAGGTTGTGTTTATAGATGATGTTTTATATTCCGGAAGAAGTATAAGAGCTGCTTTATCTGCAATTCAAGCTTTTGGTAGGCCTAGCACTATTGAGTTATTGGTTTTAATTGATAGACGTTTTAGCAGGCATTTACCCATCCAACCAGATTATATTGGCAGACAGGTAGATGCAATTAATAATGAGAAGGTGCAGGTTGATTGGAAAGAAAATAGTACCGAAGATATAGTTTACCTTATTACTAACAACGATTGATATGAGTCAGTTAAGTGTAGAACATTTATTAGGAATTAAATACCTTAAAAAAGAGGATATTGATTTAATTTTTCAAACTGCTGACCAATTTAAAGAAGTAATCAATCGACCCATTAAAAAGGTTCCTTCTTTAAGAGATATCACCATTGCCAATTTATTTTTTGAAAATAGTACACGTACTAAGTTATCATTTGAATTGGCAGAAAAAAGATTATCTGCAGATATCATCAATTTTTCAGCAGGTCAATCGTCTGTTAAAAAAGGAGAAACATTAATAGATACTGTAAACAATATCTTATCTATGAAAGTTGACATTATTGTAATGCGTCATCCTCATGTTGGGGCCGGTGTTTTCTTAAGTCAACATGTAAATTCTAAAATTGTAAATGCTGGTGACGGTACTCACGAACACCCAACACAAGCATTGTTAGACTCCTATTCCATACGAGAAAAATTAGGAGAAGTGGAAGGTAAAAAAGTAGTGATTGTTGGAGACATTCTTCATTCGAGAGTTGCCTTATCTAATATATTTGCCTTAAAAATGCAAGGTGCAGAAGTAAAGGTATGTGGTCCTACTACTTTAATTCCAAAATACATTGAGTCTTTAGGAGTTGGTGTTGAAACCAATTTAAGAAAAGCGCTTGAATGGTGTGATGTAGCAAACATGCTAAGAGTTCAAAATGAACGTATGGATGTAAGCTACTTTCCTTCTACAAGAGAATACTCGCAATTATTTGGAGTCAACAAAAAACTGTTAGATAGTCTAGATAAAGAAATTGTGATAATGCACCCAGGCCCTATTAATAGAGGGGTAGAAATCACAAGTGATGTTGCCGACTCTAAACAATCAATCATTTTGAACCAAGTAGAAAATGGGGTAGCTATTAGAATGGCAGTGATTTATCTTTTAGCGCAACAAATTAAGAGATAACATGCAGGTTTCGAATCATGAAAAATATCATTTGTATCAACCTGATAGTACAGACTTAGTGTCATTTTTAGGTGAAATTAACAACAGTTCTGACATAAAAGAACAGCATGTTATTGTTGATACCTCTTCATTTGATCAAATTTCAATTGCTGATTTAGAACTACTACTTTCATTGGCAAAAGAGAAAATAGAAAACTTTACTTCATTGGTAATAATTGCAAAAGGAATTGATATTGATGATGTTCCTGACGAATTAAAGGTTGCTCCTACTTTAGTTGAGGCTAAAGACATTATTGACATGGATGCTATGGAACGTGATTTAATGGGATTGTAATTTACCATTATGAAACTTACCATATTAGGCTGCCATAGCGCCGTACCAAGAATTAACACTCCTCACTCTGCACAGGTTTTAGAAATTCAAAATCGAATGTTCTTAATAGATTGTGGCGAGGGCACTCAAGTACAATTGCGTACACAAAAAATTAAGTTTTCTAAAATTAAACACATTTTCATTTCGCATTTACATGGTGACCATGTGTTCGGTTTAATTGGATTAATTTCAACGTTTAGATTACTAAATAGAGAAGCCAAAATTCATGTATATGGACCTATTGGTATAAAAGAATTAATTGTAACTCAATTACGTTTAACACAATCTTATGCTGGGTATCCCATCGAGTTTCACGAGTTGTCATCTAAAGAACCAGAATTGATCTATGAAGATAAAAAAGTTACGGTAACTACCATACCATTAAAACACCGTATATATACCAATGGCTTTTTATTTGAAGAAAAAGAAAAGCCCCGAGGATTAAACATTTCAGAAGTAAACAAATACCCAGAAATAGAAACTTGTGATTACAATAATTTAAAACTGGGTAAAGACTTTCAATTGTCAGATGGTTCAATAATTTTAAATAAAGAATTAACATTCGACCCACCTGCACCGCTGCGCTATGCCTTTTGTAGCGACACAATGTATAACCCAGAAATGGTATCTCAAATAGACGGAGTAGATTTACTATATCACGAAGCAACCTTTTTAGATGACTTTAAAGAATTAGCAGAAAAAACAAATCACAGTACCGCAGCTCAAGCTGCTACAATTGCCAAACTAGCGAAAGTTAAAAAACTTGTTTTGGGGCATTTTTCTGCACGATACCCAGACACCCAACTCTATTTAGAGGAAGCAAAAACTACTTTTAAAAATGTAGAATTAGCAGCACCAGGAAAAATCTTTGAAGTTTCCATTTCTAAATAAAACTTTAACCGAAATTTTATATGATTAAAATCACAATAATGAAGAAAACCCTATTAGTTATATTACTTGTTTTGCCAATAATTGCATCAGCTCAAATAAAGAAAAAAGAAAAAAAGAAAATAGATGCATATTTAGAGAATGCTTGTGATTGTTTAAATACTGGTTTCGAAACGATACATCCTTTTATGTTGGAATTCATAAACATTATGGCCGATAAAGGAGGGAAAGTTGCTACAAATAAGTTTATTGAATATTTTCAAACTATTAATGAGCAAGAGCAAAATAAAATTCTAAAAGATGCTGAAAAAATGGAAAATGGTGAATATGGGGATGCCATTGACATTTGCTTTAAAGACGATAAGATTGATATAAAAATCATGAATAGTATAGACACCTTAAAAGGTTCTTATTTCAACTATTTTATGGAATCGTTGGCAAATAATGATTCATGTAAATTATTAGAATCTATGATGAAAATTGCACTTGCTGAAACAAAAAAATAACCCCCTAACTTTATCATTAATTTAACATTGTTGTTAAACTCCTGTTAAACCAATTTCTGTTTGGTAACAGTTTTTTTTTAGCCTCGTCATATAGGCAAATCAAAACCAAAACTAAACATGAAAAAACCATTAAGCATTGTTATGCTTTTTGTAGTTGTTATTGCACAAGCTTCACCACGAACTACTAACAAAATTGCTAAAACAGGAAAAGTATCTGGTACTGTCTTAGATGCTAATACGCAAGAAACTTTACCATATGTAAATATTGTTGTTAAAAATGATAAAAATGAAATCTTAACAGGAGGAGTTACAGACGATAAAGGAGTCTTTGAAATTAAGAAAATTCCATTAGGAAATAACATTGTTGAAATACAATTTATAGGCTATAAAACAGTTTCAAAACAGTTAAAATTTAATGAAGATAACACCAATCATAATATAGGGAATATTAACTTAGAGGTAGATGCTACAGAATTAGATGAAATAGAAGTTATCGCAGAAACCTCAATCATAGTTCAAAAAATTGACAGGAAAGTTATCAATGTTGGAAAAGATTTAACTGCTTCAGGAACAACAGCGGCAGAAATGCTGAACAATGTACAATCGGTAAGTGTAGATTCTCAAACTGGTGATATTAGCTTACGAGGCAACGAAAATGTTCGTGTATTAGTAGATGGAAAACCGACCAATGTAAGTGCGGCACAACTCCTACAACAAATACCTTCAACCTCTATTAAACAAGTAGAATTAATCACAAATCCCTCTGCAAAATACAATCCAGAAGGTATGAGTGGTATTATTAATATTGTATTACATAAAAGTGCGAATCAAGGTTTTAATGCTACGCTAAATACTGGAGTAACCCAAGGAGAAAATACTCGTTTTAACGGTTCTCTAGACATGAACTACAAAACCGGGATTGTAAATTTCTTTGCAAATTATGGTCATAATAATGGCAAAAGTGCAAACGAAGGTTACGTACATAGAATAGATAATAATTCTTTACAAGAATTTGATTTTTTATCTGATAATCAATCTAATGTTATTAAAGTTGGTGCAGACATTTATTTAAATGAAAAAAATACGTTGTCCTTATATACAACTCAAAATGATTTTAAAGGAGACAATATTGGTACTACTAAAATTTCAGAAAATGGTACTCCTCTTATAGATGGATTTAATAATGCCTACTCTAAAAACTATAGCGGAACCTATAACTTAAACTATAAGTTAGACTTCACTAAAGAAGGGCACAATATTGAGTTTGAAGGTACTTTTGCAAAATTTAAGGGACCTGAAGATGCAGAAAATGGTGATTTTTTAAATCCAGATGATATGTTTAACAACTATGTAACCAACATAGAAAATAGAAGAAACAATCATTTAATTAATGTTGATTACACCAATCCAATTAATGATCAAAGTAAATTGGAATTAGGATTTGAAATAAGAGGTAATAGAGCCGAGAATGATCAGGTTACTACTCAATACGAGTTTGTATTAAACGATTCCGGTAACCCTATACCAAATCCAGATAATCCAGGAGATTATTTAACACAACAAATTCCAGATTCGAGTTTTGATTTTGAACGAGATATCTATTCAGCTTATGCAACATACAGCCGAAAATTTAACAAAGTATCCTTGCAATTAGGAGCACGATTTGAGCAATATGAAATTCAAGCAGATTTTATTAAGGGAGATGGGCTAGAAGTCGTAACAGATGAAATTTTCTCAATTTATCCATCAGCATTTGTAACATATACACCAAGTGAAAAAAATCAATTTCAAGCGAGTTTTAGCCGAAGAGTTGATAGACCATCTCTGCAACAAATGAATCCTATTAGAGAATGGAGTACACCTAGAATAACTTCTGTTGGTAATCCTGAGCTAGATCCTCAGTTTACAAATTCATATGAAATTAATTATACACGCCAATTAGAAAAAGGAAATATAACCTTTGGAACGTTCTATCGTCATGTATTCGACAATATTACACGTGTAATTTCGGTTGATCCATTAGATCAAGATAAAGTACTTCTATCATTTACAAACACCGATAAAAATAAGAGGTATGGATTTGAAGCTTCATTTAACTATGCATTCTTTCCATGGTGGAGACTTAATGCAAGTGCTGATTTATATACGCAGCAAGAATCTGGAATCGCAAATGAGGAAGAGATAGAAGTAACAAACAACGCTTTTAACGCAAGAATTAGCAACAATTTTAGAGTCACTAAAGATTTACGTTTACAATTATTTACAATGTATCGTGGTGGTAGTCAAAGCATACAATTTGCCGTAGACCCAATGTGGATGATGAACTTTGGAGCAAGCTATAACGTATTTACAGGTAGAGGAACGGTAAGCTTTAGAGTAAACGACATTTTTCAAGGCATGAAATTTAAGTTTGACGCAGAAAACCCTTACCCTTCTACTGGGCAATTTAATTGGGAAAGTAGAACAGCATATGTTGGATTTATGTACCGATTAGGTGGTGGTAAGAATAAAGCGCGTAAACGTAAAAATAGAGATAACAACGAAGCGCAAGGAAGCGGAGGATTCCTGTAGAAAAAGAAATAGTTTTTTTTAAGTTGATACGGAAAGGTCTTGATACAAATTTGCATTGAGACCTTTCTTAATTTTCAACTCTAAATATCCGTAATCAATAAGAAATAACCATTTTCAGTGATAAAAACACCTAGTTACAGGGATTGCGAAGATTAAAATCGAACCTTATCTTTACTTTGTTTTTTTATTAAAAACAAGAATTAATTATTTTTTTTGATAAAAATAATTTGAAGTGTTTGGGGTTCTTTAAATTATTTTTAAATCGAAGTCCGTTGATTGGGTTACATCAACGGACTTTTCTTTATACTTTTTTATTCGTAGAAGAAGTAAAATCACCATTTTCGGTGATGAAATTTCACAGTTTTTAGGGATTGACAATATGGTAATCTTCAAGTAACTTTGAAGTGTTATAAATGAGCAATCCGAAAACTGTCATTTTTAACGAGTAATAAATATTTTTTTTAAGTGGGAACTTATTAAGCTATTAAAAAACCATCAGTACACTGATGGTTTTTTAATTTTAAATATATTTAAGGAAAATTACCAGCGTATTATGACACTGCCCCAAGTAAATCCACTACCAAAAGCAGCAAGCACAACTAAATCACCATCTTTAATTTTACCTTCATCAAAAGCTTCGGTTAAAGCTATAATTACAGAGGCGGCAGTAGTGTTACCATACTTCTGAATATTATTGAATACTTGATCATCGTTCAATCTAAATTTCTTTTGAATAAATTGGGCTATTCTCAAATTGGCTTGATGCGGAATCAACATATCAATATCTGTAGGTTGCAATCCATTAGCCCCTAATCCTTCCATAATCACTTCAGAAAAACGAACTACAGCATTCTTAAATACAAACTGGCCATTCATATATGGAAAATAAGACTCATCATTCGGATCATTCTCTTCTAAAATTTGAGGAACCCAATGTGCAATACTAGGTGCCTCAACAGTTAACTCACGCGCATGCTTACCTTCTGAATGCAAATGAGAAGATAAAATACCTCTACCGTGCTCTTCACTTCTACTCAACACAGCTGCTCCTGCTCCATCACCAAAAATTACTGACACACCTCTACCTCTAGTAGTTTTATCTAATCCACCAGAGTGAAACTCAGAACCTATAACCAATATGTTCTTGTACATACCGGTTTTAATAAATTGGTCTGCAACAGACAATGCATATACAAAACCAGAACATTGATTTCGCACATCTAATGCACCAATAGTTTGCATATCTAACATATCCTGAATTTGAACACCACATCCTGGGAAATACATATCAGGGCTCAAAGTTGCAAATACAATAAAATCTATGTCATCTTTTGTTAACCCTGCTTTTTCAATGGCAATTTTCGCCGCTTTGGCACCCATAGTTGCAGAAGTTTCTCCACTACCCTCTTCTATCCATCGACGTTCTTTAATACCTGTGCGCTCTTGAATCCACGCATCATTGGTATCCATTAATTTTGATAAGTCGTCGTTAGTCACCACATTGTCAGGAACAAAATGCCCCATCCCCATTATTCTTGAATTATACATAGTCTTGTACTTTTATTGATTATCAAATTTAATAAAATTTAATTTGTTATGCTGTGAATAATATGACTTCAAAATGCTCTTATGCCATCTTGTCACTCTAATCATTTTGGTATTTTTTTTGTCACTTTTGTTTCAGTTAAAAATTAAAAACAAAATAAAATATGGCAACTGGAAACATTAATGTAACAGCAGAAAATATTTTCCCTATAATCAAAAAGTTCTTATACTCAGATCATGAGATTTTCTTAAGAGAACTTATTTCAAATGCTACGGATGCAACCTTAAAATTAAAACATCTTTCTACTTTAGGAGAAGCTAAAGGAGAATTAGGCGATTTAAAGCTTGAAGTGGTTGTAGATAAAGACAAAAAAATTATTAAAATTATTGACCAAGGTATTGGAATGACTGGTGAAGAGGTTGAAAAATACATCAACCAAGTAGCCTTTTCTGGTGCTGAGGAGTTTGTTGAAAAATACAAAGACAAAGTTCCAGATAGCGGAATTATTGGTCATTTCGGTTTAGGGTTCTACTCAGCATTTATGGTAGCTGACAAAGTAGAAATCTATACCAAATCATTTAAAGAAGATGCCAAAGCAGTTCGTTGGGAATGTGATGGAAGTCCGCAATACACGCTTGAAGAAACAGATAAAACAACGAGAGGTACAGAAATCGTTTTGCATATTGCAGAAGACTCTGAAGAGTTTTTAGATGACAATAAAATTTCTGGATTGTTAACAAAGTACAACAAGTTTATGCCTATTCCAATAAAATTTGGAATGAAGACAGAAACATTGCCTTTACCAGAAGATGCAGATAAGGATGCAAAACCAGAAACGATTGAGGTAGAAAACATAATTAACAATCCTAATCCAGCTTGGACAAAACAACCAAGTGAATTAGAAGACGAAGATTATAAAACGTTCTACAGAGAGTTGTATCCAATGCAATTTGAAGAGCCTTTATTTAATATTCATTTGAATGTTGATTATCCATTTAACTTAACCGGTATTTTATACTTCCCTAAGTTAACGCAGAACATGGATCCTCAAAAAGACCGTATCCAATTATACCAAAACCAAGTTTTTGTAACGGATAATGTTGAAGGTATTGTGCCAGATTTCTTACAAATGTTAAGAGGTGTGATCGACAGTCCGGATATTCCGTTAAACGTATCGAGAAGTTATTTACAAGCAGATGGTGCGGTAAAGAAAATTTCAAGCTACATTACACGTAAAGTTGCAGATAAGTTAAATAGCTTATTCAAAAATGATAGAGAAGGTTTTGAAGCAAAATGGAACGATATTAAGATTATTATTGAGTACGGAATGCTTTCAGAAGAGAAGTTCTTTGAAAAAGCAGACAAATTTGCATTATATCCAACAGTTGATGGCGTACACTATGTTTGGAGTGAATTAATCGAAAAGATTAAAGAAAATCAAACAGATAAAGACGATAAAACCATCGTTCTTTACACTTCAGATGCTAAAGCACAACATAGTTATATTGAAGATGCCAAAGCAAAAGGATATGAGGTGTTGTTATTAGACTCTCCTATCGTATCGCACTTAATTCAAAAATTAGAAACGAGCAAAGAGAATATTTCATTTGCACGTGTTGATGCAGATCATATTGATAACTTAATCAAGAAAGATGACGATAAGATTTCTAAATTAAGTGACGATGAGCAAACAAAATTAAAAGAAGTTTTAGAAGGTGTTATTCCAAAAGAAACTTACACGGTGCAGTTAGAAGCAATGGACTCTAATGCGAATCCGTTTATTATTACACAGCCAGAATTTATGCGTCGTATGAAGGAAATGCAAGCAACTGGTGGCGGCGGAATGATGGGTATGGGTAATTTCCCAGATATGTACAATCTTGTTGTAAACACCAATAGTGATTTGGTAGGAGAAATCTTAAATACCAAAACTGCTAAGAAACAAGAGCGATTAATAAATCAAACATTTGATTTAGCCAAGTTATCTCAAAACCTATTACATGGTGAAGAATTAACAAATTTCATCAAGCGCAGTTATGAGCTAATTAAATAATTGGATTGTTGTGATACAACTAAAGCCTCTTCAAAAAGAAGAGGCTTTTTTGTTACTCATTCAAGTATTAGTTTCACATGTCTTTTATAGCACTTCTCTAATTATTCGTTTCTAATAATTAAAGATGCAATACATTTGAGTAATAACATTAATAATCAATTCACCTTAACATTAACATAGTCAACAACTTTAATTTCAATTATTAATTATAAATTTGAGACTTTAGGTAATGTAAAGGTTAAATTCTTAAAATTAAAGGTCATGAAAAATTCTAGTTCAGCATCCAACATTTTGAAATTCGTAGCAATAGTTTGTTTATTGTTTACATCGATTAATACCTTACAAGCGCAAGAAGCAAATTATACTGTACAAGGTAATGTATCAGACGAAAACGGTCCACTACCTGGAACAAGTATTGTTTTGCAAGGATCTAATGTAGGAACAGAATCTGATTTTGAAGGGAATTTCGAATTTCCTAGGGCATTAAAAGAAGGTGATGTTTTAATTTTCAGCTTTTTAGGTAAAGAAACAACCAAAATAAAAATTAAAGTCCCAGCTAGCGGCACAATTGTAAGTATAAATGTTATTATGCAAGAAGATGCCTATAACTTGCTAGGAAGTATTTCTAAAAAGAAAGTGTATAAATCTAAAAGAAAGAACTAAATCCTTTTTATGAAAAGTTTTTTCGTTTGTACCTTATTATTCTTTGCTACTTCAACCTTTAGTCAATTATCCGAATTTGATTCGGTAGACTTTACCAATGCAGATAATTTAGCAAAATTGTATGAGGGCGAAAATCTACAAAACCTTTCTTTGCTTAGTTACAACCTAACTCATACTCTTAAGACAGATCTTGAAAAATTTAGAGCTATTTACACATGGGTTTGTCAAAATATTAGAGCTGACAAAAATCAATACCGTAAGGTCATAAAAAAGCGTCGAAAATTTAAAAATGATAGTATTGCTCTTTTATTATGGAATAATAGTTACCAAAAAGTGGCTTTCAAAAAACTATTGAAAAATCAGAAGACAATGTGTACTGGCTATGCCTATCTAATTAAAGAACTCTCTTATTTAGCCGATATAGAATGTAAAATAATTGATGGTTACGGCCGCAGTGTTGAAACAAATATAGACACTTTAGACATTGCCAATCATTCTTGGAATGCAGTTAAATTAAATAATAAATGGTATTTATGCGATGCAACTTGGTCAAGTGGATATTTAAGTGATAAAGGAGGGTTTGTTCGAAAATATAATGATGGATACTTTCTTACTAAGCCAGAATATTTTGCGTTAAATCATTTTCCTAAAGACCAAAATTGGTTGTTGGGGTGTAATATGACCGCAGAGAATTTTGTTGCTAGCCCTTTATTATATGGTGAAGCTTTTTTACATCGCAGCATTCCTAAATTGCCAACAACCTTAAATATTATGACCGAAAAAAATACAGAAATTTCTTTTGAAATTGATTTACTTTCTAAACATAAAGATCTAAAAGCAGCCTTAGTAATGTATACAGATCAAGAAGAGGAACTCAAAATGAATAATTTTAAAGTTACTGACAAAACTTTGAGCTTTTCCACCTCGTTTAAACGTCGCGGTTACTACGACGTTCATTTAAAAGTAAACGAAGATATAATCGCATCATACACCATTAAAGTTGTTGCCCCTGCAAAAAATATTTAGACAAAAGATTAAACTAAAAAGCCCTACAAATTGGAGGGCTTTTTAGTAATTCTATTTCTGTAATCTAGTTTTTAATGTAATAGTTTCTAATAAAACCAAACTGTATAGCCATCATAATACCAATTACCACAAAACTGTAAAGCGTAATATTCGACACTTCAAGTGATGGAATTTGCAATGAAAATTCTGGAACATATTTACCAATTGTACTTTCTTCTGTACCCACTAAATGAAATAAGTAAATACAAGCAGCACCTACAAATGTCAGTATTAATGCCCATATTGATTTAGAAATAAGTGGTTTGCTTTTTTGCAATACTACAGATTCTTCAATATCGTAAATGGCATCCATAACCTTAAAAGAAAAATCTAATGAAGGTGTTTCTTCTGGTAAAGCTTTAACCATTTTTTTGGTCAATTGATCTAATTTATCCTTCGGCTCTTTGTTCATAATGACTGTAAATTTCATGATCTACTGCATTCTTAAAAATAGTAAATAATTTCTTTCGTGCTCGGTGTAATTTCACCTTCACATTATTATTGCTTAAAGCAGTTATTTCTGTAATCTCCTTTAAACTGTTTTCTTCAAAATAAAACAGATGCAACACAGCTCGTTCATCTACTGGAAGTTGATTCATACATTCTTGCACAATATCTTTTCGCTCGTCGCGAGTTAAGCTTTCAAATACATTACTCGTGTCTTCCAACTGATTTTCTATTATTTCGTTTATTTCAACATTTTTAACAAACTTGGCATTCCCTTTTAATCTGTCTAAACAAGTATTATAAGCAATTCTATATACCCATGTCGAAAACTTTGCATCACCCTTATAGGATTTCAAAGACTTAAACGCCTTTATAAACGTATCTTGAGCGGCCTCTTCAGCTTCTTCACGATGCTTCATCATCTTGATAGTTAAACCAAAAACCAAACGCTCATAGCGTTGCACAAGCATGTTAAAAGATTGGGTATGTCCCTCTTTTATCTTTTCAATGTAATACGAGTCGGTTTGATGATTCATCACAGGTATGACGATTAACTTTTAACAAAGGTTACTAAAATTGTATTATTTTTTCAAAAATTAAGAATTAACTTATAAATCATTCAATAAAAAGAAGTTAGATAATAAAAAATCACCTGGTTACTTAAACAACTTGTGTGCGTCAATCATAGACGTAAAACAATCACAATTTAAAAATGGGAAAATTTATAATTAGATTGGGTCTTGGACTTTTATTTATTTGGGGCGGATTATAAAAATTTTTTGAAGGCTATTTAGGAGGAGTTGGCTTAGAAAAAATGGCTGGAGCATTGCAAAGTATAGGCTTCGGTTTTTTAGGAGAAACAGGAAATTATCTATTGACCATATTTTATGCTACAACAGAATTAATAGCTGGTATATTAATAATTGTGAATAAGAAATTGGTTTGGGCCTATTTTTATGCTGCAATTATTATACTTGTGGCCTTGATTACTGTTTATTTTCCAAGGGCAGATTGGATGCAATCTAAGATTCACATTGCATTGTTAACTATATTTTTAGGATTGGGTGTTGAGGCCTATCAAAAGAAAGTATAATACACTTCTTTCTTTTACTGCGGATAAGTTGTAAATTTAGAGTACCATATTTTTAAAATTGAATTGCTATGAAACAAAACACTTATCCTAGAAGATTTTCACATATTGGAATAACCGTGCCCGATATACACAAGGCTGTAGAATTTTATGAAGAAGTAATGGGTTGGTATGTTATTATGTCTCCTTCAACGGTGACCGAAGAAAATGAAACAGCCATTGGTGTTATGTGCATTGATGTCTTTGGTAAGGGATGGGGTACTTTTGAAATTGCGCATATGGCAACTTCTGATGGTATCGGGGTTGAATTATTCTCTTTTCTAGCTACCGAAAATATCAAACCAGAATTCAATCCATTTAGAGCTGGATTATTTCATTTCTGTGTTCAAGATCCAAATATTGAATTACTGACTGATAAAATTGTAGCCTACGGAGGTAAACAACGAATGCCAATTCGTGAGTATTATCCCGGTGAAAAACCTTATAAAATGGTTTATGTTGAAGATCCTTTTGGAGTAGTATTTGAAATTTATTCACACAGTTATGAATTGACATATTCTTTTGGAGCCTATCAAGAATAGACTATGTTCTCAAAGTCCATGTTTCGTGCAAAGGGGCTCCTTTACTAGAAAATCCAGAGTGATGCCAATCACCATCTTTCAAATCATAATCAAATTCTAAACTTAATCCAACTCTAGAATTATCTCGTGAAAAGAATTCTATGCTTTCTGTATACTTGCCGTCAATTGTGGTATAGGTTCCGCCTACAGCACCCATAAATTGTTTGGTTTCGGTATTGCAGGTAATCCATTGAAATCTAGTTCCAAAAAGAATATTCATTGTTTTTCTTGGTTATATAGTATCTCTTGTCTGTATTTTCCCATCGCGTTTTCTACCAGACATTAACCATGCTACATTTAAATCTCCAGGAGTACCATTATCTATTCTTTTCCAAACCAAATCATCAGTACCAATTATTCTAAGTTCATCTTCTTTAATTGCAATATCAAAAGAAACAGAAGTTCCTACTACATTAGAATCCTCTTTATCGAACTCAACAACTTCAGTAATTGTATTTCCTTCTTGCGACCATGCCCCTCCGTTAGTTCCTTTAAATTCTCCCGTATCTGCATCGTACCATGTGGATACCTGATAACCTTCTGCCGATACAATAACAATGTTTTTTAAGGTGACTTCTTCTTCATGAAAAGTTTTTTCCCAAGCTCCTACTATTTCTTGTGCATGAAACGAAATAAAGGAAAAAAAGGTTATCAATGATAAAATGAACTGTTTCATAACTTCAAGTTTTATTGCTATTGCTAAGATACGATAAATAAAAAACGCCCACCTTAATGGTGAGCGTTCTATATATCTAATAATTTAAAGATGATTCAATAAATTATTTTTCTTCTTCAACTTCTTCAAAGTCTACATCTTGCACATCATCTTCTCCGCCTTGAGCATCAGCAGCTCCTTGAGCTCCAGCAGCACCATTAGCTTGTGCTTCTTGTTGTGCTTTGTAGATATCTTCTGAAGCTACTTTCCATGCTTCGTTGATTTTCTCCATTGCAGCATCAATTTGCGCTAAATCTTGAGATGCATGTGCAGCTTTCAATTCTGTTAATGCAGCTTCGATTGGCTCTTTTTTATCAGCAGATAATTTATCTCCAAACTCTTTTAATTGCTTTTCTGTTTGGAAAATCATAGAGTCAGCTCCATTTACTTTCTCTGCTTTCTCTTTAGCTTCTTTATCAGCATCAGCATTTGCTTCAGCTTCTTGCTTCATCTTTTGGATTTCTTCTTCTGTCAATCCTGAAGAAGCTTCAATACGAATGTTGTGCTCTTTACCAGTACCTTTATCTTTTGCAGATACATTAATAATACCGTTTGCATCGATATCAAATGTTACTTCAATTTGAGGTACTCCTCTTTGTGCAGGTGGAATTCCGTCTAAGTGGAAACGACCAATTGTTTTATTATCTGCAGCCATCGCACGCTCACCTTGTAACACGTGAATCTCAACTGAAGGTTGATTATCTACTGCTGTAGAGAATACTTGTGATTTCTTTGTAGGAATGGTAGTATTTGCCTCAATTAATTTAGTAAATACATTACCCATAGTTTCAATACCTAAAGAAAGTGGCGTAACATCTAATAATAATACGTCTTTAACATCTCCTGTTAATACACCACCTTGAATTGCAGCTCCTACAGCAACTACCTCATCTGGGTTTACACCTTTTGAAGGTTTCTTACCAAAAAACTTCTCTACTGCTTCTTGCACTGCAGGAATACGAGTAGATCCACCAACTAAGATGATCTCATCAATATCTCCTGTAGACAATCCAGCATTTTGTAATGCAGTTCTACATGGCTCGATAGTTCTTTTAACTAAATCATCAATTAACTGCTCAAATTTAGCCTTACTTAATGTTCTAACTAAGTGCTTAGGTCCACTAGCAGTAGCTGTAATATAAGGAAGGTTAATCTCTGTTTGTGCAGAAGAAGATAATTCAATCTTTGCTTTTTCAGCAGCTTCTTTTAAACGCTGTAAAGCCATAGGATCTTTCTTTAAATCCATGTTTTCTTCAGCCTTAAACTCATCTGCTAACCAATTGATGATTTTCTCATCTACATCATCACCACCTAAGTGTGTATCACCATCAGTAGCTAATACTTCAAATACTCCATCTCCTAATTCTAAGATAGAAACATCATGAGTACCACCACCAAAGTCAAATACAACAATTTTTTGATCTTCGTTCTTTTTATCTAAACCATAAGCTAATGCTGCAGCTGTAGGCTCGTTAATAATACGGCTTACTTTTAATCCTGCAATCTCACCAGCTTCTTTTGTAGCTTGTCTTTGTGCATCGTTAAAATATGCTGGCACAGTTACAACCGCTTCTGATACTTCTTGACCTAAGTAATCTTCAGCAGTCTTCTTCATTTTTTGAAGCGTCATAGCTGAAATTTCTTGTGGCGTATATAAACGACCATCGATATCTACACGAGGTGTATCGTTATCTCCTTTTACTACTTTATAAGGTACACGCTCAATTTCTTTTGAACATTCTGAATATTTATTCCCCATAAAACGTTTAATAGAATAAATCGTTTTTAATGGGTTGGTAACCGCTTGACGTTTTGCAGGGTCACCCACTTTTCTATCGCCACCTTCTACAAAAGCCACAATAGAAGGCGTTGTTCTCTTGCCTTCTGCATTAGGTATAACTACTGGCTCGTTCCCTTCCATTACAGAAACACAAGAGTTTGTAGTACCTAAATCGATTCCAATTATTTTGCTCATTTTATTTTAATTTATATTGTTATTCGAGTGATTTCTATTATCGATTGCTTAAAGTCAATCATTATGCCATTGGAATATTTATGACATCTTGTCAGAAGTGTAAAATAAGACAAATCAAAATGACATTTAATATTTAGAATATTGTCTTTTTTGACATGCTTTTTTTATCAAAAACATATATTTGCCTACCTAAAAATAACTATCTACGAAATAATGGAGTGTATTTCAGTTTTTGACATGCTTAAAATTGGTATTGGGCCTTCAAGTTCACATACCTTAGGTCCTTGGCGTGCTGCTGAGCAATGGATAGCACATTTAAAATCTAAAGATATTCTGCAACATGTAAATCATGTAAAAGTAGATTTATATGGTTCTCTATCTCTAACTGGTATTGGACACGCCACTGACTTAGCAGTTATGTTAGGTCTTTCAGGAGCAGATCCTGTTACTATTCCTGTCAAAGATATCCAACCAACAATCGATAAAATTAAGACAAGTGAAATACTCAATTTAAATGGTGAGTTTGAAATTTCTTTTTCAACCAAAAATGATATTTTTTTTAATCGTGATTTTTTACCTTTTCATGCGAACGGTTTAACCTTTAAGGCATCTAATAACAGAGTTGAACTAGATAGTTCTACCTATTATTCTATAGGTGGTGGGTTTGTTGTTCAAGAAGAACATACCGGGGAAAAAGAAAAAGCCGCGATCTACAAAACATTTCCACATCCCATTCAAACAGCCAAGGAATTGGAGCAACATTGTGCAGAAGAAAAATTGAAAATTTCAGAAATTGTTTGGAAAAACGAGGTTTCTCAAAAATCTCCTACTGAAATAGATACAGAAATTCATGCAATTTGGAATACGATGCTAGAATGTATGTATACAGGTTGTCATACGGAAGGTATGCTACCAGGAGGATTGAATGTGAGGCGCAGAGCATTTGACATGCACCATAAATTAAAAGGAGAAACTCCTTATTCAAATCCAACAGAGTGGATAGCATCTATTAGAAAAACTAAAGTTCGATTCAGACAAATATTCAAATGGGTTAGTTGTTTTGCTTTAAGTGTAAATGAAGTAAATGCCTCATTGGGTCGAGTAGTAACTGCTCCTACAAATGGGAGTGCAGGGGTTATTCCAGCAGTATTAATGTACTATTTGGTAATTGAAAATCACAATGCAAACTTTGATCAAATCAAACAGTTTCTTTTAGTAGCTGGTGAAATAGGAAGTATTGTTAAAAAAGGAGCTACTATATCGGCTGCAATGGGTGGTTGTCAAGCAGAAATTGGTGTATCTAGTGCCATGGCTGCTGGAGCATTAACAGAATTACTTGGGGGTACCCCTCAACAAGTATTGATGGCTAGCGAAATTGCCATGGAACATCATTTAGGATTAACCTGTGACCCTATTGGTGGACTCGTGCAAATACCATGTATAGAGAGAAATGCAATGGGTGCTATTAAAGCAATTAATGCTGCAGAGTTAGCTTTAGACACTGATAGTGCAAATGCCAAAGTGCCTTTTGACAAAGTTATTGAAAGTATGTGGGAAACTGCCAAAAACATGCACTCTAAATATAAAGAGACTTCTGAAGGCGGCTTAGCTGTTAGCGTTAATATCGCTGATTGCTAGGAATTCAATCACCTCATTTTCAGCACATAAATTTGAAAACTTTACTATATTTAGTATATTTGAAAAACATTTAACAACAAAACACAAACTTAATCAACCCCAAAATGAGTGAATTTTATAATAAAGTGGATTATTATAAAAAGGTAATGTATGAACTCGGTTTAGAATTCGATGCGGATTTATTGACTGCTGTTACCAAAGGGTTAGGCCCATCAATTTATAAAGAAAATTCTGAAATTTTAAGAGGTACATCAGAAGAAGATTTGACTACCGTTAAACAAAGTTTCTTAAATAAAAAACTAGGAGTTTATGACGAATCGCGCTATGATGATGCGATTAGTTATGTAGTTAATAAAATGGGAGCTGAGACCAAAAAGTATCGCGCTATCTTCTATTATTTATTAGTCAAAAAATTGCGTAGAGAATACGTTTATGAGTAATTATCTTGTAAATACCAATTCTGATTCCGTAGATATATTCGCATCAAACCCATAACCTTCGTAGTTGAAACCTTTTAACTCTTCAATTGTTTCAACATTGTTGTCAATAATATATCTGACCATCATTCCCCTTGCCTTTTTTGCAAAGAAGCTAATCATTTTCAATTTCCCGTTTTTATAATCTTTAAAAACAGGAGTCACAACTGGCGATTTCAAATTCTTTGAATTCACTGATTTGAAATATTCATTACTTGCTAAATTTATGAATGGTATGTTTTCTTCTAATTCTTCATTCAAAGCTTTCGTGATTTTATCACCCCAAAACTGATATAAATTGTCTTTAGTTCTAATCTTCAATTTTGTCCCCATCTCCAAACGGTAAGGCTGCATTAAATCCAATGGCTTTAATAAACCATACTGACCTGATAAGATTCTCAACTTATCTTGTAACTGATCTAATTTCTCTTCGGGAATTGAGTAGGCATCCAATCCAATATATACATCACCTTTAAAAGCATATACTGCTTGTCTCGAATTTTTAGGTGTAAATGGTAATGACCACTCCTGATTGCGCTTGTAATTTAATTCACCCAATGCTGGAGAAATATTCATAAGAGCCGACAGATCTTTGGCTGTCTTCTTTTTTAAAGCTTTATTTAATTTTGCTGCTTCTTCCAAGAAAATACCCTGAGTATACTTTTCGGTTGGACAAGGAGTTCCGAAATCTAAAGATTTCGCAGGAGAAATTACAATTTTCATAATTGTTTAATTTAAATGTAAAGGTAGCAAACAAGTTGAAATTTCTAAACCGAAAACAAGAGTATTAATTAATTCTTCAATAGGATTTATTTATTATCAAGTTCATTTTCAATGTAGACCTTTGTTTTCTTTAGATGGTTTTATCGATCTTTTAGATTCATCAGTTCATTATACACCTCAACCTAATGAACAAATGGCTCATTAATCAATTGAACAAATATGATATTAGATATTGAATCTTTGATAAATGTAAACTTCCCTATTTTGTTCAATTTCTTTAGCAGTCTGAATTTTTTTTTATGAATGATACGAGCAAAAATTTAGTGAATGGTAAAATTAATAGGGCAACAACAGTATTAAACAACAAATGAGCCATAACTACATCAAAAGTAATTCCTGCATTACACGATTTAATCAAATTACAAAAAGAGCAGAATAATAAAAGGTATTACACAGTTAATAAAAAACAGCACAACCACTTTGATTTATAGCCCCACCCAAAAACCCAGCAAATAATCTTTTAACTTCATTATTCACAAATCTATTGAAAGTGCGCTGTATAATTTCTCCAGCATTCGATTTCAAATTATTTGAAAAACTCTCAATCTATGTGTAAAAAGACCGATAGCTGCTATTATGGACACCAGTTATGTCAATGAATCCATCCTATCTAATCTTTTTGATGAACTGTATATGTTCGCCATTTATCTAGACACTGACCCATATCTTCTGGAATTGAGGAATCAAAACGCATAAATTCTCCTGTAGTTGGGTGTTCAAACCCTAAAGTTTTTGCATGCAACGCTTGCCTAGGAAGTGTTTTAAAACAGTTTTCAACAAACTGCTTATACTTTGTAAACGTTGTTCCTTTTAAAATTTCATCTCCACCATAACGCTCATCATTAAATAAAGTATGACCTTTATGTTTCATATGAGCTCTTATTTGATGTGTTCTACCTGTTTCTAATTTACATTGAATTAATGTAACATAACTAAAACGTTCAACCACTTTATAATGTGTAATGGCTGGTTTTCCAAATTCGCCCTCTGGAAATACAGACATTTGCAATCTGTTTTTTAAACTTCTACCAATATGACCTACCACCGTGCCTTCATCTTCATCTATATTTCCCCAAACTAAAGCAAAATAGAGTCGTTCAGTTGTACGGTCAAAAAATTGTTTAGAAAGATGTGCCATCGCATATTCAGTCTTAGCAACAACCATGAGGCCACTTGTATCTTTGTCGATTCTATGCACTAATCCAGGGCGATCACTGGAATTATTGGGTAAATTTTCTATATGATGAATTAATCCATTAACTAAGGTGCCAGAATAATTACCATGTCCAGGATGAACGACCATACCTGGTGGTTTGTTCACAACAATTACTGCATCATCTTCATACACTATATCAATAGGTATGTTCTCTGCTACCAATAAATTTTCATGAGGAGGATGCGATAATACTACTCGAACTACATCATTCGGTTTTACCTTGTAATTTGATTTAACAGGAACATCGTTTACAACAATATTACCAGCCTTTGCAGCTTGTTGTATTTTATTTCTTGTGGCATTTTCTATAAAATTCATTAAAAACTTATCTACACGCAAAGGTTCTTGACCTGCATGTGCAACATATCTGAAATGCTCATACATCTCTTCATTTTCAATAAATTCATTATCAACCATTTCTCTTATTTTTTTAATAAGCCTCTATCGCCTCCATTACCCAGTTTTAATTCAAGCAACGAATTTCTAGGAAGCTTATCTCCTACTTCAATTTCTTTACCATTAAAATAGATACCTCTTACAACATCTAGAGCAATATCTTTTACATATGTCGGTTCATTGCCCACTCTAAATCCAACCGCTTTAAGCGTTGCCTCGGCATTTCTACGTGGCTTGGTTAATATATTTGGAATAGCAACATCTTGATATGTAGGTCTATTTATTTTTAAATAGATACGCCTTTTCTCTTTAACGAAATCACCCGGTTCAGGGTGTTGCTCTATGACTGATAAGGGTGGAAAATCTGGATTGTAGTTTGTTGAATCTTGAATTTCTGCTCTTAAATCGAGTTCTTTCAATACGGTTTTTACCTCCTCTAGCGTTAATTTAGATAAGTCTGGAACTTGAATTTTTTGATTGTGGTTGGTAGAAACATCCAGCCATTTACTTAGAATAAACAAAAAAACAATTATACCTATTCCGGCAAAGGTTAAATTCTTTAAAAATGATTTACTCGTTACAAACTTTATCAAACTCATATCTTATATTTGTTTTAACAAAGATATAAAACGAAACAATCTTACTTTCTATTGTTTTTACTATTTTATATCCATTAAGACGATTAAAATATGGCTTCTATTCTTTTAACAGGTATTGGTTTAATAAGCAAGCATTTAGCTCCAATTTTAGAATCAAATGGTCATGAAGTTTCATTCTTATCTCGGAGCAAAAAAGAGTATAAAAATTACAAGGTGTATTATTGGAATCACAATAAGCAAGTAATAGATAGCAATGCTATCAAAAATACCGATATTATTATTCATTTGGCCGGAGCAAGTATTTCCAAACGCTGGACGAAAAAATTTAAACGAGAGATATATGATAGTAGAATAAATAGTACAAAATTTTTATGTGAATATCTCAGAACTAATAAACATCGGGTAAAACAATTTATTTTGGGCAGCGCTATTGGTTATTATGGAAGTGTAACAACAGATAAAATATTTAGCGAATCTGATTCAGCAGGAAATGACTTTCTGGCTCGCATCTGTATAAAATGGGAAAAATCTCTAGATGATTTACCCTCAGGTATAAATAATTCTATAATAAGAACAGGAGTTGTATTTTCTAAAAATGATGGACCTTTTACAAAAATATGTCAACCTATAAAAAAAGGATTTGGAGCTGTTATTGGAAATGGTAAACAAATTATATCATGGATTCATATAGAAGACTACTGTAATATGATGCTTTATATGGTGATGAATTCTAAATTAAATGGAATATATAATGCTGTGGCACCATATCCTGTTTCAAACAAAGAGCTAACATATAGAATTTCAAGAAAACTCAACAAAAGTATTTGGTTACCTGCGGTACCAAAATTTGCACTAAAAATTATATTAGGTCAAATGTCGATACTTGCTACTGAAGGAAATGTGGTAAATTCAGAAAAGATTAGTAATACAGGATTTGAATTTAAATATCCATATATTGAGGATGCGCTGAATAATTTATTGGACTAAATATTTCTAATTATCTTAAGATTATCCGCTAACATTGCTGGAGATTCCAACTTTTCAAAATGAGCTGGTACATTAGTCATATCAAAATTTCCACCAATGTATAAGGGAATATCGAAATTCTTGAACAAATCAATAAAAGATATTCTATAGTTCTCTGTAATTGGAGCAATAAACATTGTCAAGATTATGCTTGCTTTCGCAATTTCGTTAACCTCTAATATGTTTTCCAGAGGAACATTCTGTCCTAAATAATAAACTTTGAATCCTAAATCTCGAGCAATATAATTCGCCAATAACAATGCTATTTCATGACTCTCATTTTCAGGTAAAAACAAAATCACACTCTTTGCATCTTCTTTTGGTGGCGGAATCATATCTATTGCAGATACAATTTTCTGCCTAATTAAACAAGAAATAAAATGTTCTTGAGCAGGTATGGTTCTATTGGTGGTCCATAAAACTCCAACATGATCAAGAAAAGGATATAAAAGGTCTATAACCGTTGACAATAAACCATTTCGTGTAACATGTCTTTTGAAAATATGATTGAAACTTTCTTCGTTCATTTCAATCATTGCATACACCAATCGGTTTAAATCATCATCAAATTTTGCAGAAGATCTAGAATTGAGGTGAACCACTACCTCGTGCACTTCATCTTCATTCATTTTATCAATTTTCGAAACTCTATATCCGTTATTAATTAAAATAGATATATTTAAAAGTTTCCGAACATCCGCATCTGAATAATACCTAATATTCGTCTCTGTACGCTCAGGTTTTAGAAACGTGTAGCGTCTTTCCCAAATTCTTAAAGTGTGAGATTTTATTCCGGTTAGGGTCTCCACCTGCGCCATGGTGTAGGTATTCATATTCTCTAAATTTCCTGTAAAAGTAGCCAAAACCGTGAATTTTAATAGGATTATTCATGGCAAATATACACTTTTTTTTGGTTTTGTATAACTTTTTTACACTTTTTCTTGGACAATAAAATTTTTTATTTATATATTTGTCCAACTTTAACACATAATTTATTAGACAATGAAAACTTTAAATGAATCACTAAAACGTAAATTCTCGCTTTTAACGGCGTTAATTTTTATGGGTGCATCATTATTTCTCGTTAGTTGTGACGATGATGATGATGGACCGGGAGAACCAACCGTAACTTTAGATGTTGTGGAAATAATTGATGGAGCACCAGGCTTATCTACATTAAACAGTGCTATTAACGCAGCAGGTTTAGGACCAACACTTTCAGGTGAAGGACCTTTTACAATTTTTGCACCAACCAATGCTGCATTTGCCGAGTTAGATCCAACTACTCTTAATACGATTATCTCTACACCTTCTTTATTAACCGCTTTATTACAATATCATGTGGTTAGTGGTAATGTTACTTCAGATCAATTAACTAATGGCGACGTACCAACCCTTTTATCCGGTCAATCGATTATGGTAAATGTAAACAATGGCGTGGTTTTAAATGGCAGCTCAAACGTGGTGGATGCTGACGTTCTTGCAACGAATGGCGTCATACATATTGTAGACGAAGTCCTATTACCAGAAGGGTTTATCGCTGAAACTATAACACAATTAGCAATTAGCAATCCTGAATTTTCCACATTGGTTTCAATATTAGTAAAGCCAGAATTAGCTGATATTTTAGCAGCAGCAAGCGATCCAACTCAAGATCTAACTGTTTTTGCTCCTACAAATACTGCTTTTGATAACCTGCTTTCAGCTTTGGGTAAATCAAGTGTGGATGAATTACCGGTTGGATTATTAAGAGAAATCGTTTTATACCACATTCTTGGGACGTCAGTTGAGTCTGGTGAATTATCAGATGGAATGATGGCTGAAACACTATTAACAGGAGAGTCTGTTACCGTAGATTTATCCAATGGTGTAATGATCAACGATTCAAATGTAGTAGCACCAGATGTTCTTGCTGTAAATGGTGTAATTCATGGAATTGATGCAGTATTGATTCCTGGATATGTGGCTCAGACTGTGGGAACAATTGCCGAAGTTATTATGTTCGACCCTAACTATACAATATTAGTACAAGCACTTCAAACTGCTGATTTACTTGAAACTATTTCAACAGCTAATGATTTAACACTTTTCGCTCCTGACAATGCCGCCTTTATCGCTGCAGGCATAACATCTTTAGATGGTCTGGATGCAGCAACTTTAACACCTATTTTACTCTATCATGTCTTAGGAGCAAAAGTGTTATCATCAGAATTACCAGCAGATGGTATGGCAGTGACTCTAAATAATGATGAAAAAATCTATTTAGGATACCTAACAAGTAGTGTAATTATAAATGGTTTAACAACTATTACAGCCGTAGATATGGAAAAAAGTAATGGTGTTGTTCATGCAATTAATAGAACACTTTTACCACCTGCACCAAATGTTATAGAAATAGCTGCCGCCTTTGCTGATATGGGTGATGATTCTGAATTTACAGTTTTGGTAAGTCTTTTAACAGATCCAAATTACGAAGATATAGGACAAGCAATTATTGATGCAGACAATATTACTGTATTTGCTCCAACAGATGCTGCATTTGGAGATATAGAAGATGTAATTCCAACATTAACGGTAGATCAAATTAGAACTATTTTATTATACCATGCAGCAAGTGCAAGAGTATTTAGTACTGATTTGGTTGATGGTCAAGCTTTGCCAATGTTAAGTGGTGAAACACTTACAGTGAATCTTGGGGAAGATGGCGCAAGTCTAACAGATATGTCTATGAGCGAAGATGCAAATATTATTGAAGTAAATGTACATGGTAGCAATGGAGTTATTCATGTGGTAGATAAAGTATTAATACCAACGCTTTAATTAATTAATCAAATGTTCATACAATAGTTATTTTGTGGTTAGTTTTTGGTTTTGTCGGCGATCCCAGTTGGTAGGTTTTGCCGGCAATTCCATTTTTTAATCCCTTCGTAACTGCTTTAAAAAAGACATTTATATTCAAACAACCACATGAAAAAAGTATTACTAACAATTAGCTTTGTAGCAATAACTCTAATTTCATTTGCTCAAAAGGGAGCCATATCTGGTAGGGTATTTAATGAAATCAATAATGCTCCAATTCCTTTCGCCAACATAATTATAGAAAATACTTCTTTAGGAACTACTAGTGATAGTGATGGAAATTACATTATTGAGAATTTAGATCCTGGAACCTACAATGTATACGCAAGTTTCGTTGGTTATAAAAAAGTTATTAAATACGAAATAATCGTATTTGCTGCAAAAACAACAAATTTAAACTTTGCTTTAGAAGAAGATGCTGCTCTACTTGATGAAATAGAATTGCAAGCTTCTCCTTTTAATAGACAATTAGAATCTCCTGTTAGTAAAAATACTATCGGAGCTTCAGAAATTTATAGAAATCCTGGAGGAAATAGAGACATCTCAAAGGTAATTCAAGTTTTACCGGGTGTTGCAACCACTGTTTCTTTTAGAAATGATATTATAGTGCGAGGAGGAGCTCCTAACGAGAATAGATTCTACTTGGACGGAATTGAAGTTCCCAATATAAACCACTTTGCCACGCAAGGTGCTTCTGGTGGACCGGTAGGTATGATTAATGTAAATCTTATTAAAAATGTTGATTTTTATGCAGGCGCTTTTCCTGCAAATAGAGGTAATACTATGAGTTCTTTAATGGAATTTGAGCAAATTACCGGAAATTCAGAAAAATTATCAGGTACATTCAATATTGGTTCTTCGGATGTAGGTGTAACACTTGATGGACCGACAGGTGAAAATTCATCTTTTATTCTTTCTGCTAGAAGATCGTATTTGCAGTTTTTATTCAAAGCTTTAAAAATTCCATTCTTACCAACATACAACGATTTTCAATACAAACATGATTTTAGGCTAAACGACAAAAACGAACTTACCATTATTGGTCTTGGTGCTATAGATGAATTTGAAATTAATGAAGATGTAAATGACGGTGTTACCGATAAAGATGACATCAATAGAAATAATTATATTTTAGCGAATATTCCTATTAACAATCAATGGAACTACACAGTTGGTGCCCACTGGAAACACTATTCTGAAAATAGCAATCAAAGCTTAATTGTAAGCAGAAATCACTTAAACAACCAAGCTTACAAGTATTTGAACAACGATGAATCTCCTGAAAATTTATTATACGATTATGAATCTCAAGAGATTGAAAACAAAATTAGATTTGAACATACCTACAGAAGTTCAAATGGTTGGAAAATAAATGCAGGTACTGGTCTAGAGTTTGTTAAATACACCAACAGTACATTTTTTAAAAAAGAAATTAACGAAGAAGTAGAAATTCTAGATTTCGACTCTGAAATCGATTTTTCAAAATACGCATTTTTCGGTCAAGCAACTAAATCATTCTTGAACGATAAACTTTCTGCCTCATTTGGATTAAGAACTGATTTCAACAATTATTCTAATGACATGTCCAACCCTTTAGAACAGCTTTCGCCTAGAATATCGCTTTCCTATGCACTATCAGAAAAGTGGAGTTTAGGGTTTAACACTGGTCGTTATTACCAATTACCCGCCTATACTGTTATGGGGTACAGAGATAATAATGGCAACTTAGTTAATAAAGAAAACGATATTACTTACATTCAATCAGACCATATTGTTGCAGGAGCCTCTTTCAGCCCTTCGTTCTTTTCTAAAATAACCGTTGAAGGGTTCTATAAAAAATATAAAAACTATCCTTTCTTACTGAACGATGAAATCTCTCTTGCAAACTTAGGTGGCGATTTCGGGGTGATTGGTAATGAACCAGCAAACTCAACTTCTAGAGGTAGATCTTATGGATTTGAATTGATGGCTCAACAAAAATTAAGCAATACTATCTACGGAATCATTTCATACACATTCGTAGTTAGTGAATTTCAAGATAAGTATGGAGAGTATGTTCCATCATCGTGGGATAATGGACATATTTTGAATATTGTTGCAGGTAAAAAGTTGGCGAAAAATTGGGAAGTAGGTGCAAAATTCAGACTTTTAGGTGGTGCACCTTATACTCCTTATGATATTGAACTTTCTTCTCAAAAAGAAATTTGGGATGTAACGCAAAGAGGAATTAACGATTGGGATTTATTAAATACCGAAAGAACTGGAATTCTTCATCAAATGGATGTGAGAGTAGATAAAACTTGGAATTTCTCTAAATGGTCCTTAAACGCCTATATAGATATTCAGAACCTTTATAATTCTAAAACAGATGTTCCTCCATATCTAGATGTACGACGCGATGATATGGGTAACCCGATTGAAGACCCTAACAATCCAAATGCATATGACACCTATTTAATTGAAGACGAAAGCGGCACTGTACTTCCTTCAATTGGAATATTGATAGGATTCTAAAGATTTTTTAATTTCTTTTTTTGCTACTTTTGTTTGAGCCAAAAATCAAATAAATGCAAAAAAATATAGCAGTTGTTATGGGAGGCTATTCATCAGAATATAAAATCTCCTTAAAGAGTGGATCAGTTGTTATGCAACATTTAAATCCATCGCTTTACAACGCTTATGCTGTTCATATATTAAAGGATAAATGGGTAGCTGTAATTGACAATCAAGAATACCCAATAAACAAGCATAATTTTTCTGTAACCATTAGCGGAACTAGCGTTTCTTTTGACTGTGTTTTTAATGCAATTCATGGTACTCCAGGAGAAGATGGAAAATTATTGTCATATCTTGAATTATTAGGTATTCCTCACACCTCTGCGACGTCCTATCAAATGGCTTTGACATTTAACAAAAGAGATTGTTTGAGTGTCTTAAAACCATTCGGAATTAAAACAGCAAGCTCGTACTATTTGAATGAGGGTGATACCGTTGACACTTCAGAAATTGTAAATGCCGTTGGATTGCCATGCTTTGTAAAAGCAAACAGAGCGGGCAGTAGTTTTGGTGTTACTAAAGTACATAAAAAGGAAGAATTAAAACAAGCGCTAGAAGTTGCATTTAAAGAAGACAATCAAATCATTATTGAAGCATTTTTAGATGGAACAGAAGTTTCTGTTGGAGTTATAAAATACCAAGGAGAAACCACCGTATTGCCAATCACTGAAATTGTATCTGAAAATGACTTTTTTGATTATGAGGCCAAATACCAAGGTAAATCTGAAGAAATTACTCCTGCCAGATTAACGGAGGAGCAAACAAAAGTTATAAATAAGATAGCAAAGAAGGCATATGATGCCTTACAGATGACGGGGTTTTCACGAAGCGAGTATATTTTGGTGAACAACGAACCTTATATGCTTGAAATGAATACCGTACCAGGTTTAACAACAGAAAGTATATTACCTCAACAAGCACAGGCTGCTGGTATTAGTTTAGAACAATTATTTGAAAATGCCATTGAGATGGCTTTGCAGCAAAATTAAAATCATATGAAAAGAGCAGTATTTCCAGGATCATTTGACCCAATTACTTTAGGACATGTTGACATTATTAAAAGAGCGATACCTCTTTTTGATGAAATAATTATTGCCATAGGTATTAATGCAGACAAAAAGTATATGTTTAGTTTAGAAGAGCGAATCAGATTTATTGAAGAGACATTTAAAGATGAATCCAGCGTAAAAACAGATACATATACCGGATTAACCGTAAAATATTGCGAAGAACAAAATGCGCAATTCCTATTAAGAGGCTTAAGAAATCCTGCAGATTTTGAATTTGAAAAGGCTATTGCTCAAGCTAATCAAAAATTATCGGGTATCGATACTGTTTTCTTTTTAACAAGTTCAGGTCATTCATTCATAAGTTCAAGTATCGTTCGAGATATTTTAAGAAATAATGGATCTGCTGAAGGACTTGTGCCTCTAGCTGTATTATAAAATAACCAATGAAAAAATTAACCCTATCACTATTTGCAATTTGTGCTTCACTTAATTTTTTTGCACAAAATGACTCTATCGTAACTCCTTACCAATTCGAAACAATATTTGAACGATCGCATACAGATAGTACTGCTACATATTTTCAAGTAATTGAATTTTACAATAAACTTGCAAAAGAGTATCCTGAAATTAAGATTACCTCACATGGTACAACAGACGCGGGTAAACCTTTACATCTAATTTTGTTTGATGTCGACAAGAATTTTGATCCTTTATCAACTCCCAAGAACACCGTATTAATCAACAATGGAATTCACCCAGGCGAACCTGATGGCATAGATGCGAGCATGCTGTTTTTACGTGATATAGTTGAAAGTGAAGAACTTAAAGAAAAATACAAACATGTAATTATTGGTATCATTCCAGTATATAATATCGGCGGTGCATTAAATAGAAATAGTGGATCTCGAGCAAATCAAAATGGTCCATCTGAATATGGATTTAGAGGCAATGCTTTAAACTATGATTTAAATCGTGATTTTATAAAAAACGATACCAAAAACGCTGAGGCATTTGCTAAAATATTTCATTATATGAATCCTGATGTGTTTATAGATACGCATGTTAGCAATGGTGCAGATTATCAATACACATTAACACATCTATTCACGCAACACAACAAAATGGGTGGTTCTATTGGAAATTTTGTACTCAATTCTATGCAAACGAGAATCGAACAGAACCTTCAAGAAAAAGGACATATTATCACGCCTTACGTAAACGTGTTTAATCAAGTTCCAGAAAAAGGATTCTCACAATTTTTTGACTCACCTCGTTATTCAACTGGTTATTCAACATTATTTAACTCTTTAGGTTTTATGGTAGAAACGCACATGCTAAAACCTTATAGAGATCGTGTATACGGCACCTATGAATTACTATTTAGCACGTTAGATTTTGTAAACACCTATTCCTATAAAATCAAACAACTTAGAAGAGATGCAGTAGCAGAAATTTTAGAAACAGGTGAATACCCAATTCATTTTGAAGTAGATAGTACCTTGGTTACGCCTTTAGATTTTCATGGGTATGAAGGGCATTATGAAAAAAGTAAAGTTACTGGACAATTGCGTTTAAAGTACCATCGCGAAAAACCATTTACTAAAACTGTAAATTACTTCAACATCTTTAAACCAACAAAGTCCATTAAGATTCCTGACTACTATATGGTTCCAAAGAGATTTAAAAAAGTAATAGCGCATTTAAAAAGAAATAAAATTGTACATTTCCCATTAAAAGAAGCCATTGCAATAGAAGTTGAAGGCTATAAAATTGCCTCATACGAAACTAGAAAAAGTCCGTTTGAAGGACACTATTTGCATTACAATACAAAAGTAGAAAGTGCTATCGAGATGCAATCTTTTGATAAAGGAGATTTCTTGGTGCCGACAAACCAACCAGGACTAAAATACATTCTAGAAACGCTTGAACCTGAAGCGACAGATTCTTTTTTTAACTGGAATTTCTTTGACGTAATTCTACAACAAAAAGAACATTTTTCTCCATATGTGTTTGAAGATAAAGCAGAAGAAATTTTAAAAAACAATCCAGAAATCAAAGCTGAATTTGATGCTAAAAAATCAAATGATTCGAATTTCGCCAATAATTGGTATGCACAATTAAACTTTATTTATTTACGCTCAGAGCATGCCGAAAAGAGTTATTTACAATACCCTATTTATCGAGTTTTTGAAAAGTAGCTTCTAAATTTCTGTTAAATTCATCAACAATTAGAAAACTACACTTTAATTTTTAGTAATTTAGAAAGCAAATCTAAACTACTAACTTATGGCTTCACTTCATATAAACGGAGAAAAACATCAAATAGATGTCGATGCTGATATGCCCCTGCTTTGGGCAATTAGAGATATAATAGGATATACCGGTACTAAATACGGATGCGGACAAGGTTTATGTGGCGCATGTATGGTTTTAATGGATGGACAAGCAACCAATGCGTGTCAAATACCAGTATCACTTGCTGATGGCAAAGAAATAATGACCATTGAGGGTGATGACAAAAATCTTAAAATGCTACAAGAATCTTGGGTAAAGTTTAATGTTCCTCAGTGTGGGTTCTGTCAACCAGGACAATTAATTACAGCAACTGCATTGTTAAAAAACAATCCGAATCCTAGTGAAGAGGATATAGATAATGCAATGGTGAGAAACATTTGTAGATGTGGCACTTATCAACGCATTAAGAATGCAATTACTCATACTGTTGAACTTAAAAATTCGTAACCATGGGAGTAGTTCAAAATATAAGTAGAAGAAGTTTTATCAAAAGTGTTGGTTTGGCTTCAAGTGGATTGGTTTTAGCATGTAATTCAGGTGCTTTTTCTGATACTCCAAAAGAATTAATAGAGTTCAACCCAAATTTATTTGTGCAATTAAATTCTGATGGAAGCTTGATTCTTGTTGCTTCTAGATCAGAAATGGGTAATGGTGTACGCACCTCTTTACCTTCAGTTATTGCAGATGAAATGGAAGCTGATTGGAATCGTGTTTCAATTAAGCAAGCAACCGGTGATAAGAAATATGGCGATCAGAATACCGATGGGTCTAGAAGTATACGATACCTCTATGAAGCCATGCGCGAAATGGGTGCCAAAGCTCGAAAAATGCTAGAAATGGCTGCTGCACAAAAATGGGAAGTCGCATTATCAGAAGTGTATGCTGAAGACCATTTTGTTCATAAAAAAGAGAGTCGTAAAAAAATTGCTTTTGGTGATTTGGTAGAAATTGCCAAAACTCTTGAAGTTCCAGAAGAAGTAACTTACAAGACCAAAGATCAATTTAAATATATTGGTAAACACCTACCAGGTATAGACGTACCCATTTATGCAAATGGTAGTGCTGTTTTTGGATTAGATAAGCGTGTAGACAATATGAAGTTTGTAGCTATACAGCGTTGTCCTGCTACTTTTGGTACGGTAAAAGATTTTGATGATACTGATGCTTTAAAAATAAAAGGAGTAGAAAAAGTTGTGAATCTCCCGCGTGTAGACAGACCTTTTGGCGCTTTAGGTGGTGTTGCAGTTGTAGCCTCGAATACCTGGGCTGCTTTTAAAGGAAAAGAAGCACTTAAAGTTACATGGGATTATGGGGCCAATGGTTCTTATGATTCAAAGAAATATATGGACATGATTACGAAAAATGTTCATAAAAAAGGAAAAGAAGCACATAATACCGGAGATGCCTATAAAGCAATTAGCAAAGCCGCTAAAACAGTTGAAGCTACATATCAAGCGCCACATTTAGTGCATAGCCCAATGGAAGTGCCAAATGCTGTTGCAGTAGTTAACGGAGATACTTGTGAGGTTTGGGCTCCTACTCAAGATCCACAAACAGCACGGACTGAAGTTGCCGAATACTTAAAAGTAGATCGAGAAAATGTAACGATTAATGTTACTTTTTTGGGTGGTGGTTTTGGTAGAAAATCAAAACCTGACTTTATCGTTGAGGCTGTAGCTTTGGCAAAAACTTTAGGACATCCAGTGCAAGTTGTTTGGACTCGTGAAGACGACATTAAACACAGTTATTACCATACCACATCTGCACAATATATGAAAGCTGGCTTAGATGCAAACGGAAATGTTTCAGGGTGGTTACACAGATTTGCGTTGCCATCTATCATGTCTACTTTTATGCCAGGTACAGACGAGCCACAAGGATGGGAAGTGTCAAGTGCCTCTAATTTACCATACAATATACAAGATATGCGTGTTGAGACGGGTAAATCTCCTGCTCATGTGCGAATAGGTTGGTTGCGATCTGTAATCAATATACCTCATGGGTTTTCAGTAAATGTTTTTATTGATGAATTAGCACATGAAGCAAATCAAGATCCTCTTGATTTTAGATTGAATCTACTTGGAGATGAAGATCGTACAGAAGGTGGTGAAGGCGAATATAAATGGACTACCAAACGATTCAGAAATGTTTTAAAAACAGTCGCTAAAAATGCTGATTGGGGTAAAGATTTACCAGCAGGTCATGCGCAAGGTATTGCGATTCAATACAGTTTCTTGTCGTATGTTGCCTCGGTAGTTGAAGTATCAGTTATTGATGGAAAATTAAAAGTACACAAAATTCATTCTGTTATTGATTGTGGTGTTGCTATTAACAAAGACACTGTAAAATCTCAAATGGAAGGTGCTGCCATATTTGGTATGTCATTAGCCTATTATGGAAAAATAACGGCAAAAGATGGCGGTATAGAACAAAGTAACTTCCATGACTATAGAATGCTTCGTATGCCAGATGCACCAGAAATTCATGTAGAAATTATTGATAGTGATGAAAAATCAACTGGTGTTGGAGAACCAGGAGTTCCTGTAATTGCACCAGCCATTGTAAATGCAATTTTTAAAGCAACAGGTAAGCGTTATAGAAATTTACCATTATCAGATTATGGTTTAATATAATATAGAGTTGGATTAAAATACTCAATTTGAGTATTGCAATTACGATTTTGAGAGGTTAGATTTGATCATCAAAAATCAACTAACCTAACTAATAAAAAGGGCAAACATAAATGTTTGCCCTTTTGTTTTTACAATGCATACTGCAATCCAATAGTAAGGGTACTTTTAGTACCTAATTGAACTCCATTCATATTTTGATACAAAGGTATTACGTACTCTAACCCAAGGCGCATGTTTTTAAATGCACCATCCGGAATGTAAAAATTAGCACCAAAACCACTATTAAGTGCAAAACCACCGGAATTATCAGTATCCGCGGTTGCTACCATCATTGGGTTTAACTCACTGTGCTCACCTCTGATCTCTGAAACCCATAAGCCATCAATTCTAGCTGATAAACTAATCCAATTACTTACTTTATAAGCGAACCAATTATTTAATTGATATTGATGTCCCAATGTATAATCATAACTATTCTCGCCAAGTCTTAAAATAGTTCGGAACTGATTTCCCCAAGAATACAATTCTCTCTGACCTAAATACGTCAACCCTAAATGAGCATCAACGGTTCCTGATCCTATTTGCATTGGGTAAGGCAAAAATACTTTCTCCGGTGAAGACATAGGTGTAACATCTTTTTCTTCTATAGATCCTGTTGGTATAGAAAGTCCAAGGAGACCATGTACTGATTGACGATTATTGTTAAAAAACTTATATAATGTAGATACTTTTAAATCAGAAAAACCAGAAGAAGCTGTTTCAAATGGCATTACCATACCAGTCATTTGACGCATTTGTAAGCCCATTGAATTATCTACATAACCTGACATTGCCATTAAAGTAACCTTGTTAGATGGAGCATACATAAATCCGATCATATGCATATGCATAGTCATTTCTATTGGCGCCACCATATACCCTAAACTATGAACGTAATCTGCGGACACTTCTTTATCTCCTTCTATCATATCTTTCATTTGCATATTCATATATCTATAAGAAAACATCCAATCTCCTTTAGAATGCATGTGATCTCCCATAACTGAAATTGGAGCATGACCATCAGGTCTATTTCCATTCCACTTATTAATTGTGTCTTTTGAATGTTGTGCAAAAATTGTTGTGCTATAAATTAGCACGAATAGTTTTATAAAATTTTTCATGTTTTGTTTAATTTATTCAATAAAATACCTCATCTGTTAGCCAATGAACAGTTGAAAGAGTCATCTTGACAATGACAAAAAAATCTAAATTGAAAAATTAAACTGTTGGAGGTTTAAGTATTACTTCTTGATAGTCTTGAGTATTCTTAAGAGTATAATAATATCGATGCTTAAAGAATAAAGAAAACGAATTGTTAGAATCGTTATTTAATTCAACAATAGAAATTGGGTATTTGCTCAAATCTATTGCCGGAATTTCATGCTCTTGGTGGTTATGTGAATTACTTATTTCTTTTGCGATGTAGCATTTACCATTACAACCCAATTCTGGTTTGTTTCTGTTCTCGCAAAGTACACTAACAATATATTCTTTATTAAGATTGTACTCAATTAAAGGCATTACTGGTTGAAGCATTGCCAGAATGTACAGCATGTAAAAAAAGTTGCCAATTAATTGACTCTTCACTAGGGGGTAATTTGCAGCAAATATAGAATTCAATCAATATTAAAAAAAGAAAAACTCTAAAATTAAATGAAGAATGAAAGCCCCATTAAAACGGCAAACAAAAACGTACTTAAAGCAAGTTTTTTAAGTTCTGGATCAAAATCTTTTGGTTGTTCAACTTTATAAACGGTATATAAATGTTTAAAAATTGGAATGTAGGCAATCAAAAACAAGAAATTAATCGCACTTTCAAAGCGAATCATTACAAACAATAAGGCAAATAAAAACGAAGCAACTAATAAATAGTAATGATAATACTTTGCGAACTCAGCTCCTATTTTAACTACTAATGTTCGTTTACCAGATTTCTCATCAGACTCTCGATCTCTCATATTATTCAAATTCAAAACACCAGCACTCAATAATCCTATAGAGCATGCAGGAAAGAAAATACTTATTGGTAATTCTTTAGCATATAAGAAATAAGATCCGCAAACACTTAACAAACCAAAGAACAAAAACACAAAAATATCTCCTAAACCACTATAGCCATAAGCGTTTTTACCCATGGTATACTTAAGAGCTGCAACTATACTAGTTATACCTAAAGCAAAAAACACTAATGAATAAGCAAAGTTTTCTTTTCCGAAGGCAACATAAATTAAAGCTATCGCAACTATTAAAGTAAAAGCGGCGGTGACTTTAATAGCCTTAAGCATCTGATTTGGTGATATAGCACCACTTTGCAATGCCCGTTCAGGTCCTATGCGGTCATCATTATCGGTTCCTTTTACTCCATCACCATAATCATTGGCAAAATTAGAAAGTACTTGAAAACCAACAGTAGTTATTAATGCAAGCACACAAATACTCCAATTAAAATGACCATCTGAGTTGGCGATAAAACTCCCTAAAATAATTCCGGATAAACTAAGTGGTAAGGTCCGTAAACGAGCTGCTTGAATGTAGTTTTTAAGCATAATCTATTCTTGAAAAACTGAAATAAATTCAGCGTGTGACTATGTTTTATAAATCTTCAGCATTTGCGATTAGTTCTGCAATATCAAGAACCTCAACGCTGTCTTCTTTGTGAGTAGCTTTTACACCATCGGTCATCATTGTATTGCAAAATGGACAACCAGTAGCAATAATGTTTGGTTTGGTTTCAATAGCTTCTTCTGTGCGCTCTACATTAATGTCTTTATTCCCTTTTTCAGGTTCTTTAAACATTTGAGCACCACCAGCACCACAGCACAAACCATTTATACGGCAACGTTTCATTTCAACTAATTCTACCTCCAATTTTTGAATAAGCTCTCTTGGTGCTTCATACACATCGTTAGCCCTACCTAAATAACAGGGGTCATGAAAAGTAATACGTTTCCCTTTGTATTGTCCGCCTTCAATGGTCATTCTACCATCTGCCAACAATGATTTTAAAAATTGGGTGTGATGCATTACTTCATACGTCCCACCCAATTCTGGATATTCATTTTTTATAGTATTGAAACAGTGCGGACACGCTGTTACTATTTTCTTAATTTCATAAGCATTTAAAACTTCTATATTGGTAATGGCTTGCATTTGAAAAACCATTTCATTCCCTGCACGTTTGGCCGGATCACCAGTACAACTTTCTTCAGTACCTAAAACAGCAAAATCAACATTGGCTTTCTGTAAAATCTTTACAAAAGCTTTTGTTATTTTCTTTGCTCTATCATCAAAACTTCCAGCACACCCTACCCAAAATAGTACTTCGGGTTGTTTACCTTGTGCCATCATTTCTGCCATTGTAGGTACTACCATAAATGCTTATTTAAAATTAATCGTGAGTTCCGTCGTCAAATACTTCAATAGTAACTTCTTTCTCTACTAAATCGGTAAACTTACCTTTATATCTAGTAGCTCTAACCAAGTGATTGTCTATCCAATGATAGTTACCTCCTCTTGGTTTACCCATTAACAAACCGTGAAATTTAAATCCATGACGATTTAACCACTCAGTAGTAATCTCTCTGTGCTCTTCCGTTCTAGAAGTAAAGAAACAAATAATGTGACCTTCGTCGTACCATTTGTTCAATGTAATTAAAGCATCAGGAAAAGGCTCGCAAGTTCCCATACGCTCTGGCTCTTCATTTGGCACATCTTCTGTTATTGTTCCATCAATATCGATCAAATAGTTCTTTACACCATCTGCCAATACAGGACTCAATAAATTCCCTTCAGCATCTTTCAACTCGCTTAACTCCTTGTTTGTTTTTGTTTTCATTCTAACTTTTTAGTTGTGTTTATAAACTTATTTTGGGTTGTTTGTTGTTTATTCATCTTTCCAGTTCAACCTATCCATTTGGTTGTACTGCCATGGCGCACCATTATTCTCAATATTGGTCATCATCATATTTAATTCTTGAGGTGCTGCACTTTGCTCCATCACCAAATATCTACGCATATCCATAATAATAGAAAGTGGGTCTATACTTATTGGGCATTCTTCTACACATGCGTTACAACTAGTACATGCCCAAAGTTCTTCTGGAGTGATATAATCGTTTAACAGTTGCTTGCCATCATCTTGAAAGCTTCCGTTTTTATCTATGTTTTTACCTACTTCCTCTAATCGATCACGCGTTTTCATCATAATAGCTCGAGGAGACAATTCTTTACCAGTTTGATTGGCAGGACATGAAGAGGTACATCTACCACACTCTGTACATGTGTAAGCATTTAAAAGTTGTACCCAGTTTAAATCTGTTACATCACTTGCCCCAAATTTCTCTGGCATTTCCTCTTCTTCTCCTTCAGCTGGTGCTGCAAATGGATCTGCATTTGGATCCATCATCATTTGCACTTCTTTAGTTACTGTTGCATCATTTGTAAATTGACCCTTTGGATTTAGATTAGCGAAGAATGTATTAGGGAATGCTAATAGAATGTGTAAATGCTTAGAATAATACAAGTAATTCAAGAACACTAAAATTCCTGCAATATGTAACCACCAAGCGCTACGTTCTAAGATAATGAGTCCTTTATATCCTAAACCTTCAATTAAAGGTGCAATGTATTGGCTAATTGGATAAGCTCCTACCTGTGAATAATGTGAATCTTCACCACCAATTTGTTGCAAGTTTAAATCTGCCGCATTCATCAACAAGAATAACGTCATTAAAACCATTTCAAAATACAAAATGTACAAGGCATCATTCTTTGGAAAGCCTTTCATTTCTTTATTCCAGAATCGTGGAATACGCATGACAACTCTTCTTATCCAAAAAAGGATTACAGATACCAATACTAAAAAGGCCAAAATTTCAAAACTACCAATTAAGAAATCGTAAAAACCTCCCATAAAGCTTAAAACTCTATGTGTATCAAATAGACCATCAATAATAATTTCAAGAACTTCAATATTAATGATGACAAATCCTACATAAACAATGATGTGTAAAATACCAGAAATTGGTCTTCTTGTCATCTTACCTTGCCCTAAGGCTAAACGCGTCATTAAGGACCAACGCTCTTTTGTATTGTCTGACCTATCTACATCTTTACCTAAGGAAATATTGCGTTTTAATTTACTCACATTACGAGCAAAGAAGCCTATACTCAAAATGAGCAAAATGGCAAACGCTATGTTATCAATATATTGCATAGTTACTGATGATTCCAATTATGTTTGTCTTTACTATCATTAGGTGACAAACCTAAAATATCTCCTTTAGTCGAACTACCTAATACTTTTCTATTGGCATAATTAAAATATGCCTTTACTTGATTGTTATCAAGTATTTCTCTATCGGACAAATTTACTATTTTAAGAACAGCAATGTCAGATTCTGATAGACTTTCTGACGCGTTCGTTAGTTTTTTAGCATATTTTAAAGCTTCTATGTATTTTATTTTCAAAACCCTAGAAAAGCTTTCGGTTTTCATGCTATCTTTTAAAGTATTTGTCTTTTCATCATCTTCTAATAAGCGCTTTAACTTACCTGCAGAGGTATTAAAAGGAATAGTCTCAATCAACATAGGCACTAGTCTTCTTCGTTAGGTTGATATCCTTTATCCTTTTTACCGAAAACTGAGAAGTGAACAAAACGTTTTGGATGTTCTTTCATTTCGCGCAATAACTCTTCTAATTCTTTTGTAGCGTTTTCTATGTTATTGTAAACAGCCTCATCTTTTAAAAATTTACCTAGAGTACCTTCACCAGATTGAGCTTCGGCCAAAATTGCATTAAATGAAGTAACTGTACTATCTAACTTTTCTATTGTTGCACCAAGGTTAGCCGCAGCTAAGGAGTCTGTAATGGCTACTAAATTTTCTGTAGATTTTTTAAAATTCCCTAAACTTTTGTCAATATTATCTTTATTACCTGTCAAGATGGAATCTACCGTTGCCAAGGAGCTCTCAGCACCAGACAAAGTATTATTAAGTTTAGCGAAAGATTCTTTTAAATTTTTTCTTGTTTCGTAATCCATTATTTGGTTTACAGCCAACATAACAGAATCTACACTTACAAGAACATTTTCTAATTTAGACTTTAAGGGTGTTAATGTTTCAGAAACAGAACTCATTAAATCTGCTTCAATTGTCCCTACAAATTTATCACCTGAAACTGCCTTTTCTCCTTCATACGAAGGAAGAATTGCAATAGCAGAACCACCCATTATACTGGTGCTGTATATTTTAACTGTACTATTCTTAGAAAATTCTAAATTCGTTTCAACACCAAACTCAACTAATAACTTTCCATTTTTACCAGGTTCGTCCATAAATTTAATACGCTCAACCTTACCTACTTGAAGCCCGTTAATAGTAACAATGCTTGCAGTGTTAAGTCCTTGAACATTATCGAATTCAGAAAAATACGTTACATCTGCGCTATTAAATAAGTCTTGTCCTTTCAAATAATTAAAGCCCCAAATAGAAAGACCTATAATTACTACTGAAACGATTCCTGTTTTAAGTTCTCTGGTAATCTTCAAAATAGCTTTGTTTTTAAAAAACAATAATAGTGATTTTTTAACGAAGGATTGTTGCCATTTACAATGATTTTAAAGCCTCGGTAACCGAAATTTTTTCACCGTCTTTAAATGCAACAATAAAGGCGTCTTTATACCCTTTACTCTGAGCTAGTTGCTGGTATTCTTTAACCTCATCAAAATTATGTGTTTCGCCTAGATAATATTTATATGCCCCAGAAACTCTTACTCGATGAACTTCTTTCAATCCGTTAAAATTGTATGGTTTTTCAGCAATTTTCTTTTTCCCTGAAGCTATCTGAACTTTAAATACAATTGACGTATTTACAGATTCTTCAATAGGCTCAAGCATAATTTCGTCAACTACCGTATTTAAATCGATTTGACCTAAATATTCTTTAACCCCTTTAGCTATAGACGTGGCATAAGCAAATTGGCCATTCTTGGAAGATAAATATTGCCCCTCACTCTTATTCGTCAAAAAACCTGTTTCAATTAATATACTGGGCATGTATGAATGAAAAAGCACAACAAAACCCGCTTGTTTCACCATCCTATTCTTTCTACCTAAATCTTTCACCATATTATTCTGAACAATACTAGCTAATTGAAGTGATTGGTCTTGATACTCTTCATTCTCAATAGTTAAACCTATAAGAGATTCTGGACTATTTGGATCAAAGCCTTGATATTTTTCTTCATAATTATCTTCCAATAAAATTACTTCGTTCTCACGTTTTGCAACTTCCATATTTTGCTTGCTAGCATTTAACCCAAGAACCCAAGTTTCAGCACCGCTGGCTTGAGAACTATGCGCATTACAATGTATAGAGACAAATAAATCTGCATCAACTCTATTAGCCATATTAGCACGTTCCCATAAATCAATAAAAACATCTTTCTTTCTCGTGTAAATCACATTAATATGTGATTCCTTCTCAAGTAATTCACCTAATTTCAAAACAATTGCCAAGGCAATATCCTTTTCTTTGTATTTCTTAAATGCAACTTTCCCTGGATCTTTACCCCCATGACCAGGATCTAAAACAACAGTATACGTCTTTTTTTGAGCAAAAATGACCGGTTGATAAAACGTACATAAAATAATAAATACGAAAACCACTAAGCAGTTCGTTTTGGTATTAAATTTGTCGAGCTTCTGTAAGTTCATCAATTAATTTTAATTATTTTTGCCCCCTGTAGGAGGCGTTGAAAATTTGGTTATTATTCAATAAATATAATCATTACGAATGTACTAAAATTATCAAATTTCAAGCCAGTTTTATAGGCAAAACAACAAAGTGGTCATAGCATTGCGAATATTGAAAAACAAATCTGTTCTAACCCTCATTTTTATCTGCACACAGGTATTGACCTCCTTGGCTCAAAATACAGTTCTAAAAAGCTCGCTTCGCTCTGTAAATCAAACCATTATCAATAGAGACAGTATCGCAGCCCAACCAATAGATTCGCTTTCCTTAGATAGTATACCCAAACCAAAAGGTGCTTTAGACAATATTGTTACTCATAATGCTAAAGGCAGAATTACAGAAGATTTTACGCAAACATTAATAACATTGTATGATGAAGCTGAGGTTGATTATGGAGATGTCAATATTAAAGCTGGACATATTACAATAAATCACGAAACAAATATAATAACGGCTTATGGCATTAAAGATAGTACTGGCTATTCACAAAGACCTATAGTTAATCAGGCGGGTCAAGAATCGACCCACGACACTATTAAAATGAATTACAAAACCGAACGCTTAATAGCCTGGGGTACAGATGCTTCTCTAGAAGGTTTTGAAACACACACATCCATTACAAAAAAAGTAAATGATTCAACAATTTATGTGCGTGATATTATCTTGACTACTTCAAAAAAATCACCACCAGATTACCACATTAAAATTAACAGTGGTAAAATGATACCTGAAAAGAAAATTGTTGCTGGAACCTCTCAAATGTATATTGCAGAAGTACCAACACCTGTAGTGCTGCCATTTGCCTATTTTCCATTGACAAAAGGCCGTTCTTCTGGATTAATATTACCTTCTTACGGAAACAGTAGAGAGCAAGGTTTTTTCTTACAAAACGGAGGATACTATCTAGCACTTAGCGATTATTTTGATTTAGCCATTACTGGGGATATATACACGAATAGTAGTTGGGCTCTTGGGGCGCAAAGTAGTTATGTTGTTCGTTACAAATTTAGTGGAGGTTTCAATATTAGATATGAAAATTTATACAGTGGTATTAGAGGATTAGATGACTTTGCTCAGAGTTCAAATTATAACATTCGATGGAATCATAGTCAGGATTCAAAAGCAAATCCGAACTCAAGATTCTCGGCTAGTGTAAATTTAGGTAGTAGTAAATATTATAGGCAATCACTTAATGAATATAACAGTAATTCATTTTTAAATAATACACTAAATTCATCTGTTTCTTGGCAAAAAAGGTTTGTTGGCTCTCCTTTTAATATGTCGGCCTCTATGACACATTCTCAAAATACGAATACAGAAAGTATTATTATGAATTTACCTTCTATGCAATTGAGTATGGATCGTATCTATCCATTCGCTCCAAAAAACGGATCAAAAACCAATGCATTCCACAATATGGGTGTTGTTTATAACATGCGCGGTGATTACAGAATTAATACTTCAGACGAAGAATTTTTTAAAAGAGAAATGTTTGAGGATGCTCGCGCTGGTATTCAACAAGATGTAGCATTAAGCACCAATATGAAAATTGCTAAACACTTTACCTTATCGCCTAATGCTCGCTACCAAGAAGTATGGTATTTTGATAAAGTTGAGAAAAATTATGATAACGATTTAGCTGAAATTGTAACTGATACAATTAGAGGATTCACTTCATTTAGAGAATATAATGTTGGTGCATCAATCAGTACAACTTTGTATGGGGATCTAAAATTAAAAAAAGGACGACTTGAAGCTGTTCGACATACTATGAGACCTAGTATTTCTTACACTTATAGACCAGACTTCGGTTTTTACTATGAAGAAGTACAACAAAGCTCTGACCCATTGGATCTAATTGAATATTCACCTTTTGAAACTGGAATTTATGGTGGGCCTTCTACCGGATTATCGAATAGTATTGGAATTGCAATAGCTAATACTCTCGAAGCAAAAGTAAAACCTAAAGATTCAACCGAAACAGAATCAAAGAAAATAAAACTTCTAAACAATTTAAATCTGGCTACAAGTTATAATATGGCAGCAGATTCGCTAAAGTGGAGCCCATTAAGCATGAATACTGGCGCAAACCTTTTTAACAATAAAATGGTTATAAACCTTAGAGCTACCCTTGACCCATACGCTATTGATGTCAATGGTCGAAAAATTGATAAGTTTAATATTGACAATGGCGGAAGCTTGTTTAGGTTAACCAATGCTGGTCTTACGGCAAACTACACATTAAATAACGATACTTTTAAAAAGGGAGGAGATAAGAGCACTAATTCCAATGCAGGGGGTACTAGCCAAAGAGACCCAACGGGTTCTGATGGGATTTTTGGTGAAAATATGACTGCATCAAATGATCCTTCCAACAATAATGATGAAGGAGATACCAAGAAAGCTAAATTATACAATGCAGAAATTCCATGGAGTATGCGCTTAGCATATGCCTTTAATTATAACAATACTGCAAGACAAAACGAAGTTGCATCGCACTCTATCATGTTTTCTGGAGATGTGGAATTAACTCCAAAATGGCAAGTTGGCTTTAGTTCTGGTTACGACATAAAACAAGGTGGTTTTACCTACACGCAGTTACGATTTAATAGAGATTTAGACAGTTGGCAAATGAATTTTAACTGGGTACCTTTTGGACCTCGAACCACCTATAATTTCTATATAGGTATAAAATCAGGAATCTTAAGCGACGTTAAATACGATCAACGTCAAACACCAGATAGACGTTTATTTTAAACTTAAATTCTATGAGAAAGATTATCAATACTCCTTACGCACCTGCTCCTATTGGACCATACAATCAAGCTATACTCGTTGGAAATATGCTTTATACGTCTGGTCAAATTGCCATTAATCCTATATCTAATGAATTGGTTTTAACTAATATTGAAGTAGAAACGAAACAAGTAATGGAAAATTTGAAAGCGGTATTAGCTGAAGCTGATATGACTTTTGAAAATGTAATTAAATCTAGTATTTTTGTTTCAGACATGCATAATTTTAGTGCTGTAAATACAGTATACGGAAGTTACTTTGACCCTATAACTGCACCAGCTCGAGAAACTGTAGAAGTGGCCAATTTACCTAAGTTTGTTAATGTTGAAATTTCTGTTATTGCAGTACAATAACTAATTAATTCGAAGATTTAAAAGTAACAGTCTTCGGCCTATTCGTCTTTTGAATTGTATCTATACCTTTTTGCTGAGCAGAATCTTTCTCTTTTTCTTTTTTACGCAAGCCCAAGCGCTCTAACAATTCTTTACCATTGTCAAAATCAAAAGTATAAGAAAGTCCTACTCCTTGGGTATACCCTTCTTCCTCTTCTGTATATTGTATTTCGTTTTGACGGTTAAATACAGTAGATCTCAATGTTCCCTCATCATTTAATAAAAACTCTACAGTTGCCTCACCAACAACAGTGGCATTCTTATTTTCTGATCCTACAGGAACACCAACCGTACCATCAATTAAAATACGATCGTTAATCTTGGTCTTAACAGAAACATCAAATTGATCATTCGTATTAATATCTTCAATTGCCGATAAATCAGTTGCTGACCTATAATCAAAAGACATTTTAAAATTATCGTTTCCTTTACTTATTAATCCGGTAATTGCTCCAGATAACAATTGGTATACTGTTTCTTCACCTACCCCTTTACTATTTTCAAACAATGTTGATTCATCATTATAAAAATTACCAAAAATCAAAAGTGTACCCCAATGCTTAATCATATCTTCATTTTGACTGATTTTAAAATCCAATTCTGATTTCACTTCAGAATCTACATCGGGTACTATTACATCAAATTCTTTTTGAGAGTCGTATAATTCTCCCGTAAATCTCGTTACTAAATCTACAGGAATATCTCTATTGGTATAAACACTCTCAAGGATAGTTTTAGGGTTTGCATATACCCTGTATATGGTTTCAATATTTACGTCGGCAGTGTAAGGGTTACCATTCCAAGAAATAGTCCCTCCTTTAACAGCTTCAAATCGCTTGTTCGCTACCCCTGCTAAGGTAAAATCGTAACGACCATTATCAACAGTAAAATCACCAAACATATTAAACTTACCATTGGTGTCTATTTCAATTCTTAAATCACCTGTACCACTACCCTTTAAAGAACTATTGGTAGCCTCATCTAAAATCATTTCAATAACTGCATCTTTGGTAACTTCTAAATCGAAATTAATAGACAATCCTTTAATTCTGTCGAATAACATTTCTTCCGGAATCTCAAAGGCATTTTCTTCTGTTTTTCTATTTTTATCAGAAACGAAACGCACCAGTTTTGTATTTTCTACAGTCTTTAAATCACTTAAAGGAATTACAAAGCGAGTACCTGGGTTCGTCTTACCAATAACATTAATTGTTAAGTTATCTGTTAATCCTCTAATATTAGCAGAGCCATCAATATAGCCTTGTCCATAATACAACTCGTCTTCTGATTGATCTGTATTTAAAACCAATAGGTTGTTTGTATTTAAATTTAAATCTAAAGACCAATCTGTAAAATAAGAATGTGAAATTGTACCATCTAAAGTACCTGTGGTATTTGAATGAATGTCTCTTAAAGATAAATCTACAATTTCAAATGTCTGTTCATGCAAATTAACTACTGTGGTACCTTCAAAATCATAATCTACATTTAAATATGGTAGTGCTACACCAGCCTGATCTAAAAACAATTCACCGCGCATTGCTGGATTGTTTAAATTACCCACCAAAGAAGCCTCCCCATATACATAACCCCGCATGTTTGTGAAGTTCTCATCTCCTAATGGGCTTAGTATATCTAATTTTAGGCGGTCAAAATCGATATTCATTCCAATATTTGGTTCTTCACTGGTAAAATCAACTACTCCATTTGCCAATAAGTTTGTTGTTTCTCCATCGATTATAGAAACATCTACATCAAATCTTCTCAACGAATTTTGTCCCTGTACATCAACATTTAAATTACCTTGATAAGACTCATTAACAAAGAAATCTTCAATAAAAATATTAGCAACAGGCAATACGTCTCCCTGACTCTCATTATACGAAAGTCCTCCATTAATTAAACCCGCAAAGTGCCAATCTTCAATATCAGGAGTAATTCCGGCAAGGTTAACATTATCAAATTCTATATTTAAATTCTTTTCTTCTGCTCCAAATGAAGAACCAAACATTTTTATTTTCTGTCTCCCAGATTGCACATCAAATTCTTTTACTTCAAAAGAGCTTAAATCTTCTGCAAAGACAACTTTGTTTTTTTTATTCTCATTTGGATTTATTTTCCATGTCTGGTTTTTATAGATAACCTTTGAGTTGTTAATACCCACTATTGAATTATCGTTTTCATCTATTGTATGATAAAAGCCTAAATCAAAAGTTTCTGTATTTTCAAATCCACCTTTGAACTGAGTTCTAAAGTAAAGTGTATCGTTTAACGTTACATTTACTAAACCAATATCCGACAACCTATAACTTTTTGCTGTAATCTCATCAATTGTAAATTGTGTATTAAAAAGTGGATTCTGATTGTCGATCTGTAATCGAATACTATCAATATGCACATCATCTATTGACACCCCTGGAGATCGCATAGAAATTTTGAGTTCGTCGGTATCACCATTCATAGATCCTTCTATAAATGTATTTGGATCTAGTTTTACCTCTGGAAATAAAATCTCAATTACTTTATCATATATTTTAAAATCAAAATCTAAATACTGACCTTCTCTAATAGAATTCGAATCATAGTTTGTATATATACTTCCAATTGTGTTTTGAGCCAATTTACCCAATTCTCTAAACAAAAATTCTCCTTTAATTTCTCCATTCATTATATCGGGAGAATTAAACGAAACAGTTCTAACATTTCCGTCAAAAGAAGAAATTAAATCAAAATCTTTGAAGAAGTACAAGTCGTTTTGATTGGTATATGATGCTTGGGTAAAATGTATTGACCCCTCTAAATCTTCCAAAGTATTCCCACGCAAGGCGATATCTATATCTCCTTTTAAGATAGAGATAGAATCGTGCTTAAATAAATTTAATTTATTAAAATCAGCATAATCAATAATGGCTTCAAAATCAAAATTGTATGGGTTTGAGGCAAGGTCTGCTAAACCAATAAAATCCAATTTAAGATTCTCATCATTCGCAAATAATTGTCCATTAAACTTCTTATTTCCAAACTGTCCAACTAAACGAATATTTCTATATGTATAGCCTTTATACTGGTGTTTATGCACCATACCATCTACAGCAATATTCAAATTATCCGATCGAAACCCTGTTCCATCGATATAGGCATCCACAGATAATTTACCAATAAGTGAATCCTTTAAATACTCCCCTAATTTGAAGTCAATTATTTTCACCTCTCCTTTGTACGATGCATTATCTATATGACCAATATTAGATAATTCTAAATCTGTAATTGCCGAACCTATATCTGAGTTTAATTGCAATTGTGCATCAATCAATTCTGGAGTAACAAAGGCATTACCACTTAGTTCAAATCTACCCAAAGTCTTAAATTCTGTAGGCAAAGATTTTTCCAAAATACTTGGAAGCAAACCTTTTAACTGCTTATGATCAGATATTAATTCACGAAGCTTTGCATTTAAAGAGAATCCATTTTCGTTTTCAAATGCATTTACAACTTCAAAATCACCATCAATAATCAAATCCATATCCGATTGAAGTTGCAAGTCTTCGGCATAAAAATTATTGAGTGTACCACTAAGATTCGAACTAAAATGCAGTATATCATTGTTACCGAACTTTCCGTAGAATTTATTTAAGTCTATTAAAGATACATGAGCCTCTTTAACCTTGGCTTCAAACTGTACTTTGTTATTGAAATCTTTAAAACTACCATCTCTAAAAAAAGTTACATCCGCCTCTACTATTGAGGTTTCAGTTCTCAGTGATGTGTTGGCAAGTTTCATACGTTGACGCGTATAGGAAAAATCTGAATCCAAATCTTCAACTTGAATTTGATGATTTTCAATAAACTCAAAATCTCGAATATCTCCTGAAAAATTAGGGCCATCAATCAATAAATGATCGACATCGCCATAAATATTGTCAAAAAAGACATCTGGATCATCTGGTCTATTTTCATCAATAATTGTTAAAAATGCATCTTTTAAAATAACTCTTTCAGCGGTCATTAAAAAGTTAGATGGAATCGTATCAGGCTTTTCTTCATCAAATCTCGAAACAAATATGTTAAACGCATCTTCATTCTCACCCTCATAAGTTTTCATAATAAAGTTTATACCTTCTAGGGTAATATCTCCAAATTCGAACTTATTATTTAAGATATTGCGATAACTAAAAATGGAAGTTGATAAACTTTCGATATTGATCATAGAATCTAAATGATGATCTTTAATGTCAATCTCTTTCAATTTAATTCTACCTAAAATTGATAAGTCTACCTTATTAACAACAATATTGGTATTAAAATCTTTATTTAAATAATTTGTTGCAACTCGGCCTAACTTTGTTTGAACAGCGGGAATAGCAAGCAATAAAGCAATTAACACCAGTAGTACAGTGAGACTGCGTAAAAATTTAATTACTATTTTTTTTGTTCTTTTGATAAGCGTTAACTTTGCATTTTCTATGACAATTTTCATGCCTTAATTACAAGAATGAGCAAACCTCCTGTATATATTTTAGGAATAGAATCATCGTGTGATGATACAAGTGCTGCCGTACTATGCAACGGAAAAGTACTATCTAATGTTGTTGCAAATCAAGAAATTCACGCAGCCTATGGCGGTGTGGTACCTGAATTAGCCTCAAGGGCACATCAGCAAAATATTATCCCCGTTGTACAGCAAGCTATCCTAAGAGCAAATATCGATAAAAATCAGCTAAATGCCATAGCTTTTACACGCGGTCCTGGATTAATGGGATCTCTACTTGTGGGCAGTTCATTTGCAAAGAGTTTAGCACAAGGTTTAAACATTCCATTAATAGGAGTAAATCATATGCAGGGTCACATTTTGGCACATTTTATCGATGATGAAAGTCAAGAAAAACCACCCTTCCCTTTTTTGTGTTTAACCATTAGTGGTGGACATACTCAAATAGTGAAAATCAATGATTATTTTGATTTAGAAATATTAGGAGAAACCTTAGATGATGCTGTTGGCGAAGCTTTTGATAAATCTGCTAAAATTTTGGGATTGCCTTATCCAGGTGGACCATTAATAGATAAGTATGCCAAAGAAGGAAATCCAAAAGCATTTCCTTTTACTAAACCAAAAGTAGGCGATTTAGAATTTAGCTTTAGCGGATTAAAAACTGGTATTTTACGTTTTATTGAAAAGAACACCAAAGACAATCCTAAATTCATTCAAGAAAACCGAAACGATATTTGCGCAAGCATTCAGCACACCATTGTTCAAATATTAATGGATAAGCTAAAGAATGCTTCTAAGCAAACAAGCATAAAACATATAGCCATTGCAGGTGGAGTAAGTGCTAATTCCGAAATAAGAAAGGTCTTAAAAGAAGCTGAAAAAAAATATGGGTGGACCACTTATATTCCAAAATTTGAATATACAACAGATAACGCAGCGATGATTGGAATAACAGGTTATTTAAATTATTTGCAAAATAATTTTTCCAATTTTGATGTTACTGCTACTGCTAGACTTAAGGTTACAGAATAAAAAAACCTCCTAAATTAGGAGGTTTTTATGTTCAGTTAAATCTGTTAAAGCTTCTTATGTTTCTTTTGGAAATCTAAGTGAACATAATTTATTCAAACTATATCTTGATAACTTCTGTCGGTAGTTTTATAGAACCCTTACGCGTATTTGCATCAACTTTCGCTTTTTTTGGTATTTTTATTACAATTTTATTCGAAATCTCATTCAATTTCGTCTCTTTTTGCTCTAATTTCGCTTCCAATTCTTTTACCTGTTTTTCCATCTTCTTCTCTTTTTCTGCCATTTCTTGTTCAAAAGCTTTAATCTTTGGCGCGTACTTTTCTTCAAACTCTTTTTCCCATTTCGCCATTTCTTTTTCGTACTCCTTCATTTTTGGCTCATACTTCTGAGCATATTCCTTCTCCCATTTTTCCATCTTTTTTTCGTACTCTTCCATTATAGGCTCTATGCTTTCTTCAATTTCCTTTTCCCATTCCCCCTGCTTTTTCTCCCATTCTGCCAAATACTTCTCTTTATCTTTTTGATATGCTTTTTGATCCCACTCAATCGATTTTAAAACTTTAACAGCAACTTCTGGCATTACTGGAGGTGCAGACATATCTAACGAATCAAAATCAATGGCAAATGCTAATACTGGTTCAAAATTGAAATCCATTACAGGCAAATCCATATCAAATACAAAATCCATAGCGTCAAAATGGTATGTAAAATTAGGATGTGATGTTACCACGACTTTAGATGAATTTCCTAATGCCTCTAATTTCCAGTTTTTGAATAACTCCTCGGCCTCTGATTTAGACATACCGTTTGCCGTTAAAGTAGCCTCTATTGAAACCTGATTTTTGTCCCAATGCTCTACTACTACATCGCTATGACTTGTATTAATCTCAATAACTACATCGCTGTTTACATTAAAGTTTTCTTTAATTTGTTTTGTTTGGGTTTGGGCTACCAATAAGCCAACTTGTAATAAAAATACAATCAATACACTATACTTTATTGCTTTCATTTTCTTGTGTGTTTAGGTTGTTCATCTTTTTTAACTCTCCCTTTAATTGATACATTAGTTTTAATCTTGATTGTAGGTTTTGAATGAGTGCATCTATAGTTTCTTCAGAAATTTCTTCCTCAGAGATTGATGCGATTGTAGTATCATATTCATTTTGAAGCTCGCCTAATTGGTCAAAATAGGCTGCCAAAATAATCTTGTTTTCATCAGTAATCTTAATCTTTGCTATTTGATAATTTATATGGTTTAAATAGAAATCTTCTACCTTCTTTAGATCTGGAGAAATTTCACCCATTGAGTTGTACTTTATTTCATTCTCTACAATCTCATTGTTCAATCCTTCAGCATTTAAGTAGTAAAACCCTGCAAATCCCAAAGAAAGAACAATTACAATTACCGCAGCAATTTTCAACCAATTGTTATCTTTTTTCTTATGAGGAAACGCTGTCTCTAAACGATATTCAAATCGTTGCTTATGGCCTTGTTTTAATGGTACTCTTTTCGTTTGTTCTTCTTTAATAAGGTTTCTAAGATCCTGTCCCATTACTGACAAATTTTAAAGATTCTTTTAATTTTTGTTTACCACGCATCAACTGCGTTCTCGAATTTACTTCAGAAATACCAAGTACTTCAGAAATCTCTTGATGATCATATCCTTCTATTAAAAATAAGGACACTACTACCTCGTATTTAGGAGACAATTGAGAAATAGCTGTTTTAATTTCTTCCAAAGAAACTAGGTCATCTACCTCCCAATTGTCATCCCTATCTACAACATTCAAATACCTTTTATCTACATCAGAAAATTTAAGTTTTGCTGATTTTAATGAATCAATACAGGTATGAATCACTATCTTCTTTAACCAAGCGCCAAAGGTAACTTCACCTTTATAAGAATCTATCTTTTTAAAAGCTTTTATAAATGCTTCTTGCATCACATCCTCAGCGTCCTGAGAATTTTTCATAAATCTGTATGAAACTTGGTACATAGCATCGCAATACTGATTGTATAATTTCAACTGTGCCCTTCGATCGTATTGTTTACACTTTTCTATGATTCCTAAATGGTTAATTTTCACAATGTGCTTATTCAGTTAGTGTTCATTATCAAAGACGAGACTAATTTTGCCTTGTTGCAAATTAGTGCGATTTTTTTGAAAAAAATTTAAGCATAAAAAAACCTCCCAAATCGGGAGGTTTCATATTATTTAAATTCAACTTAAAATGCAGTATCTAAATCCCAAGATTCTAAAAATTCTTTAATGTGTTTTATAAACATTCCACCAGCTGCACCATTTACCACTCTATGATCGTATGAATGCGATAAGAACATTTTTTGTCTTATACCAATAAAGTCGCCTTCTGGGGTTTCAATAACTGCTGGCATTTTTCTAATAGCACCTAAAGCCAAAATACCTACCTGTGGTTGATTTATAATTGGCGTACCCATAATACTACCAAAACCTCCAACATTTGTTACCGTATAGGTTCCATCTTGGATATCATCAGGACTCAAGGCATTGTTTCTAGCTTTATTAGCCAAATTATTCACCTGCTTAGCCATACCAACTAAGTTTAATTGATCTGCATTCTTAATAACAGGCACTATTAAATTACCATCACCTAATGCAGTGGCCATACCCAAATTAATATTCTTCTTCTTTACAATTTGCTCACCATTGGTTGAAATATTCAACATTGGGAAAGCTTTTAAAGCTAGCGCTACCGCTTGCATAAATATTGGTGTAAACGTTAATTTCTCTCCTTCTCTAGCAAAGAATTGATCTTTTACTTTATTTCTCCACTTTACAATATTTGTAACATCTACCTCTATAAAGGATTGCACATGCGCAGAAGTTTGAACTGAATCAACCATATGTTTAGCAATCAATTTTGCCATACGGTTCATTTCAACAATCTCATCTTCGCCACTTGCTGCAATTGGAGTAACAGGAATCGATGGCGCTACTTTGGCCCGAGCTGGAGTAGAAGAAACTTCTTTTACCTGAGCTTCCGATTTTACAGGAGCGCTTCCTCTATTTGCTATATAATCTAAAATATCTGTTTTCGTTACACGGTTATCTTTACCAGTGCCATTAATACTTTCTAATTCTGCCATAGACACCCCTTCGGTCTCTGCAATATTTCTTACTAATGGAGAAAAGAATTTACCAGATGGACTTGTTTTTTCTATTGGTACATTAACAGTTTCAACAGTAGCTTGAACCGAAGCTTCAATTTCTGCAGCAACTTCTATAACCTCGGGAGCATCTGCTACAGCAGCCTCTTCTGTTCCCTCACCCTCAATTTCAATAACTGCTAATGTTTGACCTACTTGAACTACATCATTTTCTTCAAACCGTTTCTCAACTAAAACACCCTCTACCTCACTTGGAACTTCCGAGTCAACTTTATCAGTAGCAATTTCAACTACTGCATCGTCTAATTCAATGGTATCTCCTACTTCTTTTAACCAAGAAGTAATGGTTGCCTCTGCAACACTTTCGCCCATTTTAGGAAGTTTTAATTCAAATAATGCCATTCGTTTGATTTTTTAGTCTCGCAAAGGTATGAAAAAGTGAGGAAAGAAGCGCTATACGAATTCTTAATGATTCTATATATTATTATATTATTCTAAATTCAACATGTAATTTAAAGCTATTATTAATAATATTCGCAATTAAAAACAATTTTTACTGATAATTACAAAATTAAACTATAATCTAAAAAATCATGATTTCTGATTGATTTCTATACGCTAGTAAATCAAAAGCTCTACAAGTATTTTGCACAAACATTTAACCTTATTCTTTCACTATGTGTTAATTACCTGGGAAATATAATAGGTCATATCCTATTCTAATTCTCTCAATCTTTACTTGTTGAAATACAAATCAATTCATAAAGTCCGTCAAATTGAATCATTAATAAAATTTATAAATAAGAATCTGTAGGATATGTAATATATCCAGGACCTATAATGCTACAATTTTGAATCAAGTAACAATTCTTCATGCAAAGGTATTGGCTTTCGTATAACTGTAAAACGATAAGTATCATATAATCTACTACACCCAATCTTTAGGATTTTGCAGAACTTCTATTAGCTTTTCCTCTTCACTTCCTATTTCGGGATGATGATTGTATTGCCACTGTACATGTGGCGGAAGACTCATAAGAATACTTTCTATTCTACCATTGGTTTTTAATCCGAACAATGTGCCTTTATCGTGAATCAAATTAAACTCAACATAACGACCTCTTCGCACTTCTTGCCAATCTCTTTGCTCATTTGTGTATTCTAGATTTTTTCTTCTTTCTACAATTGGTGCATACGCCTCTAAAAAACTATTACCAACTTCTGTTACAAAATTATACCATTGTTCCATACTCATCTCATCGGTTGCCTTGCAATAGTCAAAGAACAAACCTCCTATGCCTCTTGCTTCATTTCTATGTGCATTGTGAAAATACTCGTCGCATCGCGCTTTGTATTTTGCATAGAAATCAGGATTGTGATTATCACAAGCTCGCTTGCAAATCGCATGAAAATGTTTGGCATCTTCTTCAAATAAATAATACGGTGTTAAATCTTGTCCGCCACCGAACCATGAAGTTACCGTTTCACCCGATTTATCATACATTTCAAAATATCGCCAATTGGCATGAACTGTTGGTACCATTGGGTTTTTAGGATGTAAAACCAAACTTAAACCACAAGCAAAAAAATCACAATCTTCTACACCAAAATACTTCTGCATTGCTGGTGCCAAAGGACCATGTACAGCCGAAATGTTTACTCCTCCTTTTTCAAAAACGGCACCCTCACTAATTACACGAGTTCTGCCGCCTCCACCTTCTGGGCGTTCCCAAATATCTTCCTCAAACACAGCAATACCATCAATAGCCTCCAACTTTGATGTGATGGTATCTTGTAATGCTTGTATATAGTTGTAAAATTTATCTTTCATTATTGTTGATTTTAAATCGTTCATACAATTCCATATTCATTGCATTTTTCCCAGGAGGCGTAAACGCTTTTGAAAGCGTTTTCTGCCACATAAAATTATTCTTCTCAGTAACTTTAATACTCCCTACATTGTCTTTATGCACAATGATTTGCAATCTGTTCAATTCTAGATTCTCAAAAGCATAGTCAACCAAAAACGCTACAGCTTTGGTAATGACACCTTGGCCTTCTATAGTATAATCAATGCAATAGGCAAACTCCCCTTGACCAATTACTTTCTGTAATTCTTTTATATAAATTAACCCAACAACTTTCTTCGCATTCAACTTTAAGGTATATAAATATTCCTCTTTTAAACTGTACTGCCTCTCTTTTTTTAGAGTAAAAAGTTCTGCTAACTCCGGAGTTAAATTTTGCGCCAAGGTTTTTGGAAAAAACGTTCTTAACCGATCTTCATTAGCAACTACAAAATCGCAAATACCCCAAGCATCTTTTTGTTGAACAGGAGCAATAGTAACTTCTCCAATATTGGTTTCTATTTGAAATAATACCTCCATTAATCTTCTAAATATACCAATTCTAAAGGGTTCTTTTCAACCTCTACGATTGATACAACCATAACAGCACCATCTATTTTTTTCAATAGAAATTCAACAATCTGCTCATGTGATAAGGTTACATATTCAGCAAAAAAACCTCTACCTATAGCATTATTGTGCTCATCCATTAATCGCGGTAGTTCTTCATTAATAAATAATTCTTCGTGCCAATCTGTAACATCTTTAGTCCAACGAATAACTTTTTCAATGTTCTTGGAATATTTATAGCATGCTCTTGCTATCAGCCAATTCCACAAGGCATGCCTAAAAGCATTTGCCTTGTTGTGCTTACCATGAATTTTAGGGAATTGTCGCTCAGCAATTCTATAGGTCTTTACAGTAGCAAAAAAAGTAGCGACTGCAAAAAAGGGATGTCGTATAAAAAAACGAAAGAAGCCAAACAATTGTTTGGCTTTTATTTGTTTTATGACCGTTATGAGGGCCATTTAGGCTTTGTATTCTTTAACAGCCTCAATAAAGGCTCCTGCATTTTCTAAAGGAATATGTGGCAAAATACCATGCCCCAGGTTTACGATATATTTATCTTTACCAAAAGCATCGATCATCTCTTTTACCATGTCCTTTATTTTTGCTGTTGGAGATAGTAATCTCACCGGATCAAAGTTACCTTGTAAAGTGATTGCATTATTGGTTAATTGTCTCGCTATTTGAGGGGTGACTGTCCAATCTACACCTAATGCTGAGGCGTTTGATTTAGCCATTTCTTCTAGTGCAAACCAACAGCCTTTACCAAAGGCAATCACGGGAGCATCGTCTTTTAATGCCTCAATAATTTGATTGATATATTTCCAAGAAAACTCTTGATAATCTGCAGGAGACAACATACCTCCCCATGAGTCAAACACTTGAACCGCATTCACACCTGCAACTACCTTTGCCTTTAAATAAGCAATAGTTGTATCGGTAATTTTTTGCAATAATTGATGCGCTGCAACAGGATTTGTAAAACAAAATTCTTTAGCCTTATCAAAGTTCTTAGAACCTTGACCTTGAACTACATAACACAATATTGTCCATGGTGAACCTGCAAAACCAATCAAAGGAATTTCATCATTCAATAACTCCTTAGTTGCCTTGATAGCATCCATAACGTAACCCAACTCTTCGTGAACATCTGGTACGATAACATTATCAACACCTTTTTGGTCTCGCACCGGATTTGGCAAGTAAGGACCAAAGTTTGGTTTCATTTGCACTTCAATATTCATAGCTTGAGGAATCACCAAAATATCTGAAAATAAAATTGCAGCATCCATACCGTATCTTCTAATTGGTTGTACGGTAATTTCACTCGCTAATTCTGGTGTTCTACATCTTGTGAAAAAATCATATTTCTCACGAATAGCCATAAATTCTGGAAGGTATCGTCCTGCTTGACGCATCATCCAAACCGGAGGTCTTTCAACAGTTTCTCCTCGAAGTGCTCTTAAAAATAAATCGTTTTTAATCATACTATAATATTGGTTAATGCAATTGCTATTAACTCTCTGATACTTTTTTCATTGCGGCATCTACAGCTCGCGTTAATTTTAACAAATCTTCATCATTAATTGCCGACGATAAGAACCACGCTTCAAATTGCGAAGGCGGTAAAAACACCCCATGACGAATCATCTCCCAAAAGAACACAGCAAACATTTTTGTATCACTAGACTGTGCGGTTTTAAAATCTACGACCGTTTCTTTTGTAAAAAACGGATTCATCATTGAACCAAATCTATTTACTGTTATTGCCACATTATATTTAGCCGCGGCTTCCAATAAAATTTGTTCTATTTGCTCACCAACATCATAAAAATCTTGATATGGGTTTTGCTTCTTAAGAGTTGATAAGGTTGAAATACCTGCTGCCATTGCAATAGGATTTCCTGACAAGGTTCCCGCTTGATACATACCACCTAAAGGTGCTACGCATTCCATAATTTCGTTTCGAGCTCCATAAGCACCAACTGGAAATCCACCACCAATAACCTTGCCTAAACAAGTGATATCTGATTCTACACCTAGCAATTCTTGCGCACCACCAAATTTCGAACGGAAACCAGTCATAACTTCATCTGCAATTAATAAAATTCCATTAGAAGCACATAATTCTTTTAACTTGATTAAGAAATCATCTTGCGGTACTACAACTCCCATATTACCTCCAACAGGCTCAATAATTACAGCAGCTATATCGCTATGACTGTCAATATGATTTTGAATGCTTTCTAGATTGTTATACTCAGCAATTAAAGTGTTTTTTACAGCCTCATCTGGCACACCTTTACTACCAGGCAAACTCAAAGTTGCTAATCCAGAGCCTGCTGCCACTAATAACGCATCTGTATGACCGTGGTAGCAACCTGAAAATTTGATGATTTTATTCTTACCAGTAAATGCACGAGCTAAACGAATTGCTGATAAAACTGCCTCCGTACCCGAATTAACGAATCGCACTTTGTCCATACCAGGAAACGCATCACAAACAATTTTTGCCAATTTAATTTCGTTCTCCGTACTCGCTCCAAAAGAGTAACCGTTTTCAAGCGCTTTTTTAATAGCTTTTTGAACTTTTTTATGTCTATGTCCCAAAATCATAGGACCATAAGACAATACCAAGTCTAAATATTCATTTCCATCTACATCTACTATCTTAGACCCTTTGGCTTTCTTAATGAACAAAGGATTCCCTCCAACAGATGCAAACGCCCTTACTGGTGAGTTTACCGCACCAACTAAGTGCTCTAGTCCTTTATTGTATAGTTTTTCTGATTTCTTAAATTCCATAGTTTTACTTCTTTAATAAATGAGCAACCTCTTTAGCAAAATAAGTAAGAATTATATCTGCACCCGCTCTCTTTATACTCAACAAACTCTCAAGCATCACTGCTTCTCCATCTAACCATCCTTTCTCTGCTGCGGCTTTAAGCATTGCATATTCACCACTCACATTATAGGCAGTAACAGGAACATCAAAGTTATCTTTCAACAACTTAATAATATCGAGATAAGCAAGAGCAGGTTTTACCATAATCATATCAGCACCTTCTTGAATATCTAAATCTGCTTCAATTAAAGCTTCGTTAGAATTCGCAGGATTCATTTGATAGGTTTTCTTATCACCAAACTTAGGTGCAGAGTCTAAAGCATCTCTAAACGGACCATAAAACGCACTGGCATATTTTGCTGTATAAGACATGATAGATACTTGCGTATATCCAGCATCATCTAATACTTTTCTTATGTATCCTACTCTACCATCCATCATATCAGAAGGACCTAAAATATCTGCTCCTGCCTCAGCTTGAGCTAAAGCCATTTTTCCTAATATCTCTAACGTTTCATCGTTTAGAATCTCACCATTTTCTACAATTCCATCATGACCATCACTTGAATAAGGATCCATAGCAATATCAGTCATTAAAGCTATTGATGGAAACTCGGTTTTAATTTTTTCCAATGCAACATTGTACAAACTACTTTTGTTGTGACCTTCTGTTGCGTACTTATCTTTTTTACCTTCACCTAACGAAGGGAAAACACAAAAACCTTTAATACCTAAATCAACACATTCTTGAATTTCTTTTAATAACAAATCCAATGAATACCTATAAATCCCGGGCATAGATTCTATGGCTTCTTTTTTATTAGAACCTTCTATAAGGAATACAGGATAAATAAAATCATTAACAGACAAAGTTGTCTCTTCAATCATAGCTCGAAGAGCCGCTGATTTTCGATTTCTACGAGGTCTTCTAATATTATTCATAATAAGTATTAACCGTTTTAATCACATTTTCAATGGAAGGTAATTTAGATACTTCAACTTTTTCAAAGTGTTTTCTTGCCTCTTCTGCCGTTGTTTCTCCAATACAAAATGCTACTGCATCTCTATGCTCATTATCTTCTACATAACTCTGAACACCTGTAGGACTATAAAACAAAATAGCATCGAACATATCGCTAAATTTACGTTCATTCAATATGGTTCTATAGGCTTCTATCTCATTTAGCGTAATTCCTCCTTCTTTTAATATTGAGGGTAATTCATCTCTTCTTTTATCTCCACAAAAATAAGTAACACCACCTTCAATATTATCTGTAACCAAATAATTAGCCAACTCCGTTGCTGAGTTTTCCGAATTAGTCACCTTTCCAATTTTTCGCTCGATTAAGCGCTTGGTTCTTCTACCAACACAATAAATATTTTTAAAATTCAGCTCTAATGGTGAAAAGTTATTCAATAGTGCCTCAACACCATTTTGACTTGTTACAACTACATGGTTTTGAACTTCTTTCAACACTGTTGGCTTTAATCTGTTATATCTAATGGCGATAAAATCGCTCATTTTAAATCCAATTTTCGAATCGAATAAATCTGTTTGAGATTCTGATAGTTGTTTGGTCGAAAGAATTTGAACAGACTTATTGTCTTCTTCATTCATTTCTATCATCATCTTCTTACCGCCTCTCACTAGTACATCCTTTGCACTATACTCTCCTAACTTGTAGTATTTAGCAAGTGGCACTTTTTTATCAACCTCCACTTTCTTTTGACCATCAAGACTAAACAAGGCTCCTCTAAAGACTAACTCTTCATCTTTATTGATGTAAGCTAAGGCTCCAATAGGCGCAGTACATCCGCCTTCAAGTACGTTTAAAAACTGACGCTCAACATGCGCACATTTTTCAGTTTCTTCGTGATTTAGCTCTTTACAAACCTCTAGTACATCTGTATTAGATTCTATAGCGGCAATCATAACTATACCTTGAGCTGGAGCAGGCAACATCCAATCTAAAGGAACAAATTTATCTTTTGGTAAGACTTTAATTCGTTTTAATCCAGCCATTGCAAAAATGGCTCCGTTCCAATTATTCGTCGCTAATTTCTCTAAACGTGTATTGACATTCCCTCTTAATCCAGTAATGGTATGAGATGGATATTTATGTAACCATTGTGCCTTTCTTCTCAAGCTTCCAGTTGCAATTACAGCTTCCTTCTGACTCAAGAATTCTTCGTTTTCTTTAAAAATTAGCACATCTCCATTATGACCTCTCTTTAAAACCGCCGCTTGCACAATACCTTCAGGCAATACTGTTGGCACATCTTTTAAAGAGTGTACCGCAATATCAATCTGATTGTTTAAAAGTGCAACGTCTAATGTTTTGGTAAACACCCCAGTAATTCCCATTTCATACAATGGTTGATTCAAATCTAAATCACCTTGAGAATCAATAGGAACTATTTCTGTTTTATAGCCCAAATGATTAATTTGTTCTGCTACGGTATTGGCCTGCCACAAAGCTAACTCGCTTGAACGCGTACCAATTCTAATGGCTTTTTGCATCTACTTTTTCTGTATGAATATTAAACACTTTCTGCATAACCTCTATGCTTTGACCAGGAGAGGTGTTTTCATCTTTTAAGTGCTTTGCAAACTGGGTTGTTATTTTTTGAATCAGTCTTGAGGTAATGATTTGTGCCTGATCAACATCAAAATCTTTTATTTTCTTTTTGTGAAAATCAATCTCGTTTTCACTAATATTTTCTAACGATTGTTTTAAGGCGTTAATGGCAGGAGTAAATCTACGATGGTTTAACCACTCTTCAAATTCATCCATGTACACATCTATTATCAACTGTGCCTTTGGAATCTCTTGCTTTCTTGTCTCTAAAGTCTTATCGGTTATTTTAGATAACTCATCAACATTCACTAAGTTAATTTCGTTTCTTTCGGCCAAAATTACATCAACATTCTCGGGCATAGAAAGATCAAGAATTAACAACTCTTTTCCTTTTTCTATATGAGCTTCTGTAATAGTAGGTCTCTCTGCACCTGTTGAGACTATTAATATCTCAGCCTTTGCAATTTCTTGCGTAAGTTGATCAAACTGAGCACAAGCAATCTCTGGATGCTCTTGGACAAAATCTACTGCCTTTTGATTGGTGCGATTGATTAAAGTAACTGAATTGTTTTTGGTATATTTTGCTAGGTTTTTACAAGTATGTTTTCCCATTTTACCTAAGCCATAAACCAATATATTCTTTTGATTGTAACTCTCTACATTTTCCGAAATATATTGAACAGCCGCATACGAAACCGAAGTTGTACCAGAACTTAATTTGGTTTTGTTTTTAACGCGTTTACTCGCCTGAAACACCAAGTTCATTAATCGTTCTAAATAAGCATTCAGCATGTCTTCTTGCTTCGCTAATTTAAACGCCTGTTTTAACTGACCAACTATTTCATAATCACCTAAAATCTGACTTGATAGTCCGGTACCTAATCTGAACAAGTGACCAACAGCCTCAGTATCTTTACGAATATTCGAAACCTCCATAAACTCCTCAAGTGTACCTTCAGAATATTTACACAACAAACTAATTAATTGATATGGGTGCTCTGCTAAACCCATTAACTCTGTTCTGTTACAGGTAGATAAAACTACCAATCCATCAAATCCTTGTGATCTTGCTTCTTGAAGTAACAATAATTGGTTTTCTTTTGATATGCTAAATTTCCCTCTTGTCTGCACATCTGCTTTTTTGTAGCTTAAACCAATATTGTAAAATTTCCGCGTAGCGAATTTCTTCTGCATACCAATTAGTAAATTATATCGACAAAAGTACCGACACTAATCTCATAAAAATATCGCTAAAAGTACTTAAAATATCGAGATGAGGTATGAATCGTAATTTATATCGATTTTAAATAGAAGTGCAACTTGTTGAAAATCAAAACAAAATCAATGAAAACACGCCACTAAAGAGAAGTAAACAGGTTAAAAAGAACGATGTAAAATTGAAAGAACACAGAACAATCACTGCATAAAATATTGTATTTTTGCGGTATATAGTTCTACTAAAGAGAAAAAATATCGTTATGAATTTTGCAGTAATTACAAAAAAAAACAACGACAAAAGTCCCGAGCTTTTTTACAAAGAATCTGAACACTTTTCAATTCTTCACGCAATAAATAAAAGTGATGAATCCCAGCGTTATTTTCAACATTTAGAAAACAATTACATTCAATTATATTTTTGTTTAAACGCTAATTGCTCTGTTGCATTTAATATGGAACATTGTAAAATTCAATTGTACGAAAATGAATCTGGATTGATATACTATAAAGATGTTCAATCTAATTTACTCTTTCAGTTAGAACCTAATTCAGAATTGGTGGTAGTATTAATTCCCATCAAGCATTTTCATTCATTATTTTCAGAGGAAGAAGATTTAGTATTCAACTTTGAAAGTATGAAGTTAGGAAAACCGATAATTGAAACGAAGCCTACAAGCAATACTGTTAAAGGCGTATTAAATCAAATTTTTCAGCAGCAGTTAAATAATTCTTTAAAAGCACTATACACAAAAGGAAAAATATATGAATTGCTTAGCATGTATTTTAATATGAATACTGAAAGTGATTTAGATCGTTGCCCATTTATGGCAAACGAAGATACTGTTCAGAAAATTAAACAAGTAAAAGACATAATTATTCAAGAAATGATAGCTCCTCCTTCTTTAGAGGAGCTATCAAAAATGGTTGGTCTCAATATTAAAAAAATAAAACTCGGCTTTAAAGAATTGTATGGAATGCCGGTTTTTACGTACTTATACCATTATAAAATGGAATTTGCTAAAAAATTATTGGCCGAAAACGGTTTTAATGTAAATGAAGTAGCAACCCAGGTAGGCTATTCTACTTCAAGCCATTTTATTGTTGCATTTAAAAAGAAATACGGAATTACTCCAAAACAATTTACCAAACAAGAAACAGTATAATAAAAATGAAAGGTGTATTACTAGTAAACTTAGGTTCCCCAGACTCTACAAAAATTAAAGATGTTAGAACTTATTTAGATGAATTTTTAATGGACGAACGGGTAATTGACATGCCTTATTGGAAACGCTTCTTGTTAGTAAAAGGTATCATATTAAATACGCGACCAAAAAAATCTGCTGAAGCTTATAAAAAAATCTGGTGGGATGAAGGGTCACCTTTAATTGTATTATCAGAAAGATTTACAGAGAAATTCAAGGAAAAAGTCTCTGTGCCTGTGGCTCTAGGAATGCGATACGGATCTATGAGCATTGAAAAAGGAATTACAGAATTAACGGCACAAGGGGTTACAGAAATTTTTATGATTCCGCTATACCCACATTACGCCATGTCTAGTTATGAGACTGTAGTGGTTAAAGCTCAAGAACTTATTAAAGAAAAATTTAAAGACGTTAAATTAGATATTCAATCTGTATTTTATAATAACAGATCCTATATAAATGCAATGGTAACAACCATTAAAAAGAGTTTAGAAAATATTGACTACGACCATATTTTATTCTCTTACCATGGTATACCTGAACGTCATATTTACAAATCAGATACAACCAAAAGTCATTGTAAAATTGATGGAAGCTGTTGCAATATTTCATCTGATGCGCACAAAACTTGCTATCGTCATCAATGCTTTGAAACTACAAAAGAGATTATAAAAGAGTTAGATATGGATGGTAAAACGTATAGCAACTCCTTCCAATCTCGCTTGTTAAAAGACCCATGGCTAAAGCCATATACCGATTTTGAACTAGAGGCTTTTCCTGAAAAAGGAATTAAAAAACTAGCGGTTATTACACCTGCTTTCGTAACTGATTGTCTGGAAACTCTTGAAGAAATAGCTATGGAAGGAAAAGAAGAATTTATAGAGGCCGGTGGTGAATCCTATTTTCATGTGCCATGTATGAACGATCAAGATGTATGGGTTGATACTGTAGTTGGGTGGACAGAAGATTGGATGAAAAATTAAGATTAGGAATCAATTCGTTATTTTTGATACTCAACTAAACTCGCAGCTATGGACTTTCTTTATTTAAAATCACTACACATTATTTTTGTGGTGACTTGGTTTGCAGGATTATTTTATATCGTTCGACTATTTATATATCATGCTGAAACTGTAAAAAAATCAAGTCCAGAGAAAGAAATTCTTCAAAACCAGTACAAATTAATGAGTAAGCGATTGTGGTATATAATCACATGGCCTTCTGCAATTTTAGCAACAGTTTTCGCCATTTGGATGTTAGTTTTAAACCCTGCCTATTTAACAATGAGTTGGATGTTGATCAAGTTAGGATTTGTCAGCCTATTAATTATTTACCATCTCTTGTGTCAATCAATTTATAATCAACTCCAAAAAGATATTATTAAATACAACTCTTTTAAATTAAGAATCTTTAATGAAGTAGCAACAATTTTGCTTTTTGCAATCGTATTCTTAGTAGTTCTTAAAACCACAATAAGTTGGATTTGGGGAGTTGTCGGTATAGTGGCTATTGGGTTTATATTGATGGGAGGTATCAAACTTTACAAAGGAATTAGAGAGCGAAACCCAGAAGCTTAACTTTCAAAAACAAACACATCTCCTCTACTATCAGAAGTATTGCTTCCTAAAATATAATTTGTATTTCTTGGGTGTATCTTAAAGGTTAGCCCTTCATTCTTCAAAGCAGACATTAATTCAATAATTCTAGTATATGAATAAGAGTTACTGTCAAAAACAAATTCTGTAACATTATTAGATTTTGCAAAATCTTTTAGAAGCTGCACACTGCCAACTTCGCTAAAGTGATACAATTTAGTTGTACCATTACAAATTCTTTCTAATCTATTATAAACACTATCATCGCTGCCACAATAGGCAATTTTTTCTGGAAGCTTTGAGCGTTTGGTTTTCTTGCCCTTACCTAAAGCTTTCATTACATACCAAAAATTAATCCCGAGATACATGACGAAGTCATACAATCGATTCACTTTAAAGTGCTCTCGATAGAATATTTTCATCGCTTCGTGAAAATGATGCAGTCGTTTTGCATCTCTAACAGTACATTCTCCTTTAAAATGAATAACCTCTGAGTCTGCATAATAATAGTTCTGATATCCTTTGTTTAAAATCTTGTAACTCAAATCAATGTCTTCACCATACATAAAGTAACTTTCATCAAATCCTTTTACTTCATTGTAGACTTTACGAGTCATAAACATAAAAGCACCTACCAAAATCTCTATCACTCCAGTTTCATCTTCTTTAAGATGGTTTGCATAGTACTTTGAAGTTTCTCTACTTGTAATACCCATCAACTTATTAAAAGAAACCATTGGAGTAGGAATACTTCGTTTGCTTTCAGATAAAAAACTGCCGTGTCCTCCAATTAATCTCGCTCCTAAAGCACCAAAATTATGACGCGATTTTGCAAAATCAATTATCTTTTCAAAAGTATCTTGAGCAACAACTGTGTCAGGGTTTAAAATCAATACATACTGTCCTCTAGCCTTTGCAACTCCTTGATTATTCGCTTTAGAAAAACCAAAATTCTCTTTATTAGATATCAATAATGCTTCAGGGAATTTTCGTTCAACCATCGCACAACTGTCATCAGTAGAATTATTATCTACAACAATTATCTCCGCATCTAAATTGGAAACTGCGTCTAAAACACTTTGTAAACATAGTTCTAGAAAATAACGAGCGTTATAATTAACAATTACAATAGACAACTTCATTAAGACTGTAGCGAGTTTTCAAATGGAATTCTATTCTTAATACTTCTTCCTAGAGTTACTTCATCTGCGTATTCTAACTCATCTCCAACAGAAATCCCTCTAGCTATTGTAGAGGTTTTGATATTGAATTTTTCGAGCTGCTTGTAAATATAAAAGTTGGTAGTATCACCTTCCATTGTCGAGCTTAACGCAAAAATCACTTCTTTTATTGTACCCTGACTTACTTTCTCAATCAAACTATCAATCGTAAGGTTTTGAGGGCCTACTCCTTCCATTGGAGAAATCTTACCTCCCAACACATGATACAACCCATTAAATTGAACCGTATTCTCAATAGCCATTACATCTCTAACATCTTCTACAACACAAACAACTTCGGTATTTCTTTTTGGGTTTGCACAAATCTCACAAATCTCAACATCCGAAATATTATGACATGATTTACACAGTTTAATCTCATCAACAAGATTTGACAAAGCCCTACCTAATGCATGAGTTTGATCTTTTGGTCTTTTCAATAAATGCAAAACCAAACGCAGTGCAGTACGCCTACCAATTCCAGGTAATTGAGACACTTCATTCACAGCATTTTCCAATAATTTTGAAGAAAACTCCATATCCACAAATGTAATAATTCAACTTAGAAACTAATACAATTTTTTGTTACTTTGTTTTACTAAATACTTTCTATGCAACCTCTTCATATTGTCCTGCTGATTGCAGCCTATTTTAGTGTTTTGATTCTCATATCATATATAACCGGAAAAAATGCCAACAACGACACTTTTTTTAAAGCAAATAAACAGAGTCCTTGGTATATAGTGGCGTTTGGTATGATAGGCGCTTCTTTATCCGGGGTTACCTTTATTTCTGTCCCTGGATGGGTTGAAGGGCAACAGTTTTCTTATATGCAAATGGTTTTGGGTTACATTATTGGTTATACGGTAATAGGTCTAGTCTTAATGCCTTTGTACTACAAACTTAATCTCACCTCTATTTACACTTATTTAAAAGACCGATTTGGTCAATATTCATATAAAACCGGTGCCTCTTTCTTTTTACTCTCTAGAGTAGTAGGAGCTTCATTTAGACTCTTTTTAGTAGCTAAAGTGTTACAATTAATTCTATTTGACGCCTACGGAATTCCATTTTGGGTTACCGTTATAATTACAATTTTACTCATATGGCTCTATACATTTAAAGGAGGAATTAAAACTATAGTTTGGACTGATACATTACAAACTTTATTTATGTTGATTGCTGTAGGAATTTGTATTGTCACGATTTCAGATGCAATGCAAGTTGATAACTTATTTCGTTATATAGCAGACAGCAATCTTTCTAAAACGTTCTTTTTTGACGACATTAACGCTGGTAATAATTTCTGGAAACAGTTTTTCTCTGGAACTTTTATAGCAATAGTAATGACAGGTCTAGATCAAGACATGATGCAAAAAAACCTTACGTGCAAGACTTTAAAAGATGCGCAAAAAAATATTTTTTGGTTTACTGTAGTATTAGTTATCGTCAACTTTTTCTTTTTATCGTTAGGTGTTTTATTGACAGATTATGGGACTGCCCAAGGCTTGACAGTAAATGGTGATGACTTGTTTCCGATTATAGCAATGGAAGGAGAACTTGGATTAGGCGTTTCTTTATTCTTCTTATTGGGGCTGATTGCTGCAGCTTATTCTAGTGCAGATAGTGCCTTAACGTCTTTAACAACATCCTTCAGTATTGATATTTTAGAAATTGATAAAAAAGTTTCTGAAAAAGAACAAATCAAAATTCGCAAGAATGTACACATAGGTTTCTCTTTACTTTTATTAACAACAATACTACTATTCAAATACACTATTGCAAACGACAGCGTAATAGCTAAAATATTTCAATTTGCAGGGTATACTTATGGTCCATTGCTCGGTTTATACGCTTTTGGATTGTTTACCAAACTAAAGGTAAAAGACCAATTAGTGCCTTATGTAGCTATTTTAGCTCCAGTGCTAACTTATGTGATTAGTGATTTTTCTAATTCTGAGTTTGGCTTTGATTTTGGTTTTTTTGTTTTAGTTCTTAACGGATTCTTAACCTTTATGGGACTGCTACTTTTAAAAAAGAACTGATATCTTTGTGCTATGGAAAAAGATTTGAGCAATTATCGCAAGGTATATCAGAAGAGTGAACTGACAGAATCTTCATTACCAGACAACCCAATGGAGTTGTTTCAAAAATGGTTTTATGAAGCTGAAGAATCGGATACAGTTGAAGAAATAAATGCTATGACGGTTGCTACAATAGGATTAGATGGTTTTCCAAAAAATCGAGTAGTATTGCTCAAAAAATTTACTTGGGAAGGATTTATTTTCTATACCAATTATAATAGTGAAAAAGGAAAAGCCATAGCAAGTAACCCAAATTTATGCTTGTCATTTTTTTGGCATGGATTAGAGCGTCAAATAATAATTAAGGGAACTGCAGAAAAAACACTTGAAAATATTTCAGATGGCTATTTTGAATCACGACCTGATGGCTCTAAATTAGGCGCTTGGGCTTCTAACCAAAGTGAAGTGGTACATTCTAGGGAAGTATTAGATAACAGCCTAAAACAATTTAAAACTCAATTTCAAGGCAAAGAAATTAAGCGTCCTCCGCATTGGGGCGGCTATTTAATAAGACCTAAAAGCATTGAGTTTTGGCAAGGTCGCCCAAACCGAATGCACGACAGAATTCGTTATAAATTACTCGAAAATTTTGAATGGAAAATGGAGCGTTTAGCTCCATAATTTTTATATTTGACCATAACTCCGAAGAATGAAAACACTCTACATTGTAAGACATGCAAAATCATCTTGGGCTTATGATGGCGTTAGCGATTTTGACCGTCCGCTAAAAAAGCGAGGTATAAATGATGCACATTTGATGTCTAAAATTTTGAAAGAAAAAATTAATAGACCAGATGTGTTTGTTTCTAGTAGCGCTAATAGAGCCTTACATACAGGAATCATTTTTTGTAAAACTTTTAATTACCCTATGGCCAATCTTAAAATTAACAGTTCTTTGTACAGTTTTAGTGATGGTTATTTAGTTAAAACCATTAAGGCATTAGATGATGGATTTGATTCTGCAATTATATTCAGTCATAACCACGGTATCAATGACTTTGTAAATAGTTATGGAAATGCAAATATAGATAACGTTCCAACCTGTGGAATTGTAGGTATTAAGTTTGATACCAAACACTGGAAAAGCATTAAGAAAGGAAGCACATTTTTAAAAGAATTCCCAAAAGATCATAAAAAATAGAGTGTGAGTTTAGAGATAAAGAAATATGCCGCAATTGACATAGGATCTAACGCCATTAGACTATTAGTTTCAAACGTTATTAGCAAAAAAAATAGTGAACCTCAATTTAAGAAATCAGCTTTAGTAAGGGTACCTATTCGTTTGGGTGCGGATGCATTTGTAAAAGGTGAAATTTCTGAGGCTAACAAGCAACGTATGGTAGATGCCATGAAGGCTTTTAAGCTTTTAATGGGAGTTCATGGAGTTGAAAAATATCGAGCTTGCGCAACCTCTGCAATGCGGGAAGCTTCAAATGGCAAAGAGGTTATTGCTGAGGTTTTTCATAAATCTGATGTTCAAATTGATTTGATTGATGGAAAAACAGAAGCGGCTATAATATTCTCTACAGATTTATCTGAAGTTCTAGAAGAAAACCGCTCTTATCTTTATGTTGATGTGGGTGGTGGTAGTACTGAATTCACAGTCTTTTCAAACGGAAAAACGGTAGCTTCTAAATCATTTAAAATTGGTACCGTACGTTTTATTAATAACGTGGTTAACAAGAAAGAAATGTGGCCAATTATTAAAGATTGGATTAAAGAAAATACCAAAGGACTAAAAAAAATTACTGTTATTGGTTCAGGTGGTAATATCAATAAACTTTTTAAAATGTCAGGAAGAGTTCCAGGTAAACCACTTTCATTTATTTACTTAAATGCGCACTACCAGTTCTTAAAACAAATGAGCTACGAACAGCGCATTAGCGAATTAGGCCTAAACCCTGATAGAGCTGATGTAATTATTCCAGCTACAAAAATTTATTTAAATGCCATGAAATGGAGTGGTGCAAAAAAAATAATCGTACCTAAAATTGGTTTAGCAGATGGAATCATTAAAACCATGCATTTAGAAAATAAACCTTAATGATTTTCTAAAAATTGTATCACCAGTTTGGCAACTGTTTTTTCAGCGATTTTAGCAACAGATTGCACTTCTTCATGAGACACCTCTACAACCTGCCCCTCAATACCTAAATCAGTAATAACTGACAAACCAAGACATTTCATACCTAAATGTTTAGCAGTAATAACTTCTGGCACAGTAGACATGCCCACGGTATCTGCACCTACTAATTTTACCATTCGATATTCCGATGGCGTTTCAAAAGTAGGTCCCTGTAGCGCTAAATAAACCCCTTTATGCACTTGAATTCCTATGCTACTTGCCACTGATTCAATTTCTTTGAGCAAAGCTATATCATAAGGCTCATGCATATCAACAAATCGCGGTCCAAATCGTTTGTCATTGGGACCTCTTAAAGGATGCTCAGGCATCATATTAATATGGTCTGTTATCAACATAATATCTCCAACACTAAAATTTGGGTTTACACCACCTGATGCATTCGAAACAATTAGTTTTTCAATCCCTAAAAATTTCATCACACGTATTGGAAAAACTACTTGCTCCATAGGATACCCTTCGTAATAATGAAAGCGACCTCTCATTGCCAACACCTTTTTACCGCCAAGATTTCCATAAATCAATTCTCCATGATGCCCTTCAACAGTAGAAACAGGAAAATCTGGAATTTCCTTATAAGGAATTTGAAGATCAATATCCATTTCATTTGATAAATTCCCCAAACCAGTTCCTAAAATGATACCGAATTCTGGATGTTCAATTCCTTTCAATTTAAGAAATGATACGGTTTTTTGAATTTTGTCCCACATAGCTAATTATTTTTTTGTCAAAGATTGATTTGTTGTTTATAAATTGAGATGATATTGCCACATATGACAAGCTTAAATGCCTTTTTAAACGCATATAATCTTTCTCTGTAGTTAAGAGCATTTTACCGTCGGCTTGCAATTTTCTAAAATTCTCTATTTCCGTTTCACTAAAATTGTGATGATCTCCAAAACTAAGATGTTCAAAAGAAACTCCATTAATAGATAAATATTCTTTTAATGGATTTGGATTAGCAATACCACTTATTAAAACAACATCTTTCTCTTTAATATCACCTAGAGTTTTATAAGTTTCATCACCTAGTAAAACAGAGTCATAAGCTATTTTGGTAAAAAATACGTTCTGATGCTCCTTAGGCTTTAACTTTCTTTCAATCTGTTGCATCTCCTCATTGGATAAATTATCTGGACATTTCGTTACGACAATTACATCTGCTCTTTTCGCACCAGCTCTCCCCTCTCTCAAATTACCTGCAGGAAGTACGAAATCGTTGGTATATAAATCGTGATATGCTGTCAATAAAATATAAAAACCAGCCTTGACTTTTCTATGTTGAAAAGCATCATCTAACAACATAACATCAGGTTGCTTAAGTTCCTCTAATTTACCAATGCCCTCAACTCGATTGGCATCTACTGCAACTGAAATAGTTTCGAACTTATTAAAAAATTGAAAAGGTTCATCTCCAATATCTTTAACTTTTGTAGCACTATCAGCCAAAACAAACCCAGAAGTTGCTCGCTTATATCCTCTGCTTAAAACAGCTATTTTATACTGATTAGAAAGTAGTCGAATTAAATATTCTATTTGCGGAGTTTTACCTGTACCTCCCATATTCAAATTACCAACAGCTATTATCGGTAAATCAAATCTTGTAGATTTTAATACACCTTTATCAAAGCAAATATTTCTTATCCAAGTAACTAAATGATAAATAAATGCAAAGGGAAATAATATGTATCTGAGGCGACGCATTCTTGCGAAAATACAAAACAATTATATAAATTCGTTGTAAAAGACTAACTTTGAATTTTACACAATCAACTATGAAAGTTCGCGATATTACCGCAATTATTGAAGAAGTAGCTCCACTTAAATACGCTGAAGATTTTGATAACGTAGGCCTTTTGGTAGGAAGCTACAAACAAGACGTTACCGGTATTTTAATTACTTTAGATACCTTAGAAAATGTGGTAGATGAGGCCATAAAAAAGGGATGTAACTTAATTGTGAGTTTTCATCCAATTATTTTTAGTGGCCTAAAGAAATTAAATGGCAATAATTATGTTGAGAAAGTTGTTTTGAAAGCTATAAAGAATGACATTGCAATATACGCAATGCATACTGCTCTTGACAATGTTAAAACAGGTGTAAACGGAAAGATTTGTGAAATTCTAGGTATTGAAAACACTAAAATCTTACTTCCCAAAAAAGAACAACTTAAAAAACTTACAACATACATCCCTAAAGAAAATCACCAGCAAGTGCGTCAAGCACTATTTGATGCAGGAGCTGGTAATATAGGCAACTACAGTAATTGCACCTTTAATATCTCAGGAACAGGAACTTTTATGGCAAATGACAAAGCAAATCCAGTTATTGGCTCTAAAGGTGAATTAATGCAGGAAGAAGAAATTTATGTAAGTACTATTTTCGAATCGCATTTAGAAGAAAAAATAATAGCAGCTCTCAAACGAGCGCATCCTTATGAAGAAGTTGCTTATGAAGTGGTTCAGATAACAAATACCAATCAAGATGTTGGCATGGGAATGATAGGCACATTAAAAATACCTATGAACAGTGAAGCTTTTTTAAATCATTTGAAAAACACCATGAAATGTGGTGGAATTCGCCATAGCAAACCACTAGAAAAAACTATTAAAAAAGTTGCTGTTTTAGGAGGCTCTGGTAGCTTTGCTATTGGCGCAGCAATTGCATCAGGAGCAGATGCTTATGTTACTGCTGATATTAAATACCATGAGTTCTACAAAGCAGAAGGAAAACTGCTCATTACTGATATAGGTCATTACGAAAGTGAACAGTACACAAAAAACCTTTTATTCGACCTACTTACAAAAAAAATTAGTACTTTTGCACCTGCCTTATTAACAGGTAAAATCATTATATCAGAAGCAAATACAAATCCAATTTATTACACATAACAATGGCAAAGAAAAAAGACGTAACTGTTGAAGATAAATTAAGAGCCTTATACGACTTACAATTAATTGATTCAAGAATAGATGAGATTCAAAGTGTAAGAGGTGAATTACCATTAGAAATTGAGGATTTAGAAGACGAGATTGCTGGTTTAAGTACACGTATCTCAAATCTTGAAGAAGACGTTACCAACTTAGAAACCGAAATTAAGAACAAGAAAAATGTGATTGTTGAGGCTGGAGAACTGGTAAAAAAATATGCTGAACAACAAAAAAATGTTCGTAATAACCGTGAGTTCGATTCTTTATCTAAAGAAATGGAATTTCAAGGTTTAGAAATTGAATTAGCTGAAAAACGCATTAAAGAATACAAAGCTAAAATTGAGCAAAAGAAAGAAGTAATTGGTCAAAACAACGAAAAGTTAAACCAACAAAATGAGCACTTAAAGCACAAAAAAGGTGAGTTAAGCGATATTATGGAAGAGACTGAAAAAGAAGAAGCGTTGTTAAAACAAAAATCTGAAGAATTTGCAGGTGTAATAGAAGAACACTTATTGCGTGCTTATAAAAGAATACGTAGTAATGCAGTAAACGGATTAGCAGTTGTACCTGTTGTTCGTGGTGCTTCAGGTGGGTCTTTCTTTACTATTCCACCTCAACGTCAAGTTGAGATTGCAAATCGTAAGAAAATTATTACTGATGAGCATTCTGGAAGAATTTTAGTAGATGCTGCTTTAGCAGATGAAGAAAGAGAAAGAATTGAGAAATTATTTTCTTAAGACTTTTAAAAACAAGAAATAGAACCTCCTTAAATTCAGGAGGTTTTTTTATACCTCTTTTCTACCTTTAGACCATGTCTAGGTTACTTATTATTCATTTCTCCTATCTTTTGTAAAAAAATTATATTGTTTTAATAAATCATATTTTTTTAACACCATAAAATTCTTGTTCATTCTGAAAGATTGAACCATTATTTACTACTATTTCTATGAAATAGAAAAGTTTACTAAATGGTATTCCAAACAAATTACAATGAAATTTTAAAGTGTTTAAATACAATTGATCCTGAAAACTATTCTAAAACAAGAAATTTTAAAGATGGTGCTGTAACCTATTTGGGACCTTATATTTCTAGAGGTGTTATTTCAACACGCTTTGTTTATGAACATATCTGCTTATTAAAAATTCCTTGGGAATCATCAGAAAAGCTTATTCAAGAACTTGCTTGGCGAGACTATTGGCAACAAATCTGGATTTGGAAAGGAGATGCGATACATTCTGATTTTAGAAACGAGCAAAATAAAATTTCAAATTATAAAATTCCCAGAGCAATAATAGAAGCTAATACTGGTATTCAGGCTGTTGATAAGGCAATTGAGAGTTTATATTTAACAGGATATATGCACAACCATATGCGCATGTATGTCGCCTCTATATGTTGTAATATTGCAAATTCTCATTGGCTTACTCCGTCAAAATGGATGTATAGTCATTTATTTGATGGTGATGTAGCTAGTAATCAATTAAGCTGGCAATGGGTTGCTGGAACTTTTTCGAATAAACAATATTTTGCTAATCAAAGTAATATTAATAAGTTCTTTAAAAGTCAACAACAAAATTCCTTTCTTGACATTCCTTATGAAGCTTTCGCAAACTTAAGTACACCTGAAATTTTGAAGGAAACTAGTGATTTAAAAACACCCTTAGTGCTCCCAAAAATAGATGACAGAGCCTCGATAATAAACAAGCCTACATTAATTTACAACTATTATAACATCGATCCCATTTGGCATTTGAACGAAAATTTTCAAAGAATATTCTTACTCGAACCTTCTATTTTCGAGAAATATATTGTCAGCGAAAAGTGTATCAATTTTTCTTTAGCGTTAACTAAAAACATACCTAATATAAAAATCTTTATTGGAGAGTTTAATGAATTATGTTCATTAATAAATCCCAATTTAATAACATTCAAAGAACACCCTTTGAACAATCATTACAAAGGTAAAAAGGAATCGAGAGTTTGGCTGACCGATATATCAGGATATTTCCCATCATTTTTTTCTTTTTGGAAAAAATGTAAAAAGGAATTGCAATATGAAAAAAAGTAATTTACCTTCTAAAATCTGTGTAGTTTGTAAGCGTCCATTTGATTGGCGTAAAAAATGGGAAAGAGATTGGGAACAAGTAAAATATTGCAGTAAACGCTGTAAATACAACAAGTAAAATGAAAATCATAAATATTATATTCCCTCATCAGCTTTTTGAAAAAAATCCACTAATAGAAAATAGAGAAACTATTTACTTAATAGAAGAATTTCTTTTTTTTAAACAATATCCATTTCACAAACAAAAAATTGCTTTTCATAGGGCTTCGATGAAAGCCTATGAAAAATATCTAAAATCACTAAACCTCTCTGTTATTTACATAGAGTCCACAAATAAATTATCAGATTTTAGAAACTTTAAAAAAGAGATTTTAGATAAAAAAATAACACATATAAATGTTATTGATCCATCAGATGATTGGCTTGAAGTGCGCATAAAATGTTTAGATAAGCTCTGTGAAATAAATATGCTTGAGAACCCTCAGTTTTTAAATAGTACAAAAGATTTAACTGTATTTTTTAAAAAAGATAAAAAATCCTTTTTTCATACAACTTTTTATAAGCAACAACGAAAAAAACTTTTCATTTTATTAGACAAAGAGCATAAACCTGTGGGTGGAAAATGGACTTATGACATTGAGAATAGGAAAAAGTATCCAAAAAATAAAATCCCACCGTATGTACAATTTCCTGAAGAAAAAAGCGAATGGAATGAAGCCGTTGAATATACTCAAAAATGGTATAAATCGAATCCAGGAGAGTTATCTAAAGAACGTTTTTACCCAATAAATCACTCAGAATCTTACCAATGGATTGAACAATTTTTACTCTTTCGGTTCTATGATTTTGGGATGTATGAAGATGCTATTTTGAAAGAAGAATCAATTTTACATCATAGTGTATTATCACCACTTTTAAATACTGGATTAATTTCACCAAATTACCTCATAAAACGTACGCTTAATTTTGCTCAAACGGAGAAAATCCCCATTAATTCAGTCGAAGGATTTATTCGACAAATCATTGGTTGGAGAGAATTTATTAGAGGAATGTATTTTTGTAAAGGCAGATTTTCCAGGACTAGAAATTTTTGGGGGACCAAAAGAAAGATTCCTAAATCATTTTACACCGGCACAACTGGAATTGTCCCTGTCGATCAAACAATTAAAAAAGTCTTACGTACCGGCTATTGCAATCATATTGAGCGACTCATGGTATTGGGTAATTTTATGTTACTTTGCGAGTTTGACCCAAATGAAGTATATCAATGGTTTATGGAACTTTTTATAGATGCTTATGATTGGGTAATGGTTCCTAATGTTTATGGAATGACTCTTTTTGCAGATGGCGGAACTTTTGCAACTAAACCTTATATCGGCGGTTCAAACTATATCAAAAAAATGAGCAATTATGATAGCGGTCCTTGGACCAAAATTTGGGATGGATTATTTTGGAGATTTGTTTTGAAACACCGTGAATTTTTTAAAAACAATCCTCGCACAGCTATGCTCAATCACTCACTCAATAAAATGACAGAGGAAAAAAAGAAAATACATTTAGAAAATGCAGAGTCATTTATTATAAATAAATTATGAATATTTTCAGATATTCGTTATTTATAATACATACAATCTACTTGTGAATCTACAATTTGTATTAAATAAACTCGAGAAACCCATAGATATAGCACCTTTGGTGTTTGCTAGAATTATTTTGGGACTTTTAATTACAATAGAGTTTAGTGGTGGTTTATTTACTAAATACGCTCAAACTTTAATTACTGGTAAAGTTCATTTTTCGTATATGTTGACAGATTTTATACAGCCATGGACTTCTTCAACAGCCATAAAAGCTCATTTTATAGTAAATCTTGTGTTGGGTATTTTGTTTGCTTTAGGCTTCTTCTACAGATGGGTTACTCCGCTATTTCTAATTTCTGGAGCCTCCTTATTTTTAATGGAAAAGAGTTTATACATCAACCATTTCTACCTCTACTCTCTCATACTTTTAATATTTTGTTTTTTACCTGCAAACAGAGCGTACTCGATAGACTCACTTCGCAATCCAAAAATTAAAGCATCACAAGTTCCTGCATGGACATTATATATTTTACTATTTCAATTAAGTGTAGTCTACATTTATGCCGGATTTGCAAAGATTAATTCCGATTGGCTACAAGCACAACCAGTACAATTATGGCTTGCAAAAAAAGCACATTTTCCCATAATTGGTTCATACATTTCTACAACTTCACATGCCTATATGGTTGCTTATGGCGGTATTATTTTTGATCTTTTAATCGTGCCCTTTATGCTTTTAAAACGAACAAGAAAAACCGCATTTATTATTGCAATATTTTTTCATATTAGCAACGTAGTAACATTTGGTGTAGGCACTTTTCCATGGTTTTCTATTGCAGCTACATCATTATTCTTTGCACCTAGTAGTTTTAGAAAATGGAAACTAAAAGAAAAACTTCCGCCAATAGGTTTTAAAACATTTAAATACGGTAAGCAAAAAAATTACATCTACTTATTTTTTTGCGCCTTCATTGTAATTCAATTGCTCATACCTTTAAGACATCATTTATATCCTGGAAATGCAAGCTGGACCGAAGAAGGACATTTTTTTGCATGGCGTATGATGTTGCGAAGTAAACAAAGTCAAATACAATTTACTGTAAAAGACAAAAAAAATAATCTGGAAGAAATCGTTCGATTAAACGATCACTTGAATAAACGTCAGATTAGTAAAATGGCGGGGCACCCCGATATGATTCTTCAATTTGCTCATTATTTAAAAGACTATTACATAGAACATAAAAATTATGATTCTCCCAGTGTATTTGCCTTTAATAAGGTGTCCTTAAATGGTAGACAAGCACAAGAAATGATAGATCGTAAAGTAGACTTATCTCAAGAAAAAAGAGGAATTCACCATTACTCCTGGATTCTTCCTCTTCAATCAGATTAGTTTTTTAAACTTATAAAGAGCTATTGCTTTCTCAGATAAATTGTACCATAACTCGCATCTAACTTCATCTTTACCTTGCCTGATCCAAGTTTTAAATTCATTGCAGTTTTCTTGTGCCCTACTTCTCCTTCTTCTTTTTCAGAAAGTACCGCAAAATTTACATCACTATAAACAGATTTACCTACAACATCCATTGCTATAGAAGCATTTTCCGGTATTTGCATGTCAATAAACCCGTTATTGCTATAGATAGAATATATTTTTTTTGGCGATTTTTTATCAAATTCTACAGTTACATTACCCCCGATAGTATTAATAGTTACAGGACCTACAACATCTTTAAGCGTAAAATTATTTAGCGTTGAGCTTATTTCTACCTCACCCTCAAAATCAGTGATAGAAGATGGATTAGAATCATAAAAGAAAACTGATCGTGTTTTAGGAGCCTTTGCACTGGTTTGTTCAAAATCTTTAGAGCAACTACCAGTTGTCCAATTAATTTTTACACTATTCGGCACTTTTACTAAGTAACGTTCTCCTCCGTATAATGTAAACGCCCCTTCTGGAGTCACTTTATCTTTAAAAATCAACTCTCCTGCTTTTTCTTCTATTAGAAAGTAGATTCCCAAATCTTCATTTTCTTGATTTTTGCCAAGTTTTTTCAATCCTTTTTTACGTTCACCATCCCCAAAATAATACAAGACACTTCCGTTTTCTGACGATGTTGTTGCCAAACCTTTTTGAGATGGTGACGAAGCATTATCAGACTCTGTTCTTGCATAACCTCTTACGGCATATGTAAAATTCGCATCCTTTTTTTCGTGTAAACTTTTTATAATAACTTCAGTACCATTGTACCCTTGTATTTCAAAATTCTTGGCAGAACAAATACGAAGTTCTCCTTTACTAAATGCAATTCTTTTCTCTTGCGCTTTTACCGAAACAGTCAGACAAACTGCTAAAACCAGTGCGATATATTGTATAGTTTTCATCTTATTTTTTTACTTGTTTAAATTTGCCATTGCCAAATGAGCATTACTCTTAACAATGTCAAAAGATTCTTGATTATTAATTATTTCTCTAAGAGGTTCTTTTGCGCGCGTTTCTCTTAAAGCACTTAAACTGTTAATTAACTTTATCTGTACTAATGGTTGTTCTTCTACCTTAAGAGCTTGAACCAAACCATTTCTAATTTGTTCATTATTCGGAAACTTAAGCAATGCTTCAATCGTTGCTATTTTTACATTGGCATTGGTATCTTTTAATAAGGTTCCAATTAACACATCAATAATTTGAGCATCTTCTTTCAAAAAAGCATCGTCTATCTTATAAACTGCTTCTAATCTTGCTCCAGTTGATTTATCTGACAAGCTTGCCATTAACTGCTGCATCTCTTTATTATTAGAAAGGCTGCCTTCATTTAGAAAAAAAAGAGTGCCAACAATTAACAAGATGCTTGCTGCTATAGAAACTACCCTCCAATTGATTACCTTGCCCTTTTTAGGAGTATGCAATCGAGACTTCAATTTATTTTTGAATAAAGTGTCAGATTCCTTTGACACTGTCAAATCATCAAACTCTGATGCATTATATCTAATGTGCTTCTCTAAATTCATGATGATGTCTTTTTAATTTTAAAATCAATTGCTTTTTACCTCGGCTAAATTGATTTCTTACTGTACTTTCTTTTAATTTTAAAAAAGATGCTATTTCCTTCAAATTGTATCCCTCAATTAAATTTAAAACTAATACAATTCGGTACTTCTCTTTTAAATTGTAGATTCCCTCCTTTATCTGTTCTATGGTTGCAGACAAATCTTCTTCCTGCACGTCATCTTCTTCTTGTTGGATTGAATCATTCAATACTTCCGTCCATCCATCTCTTTTCTTTTTCCTAACGGCATCTAGAGATCTGTTGATAACAATTCTCTTTAACCAACCACCCAAACTAACCGACTCTTTCAACTGACCAATCTTTTCAAAAGCTACCAAAAAAGATTCTTGCATAATATCTTCGGCATCTTCTCGACTCTGAACAATTCTAAAACTAGTATTTAGCATCATACCCTTATAGTTTTCATATACTATAAGTTGTGCAGAATAACTGTTCTGCTTGCATTGCTCTATCAATTCTAATTCGTTTAACAAAATCTTGTTTGAGATAGTTTCTTATAGAACGGAAGTTATTAAAAAGTGTCGCATTTTTTTTAATTCGGTCTTGAAAAACATCATGCCACACCTAACAATCAACTATAAATAAACACATTAGTTAAAAATCTTAAGTTTTTTTTATAGTTTTAGTCAATCTAAACCAGATTAAATTAATTAAAAATGAAAAAGAATCTCCAACCCCGTAATTATTCACAATTACTCTTTTTATCATTTATTTTACTTATCACACAATGTATCTATGCCCAAAAACACCATAATCATGAAGATTCGGTTGACGTTACCGACTGGGTAAATGACAAAATAGAATTATTGAAAAAAGTAGAAATTGACACTGTAATTTATCAAGCTAAAAGCGTGCAATTTAAAGAAGAAGAAAAGATTCGCCAAAGGTATATTTTAAGGAAATCTGGAAGTATACAATTTGCATCTGGAGATTGGATTTACATTTATATACAATCTAAACATGATAATAAATCAATTGGAGACATTTCTTTGGCAATAGACAATAATGGAAAACTGTACTACAATAAAGGTCACGTTTGTGGTGATATAGGTTTTGAAGCTATTTCGGAAAATGGCTATACAACAAGCGAAGATTTCTTTTCATATTTTAACGATGTAATGGATGATATTCCATGGGAACGTATTACTTCTAAAACCCAATTCAACAATACTGAACATTCACATTAAGTTTGTTCATTATTATTATACTTAAACTTAATTGATGCCAGAAAGCTTTTTACTAGTTTTGAAAAGTCTTTTTTAAACTTTCAAACAATATACTTCACCAGATGGATACCTTCAAAAGTTATTTAATATTTACTATTGCTGTTGTTTTTTCAATTACTATAAGCAAAGCACAAAATGATCATTCGCATTCTCATTCACACCCTCATGGTATGCACCATTGGGAAATACCAAGTAAAGATCCAGATCGAATAATTCTTACATTCCACGGAGACCCAGCTTCAAATAGAGCTGTTACTTGGCGTACTGAAGTAAGCGTAACTGCTTCTGTTGCTCAAATTGCTGAAGCAACTGTAAATTCAAAATTTGTTAAAGACGCCAAAACTATTAATGCCAAAACAGAGGTTTTTGATTTAGGAACTTATAAAAGTAATGCACCACTAAAAGTGCATTATCATAGCGCAATTTTTACAGACCTAAAACCTGACAAAATGTATGTTTATCGTGTAGGAGATGGTAAAGACCATTGGTCTGAATGGATTCAATTTAAAACAGCCAAATCAGAATATGCTCCTACACAATTTGTTTACTTTGGAGACGCTCAAAATGAAGTACTCGATCATTGGTCTAGAGTCATAAGAATGGCCTATCAAACAGCGCCAAATGCATCTTTTGTGATTCATGCTGGAGATTTAATCAATCAAGCTCATAAAGATTATGAGTGGGCAGAATGGTACAAAGCTGGTGGATTTATACATAGCCAATGGACAGCAATACCTGTAGTTGGAAACCATGAGTTTAGACCTGTTACCAAAGGTGAGTCAAGAAAATTAGCCATACAATGGCGTCCGCAATTTACTTTACCTATTGAGCACGATTTACCAGAAGAATTGCATGAAACCGTTTACACTGTAGATTATCAAGATGTTCGCATTATTGTATTAAACTCAAATGACCAGTTAGAAATTCAAACAAAATATGTTGAAGAGCAATTAAAAAACAGTACAGCCAAATGGAATATTTTAACTTGCCACCACTCCGTATTTTCTCCTGCGAAAGGACGTAATTTTCAATTTGCACGCGATCATTGGAAACCCCTTTTAGATAAATACAACGTAGATTTAGTTTTGAATGGACACGACCATACATATTCGCGAGGACATGTACCAACTAGAAATGCCGACAATACGGAAGAGGGATTAAAAACCGTTTATATTACTTCAGTTAGTGGACCTAAACAATATAGTTTAGATTCAGAGCAAATGAAGGACTATGTAAAAGATGGATACCAGCTAGATAATGCTGCTGAACAAACCCAGTTTTATCAAGTTATAACTATTGAAAACAATGAGCTGACATATGTTGCTTATACCGCTTTAGGTGAAGAATATGATAGAGCTGTAATTCGTAAAGATTTTAACTCGGGTAAAAAAGAATTGATTCAAGAAAAAGAGTAGTATTACGATTATTTGACTCCTCTAATTTTATCGAGTAATTCTTGTTTACTAGCATCTTCTTCATATAACCAATTAAGGACATTGTCTTTCCAAATTTCAGCGTGCTGCTTTTCGGAAATAATATTTCTATCAAGTGTTAAGTCTAACAATTTACCTGGGTAAGAAGATTGCTCATCGCTTTCCATTTCACCTAATGGATAAGGATCGTCTAATCCCATTAATATTTGATCTGTACCTCCTTGTCTATCTACCATTAGTTTGAAAGAGTCTGTATCGTGAACCAAGGTGTCGAAATAAATATTTTTATGTCCCACCGCTTTTCTTGGATGTGTTTTACCTTCAAACAAATCAGGTCGACCATCAAACCCTTGAATTCTTCTACCCAAACTCATTTGTGCCAATTGACCACCATGAGCAAAGCATGTTCTAATATTTGGGTATTTTTCTTGGTAACCGTTTAAGGTATAAAAATGATACGCATCACCACACTGGGCTAACATCCAAATTAAATGAAAGCGCCAATTCTTGTCTTCAAGCTTAATCATTTTATTTCCGTCATATGGATGTATTTCGATAGCCAATTTGTATTTATCTGCCAATTCAAAAATTGGGTCATTTACCTCATCAAAAATCACTTTCCATGTACCAGTAGTATCCATATAATGTGTTGGCAAGCATAACACCTTTAAATTGAGCTCTTCTACACAGCGCTCTATTTCCCAACAAGCTCCGCGCACAAAAGCAGGTTGTACTACAAAACCACAGGTAAATTTACTGCCATGTTCCGCTTGAATTTGTGCATTAAAATCATTTTGAAAACGCAACGCTTCCTTCATCAAATCATACGTCAACGCATTTCCATACAACTGAGAAAGGTTCAAAACAACCGCATGATCTATGTTATTGCGTTCCATCCATTCAAGCTTTTCATCTAAAAAGAAACTTGAGTCTGTTACAGGTCTTTTCCAGCCTTTCTGTAACATAAAACGTCGCTCTTTATCTACCCAAAAAATTTCCTTTTCACGCATGAAAGAAGGAATTTGCTCAGGATATGGCAACAAATGTGAGTGACCATTTATTCTAATTTTTCTTTTTTCCATAATTGTTAATTAGGAGGCTGCATTACTGTTCCACAGGATGCACATGTTCGTTTCGATTCATCGCTGTAATAAGCATCAAAAATTACAGGCATATCGGTTTCAATATTATCTAAGGTAAATGGTTCTTCGTACAATTTATTATCGCAATTTTCGCAATACCACTGCAATCCATCTTTTACACCATATGGTCTCGGATATTCTATCACTAAACCTACAGTGTTTGCTTTACGCTGTGGTGAATGAGGCACTTTCGCTGGTAATAAAAATATTTCACCCTCTTTGATTTCAATATCCTTTTGAACGCCTTCATCAATTACTTTTAATACAATATCGCCTTCAACCTGATAAAAGAATTCAGGTGTTTCATTGTAATGATAATCTTTCCTACTATTAGGGCCACCAACGACCATCACAATAAATTCACCATTATCCCAAACCACTTTATTAGCAACAGGTGGTTTTAATAAATGACGATGTTCTTCTATCCATGCCTTAAAATTTATTGGAGAAACTAAGCCCATAATATATTGATTTGATTGCTTCTAAATTTACAAAGATTTTGTTCGACCACCATCAACAGGAATATTAATTCCGTTAATATAACTTGCGGCTTCACTTGCTAAAAACACAACAGCATTTGCAACTTCTTCAGGAGCGGCAAATCTTTTCATAGGTACACCACTCCTCATTATATCTGCAACTTGTTCAAAAGTTTTGCCGGTTTTACTAGCCTTGTTATTGATAATTTCTGCTAAGCGCTCAGTACTTGTAGCCCCTGGCAACACATTATTTACCGTAATATTAAACTGCCCCAACTCATTGGCTAAAGTCTTACTCCAATTACCAACAGCCCCTCTAATAGTGTTACTAACACCCAAACCATCTAAAGGTTGCTTAACTGACGTTGAGATTACATTAATGATTCTGCCATATTCTAATACCTTCATTTTTGGAACCAAGGCTTGTACCAAAACATGATTGCATTTTAAATGTTGCGTAAACGCCGCTTCAAATTCATGAATTTGTGCATTAAAAATTGGACCTCCAGGAGGGCCACCAGTATTATTAACTAAAATATGATATTGATTATCTTTTACATGCTTTTCAACAACTTGCTGCAAATTTTCTGGATTCTTAAAATCTACCACCAAATAATCATGATCTAATTCTTGATGAGATAGTTCTGCTAAAACTTTTTTCAGCTTTTCTTCATTTCTAGCAACAAGGGTAACTCGAACACCTTCTTCTGACAAACCAACAGCAGCAGCTTTACCAATACCTTGTGTGCTACCACAAACAAATGCTCGTTTATTATTTAAGTTTAATTTCATCTATTAAGAATACTTTATACATATATTTTTTTGTTCTGTAAAAAACCGAAGTGCTTCAAATCCTCCTTCTCTACCAACTCCAGAGTTTTTCATTCCACCAAATGGTGTGCGCAAATCACGTTGCATCCATGTGTTTACCCAAACAATTCCACTTTCAAGATTTGCGGTCATTCGCATCGTTCGATTTAAATCACTTGTCCAAAGCATAGAAGCTAATCCATAGTTTGAATCATTTGCCATTTGTAAAACCTCTTCTTCTGAATCAAAAGGCATAATACTCACAACTGGCCCAAAAACTTCTTCTTGATTAATGGTACAATTATTTGAATCTACCTCTAAAACAGTTGGCTCCATATAATATCCATTTTCAAAATATTCTACAACTATTCTACTCCCTCCCGTAAGTATCTTAGCACCTTCTTTTTGTGCAGTTTCAATGTATTGTAACACCTTTTCTAAATGTTGTTCAGAAACCAAAGCACCTAGATTGGAAGATTCTTCAGATGGATGACCGACATCTAATTTTTTAACTCTTTGAACAAAATCAGTCTTAAATAGCTCATAAATACTTGATTCTACAAAAATACGGCTACCACATAGACAAATTTGTCCTTGATTAGCAAAAGAAGATCGCAATGTGGTTGTCATCATTTCTTCATAATCGCAGTCTGCGAAAACAATATTTGGGTTTTTACCTCCTAATTCTAACGACAATTTCTTAAACATGGGAGCAGCAATCTTAGCAATGGCGCCTCCTGTTTTAGTTCCGCCAGTAAAAGAAATTGCCTTTACCTGAGGGTGTTCTACAATAGCCTCTCCCACTTCATGCCCGTACCCATGCACTATATTTAATACTCCTTTAGGCAATCCAGCCTCTTCACAAATTTCAGCTAAAAGAAAAGCTGTAAATGGTGTTACCTCACTAGGTTTCGAAATTACACAATTACCTGCTGCAATTGCAGGTGCAATTTTCCAAGTGAATAAATATAACGGTAGGTTCCATGGTGAAATACATCCAACCACTCCAATAGGTTTACGCAAAGTATAATTAATAGCCTTTAAACCTGAACTTTCATGAGACTCACTTGCAAATTGAGTTATGGCATGGGCGAAAAATCTAAAATTTGAAGCTGCACGTGGAATATCAACACTTCTAGCCAAACTAATTGGCTTGCCATTATCTTTACTTTCTGCTGCGGCCAACTCTTCTATTTTAGACTCAATTATTGATGCAATGTTCAATAAAATTTCAGCTCTTTTATTAACCGTTGTTTGAGACCAAGTTTTAAATGCTTCGGAAGCCGCATCATACGCCAACCTCACATCTTCTTTATTTGATCTTGCTATGGCACTATATATTGTTCCATCGGCTGGACAAATATTATCAATCCACTCATTACCTTGTGGTTCAAGAAAACCACCATTTATGTAATTTAAAATTTTCATAATGGTTTGTATGCAACTACTTTAATTTCTATTAACAAATCTGGATGTGGTAGTTGATGCACTGCCACTGTAGTTCTAGTTGGTCCATCCTCTTTATTAAAAAACGTACCATATACTTTATTATAACCAGCAAAATCATTCATATTCACCAAAAACGTAGTAACATCTACAACATCACTCAAATCAGCATCTACATTCTTTAGTAAATTATCTATATTCTGAAGTACAGCTTTGGTTTGTTTTTCTATGCTTAAAACCTTGGTATTCATTTCGTCTAAAACCTCAACTCCTGCAATAGAATTATCTGGTCTTCTTGAAGAGGTACCTGAAACATAGATAAAATCTCCCACCCTTTTAACGAGTGGATAAGCTCCTCTTGGTGTTACTTTATTCGTGCTCATAATTCTGAACTTTGGATAGAATTTCTTCGTTTGACATTGCATTGATCTGACCATTTCTAATAAGATCTAGCAATACTTTATCTTGATAATTGCCTTGTGCTTTAGCAACCGCATAAGGAATATCTTCTCTAAATGTTACCATAGAATATTTAGAATAATAGTTGTGAGATTTCTCTAACTCTAATTCTATAGCGCGTTTTCTCTTGAAATCAGGATTTGCAACATGATCTCGCATTTCATAAAAATTTTCTACAGCCAAATCTGCAATTGCATCCGCATCTTGTTTTCTTTCTTGTGCGTAGGCTGCAAAAATAGTTTCCCAATCACCATTGTACTTGTCTATAAATTTATCAAGTACTAAAACGTCTTCAAAAGATGCATTCATTCCTTGCCCGTAAAAAGGTACAATAGCATGGGCGGCATCTCCTATTAGCAACGTTGAACCATGAACCCATGAATTACTTTTTACTGTACCTAATAAGCCCACAGGGTTTTCTTTAAATTCTTCAATCAAATTTGGCATTAATTCTAAGGCATCTGGAAACTGCTCTTCAAAAAATTGCCGAATACGAATTTCGGAATTTAGATATTCAAAGCTATTGATTGCTCCTTTATTTTCAAGAAATAAGGTAACTGTAAAGCTCCCATCAAGATTAGGTAGCGCTATTAACATATATTGACCTCTTGGCCAAATATGAAGTGCATGCTGTTCGGTTCTAAACCCTCCATTTTCCGATGGTGGAATTCTAAGTTCCTTATATCCATGATCCAAAAATGAAACTGAAACTTCTTCTTTATCAATAATTGAATTGCGAACAACAGAACCAGCACCATCAGCTCCAATAACAATATCTGCATTCACAATTTCGACACCATCTTTGGTACTAAATGTGGCAACACTTGAAACTTGGTCATAAGAGCTACAAGGACTCTCAAATATCACCTCAACGTTGTCATATTTTTCTACTTCTGTTAACAGAACACCATTTAACTCACCTCTTGATATAGAGTTGATATATTCATCAGATCTACCACTATATGGCGCCATAAAAGAAGATTGTTCTAATGTATGAACCATTCTCCCATGCATAGGAATACATAAATGCATTACTTTGTCTAGTACACCTGCCATTTCAAGTGCTTTCATACCTCTATTAGAAAAAGCCAAATTAATAGATCTACCAGCACTAATAGAATGTTTTCTTAAATCTGGTCTCGACTCTCTCAATTGAATGTCATATCCTCTCTGAGCCAATCTTAAAGCCAATAAAGAACCGCAAAGTCCTGCACCAATTATGAGTATTTTCTCTGATTTATTCATACTTATTATAGGTTCCCAATTTCATCTCTTAATATTTCAACAAACTGATACACCTCTTCAAATGTATTATATAAAGGTGTTGGAGCTACGCGAATAACATCTGGTTCTCTCCAATCTGATATCACATTTCTTTTAGACAAGTTCTCATGTAATTTCTTATTTGCATTCTTGACCTGTATAGATAATTGGCAACCTCGCTCGCTCGGATTTTTTGGTGTTATTATTTTAATTACCTCTTCTCCAAGTTCGTTAACCAATTCTTCTAAGAAACCAGTTAATGCTATCGACTTTTCTCTAAGTCTCTCCATACCTACTTCAGTAAAAATATCTAACGATGCTTTAATAGCTGCCATAGATAATATTGGAGGATTGCTCAATTGCCATCCTTCTGCTCCAATAATTGGATCAAAGTCATGACGCATGTTAAATCGTGTTTCTTTATTATGTCCCCACCAACCAGCAAATCTCTTTAGATTTTTATCTTCAGCATGGTTTTCATGAACAAACAATCCCCCTAAACTTCCTGGGCCACTATTTAAATATTTATAGGTACACCAAACTGCAAAATCCACATTTGAAGTATGCAAATTTGGCTGAATATTACCAACACCATGTGCTAAATCAATACCTACCATAGCATTATGACGGTGACCAATATCTGCTATTTTTTCTAAATCGAAGAATTGACCTGTGTAATAATTTACACCACCAATCATTAACAAAGCTACCTCATCTTTATGAGTAATTAACAAGGCTTCTAAATCTTCTAAATGCAATAACTCCTCTCCTTCTCTCGGTTTCCAAACTAATAAATCTGAATTCGGGTCTCCTCCATGAAATTTAATTTGCGATGCAACCGCATACCTATCTGAAGGAAACGCATCATTCTCAATAATAATCTTCTTTCTCCTTCCAACAGGATTGTAAAATGAAACCATTGCCAAATGCAAATTGGTGGTTAAGGTATTCATAACAACTACCTCCGAAGATTTTGCTCCAACAACAGTTGCCATAGCGTCTGTCAAAAATTCGTGATAAGGCATCCAAGGTGTATTACCTTCAAAATGGCCTTCAACACCTAAATTGGCCCAATCCTTTAATTCTTGATTTAAGTAATCTGCTGTTGTTTTTGGTTGTAGTCCTAAAGAATTACCGCAGAAATACAACCAAGGTTTTCCAGATTGGTCTGTTGGAATATGAAATTTTTCGCGATATTTCTTGAGTGAATCATTGGCGTCAAATGAACGCGCTTTTTCGAGTAAATTCATAGTAGATTCTTGTACATCACCAAATTTACAGATTAAAAATCAATAAAAGAAGGTACCAAAAAATTGGAATCGTTTCTATAAAGAAGGCACTGTAATATTTAGATTGTTTAGTAGTTGCGAACAATAAAAAAATTAAAGACAAGGAGTTGATAATTAATAAACTAACCATGTTCACCAAAGAATTATTTAGAAAATACAATTCAATCAAAACAATTGCTAGCGCCAAAAAACAACCTATAATTTTTGTAACAAAAACTCCAAATTGTTGCGGTATTGTTTTCAGACCCCCTCCATCAGTATTTAGATCGCGCAAATCAAATGGTAATGTTATTAATATGACAAAAATTAGGCGTTGTAAGAAGTACCACCATATCTCAAGTGTTAATTCAGCTTGCCCCTGAACAAGAGGCAAAATTACTGTTACACCAGAAAACACAACGGCTATTGCGAATATTTTAATCCCGGGTATGTAACGCAATCCTTTTTTAAGCCAAGGAATTTTAACTCCATAAAAAATAGTGATAAATGCTAGCGGAGTTATATATAACAGCACTTTATAGTGCAACTTAAAAGAAAGGTAAGCAGCAATAAGCGCAGTTATAATTGTGATTGCCACTAACAGTTTTTTATGACGAGCATACCAAGGATAGATCCAAGAATCTTTAGTTGGTTGACTTGTAAATCTTATTAAATTATAACCAAATACAGTTGAAAAAAAAGAGAAAGTAGCAACTACATTATGAGTAAAACCGAAATTAGTTAGGGTTATCAAACAAAAACAATACACTCCTAATGCCACATGAATGTTACTAAACAAATAAAAATTAAAAAAGCGTTTTAAAAGCATAAATCAAATTTAACTAGTTAAAGGTAAATTAAACTAATACTATGTTCTAAATTTATATTTTTCAAACTCAAATTTTCTCAGCCTCCCAAAAAGTATTAAGTTGGCAATCATTAAGACACCTTAATATAATTTTAATACTATTCGCTCATAAAATGCGAAATTTGACCATAAAATGCTGTTTTTCTGTGATTGTTTGGCTTTTGTCTTGTCAATCAATAAAATGTCAAAATAAAATTTATACTCTTGAAGCTATTCAACTAGAAGCTTCTGCAGATATTGCTAAGGAAATATTAAATGCTTCTTTTAAGGAAATGCCAAAAAACAATCATTTTGGCACTAAAAGTGGTTCATATTGGTTAAAATTAAAAGTAAATAATACTTCTTCAGAATATGCTCAATATGTATTAAGGGTTCCAACGCATAACATCGGGTGGGTGCATTTATACACAAAAAAAGAATCTGTTCTTGAGCTTTTAGATAAAAGTAGGGCGTATAGTAATAATTTACCACACGTAAAGGGTAACCGTTTTCCAAGTTTTCTATTGGAAATAGATCCAAAAACTACTAATACATATTATCTCCAAACAACATTTGAAAAAGAGCCCAACTTTCCAATATCTATTGAACTTGAAAACGATTACTACGTGTCTCGAGAAAAAGAAAAAATTATTGAATCTCTTTACTATGGATTTTTATTCGCTGTAATTGTATTTAATTTATTTTTCTATGTTCGGTTTTCTGATAAGGTATATCTTTATTACACTTTATTTCTTCTTTCATACAACATTACTTCACTTACTTATGATGGCTACTTTAGAGGTATACCATATTTAAATATTGAAGCTTTTAATCACGTAGCAATGCAAATTACTATGCTACTTTTTTCTTATAAATTTCTAGATTTAAATACGCATTACCCACAGTTTAAAAAGTTTGCATATGTATGTATTGCATCTGTTAGTGCAGTTGCAATTCTATATATGGTTACCAAAAATCAATTCTTTTTTGGTATGATTGATTTTATTGATATGGTGTGTTTTACAGCAGTTTGGGTTTTAGCTATTAAACTCATTAGTAAAATTAGCTATGCTAAATTTTATGTTTTAGGTTATATGGTTTTATTAGTTTCTGCATTTTACCTAACCTTTTCTTATAATTACGGGTGGTTTCCTGTGAGTGCCGATGGATTAACATTAAAAATTGGGGGGGGCTTTGATATGCTAATTTTCACCTATGCAATTACCTACAGAATGGATATTATTTCTCAAAAACAACGTGATATCATCTTAGAATTAAAATCATATATCAAGAAATCTCAAATTGAAACACAAAAAAATACTCCTGATAGCAATCCACTCTACTTTTTATTAAAAGTGAATAAATTTAGCAACGATATTTTCACAATAAGAGAAATTGAAATTTTAGAGAGAATATTAGATGGTTACACAAATAATGACATAGCTCAGCAACTATTTATTTCTCCTAATACAGTAAAATATCATATTAAAAATATTTACAAGAAATTAGGAGTCCACAATAGAAAAGAAACAACAGAAAAACTAAAAAGTTATATGCATTAAGGGTATCAAACAACTTCTCTGCTTTATTATTCACAACATAACAAAGTAGGAAGCTCCAACCTAAAAACTTGATTTTGTGCATTTTAATTGTTATGTTTGTTTATAATCAACAAAAATGCTTTGAAAATGAAAACGCTAACCCTTTTTGTAATTGGCTTATGTTTTATTGCCACTTACAGCCAAACTATCTTTATCCCAGACAACAATTTTGAACAGTCACTTATTGATTTAGGTTATGATACAACTTTAGATGATTACGTATCTACTGCTTCAATTAGTTCTATCACTACTCTTTCCATAGCCTACAGAAATATAGACAATTTGGAAGGGTTAGAATATTTTACAAATTTGGAAGTTCTATTATGTCAAAACAACAATCTGACTGATTTAGATGTAACTCAAAATACAGCCTTAAGATATTTGGATTGTTCAGGAAACAATATATCTTCATTAGATGTTTCCCAAAATTTACTTTTAGAAGAATTATACTGTAGCAGTAATGATCTTGAAACCTTAAATGTTTCTTCAAATTCAAGTTTACACAGTTTATTTTTGATTAGCAATGATTTAGAATCTCTAAATCTACAAAACGGAAATAATCACAATATGAGCTTTACAATCGCGAACAATAACAACTTATTAGGTTGTGTAGATGTTGATGTTGATGGTGTCCCACCTTCCAATTCAATATTTGATGGAGGTATCGTTTTTAGTGATGACTGTGCAGCACTTCAATTAAGTGTTCAGGATTTTGAAATTAATCAAACCAAAATCTACCCTAATCCAACAAAAAGTTCATTCAAAATTCAAGTTGCTCCTAGTTTAGAATATAAATTATTAGAAATTCACAATCAATTAGGGAGAAAAATTGGAACAACTAAAGAATTGTTTTTTGATATGGATAATATTGCTTCAGGATTATACATTATTTCCATTCAAACGGATAAAGGTGTTTTTTCCAAAAAGTTGGTTAAAATTTAAAATCTGAATCCTTCAAAAAATCACCAAAATCAACTTATATCATAAACTAGTATGCAATGGGTAGGGAAAACTACCCACTAAAAAATTTTTATATAGATAATTAGTTATCATTTTTGTTATAAATTCAAAATTGTTAAATGCATATTTATAACTAACCAATGATTTCTTTTAACATTTCAAACTACTAAAAAAAATAATTTAATGGTCTTACTTAAAAGACTATGAATAGGGGGAGAAGGGACGACATTTATTTTTCGTCCTTTCTATTTATTTGTATGTAGGGTAAAGACACAAAAAAATATGTTTTACTATATGGGTAGGAAAAACCACCCTATTTAAAGTTGTAAATTATGAGATTGTTACCGTAATTTGTTAAAAAATTAATCAACGTTCTTATATAAATACTTTCAAAAGCATTAGAATCTATATCAACTAAAAAATCTCCTAGACTCTTTTGCTAAAAATACTATGACATATCGTTGCTTCATGCCGTAATGCTAATCCCCACAAGATATTTGAGCCAAACAATGGAATCTCAACGCGAGAATCAGTGACATTAATGTACATAATTATAGTTTGCAAAAACTATACTTAGGGGGGGTAAAAGAACGCCTTAAAAAGGCGTTCTTTTCATTTGTAATAAATTCATTTTTATTCTCAACTCATACTTTTTTATCCGTTTTGAAAATCTGACAATTCTTAACGACTAATGAAGCATCCTTTTATGAAAAATGAGTAATTTTGCGCATCAAATTATGTAGTTATAAATGAGAACAGATTCTTTCGTTTTAAGACATGTTGGACCACGTGGGTCTGAAGTCACAGAAATGTTACAAAAAATAGGTGTTAACTCTATTGAGGAATTGATTTATCAGACCATTCCTGATGATATTTTACTTGATAAACCATTGAACTTGCCGGCTGCTTTAGATGAGTCTGAGTTTGTAACTCACATTAAAGGTTTAGCTGCAAAAAACAAGCAGTTTGCAACCTATATTGGATTGGGATATCATGCAGCGATTACACCTCCCGTAATTCAGCGGAATATTTTTGAAAATCCGAGTTGGTACACTTCTTACACACCTTATCAAGCCGAAATTTCACAAGGCAGATTAGAAGCTCTTTTAAATTACCAAACCATGATTGGCGATTTAACTGGATTTGATATGGTAAATGCATCTTTACTAGATGAAGGTACTGCTGCTGCAGAAGCCATGATTATGTTGCACAACAACAGATCTAGAGCTCAGAAAAAAGCAGATGCCAATGTGTTTTTTGTTTCAGAAGATGTACTACCCCAAACTATTGATATTTTAAAAACTCGCGCAACTCCTTTAGAGATAGAGTTACAAATTGGCAATCATGAATCATTAGAGTTAAATGAATCTATTTTTGGAGCTATTCTTCAATACCCCGGTAAATATGGTGCCGTAGTTGATTACACTGAGTTTATAACAGCTGCTCATGCAAATGAAACAAAAGTTGTTGTTGCAGCAGATTTATTAAGTTTAACTTTACTTAAAAACCCTTCTGAAATGGGTGCTGATGTTGCTGTTGGAACTACACAGCGTTTTGGTATTCCATTAGGTTATGGAGGCCCTCATGCAGGTTATTTTGCTACATCTCAAACATACAAAAGATCCATCCCGGGTCGTATAATTGGAGTAACGGTTGATGCTGATGATAATCGAGCATTGCGTATGGCTTTACAAACCAGAGAACAACACATTAAGCGTGAAAAAGCAACATCAAATATTTGTACTGCTCAAGTTCTACTGGCAGTTATGGCTGGAATGTATGCTGTGTATCACGGCCCGCATGGGTTAAAATATATAGCTAGTAAAATTCATGGTTTTGCTAAATCACTATCTGCTACATTAACCGAATTAGGCTTTAAACAAGAAAACGACATTTATTTTGATACCATTAAAGTAAAAGTGGATAATGCTTTTAGTGTGCAATCTGCAGCAGAAGCAAATGAAATTAATTTCTTGATTATTGATAAAGCAACAATCGGAATTTCAATTAATGAAACTACGACGCAAAGTGATGTTGAAAAAATCATTAAAGTACTTTGCGAAGCCGAAGTTAAAAATACAATAGACTTAGTTATTAATAGCGCTACAATTATTCCAGAATCCTTAGAGAGAAGTTCAACGTACATGACACATGAAGTGTTTAACTCATATCATTCAGAAACTGAAATGATGCGTTATATCAAAAGATTAGAGCGTAAAGACATTTCTTTAACTGATTCTATGATCTCTCTTGGATCCTGTACTATGAAATTAAATGCAGCTTCTGAAATGTTGCCTCTTAGTTATGGATCTTGGAATAACATCCATCCTTTTGTACCTGTTGGTCAAGCACAGGGATATCAGGAGTTATTTAAAGGATTAGAAGAGGCACTTAATGAAATTACTGGTTTTGCGGCAACTTCGTTACAACCAAATTCTGGTGCACAAGGTGAATATGCTGGATTATTAACTATTAGAGCATATCATCACTCTAGAGGTGATCACCATAGAAACATTTGCTTAATCCCTTCTTCTGCTCACGGTACAAACCCAGCTTCAGCGGTAATGGCAGGTATGAAAGTAGTAGTAACGAAATCGCTTGAAAACGGAAATATAGACGTTGACGATTTACGTGAAAAAGCAGAATTACACAAAGACAATTTAGCTGCATTGATGGTGACATATCCATCAACGCACGGGGTTTTCGAATCTGCGATTAGAAAAATTACAGAGATTGTGCATACCAATGGTGGTCAAGTATATATGGACGGTGCAAATATGAATGCACAAGTTGGTTTGACAAATCCTGCAACAATTGGAGCAGATGTTTGTCACTTGAACCTTCATAAAACATTCGCAATTCCTCATGGTGGTGGAGGACCAGGTGTTGGACCAATCTGTGTTGCTGCACATTTAGCGGCATTTTTACCATCTAATCCAGTTATAAAGACTGGTGGTGAACAAGCAATTACAGCAGTATCATCAGCTCCTTGGGGATCTGCTTTAGTTGATATTATTTCTTACGCTTATATTAAATTATTAGGTGCTGAAGGATTAACACATTCTACTAAAATTGCCATTGTTAATGCTAATTACTTAAAATCCTGTTTAGAAGAGCATTACTCAATCTTATATGCAGGAGAAAAAGGAAGAGCTGCTCATGAGATGATTATAGATTTTAGAGAGTTTAAAGAAAAAGGTGTCGAAGTAGTTGATATAGCTAAAAGATTAATGGATTATGGCTTCCACGCTCCTACGCTTTCATTTCCAGTTGCAGGTACATTAATGATTGAACCTACTGAAAGTGAAAATAAAGGAGAATTAGATCGTTTTATTGCAGCAATGATTTCTATTAAGAAAGAAATTGACAACTATAATCCTGAAGAATCAGTATTGAAAAATGCACCGCATACTGAGGCAATGGTTACAGCTGATGAATGGCCTTTTAGTTATTCAAGACAAGAAGCCGCTTTCCCTCTTGATTATATTAGAGAGAGTAAGTATTGGCCTACTGTAAGAAGAGTAAATGATGCTTATGGAGATAGAAACTTAGTTTGTTCTTGTAATCCAATTGAAGATTATATGTAATAATATTTTTATTACCTATTAATAAGTTTTACAAAAGTGGTTTTTAGTGTATTTTTGGCACTTTAAACCACTTTTTTTATGAACCCAAGAGTACGAAATATTCGCACGAAATTACTTTCAGATAATTGGTACAAACTCGACAAAGTATCTTTTGAATATTTAAGTGATCATGGAGAATGGCAACTACAACATCGCGAATCTTATGACCGAGGAAATGGGGCAGCCATTTTATTATATAATAAAGAAAAGAACTCTGTTATATTGACTAGACAATTTAGGATGCCAACTTATTTAAACGGAAATGAAGATGGTATGAGTATTGAAGTTTGTGCAGGATTGTTAGACGGAGATGAACCGGAGGTATGTGCTAAAAAAGAAGCCGAAGAAGAATCTGGGTATCGCGTAAAAAGTATTGAACGTGTATTGGAAGCCTATATGTCTCCTGGTGCAGTCACCGAAATTGTTTATTTATTCATAGCAGAATACACAGATGAAATGCGTGTAAGCGAAGGAGGTGGATTAGACGACGAACAAGAAAATATTGAAGTACTCGAAGTTTCGTTTAGCGAAGCTTTAGAAATGGTAAATAACAAGCAAATTTGTGATGGTAAAACCATTATGCTTTTGCAATACGCACAAATTCATAAACTTCTACAAGTATAAAAAAAGCCTCTATTGAGGCTTTTATTCGTATCGGTCTAAACTATGTTTAACGTTGCAAATTGCTTGTTTAAAATTTTGCCATCATCCACTTTTAACCAATCTTTTAATACAGTTGCATAAACGCGTCTAAAATCAATTTCAAATTTCAAATCACCATTATTATCAAGATTTGAAAGATTAGGAGCATTGTTATAAAATCCTGGTTTCTTTAAATGTTCTCCAATCAAATAAACATTACTGGCCGTACCATGGTCCGTACCTCCACTAGCATTTTGTTTAACTCTTCTACCAAATTCAGAAAAAGTTAAGATAAGCGTATCTTTAAAGGTATCATTCTTCTTTAAATCATTTACAAATGCAGCAACACTGTTGGCATATACTTTTAGCAATCTTTCCTGCTGTCCTTTCTGATTGGCATGCGTATCGAATCCACCTAAAGAGGCGTAATACACCTGTGTAGATAAACCTGAATTGATAAACTGAGCTGTTGTTTTTAGTTGTTGCGCAAACGGATTATTTGGATATTCATACTTAGATGCATGCGTTTTACTTGTTTCGAATATGTATTTTGCAGAAGATTTAGCTTCAATCATGGTTTTATACAAATACCCTAAATTGTGCTCGCTTAAATGCTCATCTGCATTGTATTTTTCTAGTTTATTAAAAAATGGATCACGAGATGAGCTATACATTAAATAAGGATTGTCATTTGCGATACCAAAAGCTTTTTCTCCTTTCAACGCTAAAGATAAGTGACTGTCCACTTCAATAGCATCATACGGATTGCTCCCATAATGATCTAAATACCTTCCTATCCAACCGGACTGCCAATTCTCGTTAGAATTACTTGCAGTATGCCAAATATCTGTAGATCTAAAGTGTGAACGATTGGGGTTTGGATAACCAACATTATTGATTATCGATACATAACCTTGATCGTATAACTCTTTAAATGCTTTCATACTTGGGTGAAAACCTAAATCACCATCTACGTTTAGTACTTCATTTTTAGTAACAGCTAGTTTCGGTCTCTTTTTAAAGTATATGTCATTTCTATATGGTACAATGGTGTTTAAACCATCATTACCACCAGATAGCTGTATTACAACCAATCGCTTATGACCAAATGTATTAGCCGCAAAATTTTCAAAAGCCTTCATAAAAGATGGCACCATAAATAAGCTGGTTGCAAGCGAACTATTTCTTATAAATTCTCTACGTTTCATAACTAGCACATTTGATATTCTGGTAATGACATTAATTGCACACAGTAGTCGTGTTTATTGTCAATTACTAAGTTAGCAATTAGTTCTTTAGCTCCTTCACTTAAAGTACCTTGAAGTATAAATGGCTCTAAATCTTTAGCAGCAACATTTTTATAAGCCTCATCAAAACTACTCCATTGTGGAGTTACTTTTAACTGGCGCTTACGATTCTTCATTCGTTCATAATACATCTCATACGAATCTTCAAATTCACCCTTTTCATCTAAGGCAATAACTGCTTGATTTAAGGCCATAGAGGCCAATTTTAAGCGAACTAGCATTGTATTACTGTCAATCCAAGTGCGACCACCTTTCCAGCCAGCAACATTTGGAGGGTCAATTAATACCTGCCCCAATTCTCGTTGAAAATACATTAAAGAGCGACCTTTATTAAACTTAAAAGGCACTGTCTTTTGAATTCCAACATACAAATCCATTGGAGATTTAATCTTACTCCCTATATTTTTTTGATCATAAAACCAATCAGCCATTAATAAATGACGCATCATTGGTTCTATTTCATAATCTTTATAAAATACATCTGCTAATTCTTCGACATGAGTAGCGTTGATATTTTCATTTACAAAGTATTTATATACCTTTGAACAAACAAAACGAGCACATTCCTTTTTGGTTAAAATTATATCAATAATTTCATCACCATTAAAATTTCCTTTTTCTCCTAAAAAAGACTTTTGTGAATTATCATGCTTACCTTCTCTAAAAATAAATTCTCCTCTTGGATTATGACTCCAACCTGTAAATGCTTTGGCGGCAGCTTTTATATCTTGTTCAGAATAATTACCAATTCCCAGCGTAAATAGTTCTAATAATTCTCTACCAAAGTTTTCATTGGGTTTCCCTTTAACATTTTGCTTATTATTCAAATATTTTAGCATCGAGGCCTCTTTAGAGATTGCCAATACATAATCACCAAAATTACCTAATGCATGTTTCCGCATGGTATTTTGATACTGTTGAAAATGATTGATACTCCTATCTCTGCATACAAAATGGTTACTCCAGAATAAATGCATTCGCTCTCTTAGTAACTCCTCAGAGCTAATCATTCTATCAACCCAAACTTCACTAAACTCATTCACTTTTTCGCGATTCATTCTTTGAAATTCTTGACGAATATTTTTAAAGTTTTGACGATTATCTGCATAGAATTTTTGCAATTCTGAAGTGTCAACAGTAATTGGAGTGTTTGTAGCAGATTTTTGAAAAAGCCAATCTACAACGTTCTTTCTCGTTTTCCTTTCGAGTTTATTGGCTATTTCAGGACTTATTCCAAATCCTGCACGCCAAAATAGGTGGTGTAATTCGTTAGTTTTCATCAATTGTAAGACTATCTAAAAGTCAAATGGTTTAATTATTAAGATACTACATCTCTAGTCTCTCTAAAAACCTATTCATTAAACAATAACTTTTGAAGGGTATATGATTTCAAATTAAGGAGATTTTAATAAAACATTTCAATCAAGAAATATCAACCAGAAATCAACTTTTAACAAAATCGATTTCGATAAAAATTTTACTAAAATTCGTTCTTTAACTTTCGGTATAAAATAGTATTTTTGCATACTCATTTATAATTTTGACATTTTATGAAGCCTATCACTAAAGAAACCTATGTAGATTGGTATAAAAACATGCTATTTTGGAGAAAGTTTGAAGATAAATTAGCTGCTGTATACATCCAACAAAAAGTTAGAGGTTTTTTACACTTATACAATGGGCAAGAGGCTGTTTTAGCAGGAGCCTTGCACGCCATGGATTTATCAAAAGACAAGATGATTACTGCTTATCGCAATCACGTACAGCCAATTGGAATGGGCGTAGATCCTAAAAGAGTATTTGCAGAATTATACGGTAAAGTAACAGGTACTTCTCATGGTATGGGAGGTTCAATGCATATCTTTTCAAAAGAAAAAGGATTTTACGGTGGTCACGGTATTGTTGGTGGTCAAATTCCTTTAGGTGCTGGTATCGCATTTGGAGACAAGTATTTTGAAACAGGAGGTGTTACATTAACATATTTTGGTGATGGTGCTGCACGTCAAGGTTCTTTACACGAAACGTTTAACATGGCAATGCTTTGGAATTTACCAGTAGTATTTATTGTTGAAAATAACGGATATGCTATGGGTACTTCTGTTGCAAGAACTGCAAACCATGAAGATATCTGGAAACTTGGTTTAGGTTATGAAATGCCTTGCGGACCGGTAGATGGCATGAATCCAGTAAAAGTTGCTGAAGCGATGCACGAAGCTATCGAAAGAGCTCGTTCTGGTGGAGGACCAACTTTCTTAGAAATGAAAACGTATAGATATAGAGGTCATTCAATGTCAGATGCACAACACTATCGTACAAAAGACGAGGTGAATGAGTACAAGAAAATTGACCCTATTACCCAAGTGTTAGATGTTATTAAAGAAAACAACTACGCAACAGAAGACGAAATCAAAGCTATTGATAAATGGGTGAAAGATGAAGTTGCGGCTTGTGTTAAATTTGCTGAAGAGTCTGCATATCCGGACAAACAACAATTATACGATGTGGTATACGAACAAGAAGATTACCCATTCATAAAACATAGATAAACCAATAATTACCTAATACAAAAGCAATATGGCTCAAATTATAACAATGCCGAGATTAAGTGATACTATGACAGAAGGTGTAGTAGCTACTTGGTTAAAAAACGTTGGTGATAAAGTTGAAGAAGGCGATATTTTAGCAGAAATCGAAACTGATAAAGCTACAATGGAGTTTGAATCTTTTTATGAAGGAACTTTATTACATATTGGTTTAGAAGAAGGAAAAACCGCTCCTGTAGATTCACTATTAGCAGTTATTGGTGAAGAAGGTGAAGATATTTCAGAAATTTTAGCTGGAGGTGGTGCACCTGCCCCTGCTTCTGAAGAAGCTCCAAAAGCGGAAAATAGTGCAGAGGTTCCTGCTGAAACTAAAACAGAAGAAGTGGCTCCTGCAGAAGAAGCTTATGTTGTGCCTGACGGTGTAACTGTGGTAACAATGCCTCGTTTAAGTGATACAATGACAGAAGGTACGGTTGCTAGCTGGTTAAAAAAAGTTGGCGATAACGTTGAAGAAGGGGATATTTTAGCTGAGATCGAAACAGATAAAGCCACGATGGAGTTTGAATCCTTCAATGAAGGAACCTTACTGTACGTCGGCTTAAATGAAGGTGAAACTGCTGCTGTAGATTCTTTACTAGCTGTAATTGGTGAAGCTGGAACAAATGTAGATGATGTTGTTAAAAACTTTAAAGTAGCTGCACCTGCTGCTGTTAAAGAAGAAACTCCTGCTCCTAAAGCTGAAACTCCAAAAGCAGTGCCTGCGTCTAAACCTGCTCCTGCTGCCAAACCAGCGACCGCAGCCCCTAAGACTGCAGCTCCTGCTCCAACAACTTCTAATGAGCGTGTAATAGCGTCGCCGTTAGCAAAGAAAATGGCAGAAGAAAAAGGATTTAACCTAGCGATGATTCCTGGTTCTGGAGATCATGGTAGAATTATAAAAAGAGATGTTGAGAATTTTGTTCCTGCTGCTTCAGGTGGTGGCGTAGTTCAATTTGCACCAAGTGGTGTTGAGAGCTTCGAAGAAATTCCTAACTCACAAATGCGTAAAGCTATTGCTCGTTCTTTAACAGCATCTAAGTTTTCTGCTCCCCATTATTATTTAGCTGTTGAATTTGATATGGATAATGCTATTGCATTCCGTAAACAATTCAACTCTATTCCAGATACTAAGATTTCATTTAATGATATGGTAGTTAAGGCAACTGCCAAAGCATTAAAACAACATCCACAAGTTAACTCGCAATGGTTTGACGATAAAATGGTATTAAATCACCATGTTCATATAGGTGTAGCTGTTGCTGTAGAAGATGGATTGGTTGTGCCAGTTGTTAAGTATGCAGATGAACAGAGCTTACCACAAATTGGTGCTGCCGTTAAGGATTACGCAGGACGCGCAAGAAATAAGAAATTAGCTTTAGAAGAAATGCAAGGTAGTACCTTTACTATTTCTAACTTAGGTATGTTTGGAATTGACTACTTTACATCAATTATCAATCAACCTAATTCAGCAATTCTTTCTGTTGGTGCAATTGTTCAAAAACCAGTTGTAAAAGAAGGTCAAATTGTTGTTGGAAATATGATGAAAATGACTCTTGCTTGTGACCATAGAACAGTAGATGGTGCTACAGGTGCTATGTTCTTACAAACATTAAAAGGATATATAGAAAATCCAATTACCATGTTAGTTGGTTAAAATCTATATTTAAGATATAAAAAAGCCCGCTTTTTAAGCGGGCTTTTTTTTCGGATCAACTTCCCAATTGAGAAGAAAAGAAAAGCCATAAAAAAATCCTCAGCTTTCACTGAGGATTCTATATCTTGAACACTAATTAATACAACAATATTATTTCTTGTATTTAGCGTATTTATTCTTGAATTTATCAATACGACCAGCCGTATCAATTAATTTCTTCTTACCAGTATAGAACGGGTGAGAAGTTCTAGAAATTTCTAATTTTACTAATGGATACTCAACACCGTCTACTTCAATAGTCTCTTTTGAATCAGCAGTTGAGCGCGTTAAGAATACATCGTTATTAGACATATCCTTGAATGCAATCATTCTATAATTTTCTGGGTGTATACCTTTTTTCATCTTTTTATATTTTTCACAACGCTTTTTGACGTTGCTAATTTGAGTTTGCAAATATAGGTACAATATTTCAATTAGAAAACTTAAAATCAGCTATTTTTTTGATTGTCAATTTTAACAGCTGAGTAGCTTAAAATTATTACATTTGGTCTGAAAAATTATTAGAAAATATACCAATGTTTCAAACACTAAAAAGGCTCTTATTAATTGCCCCTATTATACTTATATCTTGTAAAGATGCTTACAAAATTCAAGTAACTACTCCAAAATCGATTCAGGTATCTAAACCACTAACTTTTGCTGTACAAGATAAAAACAATAATCCGTTAGATTCTGTTGTAGTAACTATAAATAATAAGCCTGTTGTTTTAAACGAAAACTTTGAAGCTTCTGTAGACATTAGTAGTTTTAAATTGGGTAGGCAGTCTATTGAGACAACTTCCTATTTTAATGGAGAAACAAAAAAAATCAATAAAACTGTTTTCTTTTTAGCAGATAGCCAACCATCTGTTTATGATTTTGAAATAATCAACAGATATCCACACGACACCAAAGCGTATACACAAGGTTTAGAATACCATGATGGGTTTTTATACGAAAGTACCGGAAGAAATGGTCAATCATCTATAAGAAAAGTAGAGTTGACAACAGGTAAAGTTTTACAAAAGTTTGATTTGGATGAACAATATTTTGGTGAAGGTATTACCATGATGGGAGACAGTATTTTTATGCTGACATGGCGAAAAGGTGTTGGATTTATTTTCGATAAAAATACTTTTGAAGAGCTAGGCACCTTTAAATATAAAAATAGTCTACAAGGTTGGGGGTTGACTAATAATGGTGAACAATTAATTAAAACTGATGGAACAGAGCGCATTTGGTTCTTAGATCCTAAAACCCAAAAAGAGCTCTCTTTTATTGAAGCATATACCAATACTAGAAAGGTTGAGCAATTAAATGAATTAGAGTATATAGATGGAATTATTTATGCCAATATATATCAGCAAAACTCTATTTTAATGGTCGATTCTTCTAATGGTAAAGTAGTTGGGGTTGCAGATTTAAATAAATTAAAAGCCGAAATGGCAAAAACTCAGAAGTTAGTACCGCAAGACGAAGTTTTAAATGGTATTGCGTACGATGCTGAAAACGACCGATTATTTGTTACAGGCAAAAATTGGGGCAATGTATTCGAAATCAAATTAATCAAAAGACAATAAGCAATAATCACTTATTTTTAGTGTTATATTTTTAAATTCAATCCGCTTTATGAAACATTTTTACACTGCATTCATTGTTTTATGTATCATTCTCTTAGCTTCATGTAGAGAAGATTTTGAAACCATACCGAGCAGTGGTAATCTTAGATTTTCTAAAGACACAGTGTTCTTAGACACCGTTTTTACAAACATTGGATCAAGTACCTACAATTTAAAAGTATACAATCCATCAAATGATGATATCCATATACCAAGCATTACTCTTGAACGCGGTGAGTCTTCTAACTACAGATTAAATGTAGATGGTATTCCTGGTAAATCTTTCAACAATATTGAGGTTTTGGCTAAAGACTCAATTTTTATTTTTATTGAAACTACAGTAGACATTAATAGTCTTTCAGATCCTTTATATACAGATCGCATTCTTTTTGACACAGATAGTCGAACGCAAGATGTTGATTTGGTAACGTTGGTTCAAGACGCTCATTTTTTGTTTCCAAGTAGAGATTCTGAAGGAGTGATTGCTACCATACCAATAGGAACTACTGCAAATGGTGAAACACTAGAAGTGCAAGGTTTCTATTTAGATGACGATACTACTTTTACCAACGAAAAACCTTATGTAATCTATGGTTATTGTGCAGTACCCGCTGATAAAAAACTTACAATAGAAGCTGGTGCTCGTGTGCATTTTCATGCCAATTCTGGATTGATAGTGGATAAAGATGCTACACTAGAAATTAATGGAACTATAGATAACGAAGTTATAATAGAAGGAGATCGATTAGAACCCCAGTTTGCTGAAACACCTGGACAATGGGGGGCAATTTGGCTACGTGCAGGAAGCAAAGACCATAACATTGACTTTGCAACTATAAAAAATGCAAGTGTTGGAATTATACTTGACTCAATTGGCAATGATACTGAACCGACATTAACTATCAAAAATTCGCAATTGTACAATCATGCCAACTATGGTATTTTGGCAAGAGAGACAAACATTGAAGGAGAGAATTTAGTCATCAACAATGCTGGACTTTCTTCTTTGGCTTGTACAATTGGGGGCACCTATAATTTCACGCATTCTACATTTGCCAATTATTGGAGAAATGGTGTCAGGCAATTTCCTGCAGTTTTGGTAAACAATTTCTTCACTTATATTGATGGTGAAAATCAAGTAATCGAAACTAGACCACTACATGCGGCAAATTTCAACAGCTGTATTATTTATGGAAATAGCAATATAGAATTGATATTAGACAATGTAGAGGGGAGCTCTTTTAATTATAACTTTAAAAACAGCTTAATAAAGTTTGATGACTTTAGTGGTAATTTTGATGGTATACCAGAATACGACTTTGATAATACCATGCATTATCAAAATACAATTATCAATGAGAATCCTGATTTTAAAGACCCATATACCAATCAACTTATCATTGGTGAAGAATCAGCTGGAGTTAATACTGCTTCACTTGAAGACGCATTACTTGTGCCATTCGATATTTTAGGTGTCGACAGAACTCTTGCACCAGATATTGGAGCTTATCAGCATATTATTTTTGAAACGGACTAAATAAATAAGCGTATTTTATATGCTATTTATTATGGCTGTTATTTTTATAAACAAACCCCTCTTTCATTACAAAACTAATTTGTTCCATGGTTGCTATATTGTCTATTGGATTTTCTTCTACAGCTATAATATCAGCTTTTTTACCAACACTAATGCTACCAAAATCTTCCCAAGATTTTAAAATCTTCGCATTAGTAATTGTTGCCGATTGAATCGCTTCCATAGCAGGCATTCCTGCCTCCACCATATAACCAAATTCTTTGCCATTCAATCCATGTTCAAATACACCAGCATCTGTACCAAAAGCAATGCCTACGCCTTTTTTATAGGCCAATCCAAAAGTACCTTGAATTTTTGGCCCAATTGCCAACGCTTTAGGCACTACAATATCTGGATAGTAATTCGGAACTTTAGCCTTAGCCTCTACCTCTTTGCCTGCTGTAATGGTTGGAACCAAAAATACATTGTGTTCTTTCATCAACTCCATAGTCTCTTCGCTCATGTAGGTACCATGCTCAATAGTCTTTACACCACCTAAAATGGCCCGTTGCATTCCCTCATCACCATGCGCATGTGCGGCTACATGAAATCCATAGTCTGCAGCGGCTGTAGTGATTGCTTTAATTTCTTCTACTGTAAATTGTGGGTTTTGTCCATTTTTGGCAACACTTAAAACCCCTCCTGTTGCTGTAATCTTAATTAAATCTGCACCATTTTTGTAACGTTGGCGCACTGCTTTTTTTGCATCTTCTACACTATTAACTACCCCTTCCTTTGGACCAGGGTTCCCTACTAAATCATCTCTATATCCATTGGTTGGGTCTGCATGACCACCCGTTGTTGCCAACGATTTTTCAGCAGTAAAAACACGAGGACCAACTATTTTACCTGCTTCAATTGCATCTCTTAAAGATACATTAACACCACTACCTCCCAAATCTCTTACAGTTGTAAATCCTGCCAGTAAAGTGCGTTCGGCAAACTTTACTGAATTAAATGCTTTATCTGCAGGGTTATGCGTGAACTCTTGCAAATATTCTTTTGGGTTGGTTTCTCCCTCTAAGTGCACATGCATATCAATTAAACCTGGCATTACAGTTTTTGATTTTAAATCAATTGCAGTGGTATTAGCCTCTGGAGATTGATATCCTTTTTTAACTGAAATAATTTTAGAACCCTCAATAACTACAGTATATGCTTTAAGTACTTTTCCATTTTCTACATCAATTAATTCACCACAATGTAGAAAGGTTTTTTGTGCAAATAGTTGAAAAACGAAAAACAACAGAAAACTAAAAATGATTGATTTTTTCATAAGTCGTGCAAAGATTTTAAATTATTTTTACCAAATATAACTAATATATCTATCAGATGAATGTACTTATTACTGGTGCTAGTAGAGGAATTGGGTTTGAATTAATTCAACTATTTGCCAATCAAAATCATCAAGTAGTAGCTATCTCTCGCAATACTGCACCTATAGAAAAACTTAAAAATTCAAATATTCATGCCATAAGTGCAGATTTATCTGAGGCTAAAGACTTAGAACTTATTTCAAATCTTATTGGTTCAAAATGGCAATCTATAGACATCTTAATTCACAACGCAGGTTCATTAATCAATAAACCTTTTTCTGAATTAACAACTGACGATTTTTTAAAGGTGTACCAGGTAAACGTATTTGCAGTTGCCGAATTAACAAGACTTTCACTACCCTATTTAAAAGAAAAATCGCATGTTGTAACTATATCCAGTATGGGAGGTATACAAGGGAGTTTAAAGTTTCCTGGTTTAGCAGCCTACAGTTCGGCCAAAGGGGCTGTAATTACCTTGATGGAATTGTTGGCTGAAGAGTATAAAGACTCTGGTATCGCTTTTAATACATTGGCTTTAGGGGCAGTTCAAACTGAGATGTTGCAAGAAGCATTTCCAGGGTATGAAGCTCCGGTAACCGCGGATGAAATGGCAGCATACATATACAACTTTGCCTCAACTGGCCATAAAGTTTATAACGGAAAGATACTTCAAGTATCTTTAAGTACTCCATAAAAAAAGGCTTGGTTTTACCAAGCCTTTTTTATTTGAACACCATTATATATTATTGGTCAGTAGAAACATTTGGAGTAGAATTATTAACCTTACCAGCTCTTCTACTTCTTTGCATTGGATTCTCACCTGATTTACGCTTTTTGAATAATTCAAATTGCGTAGGAACAGGTTGCGCAGGCCATGCGTTATTGCTCACATCTGTATCAGCAGTTTCAACATTTGGATCTAACTGAATAGATACCACTTTTTGATCGAAAATAAATACTTTAGATACTTGCTCTTGATCCATTCTCCAGATTTCTGCAGGAATCTTAATAGTCTCTGATGAATTGTCTTCAAACGTAAATTCTAAAATAATTGGCATTGGAATACCACCTTTATTAGAGAATTTTAATTCGTAGAATTGCTTACCAGAGTTTAACAAAGCTAATTCTTCTTCAGTTCTTCTTTGTTTGAACATTTCATATTCTTGAACATGTAAAGCATCAGAATTGTTAGCATCATAAGTTGTATAAAAATCATTCAAAGAAGGATCTGCCTCATTATACGTTGTAGCAATTTGTTTTTTATTTCTTACTGCACCAATAGGCTGCGCCTCTTTACTTTCTAATTCTTTAGCACGTGCTAAATCTTTAGTAGCATCTCCAGTATTCATTTCGTACAAGTTCACCTCATCAATACTAATATCAACATGATCAGTAGTGAAGAACCAAGCTCTCCAGAACCAATCCAAATCAACAGCAGATGCATCTTCCATTGTTCTAAAGAAATCTGCTGGAGTTGGGTGTTTGAATTTCCAACGCTCAGCATATGTTTTAAACGCATAGTCAAACAACTCACGGCCCATAATTGTTTCTCTTAAAATATTTAAACCTGTTGCTGGTTTACCGTAGGCGTTATTACCAAACTGCCAAATAGACTCTGAGTTTGTCATAATTGGAGAGATGTACTCTTTGTTACCTCTCATATAGTTTGTAATTAAATGCGCAGGTCCTCTGCGAGAAGGGTAATCTCTTTCAAACTCTTGTTCTGTTAGATATTGTACGAAAGTATTTAAACCTTCATCCATCCAAGTCCACTGGCGCTCATCAGAGTTAATAATCATTGGAAAGAAGTTATGACCAACCTCATGAATAATTACACCAATCATACCGTACTTTGTTCTAGCCGTATAAGTACCATCTTTTTCTGGACGACCGAAATTGAAACAAATCATTGGATATTCCATTCCAATATCAGCAGCATGTACTGAAATAGCAACAGGGTAAGGATAATCAATTGTATACTTAGAATAAGTTTTAACTGTATGTGCAACTACTTTAGTAGAATATTGCTCCCATAATGGGTTACCCTCTTTAGGATAGTAAGACATACATAATACATTCTTACCTCCTACTGGTTGATTCATGGCATCCCAAATAAATTTACGAGAAGATGCAAATGCAAAGTCACGTACATTTTTAGCCTTAAATACCCATGTTTTTTTAGAGCTTGCTCTTTCTTTCTCTGTAGCTTCTGCCTCATCTTGTGTTACAATAATAACAGGCGTATCAGATTTTCTTGCTTGCGCTAGACGATTTCTTTGAGCAGATGTTAATACCTTACTCTCGTTAGCTAATTCACCAGTTGCAGCAACAACGTGATCGCTTGGTACTGTTATAGCAACCTCATAATCACCAAATGGTAAGGCAAACTCACCTCTTCCTAAGAATTGTTTGTTTTGCCACCCTTCAACATCATTATACACACACATTCTTGGGAACCATTGTGCTATCGTATACAAGTAGTTATCGTCTTCTGGAAAATACTCATAACCACTACGACCCCCAATTTTCATGCGGTCGTTGATGTTATACCACCACTTGATTTTAAATGAAATTGATGAACCTTCAGTTAAAGGCGTATCTAAATCAATACGCATCATTGTTTTGTTGATGTAGTATTTTAATTTTCTACCTGAAGTAGCACTCACCTCTTGAATTTTAAAACCGCCATCAAATTCAAATAATTTCTTTTGAACAGATTTGATTGATTTAAAGTTCTCCATTCGCTCTACTTTGATTAAGTGAGTATCAGAATCTGACGCACGCATGTTTTGATCTAACTGAATCCATAAATACTCTAAAGCATCAGGAGAATTATTGGTATAAGTAATAGTTTCATCACCTATAATTTTTTGTTCATCGTCTACAAGCTCTACATCAATTTTGTAATCTGCTTGTTGCTGATAATAGTTATGACCAGGCGCTCCAGCAGCATTTCTATACTCATTTGGAGTAGGTAACAACTGTTCTAATTGTGCAAATTTATTATTCTGCGCAATCGCTAATACGGGCATAAGTAATGCCAAGAATAGTGTTTTTTTTAGCATTGATTGATTATTTAAGGATTATTGTTTGAGTTCTTTTTGTGTATAAAAAGGGTTTTGAAAACGCGTTATCATTGTGATAAAACGTAATTTTATTTTGTTGGTCTTTATGCATTTCCATTAAGGCATCAAAAGTAATTTCTAGCGAATCTGCAAGATCAATAATAGAAGATGACTCCAAATAAAAATGAGTAATACCATCTAACTTAGTGTCAAAGCCCAAAAGCTCAAAACTATGATTGCTTGCAGCTTTTACTTTAAAATGTCGGTTAAGGTAATTTTGTAAAATCTGGAATTCTTTCGAACCCTTCTTTACTTTCTCTAAATGTCCTACAGGACTTTTAATGTATTCTAAAGCGTGCTCAAGATCATGCGTCGAAATAGAAATAGTAGTTTCAAATTTCTGAGATTCCGAATTGTATGCCATTTCGGCAAAAGCAAAATAGTAATCATGCGCAAAACCACTTGTTGACAAGAACAAGAATACTAACAACTTCATTGTAACTATTTTTTAACAGCACAATTTTACGATTATTTCATCAAAAAATAAACTCGATTCTCATAAAATATAAATGGTACTTCATCAATCTCTCTGTAATAATATCAACTATTTAAATTTATAAGAATCTTTTGGTATTTACTCATTTATTTTTCCTCTGATGTTTACTAGTATTTGACCAATACCTACATATGGATTTCAAACGTACAAAACAGCTAAATAAAAAAACGTCACGCTTAGCGTGACGTTTCAAAAATTCGAATTATGATTTGTTATTTTTTAATAATTTTAAATGTTCCTTCAGTATTTCCTACTTGCACCTTCACCATATAAACCCCTTCATTTAACGCAGATAAATTTATAGAAGAGTTAGAAATATTAGGAGCTGTTTGTAACACCTCTTGTCCTAAAAGGTTATAGATAGCAATGTATTTAACATTTTCAAAAGCGCTAAAATTCAAATTTTGTTCTACGATTGTAGGATATAATTTAAATCCTTCTATTACCTCATCAGCAGAACTTAATGATGTAGTTGTAATTTGGAAATTGTCAATAAAGAAGTCATTATCCTCATTATCCTCTAAAGAACCAGAGGATGCATAGTATGCAAACTGAACAGTACTACCATAGCCTGAAAGTTCTATTTCTTGTACAGACTGCCCTGTATTACTTATTGGAGTAGTAGCATCCCAACGGGTAAGTTCTATCCAGTTAGCCCCGTTATCTTGCGTTACCAGTAATGCAACATAATCATCAGATCCCAAAGTTGCAGATGATGTATTATTGTATTCCACTAACCCAATATCAAAATTTAAGTAATAAGTAGCTCCTGAAAGGTTAAACTCTGGAGATATCAGATACTCATCAGTAAGTGCCCCCCAAATATTAACACCAGCAGATTGTCCGTTTGGGTTACTTGTATCGTTCACAAAATCATCATTGATAAAAGTAGAACTGGTTCCAATGGGGGTTCCATAGGCTCCTATTGCTTCGCTCCAGCCTATCGGTATGTAGTCATCAAAAAATTCTTGATAATTTGGAACAATTGGTGCTGAAGGCGTGTATTCTTCCAAGCAAAATTCAACATTAATCATAGTATTACCATAATCATAAATTCTTATAACAAGTTCATCTCCTACAGCCCAACCTTGCAAAGTTAAACCAGCCTGATTAAATGTAGAATAAGCAATTTCAGTACCTGATGAATCATGAATACCAATATATGGTTTACCAACTCCATCACCCCAGTAACGTAATGCACTGGTTGTAGCCGTCCAGTTAAAAAAGGCATCATAACCTTGAATGGAAGTTCCTTGACCTGGAAGACCACTTATTGTATAACCAGGACCTGATGCTGTAAAATCAACTGAAAAATTATGTGTTGTACAACCAGTTCCTTCTGGAGAAATTGTAAAAGGAAGAGTGGTTGCTGTTGCAAAAGTGTCTCCTGCCATTGGCATAGTCCAAGAAATAGTTAACCAGATACTATCACCATCAGTTCCACCACAATTTGATTGAACATAAATATCATAGGTTGCTTCAGAAGTCAAACCTTCTATAATTACAGAATTGTCTGTCCCCTGCACTATGGTTCCATTTCCTTGAGTAAAGCCAGCCGGACCATATTCATAAGTCCATTCTGTTTCAGTACCTACTGCTGTCCAAGATATCTCAGCTTCTGATATTGAGTTCACCGTTGCAGTAAGACTAGATGGTGGCATACAAGATGGTGGGCTAGGAACTACAATCATAAATGATGCCTCTAGCTCATCGGCAGTGCCCTCACAACTCGAATCTATATCAGTATCTTGTCCGTCATCAGGTGAAACCCCACCATTATCTCCTATAACAACACCATAAGCGGTTACAGAAATGAGTGTACCATCCCATCCATCAGCATATTGATCATAACAATTAACATAATAAGTCCCTGGAGCTATTGAGATATCTTGATTAATTAATCCACCAGCGTTACACTGGGTTTCATCACCTTGCCCCCAAATCTGAGTACCACCTCCATCTGCTTCTGTGGTGATATTTACCCATTTCTCACCTACGTATAATCCACCTGATGTGGTAATATTAATTGTGGATTGGGAGTATCCAATGAGAGAGTTTAACAATAAAAAAAGAGTAATTTTTTTCATAGGTCTAATAGTTTATAATTTTTTAATAATTACGAAAATAATTTTTTTTTTAAAGTTGTTAAACCTTTTTATTCTGAGATGCGAAATCTATAAATAAAACAAAGGCTATACACTATAATTCATATTTAAGAATACTATTAGCAAGCTTTATCTTATTTATAATAATTTCTTTTAATTGAAAATTTTTTACATTTTTAGACCATATGCTATCATTTGCTATACTCCAGAAACTTATTTTAAATCTCCCTTTAGATCGATTTTAAAATGAACTTGATTGAGATTTAAATATTCAGCAACAGTTACAAAAATAAAATTACCATTTTTACCAAACAAAGATCCTTGTAATGGCCAAGAATATCCTATTAAATTAAATGGAATTCACGTTGTATTCTTATGAACTACCTCAACTTTTTAGAAAACTTTAGAGGCTATTCTCTTATATTCATAACCTATAGATACCCAACAAAAAGCAATAAATAAAGGCAAGTTTGTTTAGTATATATGCTAATTGATAAAAAATATCAGTTGTTAGAATAACAAGTGTTTAAAGTATACTAAAGTTTTACTAATTATTCTAAATTTGCCAAATGCTCAAAGATGTACAATCGCACATTCCAATTAATGCTTTACCCTTAATTCAAGAACTTATTGAGAAATACCCACATCGGTTAAAAATTGTAAATCAGAGACATACCAAACACGGCGATTTTAGAGTTCTAGATTCGAAAACATTTCAAATTTCTTTAAATAATAGTTTAAATCAGTATCAATTTTTATTGACGTATGTTCATGAAATTGCTCATTTGGTCACCCATTTAAAATACAGAAGGGTGAAACCACATGGTATAGAATGGAAAATTGCATTTCAACATTTAATGCTGCCGTTTATTGACCCAACTATTTTTCCTGTTGAAATATTACCCCATCTTGCCAATTACTTAAAAAACCCGAAGGCGAGTACAGATAGTGATGTACATTTATCGTTAGCCCTTAAATCTTTTGAAAAAAACTCAGATAAGAATTTTATCTTTGAAATCCCAAAAGGGACCCTTTTTGAATATAATAATAGAACTTTTAAAATGGGTGATAAAAGACGAACGCGATTTGCTTGCGTTGATTTAAAAAATGACAAAACATATTTATTCAGTCAACATGCTGAAGTAAAAAAACTTACCATATGAATTCAAACTACTACGCAGTAATAATGGCTGGTGGTGTTGGCTCTCGCTTTTGGCCAATGAGTACTCAGAATTATCCAAAACAATTTCACGACATGTTAGGTGTTGGCAGTTCATTAATTCAAAAAACATTTGATAGACTTTCAAAGAGTATTCCATCTAAGAACATATTAATATCATCAAATGCTAGATATAAGGATTTGATTTTAGCACAACTTAAAGGTGTAGAAGAAAATCAATTGCTTTTAGAACCCTGCATGCGTAATACTGCACCATGCATTTTATATGCTGCTCAAAAAATTTATCAACAAAACCCAAATGCTGTTATGATTGTTGCCCCCAGTGATCATTGGATTGAAGATGAATATTCGTTTAATTTGGCTATAGCATCTTCTTTTGAGTTTTGTGGTACACAAGATGTCTTAATGACACTGGGAATTACACCTAGTAATCCTAATACAGGATACGGTTATATTAGGTTTAAAAATCGGGCAAACAAAATAAAAGAAGTAAGACAGTTTGCGGAAAAACCTGATTTAGAAACCGCGAAATCTTTTATAAAAAGTGGAGATTATCTTTGGAATGCAGGTATTTTTGTTTGGAGTGCAAAAAGTATTTTAAAGGCTTTTAAGCAATCGTTACCTACTATGTTTCAACTTTTCAAAAATGGAGAGGAATTCTATAACACTCCAAATGAAATTGGATTTATAAATAGCAATTACGAAAGGGCTGAAAATATCTCTATTGATTATGGTATTTTAGAGAAAGCAGAGAACGTATATGTTCTTCCTGTTAATTTTGGTTGGAATGATTTAGGCACTTGGGGGTCTTTATATAATAAATTGCCCAAAGACAACGATAAAAACTCTACGGTAGGTGGTAAAGTCATATTCAGAGATGCATCAAATAATATGGTGCGCACCCAAAATCATAAAAAGGTAATAATTCAAGGATTAAATGATTATATTGTGGTTGAAAAAGATGGTGTATTGCTCATTTGCCCAAAAGCCGATGAACAAGACATTAAGCAAATAACCGCACAAGCCAAAAAAGACTTTGGCGACGAATATGTTTAGTCTATGCAAGATAACTCAACGTCTAATAATCAGGAACAAAAGCAAGGTCAAGAAGAAAAAACATCAAATGATTTTTCTACCATTTGGAATGACTTCAAAGTAATTTTAGTCAGTATACTTGAAATTAAAAGCGATACCGATAAAAAGGGTACTATTCAAGATATAAAAGATGGAATTTCTATGAAAGGTCATACAGCTTGGGTATTGATTTTCTCAATTTTAATAGCATCAATTGGTTTAAACGTTAGCTCACCCGCAGTTGTAATTGGAGCCATGCTAATATCTCCATTAATGGGACCAATATTAGGAGTAGGCTTATCTATTGCAATTAATGATATTGACACTCTAAGGCGTTCTTTTGTAAATCTTGGGGTAATGATTGGATTAAGTTTAATTACTTCATTCATTTTCTTTAAAATACCATTATTCCAAGAGTTAACTCCAGAAATTAAAGCACGTACAGCCCCAGACGTTCGGGATGTTTTTGTTGCAGTAGCTGGTGGGTTGGCGCTTATAATGGCTATTAGTAGACGCTCCAAACAAACCAATACCATTGCAGGAGTTGCGATTGCTACTGCCCTAATGCCACCTTTATGTACAGCAGGATACGGTTTAGCTGTTTGGGATATGCAGTTCTTTTTTGGTGCAATGTTCTTGTTTACAATTAATACAATCTTTATTGCTTTAGCTACTTTTTTAATTGTAAAATTCTTACGTTTTCCAATGGTTAAATATATTAATTCTGCCAAAAGAAAACGAGTAGCACAGATAGCTGGTTTTGTAGCATTGCTTATCATGAGTTTTAGTATTTATGAGTTTGTTCAGCTTTACAAAAAGGATAGATATATACATCAAGTTGAAAATTTGATCGAGGATATGAAAACTGCCGGCATTCATATTTTTGATACAGAAAGTGAGAATATTAATTACGACGCCAAAACCGTAAAGCTAATTCTTTATGGCAACTTATTATCTGAGGGTAAAATTAAAGAATGGAAAGAAAGGTTACCTGATTATAGACTAACTGGCACTATACTAAATATAGAACAAAGTGTGAGTACTGATCTTGAAAAAAAAGTTGAAGAATTAACAGATTTATATTCAAGAAATCAGTCAATTATTGCATCTAGAGATGAAAAAATAGCCGAAAGTGAAGACGAAATTTCTGAACTAAAACAAGAATTACGCAAACACACTAAAGTGCCATTTAAGCAGTTAAGTGAGGAGGCAAAAATAAATTACAGCGGTCTTAAAACATTGAGCTACGCGAATTTTATTACAACCGATTTTAGTCGTGTTGACACTATATCTGTTTTTAACGTAACATGGTATGACTCTATACCAAATCAAACGGTACAAGAGCGCCAATTAAAATTATGGCTTAAGACCCGTTTAGAATTGGATACAATACAATTATACGGACAGTAAAAAAGGAAAACAAACGCCTTTCTTATGCCATAATTTACTTTATTATATTTCTTTGGCTTCTTATGCTTTAGACTTGAATAAAGTTGGTTTGAACGTGATCATTACCCAGCCCCAGTAATTACCTTCATCGGAATCTCCACCACCTTTAATAACTTCCATAGACTCAGTTGCAGACATCATAGAGAAACCTCCTTGCAAATTGATATCACTTGTAAAGTTGTATCCTGTTGTCATGTCAATCTCAAATCCTAAATTATCATCCATTTTAACAGAACCATCATAAATATCAGCAGCTCCAAAGAAGAAATGTGGTGCTACCTTAACAAAAAATTTATCTTTTTTGTACGTTAAACCGAAATGCAAGTCATTTAAACCAACATTATTCAAATGCTGTCCTCCCACATAAAAATAATCCATTAAACCATTGAATTTATGATTTGTACCATACAAGGGATTAAAGGACTTTACATCATTGCTGGTATCATTCATATCTTTACCTGAAAAATATTCGTAACCCACATTTATTGTTAGTTCTTTTGCAATTATATATCGAAGATTTAATGCATAGTTAGTTGCGGACACCTCATTTGTATTCAATTTACCAGTTTGAAAATAAATTGACCCATCGGCCGAGAACCTATTTAGATCATAAGTTATATGAGAACCAAATGTTTGAGTATAATCTACTTCTAGATTATCATCTCCATAAACATTATGCTCAACACCATTATTCAAAAATAAAGCACTAAAACCAAGGTTTTTAAAGTCATGGTGAAACCATCCAAAACCCATTGCCTTATAACCTGCTGCATTGCTATAGGGCATATCTCCAACACTTATTTCACCGTCATTACTTAAAGATAAACCAACATCCAAAATCGTTTTCTCTGCTATTTGCCATCTTGCAACCATAGCATCAAAGCGCCTAGCTTGTTGAGCCCAAGCAGTTGCACCTATTATTCTTTGATCATCATAAGAAATTACTTGTCGCCCAAATTTAACTGAAAATTTATCAGAGAAAATAGCCTGCGCCCACGCCTCATTAATAGATAAATTATTATCAGATTTCCCTAAGGTCCCAACATCTCCCCAGACACCAGTATGCTGTCCAGAAAATTTAAGTTTGATCATTTCAAAAGCGAAATCAAAATTAATTCGAGAGCGTTGGGATACAAAATGTGATCCTGCTTGATCCGTTTCGATTAATGTACCAAAACCATGTCTATGCTCATAACGCGGTCTAATTTCGGCAGAAATCCCAAATTCCTGAGCGAGTGCAGGCATAGAAATTAAGAATACCAAAATAAGTTGAGATAGTCGCTTTTTCATAATAGTAATAATTGTTTAGAAATTTAAAAGTACAAACTTATCTATCAATAGTCAATAATATCAGTAAACCAAATGTTTACAAAGACATATTGAAAAGTTATTTTGTTTTGCTATCAAACAAAAAAATCGCCAATAAAATTTGACGATTTTTGTGACTTGACTGGGGCTCGAACCCAGGACCACCTCCTTAAAAGGGAGGTGCTCTACCAACTGAGCTATCAAGTCATTCGCTATTGTTTTAGCGGGTGCAAATATAAGCACTTGTTTTAATAAAACAAATACTTTTATCGTTTACTTTCTTTTAAATATACTTCTCTAATTTTTTTAAATAAATTCGATGAATAAACAAAATTTACAATCGCCTCATTATCTGTCACAAACACATCTTCATTGGTGCCTTCCCATGCCTTCAAGCCTTCTTTCAAAAAAACAATTTTTTCTCCAATCTCCATTACAGAGTTCATATCATGTGAATTAATAATAGTCACTATATTGTATTCTTTTGTTATTTCTTGTATTAAATTGTCTATAACTGTTGCAGTGTGCGGGTCTAGACCAGAGTTGGGCTCGTCACAAAACAAATACTTCGGATTGTTTACAATTGCTCTAGCAATAGCAACACGTTTCTGCATGCCACCAGAAAGTTCAGAAGGAAATTTACTATTTGCACCATCCAAATTAACTCGTGCTAAAACTTCATTCACTCGTTCCAACATTTCTTCTTGTGATTTCGTCGTAAACATCTTTAAAGGAAACATAACATTCTCTTCTACTGTTAAGAAATCATATAAGGCACTGCCCTGAAACACCATGCCTATCTCGGTACGTAATTGCCTTCTCTCATCAATATTCAACTCCGAATAAATTCTTCCATCAAAAGAAATATTACCATCGTCATGCTCATGCAATCCTAATAGACATTTTAAAAATACCGTTTTACCTGAACCACTTTGACCAATTATTAAATTGGTTTTTCCTTTTTCAAAAGAAGTACTTACTCCTTTTAAAATATGAGCATCTCCAAAACTCTTATGTAAATTCTCAACTTGTATCATTATCCCAAAAGCATTTGAGTTAAGAAATAATTTAAAGTAATTATAACAACACTTGTCCAAACTACCGCCTGCGTACTTGCTCTTCCAACTTCTAACGAACCTCCTTTTACAAAATATCCGTGATACGCAGGCACCGTTGCAATTACAAATGCAAAAACTACTGTCTTAATAAGTGCGTATTGAATGTAATAAGGATCGAATTCAAGTCGAATTCCATCAAGGTAATCTACTGAGTAAAAAAGATCTGTTAAAACACCTGCAGCCCATCCTCCAAAAATTCCCAAAAACATGGCAATTAATGTAAGAAGCGGATAGAAAAACAACGTTGCAATAACTTTAGGTAAAACCAAATAATTCAAAGAGTTTACCCCCATAACTTCCAAAGCATCAATCTGTTCCGTCACTCGCATGGTACCAATACTTGATGCAATGTACGACCCCACTTTACCAGCTAAAATAACAGAGGTAAAGGTTGGACCAAACTCCAATATCATAGATCGCTTTGTGGCAAAACCTATAAGATATTTAGGAATGAAAGGACTATCTACACTTAAGGCTGTTTGAATTGCAACAACACCCCCAATAAAAAAAGAGATAAACATAATAATTCCGAGTGATTTTAATCCTAAGTCGTCAATCTCTCGGAATAGCACTTCTCTAAACACTTTACCTCGCTGTGGCCTTGTAAAAACTTGCCGAAGCATGATAAAATATTTACCAATATGCTCTAGGTAATTCATGCAAATTGTTTTTGCTAAAGTATTAAATTAAAACTTTATTCTAACGCTATTATTGTCATTAATTGATAGCTCAACCTATTTAAAATGTATCTTTGTTTTTCAAATCAACTTTTAAAATAAGTATGAAAAAATCATTTTTTTTGGGTCTTTTAATATTGGTGAGTACGTTTGGATTTTCTCAAGAAAAAAAGCCCAAATTGGTAGTAGGCATTGTAGTAGATCAAATGCGATACGATTACCTCACACGCTTTATTAATAGATATGGAGAAGGTGGTTTTAAGCGTTTAATGAACGAAGGGTTTAATTGTAAAAATAATCATTTTAATTATGTACCAACTGCTACCGGTCCTGGGCACGCTTCAGTATATACAGGTACAACTCCTAAATATCATGGAATTATTGGCAACAATTGGTATGACAAAGAAAACAAAGAAGACGTGTATTGCGCAGGAGATAATAGCGTAAATCCCGTTGGCACAAAAGCTGATGCTGGAAAAATGTCACCTCACAGAATGTTAACCACAACCTTTACTGATGAAAATAGACTTCATACTCAAATGCGGGGTAAAACAATTGGTATAGCTATTAAAGATCGTGGCGCCATATTACCTGCAGGGCATACTGCAAATGCTGCATATTGGTTTGAAGGAGGAAAAGATGGCAATTGGATAACAAGTTCTTTTTATTTGAATGAATTACCAGAATGGGTAGAAACCTTTAATAAAAGTGATATCGCTAAGTCATATCTAAAAACTTGGGATACCTACTACCCTATCGATTCTTATGTTGAAAGCGGTTCGGATAAAAACAATTTTGAAGGTGGATTTAAAGGTAAAGATGATGCGACATTTCCATATGATTTAAAATCACTAAGTAAAAAGAACGGCAATTACAATATTTTAAAAGCCACCGCTTATGGTAATGACTTAACAACAGATTTTGCCTTAGCTGCTATTCAAGGCGAACAACTTGGTGCAGATAACGATACAGATGTTTTAACTGTTAGTTACTCTAGCACAGATTATGTAGGACACAATTTTGGAGTAAATTCTAAAGAAATTCAAGATACTTATATAAGACTTGATAAAAATTTAGAAAACCTATTAAATCAGTTAGATAAAAATGTTGGTAAGGGTAACTACACAGTTTTCTTAACTGCAGACCATGGCGCAGTGGATGTTCCTTCGTATTTAGCCTCAGAAAAAATACCAGCAGGATATTTTGATAAGTCGGAATTCAAAAAACAATTAAGTGAATTTTCTATTTCAAAATATGGAGAAGACCTAATAGAACATGTTGATTATGCTGATATTTTCTTTGATCGCGAAAAAATAAAAGAATTAGGCCTACACCTTGCCATGGTACAACTTGAAATGATTGAAGAAATTATAAACTACAAAAACGTTTATAAGGCGTATACTGCTACTGAAGTAAAAAATAGTACTGCTCAAGAAGGAATTGAATTATTACTTAAAAACGGATACAATCAAAAACGCTCTGGAGAAATTATGTACGTTCTAAATCCTGCTACAATTTCTTATAGTAAAACAGGCTCGTCTCATGGTTCTGCTTACAATTACGATACACATGTTCCTTTATTATTTTACGGTACAGGTGTTAAACAAGGTCATACGTATAACAGAACCAATATTAACGATATTGCTCCAACAATGTCAGCGTTGCTAGGTATTGCATTCCCTAATGGCACATCTGGCACCGTTGTTTCTGAAGCGATCAAATAAAATTCGTTTTAAACTATTCAAAAGGCTTTCCAATTGGGAAGCCTTTTTGTTTTGTATTTTCGTTATTTAATACCAAATAAATGAAACAAAAAATTAGGGGCCATAAAAGGTTTTGGAAAGATATTGAACAATGGATTGACAGAAATAAAGATCTCAATTTAGAGACTGTTAAAAATTGCGGAAGAGATTATGTAAAATTCAGAGTGCATCCTTGGGGCTCTTTAAATTTAGGTAACAGTATTACACCAGAACCACATGGTAAAACAAGAAGACTAATTTTAAATGGTTTTCTAGAAATATATAACAACTGGAAACTGACCATAGAAGCACTTGAAGAGCCCTATTATTTGAAATTTTGGCTTTACGAATCTAATCTTGCCCAATCTCAAGTTGTGTGCGCCATTGGAGAGTATATTAATTATTATAACCAAGTCTTTACAGTTGGGGATACAAAAAAAAACTTTCCAATAAACAACTACAGATCACATTATAATTTATTTATAGATTTTGAATGGTCTTTGGGTATAGATGAGTCTATTTTTGAAGACAACACCAATGACCCTAATTTTTATATCAATGAACTTGCTCATCAAAATGAGGTACGATGGTTACAAAAGCAGTTAAAAAAGCCTCATAGAATAGTACAACAAAAACAGCCAAGAATATACGCATTTCCAAAGGGAAACGTTTGGATAGGCACACTAAAAAATTAGCATGAAAATACTGAAAACCACACTGAAAGTTCTTTTGGCATTAGTTACTTTATTATTACTAGTAGTGCTAACAATAATATTAATCGATCAAAAGAGAACCTCATATTTACAATTAGACAAATATCCTGAACTACAAAATAAAAGCTATTTAATAAAAAATGTTCAGGTCATACCAATGACTAAAGATACAGTTTTAACCAATTTTGATGTGCTTGTTGAAAATGGAACAATAAAGGAGGTAGCTCAAAATATTTCAGATAAAGACATTGAAATTATCGATGGAAATAATCAATTTCTAATACCTGGCCTTATAGATATGCATGTTCATATTTGGGACAAACAAGAACTAGGATTGTATTTAGCAAATGGAGTTACTGGTGTTCGAAATTTATGGGGATTACCTTTTCATTTAGACTTAAAAGAGCAAATCAATAATCAAGAATTAGTTGCTCCCTCATTTTACACCTCATCACCAAAATTAACTGGAAAAGATGATTTGGGTGATGATAAAGTTCAAATTAGGAATCCAAAAGAGGCTAGAGCATTGGTACAATCGTATAAAAATAGAGGTTATGATTTTATCAAAACATATGCGGGTATGACCGAGGCAGAATATATTGCGATTGTAGAAGAAGCTGAAGCCTTACAGATGGATGTTGTAGCACATCCAAGTTTTAAAGTAGAATATACAGAACAGTTTCATCCTCAAATCGCAACTATTGAACATACTGAAGATATTTACCAGCAGGCGTTAAACTATCAATTAGATTCAGTAAAAGCAGTTGATATTGCAAAAATAATGGCGGAAAGAGATCAAATATTTAGCCCAACTATTACAGGATTCTATAAGATATTCGAGATGCTGGAAAACAGCGATGTTTTGAATAGTGAGTCTGCAGCATATATGAACCCTTTGTTAATTGATATCGATGCGAAAAATCAGGTAAATAGGTGGCAAGAAGCACTTAAAGAAAATTCTGGAACCAAAAACAGAATTCTTTCGCAGCACCAGTTTCATTTATATTTAATTAAACTGCTGCATGACGCAGGAGTTACTCTAGTTTCAAGTAGTGATGCAGGTATTGGCATTACTACACCTGGAGCATCTATTAAAGAAGAATTAGCCTTTTATGCAGAGGCGGGATTGAGTAATTATGAAGTACTTAAAACGGCCACCATCAACCCATCTAAAACGCACCAAATCATGAATGATTTAGGCACAATTGCTGTTGGAAAAAAAGCTAATTTATTATTACTTGATGGAAACCCACTGGAAGATTTAGATGCTTTAAAAAAAATTAATTGGATTATGGTTCATGGTAGGAAAGTAGAACCTGAACAATTAAATATGTTTACTTTGAAGGCTAAGTCAAGAAAAACAAAGCTAATCACTGCTTTGCGCTATCTACAATATTTATGGGTAGAACGTTAAACTACAAATAGGTTTTATCAAACGCTAAAGGCAACAAATCATGCAGAGTGTCTGTCTTAATAATTTTACCTGTTTCACCCATAAAATAGACTTCCATAGGTGCATTTTGTTTTTTCTCATATTCAGATAACGATTGTCTACATGAACCGCAGGGTGCAACTGGCTCTGTCAACGTTTCATGAATCGAACCTGCCGTAATTGCAATTCTTAAAATTTTAGCATCAGGATACTGAGCTCCCGCATAATACACAGCAACTCGTTCGGCACACAACCCACTTGGATATGCAGCATTTTCTTGGTTAGACCCAGTAACAATAGTTCCATTATCTAATAACAAAGCCGCACCCACAAGAAATTGTGAATACGGCGCATATGCATTTTTTCGAACGTCAATAGCAGCGTTCATCAATTGCTGTACATCTTTGGGCAACTCAGTTACGTCGTCATACACGGTAATTGAGGTCGTAAGTTGCAATTTTTTCATACTTCGAAGATACTAAAAATCTTCGTAGATATCTCCAAAGTTAAATGCTAAACTAAAGCGTAATGTGTTTTCTAAAGGATTATTTACGTCTGAAGAACTAAACAAATAAGAAACATCTAAAGTCGTTGCTTTAAATTTAAATCCAGCTCCAACTGTAAAGTATTGACGATTACCTTTGTATTCGCTTTCGTGGAAATAACCTGTTCTTAAAGCGAAAGCATTATTATAAACATACTCGGCTCCTAAAGCCCAAGTAAACTCTTTCATCTCTTCACTAAATCCGTCTGGTGCATCCGCAAACGATTGGAACATTCCTTGAGCAAAACCAACATTATCATCTTTACCATCTATAATATTTCCTTCATCATCTCGAATTGGAGGTGTTGGAACTAACAATTTAGTAACCTCTAAAGTAGTATTGATTCTATTATAGTCATCTAAAATAAAATCAAATCCACCACCTAACTTTAAATTTGTAGGTATAAAATTTTCATCAGTATCATCACTATAAGAAACTTTTGGACCAATATTAGAAATATTAAAACCAGCTCTCCAACGACCATTAAAGTCACCGTAGTTCTTTTCATCAGACTGATAATAACCAGAAACATCTACTCCGAAAGAATTTACTGTGTTTAAAAGCGCATCAGAAGATCTCAAAGCCAAATCAGACCTTATGTATCTCAAGGTTACACCCATCGAAAAATAGTCACTTAATTTAAGGGCATATGTACCATCGATTGCCAATTCATTTGGATTCTCTACACCTATAGGATTACCTCCTCCATCTGTTAACTGAATCTCACCATAGGTAAAATATTTTAAGCTTCCTGCCCAAGCGCTTCGCTCATTGATACGGTTCGCAAATGTAAAACCACCTAAGAAAATATCATTTACTAATTCACGCATCCAAGGGGTGTAATTTAATCCAACTACATACGATGTGTTTAAAAATGCATATTGAGAAGGATTGTGATGTTGCGAATTAGCATCTGCCGAAGTAGCTACACCTACATCTCCCATTCCACCTGCTCTTGCATCTGGAATAATTAACAAAAATGGAGCTGCTGTGGTTATTGGATTAGGTTCGTCTTGTGCTTTAATAGTAGGAATTACAAACAAGCATGCTATAATAGCGATTACTGCGTTTTTCATGAATTAAGATTGTTTTAACAAATAAAATACTTTTTATTGAAGTATTACTAATTTCTCATATTTTTCTGCAGAGACATCTGATAAGGTGCTTTTAACATTCAGTTTATACACATAAACACCCTTTCCTATTTTATCTCCAAAATCATCTAAACCATCCCAAGTAATCGACCTTGATAAATTACCTGTTGAATTTACAGTTTGGTTGATGGTCTTAACCAATTTACCAGAAACTGTAAAAATCTGAACTTGTACATCCAATGGTTCATTTGGTTTATTGTGATTGAACCAGAACTCGGTATAATTTACAAATGGGTTCGGATAATTTAATACGTTATCCAATACCATCTCTGAGTCACTCACTACAAAAAAGTTTAACGTAGCACATGATGAATTATTGTAGGTGTCCCAAGCACATAATTCTAAAGTATGTAAACCAGGTTCTAAATCTCTAAAGGGAAATCTAACTCTTCCTCTTGTATAATCATCTAACTCGGTCTGATAAAAATCATTTAATACATACGGATTTGAGGTTTCACCATCTAAAATTGCAACAATATCGTGATCTACAGAGGTAATAGAAGTATTTATTCCATTTTCATCAGAAAGCAATGCCAACAGGTAAGGAGAACCATTTGTATTTCCTCCATCTACAAAACTTTCATCATTCATAAATAATTCTATATCTGGCCCCAAATTATCTTCTGGAGCATCTAAATTGATGCCACCAATGGTTACGTCAAAATTATAACCAGCTTTATCAACATCATCATTATCTGCATAAAAACTAATTTTACCTTGACCATAAGCAATTCTTAAATCTCTTGGTGCTACAAAATCAAATTCAAATCTGCCATTTGCAACAGAAGAAAGACCTCTAAAAATTTTACTTTCTAAAGCATCAAATTCCATAGTTCTTCCAAAATTATCATTATCTAAGGTTGTCTTAGTAATTGGCTTATCAAAAACTATGGTAGATAATTCACCATTATAATCAGATAAAACATTTCCATTTGAATCTGTAACTGCTCCTTCTAAGGTAACTCTACTCAAAGCCTTTATGGTATCTATGGATTGAGAAATGTCTATACCATTCATATGTGTCAATCGCACATCTGGTTCTGGAACCGCTAAATCCATTGCAGGGTCTCCAAGAAAATATATAAATAATCTTTGAGAGGTTGAAAATTGATTTTTAACTGACATCAAACCTTCAGCTATTGTTAAATTTTCATTATCAAAATTTAACAATACTCTCATTAAACGGTCATTAAAAACACGCCCCACATTTACATATATCTCTCTTGTAGTTGTAATAAGAGAAGTAGATCCTCCATCAGCATTCCAAATTAAAAATTCTCCACCTGATAATCTCAATGGATTGTCAAATCTAGAAAACTCACAAGTAATAGTAATAATTAATGGTAATGTATTGATGTTGCTCAAGGCTCTAACCATAGGAATATCAAGTATTCTTTCTGAAGCCCAACCATCCTCTCCGCCATGTCCAAAATAATTCAATAATAATGTTCCTTTAGCTTGGGTATTTTCTATTTCGTCGTATACATCTGGATAACGTTCTCCTCCAGCAGTCGAAACTTGTACAAAAGCATCTGCATATATCTTCTTAACATTTAGTAATGGTTTTCTTACACGAATAGTATCTGCAATATTCTCCATACTTTGCTGTATAGTAAATTCAGTTGCGACATCTAAATCATCTGCCACGACTGTTACTAAGTTTCTCCAGTCTCCATATGATTCAGAAGAGGAGTAGGTCATAGCTTTGTTAACAGCTTCCTTGGCTTGCTGAATAGTTGTAACTGGAAACCTACCTGTAGCAACGTCTTGTTTATCAGCAAAGGTTAGCAAACCTTCGTTTGGATCCATCATTCCATAATAATCGTCTGTTAAATACGACGTGGCTAAGTTAAAACTCTCGTAGGCTAAAACTGCCGGGACTATATTGTTATTTCCAATAATTCTATCTTTGTAATCATAAGAAGCATCTCCAAACAACAGAACGTATTTGATTCTGTTCTCTACATTTGAAGCATTGTCATACAAGTACCGAACATAATCTCTTATTGCGGTTAAATCTGGACTCCCAGACCCGAATTCATTATAAACCTCCTCTAAGTCAACCACTTCTACCGTCAAACCTCGATCTCTGTGAAAATCTGCTAAAACCTCAGCTTCATTCATTAAAAAACCTCTGGTAACAATAAGATAATCTATATCTTGAATGCCGTGAAGATTTTGATTCTTAATTGGACCACTTGTAATGATTTCGGGTGTATAAAAATCAACATCATTTAGTGCTACAAATTGTTTTAACTCATTAGCTTCTGATTTGAACTTAAAGGTACTTCCATCTTCCTCTGGCGTCACTCTTAGAGGGTTTATAAAATCTGTAACATCCCATATTTCTTCAGCGTTTTGAACTTCATAACTTGCAACACCACCACTATTTACTGCATCAAAACTTCGAAAACTCAATTGAGTATTATCAACTTGTAATAATTTTTGACCATTAATTTCTATAAAGTCCAGAAATGCCTTAGCTGCAGGGTTTCCATTGTTGTTAAAAGACACCTCTACTGTAATTGAATCTCCAGATAAATTCATTTGTGTATTTCCCTCTCTTGCATAGGCTTTGATCAAACTTCCCAAAACCAATGCCGGATAGTTTATTGTAAATGCATCTTGACCATTTACACGAATACTCATGGAGGAAGCACTAAAAGACTCAGCAACTCCACGAACCCTTACTCTAACCGGATAATTCGGATCTAAATTTTTAAAAGGAATAACAAATGTTTGATCTGGCTCAAACGACATTTCTTCTCCAAACCATTGCTGACCTACTGAAAATAAGTTATACTCTTCCTTTTCGTAAAATGTATAATCATCGTAACTTGTGACTACTTGCGTGGCAGCCTCTGTTATTGGATTTTGATTTTGAATTCTTTTACCCTGTTCACCACCGAAGGTTATAAAATAATATGCTTTATCATCAAAAATATTTGCTCTGTGAGATGCAATTCCGGAAGTTGAATTTATATCCCAAGTTTCGGGACCTTTCGCATAAAACAAAATATAATCACTACTACCAAAACTACCATCTTCTTCTCCGCTTATATAGATAGAATTTTCTTGTAACCCATCGTATCTAAAATCACTATTTCTATTTGGCAGCATTGCTCCACCGTTTCCATAAATTTTAATGGTTCTAGGATCTACATCATTTGTCTTTATACCTAAACTTTGCAAAAAAGATCTATTAATTCTATATACTCCAGTAGTATCTATAGCAAATTTATACCAGTTTCCGGTATTCAATACTGAATTAAATGCTCTATTAAAAGTACCTCTCTCGGAAGTTCTTGATTGCCTTGTAGCATAGTTTAATTGAAAAGAAACTACTTTTTTATAAACGCCTCCATCATTCACCACAGGCGTCATTAGCAATTCAAGTGTTGCCTTATTTCTATGATTGGCAACTACCAACTCACTTTTAATGTCAGGAGCTATTACAGTTCTAACTTCAGAAGAAATTGATGAAGCGCTAATGATTTCATATTGTACATTTAACAGTTCATATGAGGCAACTTCTAATCCTTTTTCAATATCCCAAGACTGCGCAAATTCTGGCAACAATTGAGCATCCAACCCAAATCCTTCTACATTAGGGATGCTAATTTTAGATCCCCGGTTTGTTTCTACCACCGTAGATCCCCAAACTAGGGTTACTTTCTTTTGAGACAATTTTTGACCGTAAATCCCAGAGTAACAAAAGAGTAATACAACTAAAAGGTTGAAGTTTTTTCTCATATTAGTATGAATAACGCTTAAAGGAACTAGTTATTTTAAATATATACAACAATACGCATAATAAAAGGAAAAAACAATCGTTATACAGAGACAAAAACCTAGATGACATTTGTTAAAAATAACTTGCGAAAATAATTATTTGGTGTATCTTGCGTCCACTAAATGAAACCCTAAAGTTGATTTGTATTATGAAAATTACAAAAACTAAGATTAACTTATTACTATTAGCACTACTTACTATTTCATTTACTAGTTGCCATAATCGTGAAAACGACAATAGCACAGCACTTACAGGCTGGAGCTCGAAAGATAAAACTGACGCTGGTTTTTCTGATGCTAGCGACTATAGAGGTCAAGAAACACCTCCAGGCATGGTGCTTATCGAAGGTGGTACATTTACAATGGGCCATGTTCAAGACGATGTGCTTTTTGATTGGAATACAACTCCTGTTCAAATGCAAGTTCGCTCTTTTTACCTAGACGAAGTAGAAGTAACAAATGCTGAATACTTATTCTACCTAGATTGGTTGCAAAAAGTATTCCCTTCTGGTAATGATGAATCAAAACACATTTACACTAGCGCATTACCTGACACTCTAGTCTGGAGAAACACCTTAGGTGCAAATGAATTGTTAACACAAAACTATTTAAGACACCCTTCGTACAGAGACTATCCGGTTGTGGGTGTTTCTTGGAAACAAGCGAACCGTTATTGTGTATGGAGAAGTGATAGAGTTTCAGAAAAAACCTTATTTGATAAAGGCGTGATGGAAAACTATTACGAAATGGACTCAATGGAAATTAGCAGTACAAAATATTTTAATGCTGATACATTTATTAAAGATCCATTTTTATTATTTGAGGGAGATTCTGCCGTGTATGAACCGTCTAGATCTCGTGATGACAATATTATTTTACCAAAAGTCTCAGATGGTATTATTTCTCCAACATTTAGATTACCTTCTGAGGCAGAATGGGAATATGCTGCAAAAGCAGATGTTGGAAATAGAGAATATAACAATATTAGAGGTCGTAAAAAATATGCTTGGGATGGAAAATATACACGTAATTCATCACGCAGATTTAAAGGTGATCAGCTAGCAAACTTTAAACAAGGTCGTGGAGATTATAGCGGAGTTGCTGGATGGAGTAATGATGGTGGTGATATTACAATGCCAATTCGTCAATATAGTCCAAATGCATACGGCTTATATGACATGTCTGGAAACGTTGCTGAGTGGGTGGCAGACGTTTATCGACCAATTATCGATACAGACGCAAACGACATGAATTATTACAGAGGAAATGTATTTACAAAACCAATGATTGATGACGAAGGAAAAGTTGTTGTTGTTGATGTGAATACTATTGCATATGACACTTTACCAAACGGACAAATAAATGTAAATGATTTACCTGGAAGCGTAAAATATGTTCCGATCACCAAAGATGATGCCTACATGCGCAACAATTACGAGAAAGCATACAATGTAGACAATAGAGATGGCGATTTAGCATCTACTAAAATGTTTGAAGAAGACGAAGAAGAATTAGATGTAAAACCTAGAATGTATAACTCACCTGTTACTCCAACTCAAATCGGAGAAAGTGGATTACGAATTAAAGAATATGATGAAGAATATCGTACGACTTTAATTAGTGATCAAACAAGAGTTTACAAAGGTGGTTCTTGGCAAGACAGAGAGTATTGGTTAGATCCAGCTCAAAGAAGATTCTTACCAGAATATATGGCAACAAGTTTTATAGGATTCAGATGCGCTACCGATAAGCTTGGTCCTATGACTTATAAGCGTAGAACGAGATACACAGAAAAGAAGAATTAAAATTATATTTTTAAAATCAAAAAGCCTCGTTTTTTAACGAGGTTTTTTATTTTTAGACTATGACAATTAATACTTTACACGAAAAATACAGCCAATACTATTTGGTTGATACTGACACTAGGAACATTAGAAAAAACACAATTTTCTTTGCTCTAAAAGGAAACAAATTTAATGGTAATAAATTCGCACAAGAGGCTATTAAAAAAGGTGCAAAATACGCTGTAATTGACGACCCTAGGTATGCCTCAGACAATACAATTTTAGTTGATGATGTTTTAGAAACTCTACAGGAATTAGCGAAATATCACAGAATTCAATTAGACATACCAATTATATCTCTTACAGGAAGTAACGGTAAAACAACTACAAAAGAATTGATAGCTTCGGTACTAAAACAGAAGTATAAGGTAACTGCCACAAAAGGAAACTTAAATAACCACATTGGCGTTCCTCTTACTTTATTAAGTATGACGCCCGCTACTGAAATAGGAATCGTAGAAATGGGCGCAAATCACCAAAAAGAAATAGAGTTTCTTTGCTCTATAGCGCTACCTAATTTTGGCTATATTACCAATTTTGGGAAAGCACATTTAGAAGGTTTTGGAGGTGTTGATGGTGTTATAAAAGGAAAGTCTGAATTATACGATTATCTCAGAGCTGCAAACGGTACTGTATTTGTCAATTCCAACGATGAGATTCAAATTAAACAATCTAAAGGCATTTTAAACATTGTATCATTTGAGCCAACTTTAGAATATCTAGAAGCTAATCCGTTTGTAAAATTATATTTCCACCAAGAACCTATTAACTCAAACTTAATTGGAAGCTATAACTATAATAATATTGCCGCTGCGCTAACTATTGGCAATCATTTTAAAGTTGATATAGAAAAAGCCAAAGCGGCGATTTCAAACTACACGCCATCTAACAATAGATCTCAAATAATTGAAAAGAATAATTTTAATATTGTTTTAGATGCATATAATGCAAATCCGAGTAGTATGGAAGTTGCATTAAAAAATTATGCACTTAACAATCCAAATGGATCTATTATTCTTGGAGATATGTTTGAGTTAGGAAACTCAAGTTTAAAAGAACATCAAGCAACAGCTGAATTAGCAGTTTTTTTAGGATTTAAGAATATAGCATTGGTTGGACAAAACTTTTATAGAGTAAGAATAAAAAAAGCGCTCAAATTTGAGCGCTTTGAAGATTTTATTAAATCTGATGCTTTCAAGCAGTTCCAAAATCAACCTCTATTTATTAAGGGATCTAGAGGAATGGCTCTTGAAAGAACCTTAGACTTCTTGTAATTGTCTTTGGTGGTATTCAATAAGACCATCAATCGGTCTTCTAACAATATTACCAATAGTACAGTTGTATTTTTTAGCGGTTTTCAATATTACATCCGAAGAAAAGAAAGCAATTGAACCAACAAAGTGAATAGGTACTTCTTGATGCACATCATAAGTACGCACTCTATTTTTAAAGAAGTCTTTCATTCCCTTCTTTAAAACTTCATTAAAATAATCGTTGCGTTCATTTCTAAAAATAAATTCTGCAAAACGCGCTAGATACGCATTAGGATTTTCTTTCTTGTACAAATTCTCTTTAATTGAATCTGCTGCTAAATCAAACTTTGAGGCAAATTCCTGACGTAAATGTTCTGGCATTTTTTTGTAATAATAATCTCTGATTAATTTCTTACCAAAATAATTACCACTCGCCTCATCCATTAAAGTATACCCTAATGATGGTACCGTTGTGTGTACCTCTGTACCGTCAAAATAACTACTATTAGATCCTGTTCCTAATATACAGATGATTCCTGGCTCTGTTGTAGCTGCAAATGCTGCTGCATAAGTGTCTTCTTTAACAAAGGCTTGTGCATTTGCAAAGTAGTTTTCAAAAACTTCTCTAAGCGCTTGTGTGGGCTTATTTGTACCACAACCTGCACCGTAAAAATATATTTTTGAAACTTTTAATTGATACTCTTTTAACTCTTCATTATCAGTTAATCTATCAATCAAAATATTTACTGGTAAAACTGCTGGATTTAAACCTTGTGTTCTTGTTTTACAAACAACCTCACCTTGAGTATCCATTACTATCCAATCACACTTTGTAGAACCTCCATCAGCAATTAAAATCATTTGAATCTGTTTTAGTTAAGTTACTTTTTATAATGAATCAATGTGTTGTGCCAATTCAATTAATTTGGTAGAATAACCAAACTCGTTATCATACCAAGAAACTAACTTCACAAAATTATCATTTAATGCCATACTTGCATTGGCATCGAAAGTACTTGTTTTTGGCTCAGAAACAAAATCTTGAGATACTACACCTTCTTCAGTATAACCTAATACACCATTTAATTCGTTCTCTGAAGCTTCTTTAAGAGCCGCTTTAATTTCTTCAAAAGAAGCGCTCTTTTCTAATCTACAAGTTAAATCTACAACAGAAACATCAACCGTTGGTACTCTAAATGCCATACCAGTTAATACTCCGTTTAATTCTGGAATTACCTTACCTACCGCTTTTGCAGCTCCTGTAGATGCAGGTACAATATTATTTAATGATGCACGACCTAATCTATAATCTTTTCGAGAAGGACCATCAACAGTAAACTGAGTTGCAGTTGCTGCGTGCACAGTAGTCATTAAACCTTCTGCAATACCAAATTTATCGTTAATTACTTTAGCTAAAGGAGCTAAACAGTTCGTTGTACAAGAAGCATTAGACACAATTGTATCAGAAGCTTTAGCTTCTTTATGATTCACACCCATTACAAACATTGGAGCATCAGCAGATGGAGCAGAAATAGCTACTTTTTTAGCACCAGCATCAATGTGTAATTGCGCTTTTTCTAAAGTAGTAAAGATACCTGTACATTCTAAAACAACATCAGCACCAACTTCGTCCCACTTTAAATCAGCTGGATTTCTCTCTGCAGTAATTCTGATTTCATTACCATTTACAACTAAGTTACCATTGTTTGTACTGATTTCACCATCAAACTGACCGTGAACAGAATCGTACTTTAATAAGTAAGCTAAATGGTTTACATCAAGTAAATCATTAATTCCTACCACTTCTACTTCTTCTGGCTTAGACATTGCAACTCTAAAGGCAATTCTACCAATTCTACCAAATCCGTTAATTCCAATTTTAGTTTTAGACATTTTTATTCAATTTTTATTATGTAGTCATTATATCTGATACCTTTAATAATTCGGCATCTATTTCCGATTTTCCTTTAATCGCTAATTCAAGTGATGTTAATATCATCTCATTATTAGCAACTCCTATCATTAGGTTAGATTTACCTTCTAATAGAGTCTCTACTGCTTTTACTCCCATTCTACTAGCCAATACTCTATCAAAACAAGATGGAGACCCTCCACGTTGCATATGACCTAGTACTGATACTCGAATATCATAAAAAGGGAAATGTTCTTCTACGTATTCTGCTAATTCGAATACATTCTTGCCAATTCGATCACCTTCCGCAACCACCACTAAACTAGAAGTTTTACCAGATTTTCTGCTCTTTTCTAAAGAGTCTAACAATCTATCTAATCCAAGATCTTCTTCTGGTATTAAAATTTCTTCTGCTCCTGCTCCAACACCTGCATTTAATGCAATATGACCAGCATCTCTTCCCATTACTTCAATAAAGAACAATCGATTATGTGAACTTGCAGTATCTCTAATCTTATCAATAACCTCAACAACAGTATTAAGAGCTGTATCATAGCCTAAGGTAAACTTAGTTCCATATATATCGTTATCAATGGTACCTGGAATTCCCATTACAGGAAATCCAAACTCTTCGTTAAACACCAAAGCTCCTGTAAAGCTACCATCTCCACCAATAACAACAAAAGCCTCGATTTCTTCTTTCAAAAGATTTTCGTGAGCCTTTTTTCTACCTTCTTTGGTTCTAAATTCAGATGACCGTGCCGATTTTAATATAGTACCTCCTTTGTTAATTATATCTTTTACACTTCGGGCATTCATTTCTTTAAAATCACCCTCTATCATGCCTTGGTAACCTCTATAAATACCAACACATTCTATCTGATAATAGGCGCAAGCCCTAACAACTGATCTAATTGCTGCATTCATCCCTGGTGCATCTCCACCTGAGGTTAATACGGCTATTTTCTTTACTTTTTTATCCATAAATTTTAAATCAGGCAAATTTAATGTTTAACCTAGTAGTTTCCTATATTTTTAAAGGATTTCGACTAAATCGATTTCGAAATTAACAGACTAACAAAATTAATTTAAAAACACTAAAACATTGTTATTTAAACATCAAAAAAATGATGTTTTTTACAAATGCTTTAATCCATTTTTAACCTTGGTTAGTCCGCAGTAAATATTTATGCAAAAAAAAATCCTGCTATTTCTAGCAGGATTTTTTTTAGTGGGCGATGAGGGATTCGAACCCCCGACCCCCTCGGTGTAAACGAGGTGCTCTGAACCAACTGAGCTAATCGCCCTAAGCGGATGCAAATATAAGAGAGATTTTAAAACCTACAAAGTTTTTTTTGCATAAAAATAAACTTTTTTTTAGGTCAAAAATAAAGCGCTTTATAACCAGCAAATTACTTCGCTAATTCAGGAACATTTTTATAGACAAAATCTCCATGCTTGCTAAATATTTTAACATATTCTCTCAAAAAGTCTTTACGTTCTTGCTCATCAGGATACAGCTTCTCAAGTAATTTCTTCTCCTCCTTAAAAGATTTCTCTAAATCTGATAAATCCTTAAGAATAGAAACCTCATAGGCGTCATAATTATTACCTCCTAATAAATGCTTCATTGTATAAAAACCTTTTACATATTTATTTTTCATAATCACATGGTTAAAATAAGCATCATAACCACTACCTCCCTCTCCAATAGCATGCTTTCTTAAATGAATTATCATTGGTTCCTTACTATCCTCTAACACATCTTTATAATAGGGTAATGTACTATACATTTCGTCACTATAAAAACCGCTGTAAAAGGTTTGCTGTTTTTCAAAAAAAGCATTCCTCTCATCTTCTGACTCCCACCCTTCCTGAATTAATTCTTCATTAATTTGAAGCGCATTTTCAAAATCTGCAAATGAGTCATACACAGATAAGAAAAGTAATTCTGAACTATTCGGAGTTAAATAATGTACATAAACTCCTGCATGTAAAATCAAATCATTCTTGGCTGTGACCTTATTGTAAAATTCGATCTCAGTTGCCTTCCAATCTTCAAAATCTATATCTCCTTGATTTGCCAAATGCACTCTATGCACCAAAATATAGGCAGGTACAAATCCATCCTCAGCCTCTTGCGCGATAAGCAAAGAAGGAACACATAACAATAAAACAAATGTAAAAACTTGGAATATTTTCATAGCAAATCTTTTAGTATACACAAATATACTAAAATATTAAACCACCTCAGCTACTACAAAAGTACTCCCACCAACGTAAATCATATCAGTTTTAGTAGCTACAGATTTAGCCTCTTTAAACGCATCATCAACACTATTAAAATCTTTTCCATTCAAACCATATTGCTGAGCGACATCTTTCAACTCTGTTACATCTAAGCCTCTCGGAATATTTGGTTTGCAAAAATAATATGTAGCATCTTCAGGAAACATCGGTAAAATATCTTCTAAAGACTTATCATTAACTACACCCAAAACAATGTGCAATTTTTGATAAGATTGATTTTTGACTTGTTCCAACACAAAAGACAACCCCTCTTTATTATGAGCAGTATCACAAACAGTTAAAGGCTCTTCATTCAATACTTGCCATCTACCTAACAAACCTGTATTATGAACTATATTTTGAAGCCCTTTTCGAACTACCTCTTCTGTTAATTCAGGGTATTTATCTTTTAAAACAGTTAAAACCTGAACCGCAGTTTTACAATTTTTTAACTGGTAAGATCCGAGCAAATCAGTTGAATAATCCTCTTTTATATTTAGTTCTGCTAAAAACAAGCTACTTCTGTTTTCTAAAGCCTTATTGTAAAAAACATAATGAATCTCTTCTTGAAACTCGCCAACAACCACAGGAATTTTAGGTTTAATTATTCCTGCCTTCTCTGCAGCAATTAAGGGCAGGGTATCTCCTAACATCTGCACATGATCTAATCCGATATTTGTAATTACAGAAACTAAAGGCGTAATAATATTGGTAGAATCTAAACGACCACCCAATCCAACTTCAATTACTGCAATATCTACTTGATACTTCTTAAAACTCTCAAACGCCAAACCAACTGTCATTTCAAAAAACGAAAGTTTATGATTCTCAAAAAAGTCATGATTATACTCAATAAAATCTACAACTTCTACTTCAGAAATTGGCTGACCATTAATTTTAATACGCTCTCTAAAATCTTTTAAATGCGGCGAAGTATACAACCCTACCTTTAACCCAGCTTCTTGCAACACACTAGCAATCATATGACTTGTTGAACCTTTACCATTGGTACCCGCCACGTGAATTGTAGGGTAAGAATTATGCGGATTACCAAGATGCTCTGCTAAGGCAATGGTATTATCCAAATCTTTTTTAAATGCAGTTTTACCTTGATTTTGGTACATTGGAAGTTGAGAAAACATCCAATCTAAAGTCTCTTGATACGTCATTGGTTTCTCAATGAGAATCGGTATTTAATTATACCTAATTGTTTTTCACCTGCTTTAGGGTCTGGTTGCCAAGTTGTTTTTAATGCAGCTTCCTTTGCTTTACTTAGCAAACAATCTGCTGTGTTAGTCGTCCCTTTTACACCTGGTGTTGCTTTAATAACTTTACCTTTTCTATCTACTTGAATACTGACAATCACAACTCCCTCTTCTTCACATTCATAATCAGGATCAGGTGTCTCTAATGGCTTTCTATTTCCTAATAGATAATTTCCTCCAGGACCATTTCCACCATTACCGTAATAGCCTTTTGCATTTGGATCGCCAGATTCTTTACCTTTATCTCCACCAATAGTATCGTCTCCTTCTCCACCAGATGTTCCATCGCTTTTATTGAGTCCACCCATCATAGCGTCTAAATTAGCGCGCTTTTCAGCTTCTTCTTTTTTGATTCTATCAGCTTCTTCTTTGGCTTTTCTTTTAGCTTCAGCTTTTTCTTTTGCAATTCGTTCTGCTTCTGCTTTAGCTTCGTTTTCTGCTTTCTCTTTTGCTTTTCGCTCTTCTTCTGCCTTATCTATTTTTATAGACTCTTCAGTATCATTTGTCAAAATCTCTTCTGCTGGTGCTGATTCTGGTTCAGAAGCTACAGGCTCTTCTTCTACTGGAGCAATCTCTTCTTCTTTTGGTGGTTCTGGTATAGGCTCTGTACGTACTTTTTGCGTAGGTTGCACATTACCACTACCAACTGTAGACGTTCCAAAATTAACCGCAATACCAGACTCTATTGGAGGATCCATATATTTTAAACCAATAAAGAAAATTAGAATCAAAATAAGAATAGCAATTACAGTTGTAATTGCGGCAGATTTTCTTTTATGTACAGTATCAAATATTTTCATACTATTTAGGACGAACTGCTAAGATTACTTTAAACCGATTTCTATTCGCGATATCCATAACCATTACTGCTTCTTCAATTGGCACACCTTCTTCTGCTCTTAAAAGAATGGTTGGATTTTCTTTACCTACCATAACAGTTCTTAGCTCTTCTTCTATATTAGACTCATTCACTTTTTGACTGTTAATATAGAAGGTATTATTCTTTTTAATACTTACAGAAACATTTTGGGTATTGGTAGATTTACCTTTAGCCTTTGGTAAAATTAAATCTAAAGCATTTGGCGAGTTTGCAGTTAGCATAAAGAATACTAATAGCAAAAACACAATATCAGTCATTGAGCTCATACTAAACTCTGGACTTACTTTATTTCTTCCTTTAAATTTCATAACCCCCTTATTAAACCGGTTCGTTTAATAAATCTAAAAACTCTACAGCTTTGGCTTCCATTTGATGCACTACCTTATTGGTTTTAACAACTAAGTAGTTGTAAGCAATATACGCCACAATACCCACCACAAGACCAGCAACAGTAGTGGTCATGGCTGTATAAATACCCGAAGCTAAAGAGCCCATTTCGGCTTGACCTCCTGCGGATGCCATTTCATGAAAAGCTAATATCATACCTATTACTGTACCTAAGAAGCCAATCATTGGTGCAGCACCAGCAACAGTTGCAAGAACACTTACATTTTTCTCTAGTTTGTATACTTCTAGAGTACCTGCGCTTTCTATAGCCGTATTAATATCTTCTAGAGGTTTCCCAATTCTTGAGATTCCTTTTTCAATCAATCTAGCTTCTGGCGAATTAGTTTGCGAGCACAATACCTTTGCCGCATCTAACTTACCATTTACAACCTGATCCTTTATCTGATTCATAAAGTTAGCATCTGTTTTTGAAACTGCGTTAATCGCGAAAATACGTTCAAAATAAATGTACAGAGCAACGATTAATAGAATAAACAAGATGACAATAACCACTTGTCCTCCGATACCGCCATCCATAATCAAATTATAAATGGACAATGTTTTTTCTTCTGATAATGTTTCTTCTAGAATTTCTTGTGTTTCGTTCTGCATTTTGTCTTTGGAATTTTTGGTTAGGTTACACGAGTTTATTGTTGTAACGAAATTACAATTTTAAAATTGTTTATCGCAAATAAAAAAGCCGCTAACTACTTTCATAATTAACGGCTTTATAGTATTGTTTTTCAAGTTTTTTACAACATTAATTTCACAAACAACAATCCTAACCCTCCTAAAACAATAGTGTAAGGAAATGCCATTTTAACCATTTTAAAGTAAGACAAATTAATTAACGGCGCTAAAGATGACGTTAGTAAAAATAAAAATGCAGCTTGACCATTTGGTGTAGCAACACTTGGTAAGTTAGTACCTGTATTAATCGCAATAGCTAAAGTTTCAAAATGTTCTCTAGAAATGGTACCAGCTTCAAAAGCCGCTTGAACCTCTCCTATATATACTGTCGCTACAAACACATTATCACTAATTGCAGATAATACACCGTTTGCTACATAAAACATCGCAGGCTGCTCTTCTATCGGCAATTCTAGAGCCCAAGCAATTATAGGACTAAATAAATGCTGATCATGTATCATAGCTACTACAACAAAGAACACTACTAAAAGTCCTGTAAATGGTAAAGCCTCTTCAAAAGCATGACCCAAGGCATGCTCATCTGTAATACCCATAAATGCTGTTTGGAAAATAATAAGTGCTAAACCTATCATACCAACAGGTGCAGCATGCGTAGCTAATGCAATAATCAATAAAATTGCAGCAACTCCTTGTACTTTTAATCCAAATTTTTCTTTATCAGAACGCTCCTTGTCTTGCTCCTCTGTATAGCCTTCTATAATTTTTCTAGCTACATCTGGCAATTTAGCTCCAAAACCAAACCATCCTGTTAACTCCAAAACCACTGTAGTTATTAAACCTCCAATTAAAACAGGAATCGTAATAGGCGCCATCATCAAGAAGAACTGAACAAAATCCCATCCCATTTTATCACCTATCAATAAGTTTTGAGGTTCTCCAATAAGAGTACAAACACCCCCTAATGCTGTACCTACAGCACCATGCATAATTAAACTTCTTAAAAAAGAACGGAATTGCTCTAATGTTTCTCCACTTAAATCTTTACTATCTAGAACACCGTCTTTATCATAATCACTAGAACTAGAGTGAATTTTATGATAGACTCCGTAGAATCCAACAGCAACACTAATCAAAACTGCCGTTACCGTTAAAGCATCTAAGAATGCCGATAATACTGCTGATAGAAAAACAAACAGCATAGACAGTAAAAGTTTTGATCTAATTTTGGTAAAGACCTTACTAAAGATATACATCAGTAAAGGCTTCATAAAATAGATACCTGCAACCATAAAGACTAATAATAGAATTACCTCTAAATTAGATTCTATTTCATGCATTGCTTTATAAGGTGTTGTTAAACCGAGGGCCAAAATTTCTATAGCCAACAATCCACCTGACTGAAGCGGATAACATTTTAAAGCCATAGCCAAGGTGAAAATAAACTCTCCAATAAATAACCATGCAGCTATAGTTGGACTCAAATAATACAGCGGAATATTTATGATTAAAAACGTTATCATTACCTTTTTAAACCAAGCTGGACTCTGTCCTAAGAAATACTTATACATAAAAATTAAATTATTTTCTCTTTGTAAATTTAATGAAGTTTTAGAAGCTACTTCTTTTTTTTAATGCAATTTTACTCAAAGAGCTCTCAAAATTAGTCTTTAATTTCTAAAAAAGCCAATTAGATTTTACTACTATGCCATTTTAATTAGTTAAACCATTTCTGGTAAAGCAATTACACCACTACTATGATCTTTACTTGCACCAGATACACTTTTTAAACAATTTACTTTATCGTTTAGCTTAAGCACCCCTAATAAAGCAAAGATGAGCGCCTCTTTATAATTTACCAAATCGTCAGACGGTATTACAATTTGTGCTGCACAATACACTTTCATTCTTTCCATTAAAAAGGTATTGAATGCACCTCCACCAGTTACCAATAGGTTTCCTTTAGATTTTGCTTGAGCCCCAATTTGCATAGCGCAATGCTCTACAAAGGTTCTTAAAACGCCTGCCACATTCTCTAAATACGGCTCTATTAAAGGATTAATATGAGTTACTACAAACTCGTAGCCCAAAGATTTTGGAGCAGGTTCTTTATAGAATGATAAAGCATTAAGTTCATCAAGTAATTCAGGAATGATTTCACCACTTCTTGCAACTTTGCCAAACGCATCATAAGGCATTCCTAAAGTATTAGCAATTGGATTCATTACAATATTCACAGGGCAAATATCATATGCAATACGCTCTCCATTAAAATCATATGAAATGTTCGCAAAACCACCTAAATTCAAACAGTAGTAAAAATCAGAAAATAACAATACATCTCCAATAGGTACCAATGGAGCTCCTTGCCCACCCAATTTAACATCCTGAGTTCTAAAATCATATATCGTTTTGATACCTGTTTCATTTGCAATCATCTGTCCCCCCCCAATTTGAACAGTGATCCCTTTCTCTGGTTGATGAAAAATAGTATGTCCATGCGAAGCTATAAAATCAACCTCGTCAATATTATTAGTAATGATAAAATCATTAATAACACTGGCTAAATATTTTCCATAATCCTCATTCAATTGCCCCAGTTGATCTAAAGTTTTTCCGAAAGCAGTCTTTAGAGTTTCCATCCATTTAATTGAATACGGAATAGTTGCTGCTTTATGAATTTTAAAATTTGTGCAACCATTAACCTCTAACGTAACATACACCAAATCAACTCCATCCAAAGAAGTACCACTCATTAAACCAATGACTTTATAAATTTGTTCACTCATAAGGTAAATATACAAACGATTTTAGCAGAAATAATATTATTATATTCGTAATTATCTCTCTATTTTTTATACTATCTTTGTGAATTATTGTTAATCTGACCTAATTTTTTACAGACTATGGATTTTACGTTGACCGAAGAGCAACTTATGATACGCGATGCAGCTAGAGATTTTGCACAAACTGAATTACTACCAGGTGTTATTGAAAGAGATGAAAAGCAAGAGTTTCCACATGAACAAATAAAAAAAATGGGGGATCTTGGTTTTATGGGTATGATGGTAGATCCTAAATATGGCGGGAGTGGTTTAGATACCGTTTCGTATGTTTTAGCTATGGAAGAAATTTCAAAAATAGATGCTTCAGCTTCTGTAATCATGTCTGTAAACAACTCTCTAGTTTGTTGGGGTCTTGAACAATTTGGCACCGAAGAACAGAAGCAGAAATACTTAACTAAATTAGCTACTGGAGAGATTATCGGTGCGTTTTGCTTGAGCGAACCCGAAGCAGGTAGTGATGCTACTTCACAAAAAACAACTGCAATAGATAAAGGAGATTATTACCTTTTAAATGGCACAAAAAACTGGATTACTAATGGAGGCACAGCATCTGTATATTTGGTTATCGCACAAACCTACCCAGAAAAAGGTCATAGAGGAATAAATGCTTTTATAGTTGAAAAAGGTATGGATGGTTTTGTTGTAGGCCCTAAAGAAAATAAACTTGGTATTAGAGGATCTGACACCCACTCTTTAATGTTCACCGATGTTAAAATACCAAAAGAAAACAGAATAGGAGAAGATGGTTTTGGTTTTAAATTCGCTATGAAAACGTTAGCAGGAGGCAGAATAGGTATTGCCTCACAAGCATTGGGTATTGCGGCTGGAGCCTATGAATTAGCTTTACAATATTCTAAAGAACGTAAAGCATTCGGTAAAGAGATTAGCAAGCATCAGGCAATAGCATTTAAACTTGCCGATATGGCTACAGAAATAGAATTGGCTAGATTACTCTGCATTAAAGCTGCATGGATAAAGGACCAAGGAGAGGACTACACTGAAGCCAGCGCGATGGCTAAATTATATGCAGCAGAAAAAGCGATGCGTATTACGGTAGAAGCTGTTCAAGTACATGGTGGATATGGATTTGTGAAAGAATATCATGTAGAACGACTAATGCGCGATGCAAAAATCACACAAATATATGAGGGAACCTCTGAAATTCAGAAAGTTGTAATTTCTAGAAGTATTTTATCATAAAGCTATAGTGAATTATCTTTAATAAGAATTTTAATTATTTGAATTATTTTCAATGATTTCTATTTTTTGATAAATTTAATATTCGTTTCGAAAGTTTTCGTTGAATTTTTTTCATCAAAATATCATTTTTATCATATTCATAAAATTTTTCGCAAAAATTAGTAAGTCCATTTTTTACTAACGAAGTAGACTTGCTCAAATTATCATATTCAAATTTTAACGGGTTTTTTTTTGAGGCATTAGTTCTAAAATCCAACAAAATCAAAGGGTTCAGAGAGGTGTAAATTAGGAATTCACATTTATTTATAAATATTTTTGGGGCGTTTAATAACCAAATTATTTATCAATTATGAAGAAAAATTTAACACTACTATTCTTATCATTACTTACATTATTCGTAAATGCACAAGAAGAAACCGAAGAAAAAAGCAAATTCTCTCTATCTGGAAGTATCGATGCTTACTACCGTGCAAACTTAAATGCACCCAACAAAGAAGGAATTGCTCCTGGATCATCTTTTGCTAACTTACCAGGCTTCTCTTTAGGTATGGCAAATTTAGTTGCGAGCTATGAAGGAGAAAAAGTAGGATTTGTTGCTGATTTAGTATATGGACCAAGAGGAACAGACGCTATTTTTGCATCTCCAATGTATTCTGCAACTGGTAACATTGTTAACCAGTTATATGCATACTGGAATGTAAGTGATAAATTAACCTTAACCTTTGGTAACTTCAACACATTCTTAGGGTATGAGGTAATTTCTCCAACTGCTAATTTTAACTACAGTACTTCTTACTTGTTCTCTTACGGACCATTTAGCCACACAGGTATTAAAGCTGATTATGCAGTAACAGAAGACCTATCTTTTATGTTCTCAGTTATGAATCCGACAGATGCAACAGAGTTTAACCCAACTGACACATACGCATTTGGTTTCCAATTAGGTTACAAAGGCCAATACTTAAATTTATTAGTAGACCACGGAGCTTATGAATTAGACTTCACAGGTGGATTTGACATTTCTGATAGCTTTTATTTAGGTCTTAACGCTGCATATTTCAACAATGGTGAAGATGATGCGAATGAGTTAGGATTTTACGGTGCGGCCATTTACCCACAATATACAACTTCAGAAACTTTTACAATTGGTTTAAGAGCTGAGTATTTCCAAGAAATTAACGGATTTGGTGCTATTGGAACTGCCGTTGAAGACTCAAGTGTTTTCGCTGCAACTTTAACAGGTAACGTTCACATTGGAGACTTAACTATTATTCCTGAATTAAGACTTGACTCAAGTTCTGATGACTCTGCTTACTTTATGGATGCTGATGGCATGTCACAAAAAAGCTTAAGCTCATTTGTACTTGCTGCAGTATATTCTTTCTAACAAATTAATCCAATTTATCATGAAAAAAGTCGAAGCAATTATCAGAAAATCAAAGTTTACAACAGTAAAAGAAGCCTTACATAAAGTAGGTGTTAACTTCTTCTCTTACTGGGATGTAACAGGTTTAGGAAATGAAAAAGAAGGTCATGTATATCGCGGTGTTGCATACAGCACTAGTGATATTCAACGCCGCTACTTATCTATCGTTGTGAACGACGATTTCGAAGAAATTACTATTGATGCCATTCTAAAAAGTGCAGCTACAGGAGATGTAGGTGATGGTAAAATCTTTGTATCAGACATCAGCGAAGTTTATAGAATTAGAACAGGTGAAAAAGGTGGTCAAACCTTAAAATAATTTCAAACCAAACACACAATTAAATAACAATTCATTATGGAATTACTTACAACAAATAACGTATGGATGATGATCTGTACAGCACTTGTTTTCTTTATGCACACAGGGTTTGCATTTTTAGAAATAGGTTTAACAAGACAAAAGAATACCATTAATATTCTTTTCAAAAATATCTTTATCATCACTGTTGGTTTATTACTATACTACATAGTTGGATTCAATATGATGTACCCGGGATTTGCTGAAGACTCTTCAGGATTCTTTGGATTTGCTGGATTTGGAATTGCTCCACCTGAAAATGGAATGACTCCTGATTATGCAGATGGCGGTTACACTTGGTGGACTGACTTCTTATTCCAGGGAATGTTTGCTGCTACTGCTGCAACTATCGTTTCTGGAGCTGTAGCTGAGCGTATTAAAATTGGACCTTTCATGATTTTTACTATTATTTATGTTGGTTTAGTTTACCCAATCGCAGGTTCTTGGAAATGGGGTGGCGGATTCTTGGATATGAGAGAAACTCCATTCTATGATTTTGCTGGTTCTACTTTAGTTCACTCTGTTGGTGGATGGGCTGCGTTAGTTGCTGTTTGGTTACTAGGCGCCAGAATAGGAAAATTCAAAGATGGGAAACCACAAGCAATTCCAGGTCATAATATTCCTTTAGCGACTGCAGGTGTTTTAATCCTATGGTTAGGTTGGTTCGGATTTAATGGAGGTTCAGTTTTATCTGCAGATCCAGAGTTAACATCTTTAACTTTAGTAACAACCTGTTTAGCTGCTGCTGCAGGTGGTGTAGTTGCCGCTTTAGTATCTTTCTTAAAATACAAGAATCTTGATTTAACTATGTTCTTAAACGGTATTTTAGGTGGTTTAGTTGGTATTACAGCAGGTGCTGATCAAATGAGTCCAGAAGATGCGATTATTATTGGCGCTATTGCAGGTGCTTTAATTGTATTTGCTGTTGCATTCATTGACAGAATAAAATTAGATGATCCAGTTGGTGCTATTGCTGTACACTTAATTTGTGGTATCTGGGGTACTTTAGCTGTAGGTCTATTTGGAGCATTGGCTGGTGTAGATCAGTTTGTAAGCCAATTAATTGGTATTGCTTCTTATGCTGCAATTTGTATTCCTTCTGCATTCATCATTTTCTTCATCTTGAAGAAAACTGTAGGTATTAGAGTTTCTGAAAAAGAAGAGCTAGAAGGATTAGATGGTCATGAGCACGGAATGAGTGCTTACTCTGACTTTAGAATGAACGAGCATTAATAGCTATTTATATTTTCTTTTTTTACTACAAGCGTCCAAATTTCACAATTTGGACGCTTCTTTTTTTTACATATTCTTCAATCTTAAAACCAATAATTTTACATTTTAAATTATTTTTAAGGTTAATTTCTATTTACTGCATTTCTTCAACAGTTACCCTTGTTTTGTTAAGATATTAGCATCAATTTACATAAATTTGTTTCCCTATTAATAATTATATGATACAAAAACAAGGTTTATATTTACCAGAATTTGAGCATGAAAATTGCGGTGCAGGATTTATTTGTAACCTGAAAGGAAAAAAGACCAATCAGATTATTCATGATGCTTTAGAGATTTTAGTAAAACTAGAACATCGTGGCGGTGTAAGTGCCGATGGTAAAACGGGTGACGGAGCAGGATTATTAATTGATATCCCCCATAAGTATTTTCAACGTGTTTGTAAATTTGATTTACCTGAACAACGAGAATATGCCGTAGGTATGGTTTTCTTACCTAAGAACACCAATCAATATAGATACTGCAAAGAGTTATTTGAGAAAGAAATTTTAAGTCAAGGTCTAACTATTCTTGGTTGGAGAGAAGTTCCAGTAGACTCTTCTCATCTTGGTGAAATAGCTTTAGCCTCAGAACCTAATATAGAGCAAATATTTATAGGTAAAGGTGAGATAAAAGACGAACAAACATTTAAGGCGAAATTGTATGCAGCTCGTAAGATTACGGAGCATGCGATTGCCAATTCTAAAATGTCTGAAAGCTCTTATTTCTATTTACCTAGTTTATCAAATACTACCTTAATATATAAAGGTATCATAATGCCAGAAGATATCGGCCCTTACTTTACCGATCTTCAGCAACCAGACCTTGTTACTAGATTGGCTTTAGTACACCAAAGGTTTAGTACCAACACAATGCCTACATGGGAGCTTGCGCAACCATTCAGACATATTTGCCAAAATGGAGAAATCAACACATTAAGAGGTAACGTAAGTAGAATGCGAGTTCGTGAAGAAATCATGAAGAGTGACATTTTTGGTGATGAAATAGAAAAATTATTCCCAATTATTTTACCAGGAAAATCTGATTCTGCCTCTATGGATATGGTTGTAGAATTACTAACACTTACTGGCAGATCATTGCCAGAGGTAATGATGATGATGATTCCTGAAGCTTGGGAAAAACATAAAACAATGTCTCCAGAAAGAAAAGCATTTTATGAGTATAATGCTTGTATTATGGAGCCTTGGGATGGTCCTGCTTCAGTACCATTTACAGATGGAGATTATATTGGTGCTTTATTAGACAGAAACGGATTAAGACCATCTCGTTACACCGTTACAAAAAACGGAAACGTAGTGATGTCTTCAGAAATAGGTGTACTAGATATTAAACCAGAAAACGTGGTAAAACACGGTCGTTTAGAACCTGGTAAAATGTTCTTGGTAGACATGAATGAGGGACGAATTATTAATGATGAAGAAATCAAAGAAAAGATTGTATCTGAGCGTCCTTACAAAAAGTGGTTAGACAATACACGCCTACATTTAAAAGATGTACCTTATACTAACGATGCTTGCCCTATCGAAACTATCGATATGAAAACAAGACTTCGTTTATTCAACTATACCTTAGAAGACATGCAGGAGATTATTACTCCTATGGCTCAAAATGCTAAAGAAGCATTGGGCTCTATGGGTACAGACACTCCTTTGGCTGTATTATCAGATAGACCACAAATTATATCAAACTACTTCAAGCAATTATTTGCGCAGGTTACCAACCCACCTTTAGATGGAATTAGAGAAGAGATTGTAACCGATATTAGTTTGGCTTTAGGTAAAGACCGAAACATCTTTAGTATTACCGAGCGTCAATGTAGAAAATTACGCATTCAAAATCCAGTAATTTCTAACGACGATTTAGAAAAAATTAGAACAATTTCAGTAGGCACTTTTAAGGCTGAAACAATTGGCATGTTGTATCCAATTGAAAAAGGCTTAAATGGATTAGAAGATGCTTTAGAAGACATTATTACTCAAGTTACCAAAGCACTTGAACGCGGAACAAATATTATTATTTTATCTGATAGAGGTGTAAATAAAGAACTCGCTCCTATTCCAGCTTTATTGGCTTGTTCGTATGTAAATCATCAAATGAATAGATTGCGCAAGCGTTCTTATTTTGATATTATCATAGAATCTGCAGAACCAAGAGAACCGCATCATTTTGCAACTTTATTTGGTTATGGTGCAAGTGCGATAAATCCTTACATGGTAAATGAAATCATCAGAAAACAAGTTAAAGATGGCTTTATTACAAATATGGATGAGCAAAAAGCAGTTGACAATTTCAACAAGGCAATTGGCAAAGGCTTATTAAAGGTTATGAATAAAATTGGCATTTCAACCCTACATTCATACAGAGGTTCTCAAATTTTTGAAATCGTTGGTTTCAATTCACAATTCGTAGACAAGTATTTCCCATATACAGCTTCAAGAATTGAAGGTATTGGATTGTACGAAATAGAAAAAGAAATTAGAGAACGCTATAAATATGCGTATCCTGATAAATACATCAACAAACGTTTAGGTTTAAACGTTGGTGGAGATTACCGATGGAGACGAAATGGTGAACGCCACTTATTCAACCCAACAACTATTTCTAAATTACAGCAAGCTGTTCGCTTAAGCGACCAGAGTAGTTACGACATTTATGCAAAAGCAATTAATGAGCAGTCAGAAAACTTAATGACTATTCGTGGCTTGTTTGAATTCGATAATTTAGACCCAATTCCTATTGAAGAAGTAGAACCATGGACAGATATTGTAAAGCGCTTTAAAACAGGTGCTATGTCTTATGGATCTATCTCAAGAGAAGCTCATGAAAATTTAGCCATTGCTATGAACCGTATTGGAGGAAAATCCAATTCTGGTGAAGGTGGTGAAGACAGAAGACGTTTTCAACCTGATGTAAATGGCGATAGTAGAAACTCTGCTATTAAGCAGGTAGCATCTGGTAGATTTGGTGTAACTTCTCATTATCTAACAAACGCCAAAGAGATTCAAATTAAAATGGCTCAGGGCGCAAAACCGGGAGAGGGTGGACAATTACCGGGTGAAAAAGTATTGCCATGGATTGCCGCTGCAAGAAATTCAACGCCATTTGTTGGTTTAATTTCTCCGCCACCACATCATGATATTTACTCTATTGAAGATTTAGCTCAGTTGATTTTCGACTTAAAGAATGCCAATAGAGAAGCTAGAATAAATGTAAAACTTGTATCAGAAGTTGGTGTAGGTACCATTGCAGCAGGTGTTTCTAAAGCAAAAGCAGATGTGGTACTAATTTCTGGATATGATGGTGGTACTGGAGCCTCTCCTCTAACCTCATTGAAGCATGCAGGTTTACCTTGGGAACTTGGTTTAGCTGAAGCCCAACAAACGCTTGTATTAAATGATTTAAGAAGCAGAATTGTTGTCGAGTGTGACGGACAGTTAAAAACTGGTCGCGATGTAGCAATTGCTGCTTTATTAGGTGCAGAAGAATTTGGATTTGCCACTGCTCCACTTGTAGCTTCAGGCTGTATCATGATGCGTAAATGTCATTTAAATACATGTCCGGTAGGTATTGCTACTCAAGATAAAGAGTTGCGTAAAAACTTTAAAGGCACACCAGAGCACGTAATTAATTTCTTCTATTATGTAGCAGAAGAATTGAGAGCAATTATGGCACAGTTAGGATTTAGAACCTTAACTGAAATGGTTGGTCAAACGCATAAGATTAATGCCAATAAAGCCATAAAACATTACAAGGCTAAAGGCTTAGACCTATCTTCTATCTTATACAGACCAGAAGGGTATAGCAAAATGCCTGTAAGAAACTCAGAGCAACAAGATCACAACCTAGACAATGTGTTAGATTTCGAAATATTGAAAGATTCTCACAGAGCCTTGTTTAGAAAAGAAAAGATGAATTTAAGTTACGATATAAAAAACACCGATAGAACTGTTGGTGCGATTGTTAGTAACGAGATTTCTAAAAAATATGGACATCTAGGATTACCTGAAGATACTTTAAATATTGACTTCACAGGTTCTGCAGGACAAAGCCTTGGTGCATTTGGGGCTCATGGATTAACATTTACTGTAAATGGCAACACAAACGATTACTTAGGTAAAGGATTATCTGGAGCTAAATTAATTGTAAAGATTCCAGAGGTATCAACATTTAATGCTGAAGAAAATATTATTGTAGGTAATGTTTGTTTGTTCGGAGCAGTAGAAGGTCAAGCCTATATTAACGGTATTGCCGGAGAGCGCTTTGCCGTTAGAAACTCTGGTGCTACAGCTGTGGTTGAAGGAGTTGGAGATCACTGTTGCGAGTATATGACAGGTGGGCGTATAGTTGTACTCGGTAAAACAGGTAGAAACTTTGCCGCTGGTATGAGTGGTGGTATTGCTTATGTTTTTGATGCTGAAGATAAATTTACAAAAGGACTGTGTAATACGGAAACTATTGAATTTGAAGCAATCTCAGCACAAGATGAACAAGAATTAAAAGACATGATTACAAAGCACGTAGCAAATACGAATAGTAATCGTGGTAAAGAGATATTAAACAATTGGAAATCATCATTGAAGAAATTCGTAAAAGTGATGCCAATTGAATATAAGAAAGCGTTGATACGCATAGAGACAGAAGAACCTATGGTAGAAGAATTAACAGCATAAGAAGATGGGAAAAGTAACAGGATTTAAAGAAATAGACAGAAAAGATGAAGCCTACAAACCAGTTAAGGAACGTATAGAGCATTATAAAGAATTTACTATTCCATTAAGCGAAAAAGAAATTTCGGATCAAGGTTCTCGTTGTATGGACTGCGGAATTCCATTTTGCCATAGTGGCTGCCCATTAGGTAATTTAATACCAGATTTTAATCACATGGTGCATCAAGGTGAATGGCAACGTGCTAGTTGGATTTTACATTCTACAAACAACTTTCCAGAATTTACAGGTCGTTTATGTCCAGCACCTTGTGAGCAAGCATGTGTATTGGGTATTATAGAAGATCCTATTTCTATAGAGAATATTGAGAAAAATATTGTAGAACGCGCATTTAAAGAAGGTTGGATTAAGCCTGTATTACCTAAAACAAGAACAGGTAAAACAATCGCAGTTGTTGGTTCAGGTCCCGCTGGTTTGGCCGCTGCACAACAATTAAATCGTGCAGGTCATACGATTACTGTATTTGAACGCGATGATGAAATTGGAGGGCTTTTACGTTATGGTATTCCAAACTTTAAAATGGAAAAAGAAATTATAGACCGTAGAGTTTCTATTCTAAAAGCCGAAGGAATTTCTTTTGAAGTAAATGTAAATGTAGGTGTTAATTACGATGTTGAAAATCTGAAAGCTTTTGACGCTGTAGTTCTTTGCGGTGGAGCAACAGAAAGAAGAAGTTTACCTACACCAGGTATTGATGCAGACGGTGTAGTACAAGCAATGGATTTCTTAACGCAACAAACTAAAGTTGTCTTTGGTAAAAAAGTAAAAAATCAAGTATTGGCTACAGGTAAAGATGTAATTGTTATTGGAGGTGGAGATACGGGATCTGACTGTATTGGTACTTCTAACAGACAAGGTGCAAAGTCTGTTACCAACTTTGAGATTATGCCTAAACCACCAATGATGCGAAGTGATAAAACTCCTTGGCCATATTGGCCACTTCAGTTAAAAACATCTTCTTCTCACAAAGAAGGTTGTGAACGAGAGTGGTTAATCAATACGAAAGAGTTTATTAAAGATGAAGAAGGTAAATTAATCGCTTTAAAAACAATTCAAGTTGAGTGGGAAATAGAGCCAGGTAAGAGACCTCAATTAATAGAAGTTGAAGGAACGGAAAAAACTTGGCCTTGTGATTTAGCATTATTGGCTTTAGGATTTACAGGACCAGAAAGTACTTTAGCAGATAAATTGGGTATTGAAAAAGATACTAGATCAAATTACAAAGCAGCATACGGTAAATACCAAACGAATATACCGAACATTTTTACCGCTGGAGATATGCGTCGTGGACAATCTTTAATTGTTTGGGCAATATCAGAAGGCAGAGAAGCTGCTAGACAGGTTGATATTTACTTAATGGGTAAATCTGACTTACCAACCAAAGGTAACGGCGATATTTTATCTGCTTAAAAAAGCAAATCAACTAAGCATAACAAAGGTTATATATATTTTAGCTTTAAGCTTGTTCTAATTTTAGGGCAAGCTTTTTTTGTTTATGCTCTTGGCAAGAACACTTCGGCCATCATACATCTCACACTACCACCCCCACAGGTTTCTATCGTATTAATTTTGCTGTAAAGAATTTTAGAATGTTTTTCTATTATACCAACCTGATTTGCATTTAGACTCTGATATGCAGCTTCAGACATTATGGTAATTCGTTCTCCTTTTGCATTCTTAACAGCGAGCATGTTACCTGCAAATTGCTCTACTTGTGCTTCTGTTATAGCAACAATTTGTTTTCCAGATTCCTTTAACTGCTTAAGAACCATTTTTCTCTCTTTTTTATCGTCTATACTATCTAAGCAAATAACTGCAAAATCTTCAGCCAAGGCCATCATTACATTGGTATGATAGATTGCCTTACGCTCACCATTAACGGTTTGATTGGCAGTAAATATTACAGGTGTATATTCAAAATCTTCACAAAACTCAATAAACAAATCTTCGTCGGCTCTAGGAGATAAAGCACAATAAGCAATATTGTTAACACGATCTAAAATAATACTACCTGTTCCTTCTAAAAATAGCTGATCTTCTTCAGCCGAAGTATAATCAACTACATTTTCAATAAGAAAACCTTCTGACTCCAGTTGCTCTAATATGTCCTCGCGACGTTCTAACCTTCTATTTTCTGCAAACATTGGATACACTCCAACTGTACCATCTGTATGAAAACTAACCCAATTATTTGGAAAAATAGAATCTGGTGTATTTGGTTCCAGGGTATCTTGAACTACCACAATTCGAACACCTGCTTTTCTTAATTTTTTAACAAAAGTGTCAAACTCTTCTTCTGCCTGTTTTTGAATTGTTGCTGGCAAAACATTATCTATACTTTGTTGATAGTAATTATTTACGGCAGTCTGCTCATTCATCCTAAAGTTAATAGGACGCACCATTAAAATAGTATCGGTAATCTGTTGCATGCAGTTTTTTGATTTTAGAAGTTCTAAAAGAGTTACAAATGTATTAATAACTTAAAGAAACTAAAATCCTAAATCTTTAAAAAATCTGCGCTCTAATTAGAGGGTCTTTAAGAAGCTAGTCAACTCATTTATAATTGTTTGACCTTTGTCTTTATTATACCAACGCTGCAAATTTTCTTTAAATTCCGCTGATAAACGTCCATGCTCTCTCTTAAAATCGGTAACCATTTGATTTAAAACGTTCGGTCTTGGACCATACTCTCCAACTACTTCTTGAGTGTTATTATCAAACATAATTACCTTAGGAATTGAATGCGTACCATTGTATAAAAAGTGACTCATTAAAATAGGATTTTCATCTCTATAAATAAGACGTAAATCTATATTGTCTGAGAGTTCAGCCAATTTATTGAGTATTGGAATTACATGAGCCGCATCACCACACCAACTCTCTGTTAGAACCAACCACGTTAAAGAATGATTTGTGTTTTTAAACACCTTTCTAACTTCATCAGAAATCTTTACAGTTTTATCCCAACGTTTCATTCTACGATGGTTTAATTTGGTGTAGTTTATCAATCCTTCTGACTGATCTCTACCGGAAGTAGCTTCTGCGTTTACATATCGTTCTATCATTTCTAAATACTCTTGATATGTTAAAGCATGTCTCAACGCTTTTATAATTAACTCTTGAATTGATTTTTGCTTTAGTACTTCCATAATTTATAAAATAACCCCAACTTGTAAGACGCTATAAAGGGGCTATTCTTACAAGTTACACTCGGTCTATCATTTAAAAATGACTTATACTCGAAATAAAGGAAGTGTTGCACAGCGAAGCAATCCTCCTTGTTTTGAAATTTCAGAAAATTGCACTTCTTCTACTGTAAATCCTTGCCCTTTTAACCAAGTATTTAAACGGGTAAAAGATTTTTCAGAAATAATCACATCCTCAGAAATAGAGAAAACATTTGAGAACATATGATACATCTCTTCGTTCGTTATTTCAAAAATATTGTCTTTTCCAAATAATTCTACTAAAAACTCATACTCACTCTCTACTAAAAATCCATCAGGATTCATTATAGCTTTTCCCTTTCCTATTGGTTGAAAGCAACAGTCTAAATGCAATGCATTCTGCTTAGGATTTGTGTTCGATTTTATTAGCTCAAAAGACTTTACCATTTTATCTGGAAATAATTCCTGTAATGCTATGACTGCATCCATGTTTGAACGAGCAGTTATATACTCTGGATAATCTTTTCCAGAATAAATTCCAACAAAGATATATTCTCCCCAAGGCATAACATCTCCACCCTCTACATGTGCTTCTTCAGGCAACGCAATAACATTATCAGAATCAATCAATTCAATCACATGATCTATGGCATGAATTTCTTTATCTCTATCAGGTAATATATTAGATTGAATGAATTTATCCTCAATTACAAAGGCAATATCTCTCGCAAATATTTGATTACAATCTTTGAGCACCTCTGGCCTAAATACCTTAACTCCATATTTCTCAAAAACCTTTGCAACACCTTCTAACTCTTCAACCATATCTTCCTCTAATGGATAAGTCCCTGCTAAAACATTTTCCAATGATTTAGGGTCGTAACAATCTTCAGGTTTTGGGGTCGGACCGTTCTGAACAGCTGTACCCAATACAACTGCTTTTAACGGACTAATTTCATTATGAATGTTAATCTTAAGCATAGTCAATTAAAAAAGCCACTTTGCACATAGCTCGAGGGCTGATAACAAAATGGCTGGTAGTTTTATGTTTTCTTTTTTTAACGCTCTTCGATTGGCTTAAAAGCTCTTTCAGTTTTACCAATATAAATCTGTCTAGGTCTTCCAATTGGCTCTTTACGTAATCGCATTTCTCTCCATTGCGCAATCCAACCTGGTAATCTACCTAATGCAAACATTACTGTAAACATTTCTACTGGTATACCCATTGCACGGTAAATAATACCAGAATAAAAATCTACATTCGGATATAGTTTTCTTGCAACAAAATAGTCGTCTGTTAAGGCCTCTTGTTCCAATCCTTTTGCAATATCTAAAATTGGATCTTGTACCCCCAAATCTCCTAAAACTTCATCAGCAGCAACTTTAATAATTTTTGCTCTTGGATCAAAGTTCTTATATACTCTATGCCCGAATCCCATTAAACGGAATGGATCTGTCTTATCCTTTGCTTTTGCCATGTATTTCTTAGTGTCTCCACCATCTTCTTTAATAGCTTCTAACATTTCTAAAACAGCTTGATTTGCACCACCATGCAATGGACCCCATAAAGCAGAAATACCTGCTGATAAAGAAGCAAACAATCCAGCATGCGAAGAACCTACTACTCTAACTGTAGAAGTAGAACAGTTTTGCTCGTGATCTGCATGAAGAATTAATAACTTATCCAAAGCATCAACAACAATTGGATTTAATTCGAACTCTTCGTTTGGTTCTTTGAACATCATCTTTAATACGTTTTCTACGTACCCTAAAGATTTATCTCCGTAATCTAAAGGCAAGCCTTTTTTCTTACGCATAGTCCAAGCTACTAACACCGGAAATTTACCTAAAATCCCAACAATGGCATTGTACATATCTTCTTCTGAATTGATATCTACAGATTCTGGATTAAACGCAGTAAGTGCACTTGTTAAAGATGATAACACACCCATTGGATGTGCTGATTTTGGGAAAGCATCTAAAATTTTCTTTACATCATCATCTACAATAGATTGCTTTTTTATATCACTATGGAATTTATCTAATTCTTCTTGAGTTGGTAATTCTCCAAAAATCAATAAGTAGGCTACTTCTAAGAAAGATGCTTTTTCTGCCAATTCTTCGATACTGAAACCTCTATATCTTAAAATTCCTTTTTCTCCTTCTAAGAACGTAATTTCACTAACACAAGATCCTGTATTTTTAAAACCAGGGTCAATCGTAATAACACCATCCGTAGCAGCTCGAAGTTTAGAAATATCTATAGCTGTCTCATTTTCAACTCCTGTAAATGTTGGAAATTCATACACTTGACCGTTAATCTCTAACTTTGCCGTATCTGCCATGTTCTTTGTTTTTCTTTGTTGTTTTTAATCGACCACGAAAGTACGAATTTTAACACGAAAATAAAAGTGAAGAATTTGCTAAAATCCTAAGGAATTACTAAATGTTTCCCATAAAAAAAGCCAGTGTAAAAACACCGGCTTTTGTATTATTTAAAAAGAAACTCTCAGTTTACTTTAAAAGCCTTTTCTTTAGGGTAATAAGCCACTTCTGCTAACTCCTCTTCAATTCTTAATAATTGGTTGTACTTAGCCATACGGTCAGAACGAGATGCCGAACCAGTTTTGATCTGACCTGTATTTAATGCAACTGCTAAATCTGCAATTGTATTATCTTCAGTTTCTCCAGAACGGTGCGACATTACTGAAGTATACCCAGCATTGTGGGCCATATTAACTGCTGCAATTGTTTCTGTTAAAGTACCGATTTGATTTACTTTAATTAAAATTGAGTTTGCAATACCATTATCGATACCTCTACCTAATCTTTCAACATTTGTAACAAATAAATCGTCACCTACTAACTGTACTTTGTCTCCGATCTTATCAGTCAAGTATTTCCAACCATCCCAATCGTTTTCATCCATACCATCTTCAATAGAGATAATTGGATACTTACCAGCTAATTCAGCTAAATAGTCTGCTTGTTCCTCAGATGTTCTTACAACACCACTATTACCCTCAAACTTTGTATAGTCGTATTTACCATCTACATAAAATTCTGCAGAAGCGCAATCTAATGCTAACATTACCTCACTTCCGGTTTTATAACCAGCTTTCTCAATAGCAGCCATAACTGTATCTAATGCATCTTCTGTACCGTCAAAAGTTGGTGCAAAACCACCTTCATCACCTACTGCAGTGCTTAAGTTACGGTCGTGAAGTAATTTTTTAAGGTTATGGAAAATTTCACTACCAATTTGCATGGCGTGTGTAAAGTTAGAAGCACCTACAGGCATAATCATAAACTCTTGAAATGCAATTGGTGCATCTGAATGCGAACCACCATTTACGATATTCATCATTGGCACTGGTAATGTATTTGCACTTACACCTCCAACATAACGATACAATGGCATATTTAATTCATTGGCCGCAGCTTTTGCAACCGCTAAAGAAACACCTAATATAGCATTGGCTCCTAATTTAGCTTTGTTTGCTGTACCATCTAAATCAATCATTAATTGATCAATAGCGTTTTGCTCAAAAACAGAAACGCCTAATAACTCAGGAGCAATAACATCATTAACATTTTTAACGGCGTTTAAAACACCTTTACCCATATAGTTGTTTCCTCCATCACGCAATTCAACAGCTTCATGCTCTCCTGTAGAAGCTCCAGATGGAACCGCTGCTCTACCTAAAACACCATTTTCTGTTACCACGTCTACCTCAACAGTTGGGTTACCACGTGAATCAAAAATTTGTCTTGCATGAATGTTAATAATGATACTCATAATATAATGTTTTAATTATTTTTTAGTCTAAAATCCAAAGGTACGAAACCCCTTAGTAATGTCATTAAAATAAGGTTAAATAATTGCAGAATTAGTAAATCTTCAAAATGATGTCAATTGATTGTTTAACCTTATTGAAATTACATTGATTTTTTAATATTATCTATAAATTGATCGAATAGGTACACCGAGTCATTTGGTCCTGGACTTGCTTCTGGATGGTATTGTACAGAAAATACATTTTTATCTTTCATACGCATACCCGCTACAGTACCATCATTTAAATGTTGATGAGTCATTTCAAAAGCATCGTTAGCATCCAATGCTTCTTTCTTTACAACAAATCCGTGGTTTTGAGATGTAATTTCACCTTTACCTGTCAATAAATTTTTAACTGGGTGATTGATACCTCTATGCCCATTGTGCATTTTGTAGGTCTCTATACCATTTGCCAAAGCAATAACTTGATGCCCTAAACAAATACCAAATAAAGGTAAATCTCTTTTAATAATCTCTTTTGCCAAATCTTGAGCTTCTACCAATGGTGTTGGATCTCCAGGTCCGTTAGATAAGAAATATCCATTAGGCTCAAATGCTGCTAACTCTTCGAAAGTAGCGTTATAAGGAAATACTTTTACGTAACATCCTCTAGAAGTAAGATTGCGTAAAATATTCTTTTTAATACCAATATCTAAAGCAGAGACTTTAATTGGTGCATTAGGATCTCCAACAAAATAAGGTTCTTTCGTAGAAACTTTAGAAGCTAACTCTAAACCGTCCATATTTGGCTGTGCCGCTAATTCAGCTTTTACTTTATCTAAATTATCAATGTCTGTTGTTATAACAGAATTCATTGCTCCCTTATCTCTAATATGTTTTACAACTGCTCTAGTATCCACATCAGAAATTGCAATTAGATTGTATTTCTTAAAGTAATCCTCTAGACTACCTGTAGCTTTATCTCTTGAAAAATTATATGAAAAGTTTCTACAAACTAAGCCCGCAATTTTAATAGAATCAGATTCTATATCATCTACTTCATCAACTCCGTAATTACCAATGTGTGCATTGGTAGTTAACATCATTTGTCCGAAATACGATGGGTCTGTAAAAATTTCTTGGTATCCAGTCATACCTGTATTGAAACAAATTTCACCAAATGAAGTACCGTCAATTCCTACTGACTTCCCTTCAAACATGGTTCCGTCTTCTAATAATAAAATGGCTTTTTTACGAGTTGAATAATTCACGTTGTTATGTTGCTTTTAGATGTGATTTTTATTGGGTTCAAATTTAAAAAAAAAGGATAAACTAACGGGTTAGCTTATCCTTTTTCATATTATAAATGCAATACTCTCATTTATTCTTCAGTCGCTTCAGGTGTTTCTTCAGAAGCAGCTGGAGCTTCTGCAGGAGTAGCCTCAGCTTTTTTGGTTCTACCTCTACGTGTAGATTTTTTCTTCTTCTTACCTTTTGGATTGTAAATTTCGTTGTAATCAACTAATTCAATCATTGCCATTGGTGCATTATCACCTTGACGATTTCCTAATTTGATAATACGAACATACCCTCCTGGTCTGTCTGCAACCTTAACTGAAATTTCTTTAAATAACTCAGTTACTGCATATTTGTTTTTAAGGTAACTAAACACTACCCTACGGTTGTGTGTAGTATCTTCTTTTGACTTTGTAATTAACGGCTCAACGTACTGACGTAAAGCTTTAGCTTTAGCAACTGTAGTGTTGATTCTTTTATGCTCAATTAATGAACAAGCCATATTGGCTAACATCGCCTTTCTGTGCGCTGTTTTTCTGCCTAAGTGATTAAATTTTTTACCGTGTCTCATGACGTTTAAAATTTGCTCTCATCTTGCCTCAACCCATTATTGGGGCGCAAAATATGAGAGGTTACTCTTTATCTAATTTATATTTACTTAAGTCCATACCGAAACTTAAACCTTTTCCATGCACTAACTCATCTAATTCAGTTAATGATTTCTTACCAAAGTTACGGAACTTCATTAAGTCGTTTTTATTAAATGATACTAAGTCTCCAAGCGTATCTACTTCTGCTGCTTTTAAACAGTTTAATGCTCTAACTGATAAATCCATATCAATTAGTTTTGTTTTAAGCAACTGACGCATGTGTAATGACTCTTCATCATATGTCTCAGTCTGTGCAATTTCATCAGCCTCTAAAGTGATACGCTCATCAGAGAATAACATAAAGTGGTGGATTAAGATTTTTGCAGCTTCTGTTAATGCGTCTTGTGGTACGATTGAACCATCAGTAACGATATCAAATACTAATTTTTCGTAATCAGTTTTTTGCTCTACACGGAAGTTTTCTACAGCGTATTTTACGTTCTTAATTGGCGTAAAAATAGAATCTGTAAAAATAGTTCCTAGTGGTGCACCTGCTTTTTTATTCTCTTCAGCTGGAACAAACCCTCTACCTTTTTCAATTGAAAGCTCGAACTGTAAGTTTACTGATTTTTCCATGTTACAGATTACTAAATCTGGATTTAATACTTGGAAACCTGAGATAAACTTTTGTAAGTCACCAGCAGTTAACTGCTCTTGACCTGAAACAGAAACTACTACAGATTCTTTATCTGTGTCATCTATTTGCTTTTTAAAACGAACTTGCTTTAAGTTTAAGATGATTTCTGTAACATCTTCCACAATACCAGTGATTGTAGAAAATTCGTGCTCTACACCCTCAATACGGATTGATGTAATTGCGTACCCTTCTAATGAAGATAATAATACCCTTCTTAAAGCATTACCAACTGTTAAACCAAATCCTGGTTCTAACGGTCTGAACTCAAATCTACCTTCGAAATCGGTAGAGTCGATCATAATTACTTTGTCAGGTTTTTGAAAATTTAATATTGCCATTGTTTTCTTCGTTTTAATTGTTAGTTGGTTGCGCGGTTTAGAAGTTTGAAGAAATACTTAAAAACCCTTTGGCCAAATACCAATATGATTAATTATTATTTAGAGTATAACTCTACGATTAATTGTTCTTTGATGTTTTCTGGAATTTGTAATCTTTCTGGAACAGATACGAAAGTACCTTCCATTTTATCTCCATTCCAAGTTAACCATTCGTAAACATTGCTATTGTTAGCTAATGATGCTTCTACTACTTCTAAAGATTTCGATTTTTCTCTAACAGCAATTACATCACCTGCTCTCAACGAGTAAGATGGAATGTTTACTAATTCACCGTTTACTGTAATGTGACGGTGTGATACTAATTGTCTAGCAGCATTACGAGAAGGAGCGATACCTAAACGGTATACCACGTTGTCTAAACGCGACTCACATAATTGTAATAAGATCTCACCAGTAATACCTTTTGCACTAGATGCCTTTTTAAATAAACCTCTAAATTGACGCTCTAAGATACCGTAAGTATACTTTGCTTTTTGTTTTTCTGCTAACTGAACCGCGTACTCAGATTTTTTACCTCTTCTACGGTTGTTACCATGTTGTCCTGGAGGATAGTTTCTTTTTTCAAAAGATTTATCTGCTCCATATATTGCCTCGCCAAATTTACGTGCAATTTTAGTTGTTGGTCCTGTATATCTTGCCATTTTTATTTTATTTGTTAATAGGGGTTATGAATTAAGGCTTACTCCTTCGATAACCATTTTATCCTATTGTTAAAAATTTAATTTTGTTATACTCTTCTTCTTTTTGGAGGGCGACATCCATTGTGTGGCATTGGAGTAACATCAATAATTTCTGTTACTTCAATTCCGTTGTTATGAAGTGTTCTCATTGCACTCTCTCTACCGTTACCAGGTCCTTTCACGTAAGCTTTCACTTTTCTTAAACCTGCTTCGTAAGCAACTGCTGCACAATCTTCTGCTGCTGTTTGAGCTGCATAAGGTGTGTTCTTTTTAGAGCCTCTAAAGCCCATTTTACCAGCAGATGACCAAGAAATTACATCGCCTCTTTTGTTGGTTAAAGAGATAATAATGTTGTTAAATGATGCAGTTATGTGAGCTTCACCTACCGCTTCAACAATAACTTTACGTTTTTTTGTTGCCTTTGCCATGATACTACTTATTATTTAGTTGCTTTCTTTTTGTTAGCTACAGTCTTACGCTTACCTTTTCTAGTACGAGAGTTGTTTTTAGTTCTCTGTCCTCTTAATGGTAATCCTGATCTATGACGAATACCTCTGTAACATCCAATATCCATTAGACGTTTGATGTTTAATTGAGTTTCAGATCTCAATTCACCTTCAATGGTATAAGTTCCTACTTGTTCTCTAATGCTTCCGATTTCTTCATCAGTCCAATCTTGAACTTTTTTACTCTCGTCAACATTGGCAGCTGCTAAAATTTCTTTAGCTCTGCTTCTACCAATTCCAAAAATGTACGTTAAAGAGATTACTCCTCTTTTATTTTTTGGGATATCAATACCTGCTATTCTTGCCATAATTATCCTTGTCTTTGTTTAAATCTAGGATTCTTTTTATTGATTACATATAATCTGCCTTTTCTACGCACAATCTTGCACTCGGCACTTCTCTTTTTTAATGATGCTCTTACTTTCATCGTTTGTTGTTTAGTATCTATAAGTAATTCTTGCCTTTGTTAAATCATACGGACTCATCTCAAGTTTTACCTTATCACCTGGTAATAATTTTATGTAATGCATACGCATTTTACCTGAGATATGTGCTGTTACAATATGACCGTTTTCTAGTTCAACTCTAAACATTGCGTTAGACAATGCTTCTGTAATTGTACCATCTTGTTCTATTGCTGCTTGTTTTGCCATTATAGTCCTGATTTTCTTTTTGTTCCTGTTTTCATTAAGCCATCGTATTGACGGTTTAATAAATGTGCATTAATTTGTTGAATAGTATCTATAGCAACTCCTACCATAATCAACAATGATGTTCCACCATAAAATATTGCCCAACTTTGTTGCACACCAAACTTTACTACAAAGGCAGGTAATACTGCAAGCAACGCCAAGAAGATTGATCCTGGGAACGTAATTAAAGATAAAATCTTATCTAAATAATTATCTGTTTCGTTTCCTGGTCTAATTCCTGGAATAAATCCGTTACTTCTTTTTAATGTAGCAGCCATCTCATTCGTCTTAACAGTAATTGCTGTATAGAAATAACTAAAGATGATGATTAAAAAGGCAAACAATAAATTGTATCCTAAGCCATTAAAATCACTAAAATAACCTGCACCTGTTTTTAACCAATCAGGGCTAAAGTTAGCTTGTTGTAAAGCACCTGGAACAAACATAATTGCCTGAGCAAAGATGATTGGCATTACACCCGCTGAATTTAACTTTAACGGAATATATTGACGTGCTCCAGCCACGTCACGAACAGTACCTGCTACAGTTTTTCTTGCGTATTGAATAGGTACTTTTCTAATTGCAGTAACTAAATAAACACAAGCCATAATAACTACAAACCATACAATAACCTCAATTAACACCATCATAATACCACCAGCACCTGCAGTTCCTCCAGAGGCTTCGCTACTTACTTTTGATAATACTTCTTGTGCAAACGCACTTGGGAAACTAGCAATAATACCAATCATAATTAAAAGAGAAATACCATTACCAATACCTTTATCAGTAATTTTCTCTCCTAACCACATGGCAAAGATAGACCCTGTTGTTAATAAGATTAATGAAGTAAACCAGAACAATCCACCTTTTCCAATTAAAAAGGCTGCATCTGGAATACCAACACCACCTAGGTTAGCAATATAAGCAGGACCTTGAACCAAGGTAATACCAATTGTTAACCAACGTGTAATTTGTGTAATTTTCTTTCTACCACTTTCTCCATCTTTTTGTAGTTTTTGTAAATAAGGAATCGCGATTCCCATCAACTGTACTACAATAGATGCAGAAATATATGGCATTACACCTAAAGCCATAACTGAAGCGCGAGTAAACCCACCTCCAGTAAACATATTAATCATGTCAATTAAACCACCAGTGTTAGAATTGTTTTCCATTGCTTCTGCAATAACAGCAGCATCTAAACCTGGTAATGTTACTTGCGCAGCAAAACGGTAAATAACCATAAAACTTAAGGTGATCAGAATTTTGTTCTTTAATTCGTCAATTGCCCAAATGTTCTTAATGGTTTGTATAAAATTCTTCATTTATAATTTCGTTATTATAAAGTTGTTACTGAACCGCCAACTGCCTCGATTGCTGCTTGAGCAGTTGCTGTAAATTTATGCGCTGTAATGTTTAATTTTGCTTTTAACTCTCCTCTTCCTAAAATCTTCACTAAGTCATTTGTGCGAGCTAAACGGTTTTCAACCAAAACTGTCATATCTACAGTGTCTTTAATTCTACCTGCATCAACATAAGCTTGTAAAGTATCTAAGTTGATACCTGTATACTCTTTACGGTTGATGTTAGTAAAACCAAATTTAGGCACACGTCTTTGCAAAGGCATTTGCCCTCCTTCGAATCCAATCTTACGAGAGTATCCTGAACGAGATTTTGCACCTTTATGACCTCTTGTAGCTGTTCCGCCTTTACCAGAACCTTGTCCTCTACCAACTCTTTTTGCTGCTCCTTTTACTGAGCCAGCTGCTGGTTTTAAGTTATTTAATGCCATAACTACAATATATCTTATTTAATTTCTTCTACAGAAATTAAGTGTTTAACTTTATTTACCATTCCAAGGATTGTAGGAGTAGCTTCATGCTCTACTACCTGATCAATCTTACGTAAGCCTAATGCTTCTAACGTTCTCTTTTGGTTTTGAGGACGTCTTATCTTACTCTTAACTTGTGTTACTCTAATTTTTGCCATCGTACAATTGATTTTATCCTTTAAATACTTTTTCTAAAGAAATTCCTCTTTGTTTTGCAATAGTAGCAGCACTACGTAATCTTAATAAAGCATCAAAAGTAGCCTTCACAACATTGTGAGGGTTTGATGAACCTTGAGATTTTGATAATACGTCATGTACACCTACTGATTCTAATACCGCACGTACAGCACCACCGGCAATTACCCCGGTACCGTGTGTTGCAGGCTTTAAGAATACTCTTGCACCACCAAATTTACCTTTTTGCTCGTGTGGTAATGTGTGGTTGATAATAGGAATACGCACTAAGTTTTTCTTTGCATCTTCAATTGCTTTTGCAATTGCAGTTGCAACGTCTTTAGATTTACCTAAACCATGACCTACTACACCGTTACCATCACCTACAACTACGATTGCAGAAAATCCGAACGCTCTACCACCTTTAGTTACTTTGGTAACACGTTGAACACCTACTAAATGATCTTGTAGTTCTAAACCACTTGGTTTAACGATTTCTACGTTTTTATATGATTGATACATAATTTCTTAAAATTTTAAACCTGCTTCTCTTGCAGCTTCTGCTAGAGTTTTAACTCTACCGTGATACAAATAACCGTTTCTGTCAAACGCAACTGTTTCAACACCTGCTTTAGAAGCAGCTTCTGCGATTGCTTTACCTACTGCGGCAGCAACATCAGATTTTGGTCCAGATGCAATTGCTTTATCTCTTGATGAAGCAGAAGCTAAGGTTTTACCTGCTACGTCATCTATTAATTGAGCATAAATTTCTTTATTAGATCTAAATACTGATAATCTAGGTTTAGATGCAGTACCAGAAATAACTTTTCTGATTCTATACTTAATTCTTTGTCTTCTTGCTAGCTTTGATAATGCCATAACTCTTATAAATTATGCAGTTTTACCTGCTTTTCTTCTTAATACTTCACCTACGAATTTAACTCCTTTTCCTTTGTAAGGCTCTGGCTTACGGAAAGAACGAATCTTTGCTGCTACCTGACCAACTAATTGTTTGTCATGAGAAGTTAATTTAACGATTGGGTTTTTACCTTTTTCTGAAACTGTTTCAACCTTTACTTCTGGCGCAATATTCATTACGATATTGTGCGAGAAACCTAAAGCTAAATCCAATTTTTGTCCTTGGTTAGATGCTCTATATCCTACTCCAACTAATTCTAATTCTTTAGTCCATCCTTTAGATACACCTAAAACCATGTTGTTAATTAAAGCTCTGTAAAGACCGTGCTTTGCGCGATCGTCTCTACTTTCAGAAGCACGCTCTACAACAACGCTACCTTCTTCTACTTTAATCGAAACACCATCAAATTCTTGAGATAATTCTCCAAGTTTTCCTTTTACTGTGATTACGTTGTTGTTTACGTCAACAGTAACTCCTTCAGCTATTGCTATTGGGCTATTTCCTATTCTTGACATTTTCTTCTACTTTTTAATAAACGTAACATAAAACTTCACCACCAACGTTTTCACGTACTGCTTGTTTGTTTGTTATTACACCGTGTGATGTAGAAACAATTGCAATACCTAATCCGTTTAATACTCTAGGCATATCTGAAGCACTAGCGTATTTACGTAAACCTGGTTTACTTACTCTTTCGATTTTTCTGATTACAGACTCTTTAGTTTGACGGTCGTATTTTAAAGCTATTTTAATAGTGCCTTGTACACTATTGTCTTCAAATTTATAGCTTAAAATGTATCCTTGGTCAAATAAGATTTTAGTAATCTCTTTTTTAAGGTTTGATGCAGGGATCTCAACTACTCTGTGTCCTGCTTTTACAGCATTTCTAATTCTTGTTAGATAATCTGCTATTGGATCTGTATACATATAAATTAATTTGCGGTTAGGGTTTTTAGTTTTTACTAAACCTTTAACCAATTAAACTTTTTTACCAGCTTGCTTTTTTTACACCAGGAATTAATCCTTGGTTAGCCATTTTACGGAATGTAACACGAGAAATTCCAAACTGACGCATGTATCCTTTTGGACGACCTGTTAACTTGCAACGGTTATGCATTCTTACAGGAGATGCGTTTTTTGGTAATTTTTGCAATGCTTCGTAATCTCCAGCTTCTTTTAAAGCTTTTCTTTTCTCAGCATATTTTGCAACCATTTTTGCTCGTTTTACCTCACGGGCTTTCATTGATTCTTTAGCCATCTCTTAATTTTTTTTAAATGGTAAACCTAATTCGTGTAATAATGATTTAGCTTCTTTGTCAGTATTTGCAGATGTTACAAAAGTAATATCCATACCTCCAATTTTATTCACTTTATCAATATCGATTTCAGGATAAATAATTTGTTCAGTAATACCTAAATTGTAGTTACCTCTACCATCAAAACCTGTTGCTTTGATTCCGTCAAAATCTCTTACACGTGGTAACGAAGCAGTGATTAACCTATCTAAAAATTCGTACATTTTTTCACCTCTTAAGGTTACCTTAGCACCAATTGGCATACCTTTTCTTAATTTAAAGGTTGCAACGTCTTTTTTAGATTTAGTAGCAACAGCTTTTTGCCCAGAAATTTTGGTTAGCTCTTCTACTGCATGATCAATTAACTTCTTATCAGCTACAGCAGCACCAACACCTTTAGAAATTACAATTTTTTGTAATTTAGGTACTTGCATTACATTGCTGTAACCAAACTCTTCTGTTAGAGCAGCTACTACTCTATCTTTATATTCTTGCTTAAGTCTTGGAATATATGCCATCACTAAATTGCTTTATTGGTTTTTTTAGAAACTCTTACTTTCTTATCTCCTTCTACAGCATAACCTACACGCACTGGTGCTCCGTTTTCTAATAGACCTAAGTTAGAAATATGAATAGAAGCTTCTTTCTTTACAATACCACCTTGTGGGTTAGCCGCACTTGGTTTAGCATGTTTAGAAACCATATTAATGCCTTCTACAATTGCTCTATTTTTCTCAGGAAAAACACGTAATACTTTTCCTTCTTCACCTCTATGATCTCCAGCAAGAACTCTTACTGTATCACCTGTTTTAATCTTTAACTTTGCCATGTTTTCTTACAGTTTATTAAAGCACTTCAGGTGCTAATGATACAATTTTCATGAATTGTTTCTCACGAAGCTCTCTTGCAACTGGACCAAACACACGAGTACCTTTCATTTCACCAGAATTACTGTCTAACAATACACAAGCATTGTCGTCAAAACGGATATAAGAACCGTCTTTTCTTCTAACTTCTTTCTTAGTTCGTACTACTACTGCTTTAGCCACCTGACCTTTTTTCACGTTCCCGTTTGGAGTTGATTGCTTTACTGTAACAACAATTTTGTCTCCAATAGAAGCATAACGTTTTTTAGTTCCTCCTAAAACACGAATTACTAAAACTTCTTTCGCTCCAGTATTGTCAGCTACTTTTAATCTTGATTCTGTCTGTAACATAATAAATTATTTAGCTCTTTCTAGGATTTCTACTAATCTCCAACGCTTTGATTTACTCAAAGGGCGTGTTTCCATAATTCTAACGGTATCACCAATGTTACAATCGTTTGTCTCATCGTGTGCAACGTATTTTTTTGTTTTCAATACGAATTTACCGTACATAGGGTGCTTTACTTTCTTTACTTCTGAAACAACAATAGACTTGTCCATTTTATTGCTAGAAACTACCCCTATTCTTTCTTTTCTAAGATTTCTTTTTTCCATCTTTAAATGCTATTGTACTTCTCTATTAGTTAATTCTGTAGCAATTCTAGCAACAGTTCTTCTCAGGGCTCTTAACTGTAATGGTTGCTCTAACGGAGTTATAGCATGTGCCATTTTTAGATCAGTATAATTCTTTTTCAACTGTACAAGTTGTTCTTGCAAATCTTCAGTTGATAATTCTTTAATTTCTGACTGTTTCATTACTCTTAATGATTATGCGTTATCAAAATCTCTAGCGATTACAAACTTTGTTCTAACTGGTAGTTTTTGCGCAGCTAAGCGCAATGCTTCTTTTGCAACATCCATTGGTACACCACCAACTTCAAACATAATTCTACCTGGTTTAACAACTGCAACAAAATACTCAGGAGCACCTTTACCTTTACCCATACGTACTTCTAATGGTTTTTTGGTAATTGGCTTGTCTGGGAAAATTTTAATCCACAATTGTCCTTCTCTTTTCATGTAACGCGTTGCCGCGATACGTGCCGCTTCGATTTGACGAGATGTAAGCAAATCTTGATCTAATGCTTTAAGACCAAACATTCCATTTGAAAGTTGAGTACCTCTACCGGCATTCCCTTTCATATTTCCTTTTGCTTTCTGTACTTTACGATATTTTACTCTCTTTGGCTGTAACATTGTCTTCTAAATTGAATAAAATTATTTTCTTCTACGAGGTTGTCTTTTTCCACCTTTTCCTCCTTGCTTCTTTGACAAACCAACTAATGGAGAAAGCTCTCTTTTACCATACACCTCACCTTTCATGATCCAAACCTTAATACCTAACTTACCATAAGTAGTATCAGCTTCGGCAAATGCGTAATCAATATCAGCTCTGAAAGTTGAAAGAGGGATTCTACCTTCTTTAAAGTGCTCTGAACGTGCCATTTCAGCTCCGTTTAAACGACCACTAATTTGAACTTTAATACCTTCAGCATTCATTCTAGTAGCTGCAGCAATAGCCATTTTAATTGCACGTTTGTAAGAGATACGTCCCTCAATCTGGCGTGCAATACTTGCCGCTACTAATGTTGCATCAAGTTCTGGTCTTTTAATTTCAAAAATGTTAATTTGAACTTCTTTACCAGTAATTTTCTTAAGCTCTTCCTTTAACTTGTCTACCTCTTGACCTCCTTTACCAATGATGATACCAGGACGAGCCGTAGTGATAGTAACGGTTACAAGTTTAAGTGTACGCTCAATAATAATTCTTGATACACTTGCTTTAAATAATCTAGCACGTACGTACTTTCTTATTTTATCATCTTCAGCAATTTTATCGCCATAGTCATTTCCTCCATACCAGTTAGATTCCCATCCTCTGATAATACCTAAACGATTCCCTATTGGATTTGTCTTTTGTCCCATGTCTATTTTGAATTATTTGCTTTCAACAATTTTATTACCTAACACTAATGTCACGTGATTAGAACGTTTTCTAATTCTATGCGCGCGACCTTGTGGTGCTGGTCTTAATCTTTTTAACATACCTGCGCTGTCTACGAAAATTTCTTTAACGTATAACCCTGCATCCTCAATACTTGAATCTTCGTTCTTTGCTTGCCAGTTAGCAATTGCAGACAACAATAACTTCTCTAAGTTAATTGATGCTTCTTTAGCATTGAACTTTAAGATTTGAAGTGCTTTTTCAACTTCAACTCCTCTAATTAAGTCTGCAACTAGGCGCATTTTTCTTGGTGATGTAGGACAACCTGTAAGCTTAGCAAAAGCAACTTGCTTTTTCTCTTCTTTGATCTGTTGTGCTCTTAATTTTTTACGAACTCCCATGATTACCTACTATTTTTTACCTTTATTTTTCTTGTCAGCACCATGTCCTCTATAAGAACGTGTTGGTGAAAACTCTCCTAACTTATGCCCTACCATGTTCTCAGTAATATATACTGGTACAAACTGACGACCGTTGTGCACTGCAATTGTTTGTCCAACGAAATCTGGTACAATCATAGATGCTCTAGACCAAGTCTTGATAACTGATTTTTTATTAGAATCAATATTCGCTTGTACTTTCTTTTCCAATTTATGGAAAACGTAAGGTCCTTTTTTTAATGAACGTGCCATGTCTTATTATTTTTTTCTACGTTCTACGATATACTTATTACTTGCTTTGGTCTTAGATCTAGTCTTATATCCTTTAGCTGGGATACCATTCTTAGATCTTGGGTGTCCTCCAGACGACTTACCTTCACCACCACCCATTGGATGATCAACCGGGTTCATCACTACTGGTCTCGTTCTAGGTCTTCTACCTAACCATCTTGTTCTACCAGCTTTACCTGATACTAATAACTGATGATCTGAGTTAGACACAACCCCAATTGTTGCCATACATGTTAACAAGATTAATCTTGTTTCACCTGATGGTAACTTAACTGTAGCATACTTACCATCTTTTGCCATTAATTGAGCAAAAGAACCTGCACTACGCGCCATTACAGCACCTTGTCCAGGACGTAATTCGATACAAGAAATCGTAGTACCTAATGGCATATTTCCTAATGGCATTGCATTTCCTACTTCAGGAGCTACAGTGTCACCAGAAATTACTTCTTGTCCTACTTTTAATCCGTTTTGAGCAATGATATATCTTTTCTCACCATCTGCATACACTAATAAAGCGATAAACGCAGTACGGTTTGGATCATACTCAATTGATTTTACAGTTGCAGGAACTCCTGCTTTGTTTCTTTTAAAATCAATAATACGGTATTGTTTTTTATGACCACCACCAATGTAGCGCATAGTCATTTTACCTTTATTGTTTCGACCTCCAGACCTTTTTTTCGGTGCCAATAATGACTTTTCCGGCTTATCAGTAGTGATGGTGTCGAACCCATTCACAACTCTAAAACGCTGACCTGGTGTTATTGGTTTAAGTTTTCTAACTGACATTTTTTATTTATTAAATGTTGCTATAAAAATCTATATTATCTCCTTCTGCTAACTGAACGATTGCCTTTTTATAAGCACTCTTTTTAGCTTGTACAATTCCACTCTTAGTGTATTTAGTAGAACGTTTAACTGGGTAGTTCATCGTTCTTACTGCATTTACAGATACACCATAAGTTGCTTCTACAGCATTTTTAATCTCAACTTTGTTAGCACTCTTCTCTACAACAAATCCATAACGGTTGTTCAACTCGCTATCATTTGTCATTTTTTCCGTAATAATAGGTTTAATTAATACACTCATTTTCTTACCTATTTAGCTTAAATTTGATTAATTCCTTCTAAAGAACCCTCTAAAAGGACAATTTTATTTGCATTTAAAACCTCGTAAGTATTTAAACCTGAGTTAGTTACGGTTTTAGAACGCTTTAAATTTCGTGATGACAAATATACGTTATTATTTGAATCACCCAACACAAACAAAGACTTTTTACCCTCAATACCAAGACCTTGCAATACAGAGATAAAACTCTTAGTCTTTGGAGCATCAAAATTAAAGTCTTCTACAACAATAATATTATTGTCTTTTGCTTGAATACTTAAAGCTGACTTACGTGCTAATCTTTTCAAATTCTTGTTCAATTTGAAGCTGTAGTTTCTTGGTCTTGGACCAAAGATTCTACCACCTCCTCTAAAAACAGGAGATTTAATACTACCTGCACGAGCAGTACCAGTACCTTTTTGCTTCTTAATCTTTCTAGTAGAACCAGTAATTTCACCTCTTTCTTTAGATTTGTGCGTACCTTGTCTTTTGTTAGCCAAGTGTTGCTTAACATCTAAATAAACAGCGTGATCGTTCACCTCTACTGCAAATACATCATCAGAAAGCTCTACTTTCCTTCCTGTATCTTTTCCGTTAATGTCTAAAACTGATACTTTCATTATTTCTGAACGATTACATAAGCGTTTTTGTGACCAGGAACACATCCTTTTACAACAAGTAGGTTTTTATCTGCAACTACTTTTAAAACTCTTAAATTTTGAACTTTCACTTTATCACCTCCCATACGTCCTGCCATACGCATTCCTTTGAATACTCTTGCAGGGTATGATGCAGCACCAATAGAACCAGGAGCTCTTAAACGGTTATGTTGACCGTGAGTAGCTTGACCTACACCACCAAAACCATGACGTTTAACAACACCTTGGAAACCTTTTCCTTTAGAAGTTGCAGAAACATCTACAAACTCACCTTCTTCAAAGTGCTCAACCGTAATTGAATCTCCTAATTTGTACTCTTCTTCAAACCCTTGGAATTCAACGACTTTTTTCTTGGCTACGGTACCTGCTTTTTTAAAGTGACCATCTAAAGCTTTATTAGAGCTTTTTGCCTTTTTGTCATCGAAACCAAGTTGTAACGCATTGTATCCGTCTACCTCTTCGGTTCTGACTTGGGTAACAACGCACGGACCTGCTTCAATAACAGTACATGGAATATTCTTTCCATTCTCGTCAAATAAGCTGGTCATTCCGATTTTTCTTCCTATTAACCCAGACATTTTAATTTAATTTAATTATTTACTTTATTTCTATTTAAAAAAACAGGGTCAAAAATACTTCAACCCTGTCGTATTTTTTTCCGTTTTTCCTTCGTCAATCGCTCCGGACATGTATTTCGGCATTGCTACCGAAAGGTTTCAATTACACTTTAATCTCAACCTCAACTCCACTAGGAAGTTCTAACTTCATTAAAGCATCAATAGTCTTAGATGAAGAGCTATAGATGTCTAATAATCTTTTGTAAGAACTTAATTGGAATTGTTCTCTAGATTTTTTATTTACGTGTGGTGAACGTAGTACTGTAAAAATCTTTTTATGAGTTGGTAAAGGAATTGGACCGTTAACTACAGCACCAGTACTCTTTACAGTTTTTACGATTTTCTCAGCAGATTTATCTACTAAATTGTAATCGTAAGACTTTAATTTTATTCTAATTTTTTGACTCATCGTGTTATAATTTAGAGATTAACCTTTTGCCTTTTCAATTACTTCTTCAGAAATGTTCGATGGCGTTTGAGCGTAGTGTGAGAACTCCATAGTAGAAGTTGCTCTACCAGATGATAATGTTCTTAATGTAGTAACATATCCAAACATTTCTGATAATGGCACATCTGCCTTTACAACTTTTGCTCCTGCTCTATCATCCATTGAGTTAACCTGACCTCTACGACGGTTCAAGTCACCAACGATATCACCCATGTTTTCTTCTGGAGTAACAACATCCATTTTCATGATAGGCTCAAGAATTACAGCACCAGCAGCTTTTGCAGCAGCTTTGTACCCTAATTTTGCAGCCAATTCAAATGAAAGTGCATCAGAATCTACAGGGTGGAAAGATCCATCCTTTAAAGTAATCTTCATAGTATCCATTTCGAATCCAGCTAAAGGACCATTCTTCATAGCCTCTTTGAATCCTTTTTCTACTGCAGGAATAAATTCCTTTGGAATACGACCACCTTTAATCTCATCAACAAATTGTAATCCTGGTCCTTTAAAGTCTTCATCAGCAGGCCCCATTTCAAATACAATATCACCAAACTTACCACGTCCACCAGATTGCTTCTTATAAGTTTCTCTGTGCTCTGCTGTTCTAGTTAATGCTTCTTTGTACTCTACTTGAGGTTCACCTACACTTACTTCAACTTTAAACTCTCGCTTTAAACGATCTACAATAATATCTAAGTGTAACTCACCCATACCAGAAATTACTGTTTGACCTGAAGCCTCATCAGTTTTAACCTGGAATGTTGGATCTTCTTCTGCTAACTTAGCCAAAGCTAATCCTAATTTATCTACATCTGCTTTTGTTTTTGGCTCAACGGCAATACCGATTACTGGATCAGGGAAGTCCATAGACTCTAATACAATTGGAGCATCCATTGCCGACATTGTATCTCCTGTTTTAATATCCTTAAATCCTACAGCTGCACCAATATCACCAGCTTCAATATAGTCAATAGCATTTTGCTTGTTTGAGTGCATTTGGTAGATACGAGAAATACGTTCTTTTTTACCTGAACGATTGTTCAAAATATAAGAACCTGCATCTAATCTACCAGAATAAGCTCTAAAGAATGCTAAACGACCTACGAAAGGATCTGTAGCAATCTTAAATGCTAAAGCAGCAAAAGGCTCCTTTACATCTGGCTTACGCAACTCTTCTTGATCAGTGTTAGGATTCACACCTGTAATACCTTCTTTATCTGTTGGAGAAGGTAAGTAACGACATACTGCATCTAACAAGAACTGAACTCCTTTGTTTTTAAATGCAGAACCACAAATCATTGGGATGATAGCCATATCCATTACAGCAGCTCTTAATGCATTGTGCACTTCTTCTTCTGTAATAGAGTCTTCATCTTCCATGAATTTCTCTAATAAGTTCTCGTCGTAACTAGCAACCTCTTCAATTAATAAGGCTCTATACTTAGCAGCCTCTTCTTTCATATCTTCTGGAATGTCGATTACATCAAACGTTGCCCCTTGTGTGTTATCATGCCACACAATAGCTCTGTTCTTCACTAAATCAACAATACCTTTAAAGTCTGCCTCATCACCAATGTTCAATACAATTGGCACTGCGTTAGACTTCAACATATCTTTTACTTGCTGACAAACAGCTAAAAAGTTAGATCCTTGACGATCCATTTTGTTAACGAAACCAATTCTAGGAACTTTATAGTTATCTGCTAATCTCCAGTTAGTCTCAGATTGAGGCTCAACACCATCAACTGCACTAAATAAGAATACTAAACCGTCTAATACACGTAAAGATCTGTTTACCTCTACTGTAAAGTCAACGTGACCCGGAGTATCAATAATGTTAAAGTGATATCCTTTAGTATCTGGAGTTGGCTGACCATTCTCAATTGGAAACTGCCATTCACAAGTTGTAGCAGCAGAAGTAATTGTAATACCTCTTTCTTGCTCTTGCTCCATCCAGTCCATAGTAGCAGCACCATCGTGCACCTCTCCAATTTTATGTGAAACTCCCGTATAATATAAAATACGTTCTGTAGTAGTAGTTTTACCTGCATCAATGTGCGCAGCAATACCAATGTTTCTTGTAAATTTTAAATCTCTTGCCATTTCTTATTAAAATCTAAAGTGAGAGAATGCTTTATTAGCCTCAGCCATTTTATGTACGTCTACTCTTTTCTTAACTGCAGCACCTTCTTCTTTTGCAGCTGCAATAATTTCTGCCGCTAATTTCTGAGCCATCGTTTTTTCATTACGCTTTCTAGAGTAACTAATTAACCATTTAATTGCCATTGAAATTTTACGGTCTGGACGAATTTGCATTGGAATCTGGAATGTTGCTCCACCTACTCTACGGCTACGAACCTCTACATGCGGCATAACATTAGTTAATGCGTCTTTCCAAATTTCTAAAGCAGTTTTTTCTTCGTCTTGTTTTCTTTGCTCTACAATGTCTAATGCATCGTAAAACACTTTAAAAGCCACTGATTTTTTACCATCCCACATTAAGTTATTCACAAAACGTGTTACTAACTGATCGTTAAATTTTGGATCTGGTAAAAGAATTCTTTTTTTCGCTCTTCTTTTTCTCATGTCTTTACATTAAGTTGTTAATTACTTAGGTTTTTTAGCACCATATTTAGATCTACGTTGCGTTCTACCTTCTACTCCGGCAGTATCTAACGCACCACGTACAATGTGGTATCTAACACCTGGTAAATCTTTAACCCTTCCACCTCTAACTAATACTATCGAGTGCTCTTGTAAGTTATGACCCTCTCCTGGGATATATGCGTTCACCTCGTTACCATTTGTTAAACGAACCCTTGCAACCTTTCTCATTGCCGAGTTAGGTTTTTTAGGTGTAGTGGTGTAAACACGCGTACATACCCCTCTTCTTTGAGGACATGAATCCAAAGCAGCCGATTTACTCTTCTTAGTTATACTGGTTCTTCCTTTGCGTACTAATTGTTGTATAGTTGGCATACTATTTAATTATTGTTTACGTTTTTAAAATTAATAAACCGCTTTTTTTAGCGTGTGCAAATGTACGATTAAAAATGAATTAATCAAATAGCTGGTAATTAATTTTTTATTAAGCCTATTATGTAAGTTCAAAAAGGTATATTCACACGAAATTTTAATTCATATTGCAGAAAGAATTGAAAGCCTCAATTACACCTTATATATATACACTATTTTTTTTCTGTGCCATCCCTCAACTTTTTTGTCAAGAATTTGAGTTGAAATTAGCTAGTATAGACAGTTTAGAACAAATTGTTTTAAGCTCCTTAAAACCTACTCAAAAATTCAATTCTAAAAAAGAAATTGAAGACTACTCTAAAAACATAAACAGCCAATTAAAGCAAATTGGCTTTATACAATCTACCCACGACTCTATAACAATCTTAAATCAAAATAAATATTTAAGCTACTTTTCTCTTGGAGCTAAAATTGACAGTGCTAAGATTCTGATAGACGAATCACTTAAACCGTACATTAACAAATCAATTGAAAAGAATCACATTACGCTACCATTCGATAAACTTGAAGAAACACTTCAAGAAATTAGCAATTCTTTCGAAGCTCAAGGCCAACCCTTTACAACAGTAAAACTTGAGAATATTTCAATTTCTAAAAATACTTTATTAGCCGAATTAGCTATTAGAACCTCAAAAGAAAGAAGGGTTGACAAAATAATTATAGGAGGATATAAAAATTTCCCAAGATCATTCCTAAAACACTATGCCAATCTAAAAGTTGGACAAACTTTTTCAAAGGATCAAATAAATAATGCTTCAAAAGCCTTAAACTCTCTAAACTACGCAACCGAAAGCAAAGAGCCTGAAATACTCTTTACTAAAGATTCGACAATTGTTTATCTGTACCTTAAAAAACAAAAGGCAAATCAATTTGATGGAATTATAGGGTTTTCTTCAAGCAATACAGACAAACTTGAATTTGACGGATATCTAGACCTACAACTCAACAATGCTATCAATAAAGGAGAGCAATTAAATATTCAATGGAAAAGCAATGCTGATGACAGAAAGCAATTTGATACCTTCTTATCCTTACCATTTCTATTCAGTTCACCAATTACACCAGAAGTGAATTTTAATCTTTACAAGCAAGATTCAACATTCTTAAACATAAAAACCCAAATCCGATTAAAATACAATATCAACCCTTCCCACACATTAGCCGCAACCTATTTTAGCGAAAGCTCTAATGATTTAGAAAACTACAGCACCTCTCTTGAAATTATCAATTTTAAATCCAAACTATTTGGTAGCGAATATAGCTTTAGACAATTTTCCGAAAATCAAATAATTAACTACAAAACATTTATTCAAGCCCAAGGCCTCTTTGGCAACAAAACAAATACAGACAATAATGTAAAATTAAATCAGCAGCGATACAATTTTAAAGGCTATTACAATTGGAAGCTAAACCCTAGAAATTTTATATTCATACAAAATCAAAGCGGCCTACTATTATCTGATGAGCTTTACACTAATGAATTATTTAGAGTTGGCGGAACAAACACTATAAGAGGTTTTAACGAAGAAAGTATTTTCTGCTCTTCATACATTATATTCAATCTAGAATATCGTTACCAACTAAATTTCACATCATTCTTATATTCAATAACAGATGTTGGAAGAATTGAAAACACGATAGAAAGTATAAAAAACAATCTTTATAGTTTTGGAATTGGTTATAAATACCAATTAAATTCAGGCATTATAGATATGAGCTACGCTTTAGGGAAAGAAGAATCGACACCATTTAACATTCAAAACACAAAATTCCATATTAAACTAACGCAATTCTTTTAGACTACTAAAAAGATAATAGCTTCTGTTCAATATACTACGGGCTCAATCCTAACGAAAAAGGCAGACCACAACAGTTGTTATGAGAGTCAATTTACTACTCTAAAAGACATATACCAATAGAGATAATTCTCATTAAAAACTCCACATAATAATTTTCATTGTCAAAATGAGAAGGCAGGTTAGAAAAACAAATATACATTTCACAGGACATATTATAGGATTGAAATCTAGATGGAAAAATTTTAAAGTAATTTTGATCTAATATCATGATACAATGCACAAAAAAATTGGATATTAAGCTGAAGATTAAAGGAGATTAATTCTAATAATAAAATTTTAATGTACTCATTTAGAGCTGCAAATTCAGAGACCTAAGATAAAAACAATAGAAATAACAGAATAAAAATTAAAGCTACAATAAGATTATTATTGCGAAGTATGAGGTAGCATTGTGAATAAACCATTCATAATTCCGCATTATTACTTCCTTAATTTATTAATTTCTTCTATCAAACTTTGAGAATAAATACTTCTGCTTAAAGCAATAATTTGATACCATAAAAACGAATAACTCTATTGGTTATCATTTTAATACTCCTATAATACTTTCTAATGCTAAAATCAAGCTAAAAAACTTCCATAAAAAATTACTAAATATTCTATTCCTTTAAAAATTGAGGCAAAATCAAATCTGAACATTGAAACCAAAATTAATTATGACCTTTACATTAAACACTTATAACTAAATATTCCAAATTATTCATCTAAAAAAGCAAAATGCTGACGTATTCTCAAATTAAAACTTACAATATTTAACTTTTAATTGATATTTATTTATTTATTTAACTTATTACGAAGCCTAAATTCAAGTTAAAACATATTACACCATAGAATATCTTCTAATAAATATCTTAATATGTTAAAATATATTCAATACATCAAAGAGCTTAATATAAATGAAATAAGTATTTTACACATTTAAAACTTTTAAAAATAGCGGGATAAACACTTTAAATATGTTAAAATAATCTAAAAACAAATTATTAAATAATATTCAATATTTTGTTAAATAATTTAAATATTCTTAAAATTCTTAACACAGTTACCAATTGTTAATAATTTTAACATTTTTAACTCTTAAAAATTTTTTGTTTAACATTAATTTAGGATTTTTGGCCGTAATTTATTCAAATATATATATGATGAAAACAAAGTTTAATGGAATTTTAACGCTTGTCCTAGCGTTAATTGCGCAAATATCATTTGCGCAAACAAAAACTATCACTGGAAATGTGACTGATGAAACAGGTCCGTTACCAGGTGTTAGTATTGTAGTTAAAGGTACCAATAATGGTACAGAGACTGATTTTGATGGAAAGTACTCTATCGAAGCTGCTTCTGGAGATGTTCTTCAGTTTAGTTTTGTTGGAATGGCTTCTCAAGAAATTAGTGTAGGTGAAAGCAACGAGATTAATGTTGTTCTAGAATCTGACAATATGCTTGATGAAGTTATTGTAACTGCATTAGGTATTTCGAAACAAGAAAAAGCTATTGGTTACGCAGTTCAGAAAGTTGAAGGCGAACAAATTAGCCAAGCGAAAGAAGTAAACATTGTTAACGCATTACAAGGTCAAGTAGCTGGTGTACAAATTCAAGGATCTCCTTCTGCAATTGGTGGTTCTGCGAGAATTACAATTAGAGGTGCAAACTCTTTTTTAGGAAACAACCAGCCTTTATTTGTTGTTGATGGTGTACCTATTAATAATGCCAACTATGCTTCAAGTTCTCAACAAAGAGGATTTGGTGGTGGTGCTTACGACTATGGTGATGGAGCTGCTGATATTGATCCGGCTAATATCGAAACAATGTCTGTATTAAAAGGCGCTGCTGCAACTGCTATCTATGGATCACGAGGTGCGAATGGTGTTATTTTAATTACCACTAAAACTGGTAAAGCTCAAAAAGGTTTAGGTGTTACTTTTGAAACTTCGGTAACTTTTGACGATGTTATCAATTTAATCCCTATGCAGCAAGAATATGGTGGAGGTTCAATTTACAGTTCACATCCATCAGGTTTTAACAGATTTTTTCAAGATGGTGTTGAGTATTTTGCACCTAACTATGCAAAAGATGGTTCTTGGGGACCAAAATACGATCCTAACATGATGGTTAGACACTGGGATTCTTGGGATCCAAACTCTCCGAATTATAAAGAAGTTAGACCTTGGGTTGCTCCAGAAAATTCTTACGAAGAATTCTTTAATACTGGCTTAACTTTAACGAATAATGTTGCTATTTCAGGTGGTAATGATCAAGGTGCTTTCAGACTGGGTTATACGAACCTTTACCAAACAGGTACTACTCCTAATGCAGCATTAAGAAGAAATTCTTTCAACATGAGCAGCTCTTACAACTTAACAGACAAATTCAAAGCAGAATTTAATGCTAATTATGTTCAAACTGATGCAGAAAACAGAAATGCTACAGGATATGACAATACAAATCCTATGCAAGCTTTCACGCAATGGTGGCAAACACAATTAGATGTTAAGAGATTAGAAGAACAACAATACTTAAGTGATGGTTCTCAGTACACTTGGAATATTAAAGGTATTACTAAAGATGGATCTGACAACTTAACTGGCGTTAACTTCGACCCTAACTATTTTGACAATCCTTATTGGGTAAGAAACAATTACTTGCAAGAAGATTTAAAGAATAGATTATATGGTAACATTGCATTATCATATCAAATCACAGATAAATTAAGTATTTCGGGTAGAGCAGGTACAGACTGGTACCAGTTTTCACTTAGAGAAGGAGTTCCTTTAGGATCTGTAAATGGTTCTGACTATACAGAAACAGAAAGAAAATTCCAAGAATCTAACTTTGAAGGTAGAATTAACTACAACACGGATTTTGGTGATGACTTCGGTTTATCAGCAATCGTTGGAGGTAACGCTATGATTCAATCTCAAAAAAGATTAACTACTACTGCAAATGGAGGATTAGTAATTGATAAATTCTTTAACATTGCAAATTCTGCTCAAGATCCATCAACGGACACTTATGAGGCTAACAGATCTATTAATAGTATTTTCGCGTCAGCTTCTCTTGATTGGAAAGATATGTTATTCTTAGACTTAACAGCTAGAAACGACTGGTCTTCTACATTACCAGAGAATGATAATAGCTATTTCTACCCTGCTGCTTCTGTGAGTTTTGCTTTAACAGAATTACCTGCATTAAAAGGAAACAGCATTTTAAACTTTGCTAAAATTAGAGCAAGTATTGCTCAAGCAGGAAACGATGCTGGTCCATACAGGTTATATGATGTATATAATCCAATTACTCCTAATTTTGATGGTAATCCAATTTATGATGTTCCTAACTCTAGAAATAACCCAATATTAACAAATGAATTAACTACAGAGTATGAATTTGGGTTCTTCGTAAAATTGTTTAGTGGTAGATTATCTCTAGATGCTGCTTATTATGACAGAACAACAGATGATCAAATTTTCCCTGTTTCTACATCTACAACAACAGGTTACTCATCTGCTATTGTGAATGCTGGATCTATGAGAAACTACGGTTTCGAATTCCAATTAAATGGTACGCCAATTCAAACAGAGAATTTCCAATGGAATGTTGGACTTAATTTAACAAACCAAAACAATGAGGTTGTTGAGTTGTTAAAAGATGAAGATGGCAACTCTGTTGTAGAAAGTATTAATATGGGAGGAACTTGGGCTGCTGATTTAAGAATTCAAGAAGGCCAACCTTATATGGCATTGTATGGACAAGACTTTATCCGAGATGATAATGGAAACAAAGTTGTTGGAGATGATGGTATGTACTTATTTACTGACGACAGAGTGTATTTAGGTTCTGCTATTGCTGACTGGGTAGGTGGATTCAATACTTCTTTCACATACAAGAACATTACTTTAGCTGCTTTATTTGATTTCCAAGTAGGTGGTGTTATTCACTCTACTTCTTTACAATGGTCTAAATACTCAGGTATGCACCCAGAAACTGTAAGATTCAATGGAGAGTCTGATACTCGTGCAAACGGAATGGTTTTACCAGGTGTAAGAGAAGATGGATCAGTGAATGATTTAAGAGTTGATCCTCAAACATACTACCAAACTCATTGGAGAAAAGCTGCTCCAAATGTATATGATGCAAGCTACTTGAAATTTAGAGATTTAAGAGTAAGCTATGCGTTCTCACCAAAAGTTTTAGATAAAACTTTCTTGGAAACTTTAAATGTTAGTTTCTTTGGTAGAAACTTAGCGATTCTATCTGCTGACGTTCCATACATTGATCCACAAATTGTTACTGGATCTGGAAACACTCAAGGTTTAGAAAACGCGCAAGTTCCATCACAGAGATCATTAGGTTTTAGTATTTCAACTAAATTTTAAAAATGGATAAAATGAAAAAAGTAAAATTTTATATATTCACAGCACTATCAGCACTAATGATAGTAAGTTGTAGCGATTTTGGAGACATGAATGATGATCCAAATTCAGCAACATCTGTACCTGCGAGTACATTATTAACCACAGCGCAGTATAGATTTTATGATCGCTTGAATGGCACCTCTTTAAATGCAGATTTCGGTTTGTTAATGGTACAACAATGGGCTCAAAATGAGTATACAGAAGATTCTAGATATAACTATGATGTAACTAGTTTCAATGGTACTTGGGGATTCTTGTATACAGATGTTCTTAAAGAACTTCAAGCTGCTAGTGATTTAGTTGCAGCGTTAGATATTGATGAAGGTATCAAAGCGAACCAACAATACATAATAGATATTATGGAAGCTCAGGTATTTGGCGTATTAACCGACGGTTTTGGAGATGTTCCTTATTCAGAAGCGTTAAGCGATGTTAGTTTACCAAAATATGATTCTCAACAAGAAATTTATATAGGTATTCTAGAAACTCTTGATGCGGCAGCCACAGGATTAAATACTTCAAAAGCTTCTTTCTCTTCAGGAGAGGTTTTATTTGGAGGTAATGTTTCAGCTTGGAAAAAGTTTGCTAATTCTTTGATGTTAAGATATGCTTCGAGATTGTTAGACGTAGATTCTACAATAGCAAGTTCATATATTAATAAAGCAATTAGCGGTGGGTTAATGACTAGTAACATGGATAATGCAGATTTTAATTATCCTAATGTAGATGCTAGAGCAAATCCTTTATACAGAAACTACAGCCCTCAAATTAGTAATCGTGATGACTACTGTATTTCAGAATTACTTGTAGAAGAATTAAAAGATTTAGGTGATCCTAGATTAGATATGTTTGCAAAATTAGCTTCTGGCGGAGATTATGTTGGTATGCCTTATGGTTTATCTGATAACGATGCCACCGCTTTAAAACCAACTACATCTCGACCAAATGATGCTGTGAGAGAAGCAACTACGCCATTCCATGTGTTGGTTTATGCTGAAGTTGAATTCTTGTTAGCCGAAATTTACGAGAGAAATATTGGAATTTCTGGAGATTCTGAAGCTGCATACAACAATGCAGTAACAGCTTCAATGGAACAATGGGGTATTACAGATAGCGCTGCAATTTCAGCTTATTTAGCTGCCAACTCTTATGATGCTGCTAATTGGGACGAATCGATTGGTAATCAAAAATGGATAGCACTATATATGAATGGTTTCGAAGCATGGAATGAATGGAGAAGATTAGATCAGCCTGTATTAACTCCAACTAGTGAAGGCGTAATTAGTTCAATTCCTGTTAAATTGCCTTATCCTCTTTCTGAAACACAAACGAATTCAGCAAACTTAGATTTGGTAACCTCAGATCCTGGTAACTTAACTACCAAAATGTGGTGGGACATTAACTAAGAATTAATTATTTGAATATTGAAGGCCGTTACTTTTGTAACGGCTTTTTTTATTTAACTAAACACAGTTTCACAAAATTCAAAATGACTAACTAATTTCTACTCAATCAAGACCTTGAATAATTTCATCTTACTGACTGACTATAAAGAAAATGAAAGGTTAGATTATTGGAGAATTATCAAAATATGTTAAGTTTTCGTTAACTTAATTAACTCTTTTTATGTTAAAAAGTTGGTTTATTAAGTATATTTTAAGATTTTTGAGCGAAATTAATTCAAATAATTACATAATGAAAACAAAGTTTAATGGAATTTTAACGCTGTTTTTGGCGTTTGCTGTGCAGGTTTCTTTTGCACAAACTAAAACAATTTCAGGTAATGTTTCTGACGATACAGGTCCACTTCCAGGTGTTACCGTCATTGTAATGGGAACAACTACTGGTACTGAAACTGATTTTGACGGAAACTATGCTATAGAAGCGAGTGAAGGAGATGTTCTCCAGTTCAGTTTCGTTGGTATGGCAAATCAAGAGATAACTGTTGGAGCTTCAAGCTCAATCAACGTTATTATGGAGTCAGACAATGTACTTGATGAAGTAGTAGTTGTAGCCTTTGGTTCAAAGAAAAAAGAAGAGTTAACTTCTGCCGTTGCAGTGGTTACTGGAGAAGAATTAACTAAATTATCATCTACAGTATCTATTGACAACATGTTACAAGGTATTGCTCCAGGTGTACAAGTTGTTGCTGCAAATGGTAAACCAGGTCAAACGGCCTTTGTTCGTGTTAGAGGAGTTGGTTCTATTAACGCTTCTAGTGCACCACTCTATATAATCGATGGTATCGTTGCTCCAGACATGAATTCAATCAACCCGAATGATATCGAAAGTTTGTCTGTACTAAAAGATGCCGCTACTGCATCAAAATATGGATCTAGAGCTGCAAATGGTGTTGTAGTAATTAAGACAAAATCTGGAAAAAGAAATAGAGATGCTGAAATAACAATTAATTCGAGGTATGGTATTGGTCAAAGAATAAAAGATAATTTTAAAATGATGAATGCCGCTCAAAAAATTCAATACGAAAGAGAATTATCGGCATTAGGTGTTTCTAACGCAGCTTCTTTGCCAGGTGCAACTATTCAATCTAATGAAGATTATGAACGTTTAGTGGGAAGAGATACTGATTGGATTGATACATTAATCAGACAATCAGAAATTCAATCAAATAACTTTTCTGTTGCTGGTGGTAGCGAAAACATGTCATACTTTTTTAGTGCTGGACATGATAGAAACACTGGTATAATTAAAGATGTTGCTGGTTTCGAAAGACTTAATTCAAGATTGAACCTTGATTTTAGCCCAAAAGAATGGTTAGATATGTCTGCAAACATTAGTATTACTACAACAAGTAGTGACGAACCAAGAGATCGAAACAATGTTCAAAACCCTTTTAGGGCAATGTATGATTACAACCCATATGAACCCAAATACATTGTAGATGATAACAATGAATTGGTTTTAGATGAAAATGGACAACCTCAATTTAATCCAACAAGAGCTGGTTTCTCAATCTCTGAGGCCCTTATAAACAACCCAGAGGATGAATACAGAACTATTATTGTTGGAGGTTTTAGCGCTAGAGTTAAATTTAGCGACAAATTCTCTAATACTTTTAGAGCAGGTGCTACTAATACACGATTTAGAAGGGAATACTTTATTAAGCCAGGTTCTATTCTAGATGGTTATGTTGGTGATGCCGACAATCCAGGTATCAAAACTGATAACGGATCTAGCTCTTTAGATTATACTATTACAAACTTATTTGAATACAACGATACTTTTGCTGAGAAACACAATTTAAATTTAACAGCATTATTTGAATATAATGAAAGAACTACAACAAATTACAGTTTAACAAGTAGAGGTTTTTCTAATCCAGACTTATCTGTACAAGCTGTAGCTGCTTTACCTGATGCTGCTAGCACGAATCTTTTTGAAAATACTCTTGTATCTTATGGTGGTTTCTTAGATTATAATTATGACTCAAAATATATTGTTACAGGTTCTATAAGACGTGATGGTTCATCTGTGTTCGGAGCAAATAATAGATACGGATGGTTTTGGTCTACTAGTGCTGGTTGGAATATTAGTAAAGAAGACTTTTTTAACCAAGACGGATTTATTAACGATTTAAAATTAAGAGCTTCTGCAGGTACATCTGGTAATAGAAATGGTTTAGCTTCTTATGGTGCTTTGGCCACATTAGAATTTGGTAGTTTAGGTGGTCAATCAACAGCAATTCCTACAGACAACGGAAACCCAGATTTAGGGTTCGAAAAGAACTTTATTTGGAACGTAGGGGTTGAATTCACTGGATGGGACAGGAGATTCCGTGGTGTAGTTGATTATTATCAAAGAACTACATCTGATTTACTGCTAAATGCTCCACTTCCTGCTTTAGGAGGTGAGCCAGATGGTTCAATTTTCAGTAACATTGGAGAAATGTTAAACAAAGGTCTTGAAATAGAACTTTCAGCTGATGTAATTAAAAACCAAGATATGTTATTAACTATTGGTGGTAATATTGCATTTGTAGATAATGAAGTAACTAAATTAGTTAATGATGAGGATATTATTGTTGGTGATAATATACTTAGAGTTGGAGAAGAGATTTATTCATACTATCTTCCAAAATGGGCTGGAATTAATCCAGCAAATGGACAACCTTTGTTTTATGATTCAAACAATAATATTACTTCTGTTTATGATTCTAATGCAAATCAACTATTAAGCGGTAAATCGCCAATAGCAGATTTTGATGGAGGTGCTAACATATTCTTTAGGTATAAAGGCTTTGATTTATCTGCTGACTTCTATTATAAAGTTGGTAACTATATTCAAAACTTCATGGAATCTAACATGTTAAGTGACGGACAAAGTGTAGATTCTAATCAAAGAGTAGATGCATTCAACTATTGGAAAAACCCAGGAGATACCAATGTATTACCTAATCCAATCTATGGAAATGAGGCACAACAATCTAGTGACCGCTGGTTACAAAAAGGAGACTTCGTAAGATTAAGAAACCTAACTGTTGCATATAATTTACCAATTCAAGATTTAAACATGGGGTTAAATTCAGTGAGATTATTTGTACAAGGACAAAACTTATGGACTTGGGCTCCGCACTTTAATGGAGATCCTGAAGTTGGTATTGGTAGTGGCGAAACTGCCAATGGTGTAGGTTTTGGTAACTATAACTTATATAGCTACCCACAAGTTCAGTCTTTATCAGTTGGTGTAGATATTAAATTTTAATTATTAGATATAGATGATTATGAAAAATTTTATAAAAATATTTATTTTAGTTGTTGGGTTTACATCTTTACAGTCTTGTGAAGATGACCTAGATCAATTGCCCAACGATTCATTATCTCCAGATAGTTATTATAAAACTATTGGTGATTTTGAAACTGCAATGCGCGGTGTTTATTCTGGTTTCCTTAATGGTGCTTACTATGGTGGAAGTTTTACAAGTAGGCCAGATATTCAAACAGACAATGTAATTATAGCTCCTGCTGGAAGAAGAAGTAATCAAGCTTTTCATGAGTGGAGGTATAACCCTAACGTAGCGTGGGACTTAATGTCTTCTGCTTACGTAGTAGTTAACAGAGCAAATCTTATCATTGACAATATTGATAATATTCAAGGAGTTCCTGGTGCTCTTAACATTTTAGCTCAAGCAAGAACTGCTAGAGCATTAGCACATTTTGATTTAGTTAGATTATATTCTCAAATACCAACTCAATCTGCCGGCGCATCTGCTTCGTTAGGAATGCCAGTAATTGTTGAATTAGATCCTAATATTAGAAAGTTAAGACCAACGGTAGAAGAAACGTATGATTTCATTATTTCTGAACTAGAAACTTCTAGAACATTAATTAGTGCAGATAATGGCGTAGGTGCTTTTAATAGAGATGGAGTAAATGCATTATTATCTAGAGTTTATCTTTATAATGGAGATTATCAAGATGCAATTAATGCTGCCAATAGAGTTAACACACCAGTATCAGAAATTTCAAATTTTGCACAAATATGGGTAGATGGTTCAGAAGATGGTGTAATTATGAAAATCGATCAAGATAGAGTACTTGATGGTGTTAATATTGGTGTAGAATGGAGTCAATCTAATGCAGGTGCAATAGTACCAGAATACGTTATGGAATTTGACTTATTCAATATGTACGAATCCGACGATGTCCGTAAAGCAGCTTATACGCAAATTTTACCTGATAGTGAAGGAAATTTATACAACGCTATTACTAAAATGTTTGGTGAAGCTGGTCAAAATAATGGTATTGTTGATCCAAAACTTATAAGGGCAGCTGAGGTTTATTTAAATAAAGCTGAGGCTCATGCCATGCTAAATCAAGATGGTCCTGCTCTAGATGCTCTTGATATGGTTAGAGCTAATAGGTACTCAACATTCTCATCAGGAAATGAAACTGGAGCTGCTTTACTAGATGCTATCAAAAAAGAAAGAAGATTAGAGTTTTTTGCTGAAAGTCATAGGTTATTTGATATTAAAAGATGGGGAGAAAGTATTAATCGTAACCCCAGTAATGGAGAGTTTTTTGATGGTACAGGAACTCCTTACCCTCCAGGATTTACAGATTTAAATGCGGGTGATCATTTATTCCAAATGCCTATTCCTCAAGGAGAAATAAATGTATATCCTGAGTTTCAACAAAACCCAGAGTATTAATAAAAAAATAATAAAATGAAAAATCTAAAATATATATTTCTACTCTTTGCTTCATTGGTTTTCACAGCTTGTGATGACGAAGATCATGGAGTAGATGCAAATAATTATAATGGAACACCAGTTACTTATTTTACGGCTGGTTCTACTGGAAATTACTTTGTTACGCCAAATGCCGATGTATTTACAATACAAATCGGAGCAACAAATACAAGTTCAACTGAAAGAATATTTAATGTTGTTATAGATGAAAGTTCAACTGCAGTGGAAGGAGTAGATTATTCTTTACCATTTACAAATATCGTTATTCCTGCAGGAGAGTACTTTGGAGAAATTCAAGTTCAAGGTATCTTTGAAGGTACAACTTCAGAAGGTTCTCAATTAGTATTGAGTATTAATGGTGGTGGTGTTAATGAGGTAATGGTTAATAATTCTTTTACCCTTGATATAGTTCAAAAATGTATTTCTGATCTTGGAGGGAGTTACAGCGTAACTACAACCTATGGTTATCACGATTTTTTGCCTTCATACAGTACTAATACTATGGAAGTAGAGATTTCAGTGATCGACCAAGAAGCTGGTTTATATGAAATATTTGATTTCTCTGGTGGTCTTTATTCTGATGGACCATATAGTTCTGCATATGGTACTTCAGACTTTGTAGTACAATTTACAGAAAACTGTGGTCAAATTGGTTGGACTGGACAAAGCGATCAATGGGGAGCTTGTATTCCTTTAGATGGAGGCGTTAACTCAGTAGATTTAAATACTGGGGTTGTTACAATTTCTTGGTATTGCGAAGCATACGGAGAAAACGGAGTTTCAGTTTATACACCACTATAATATTATTATAACATTATGAAAAAAATTATAAAATTATTTACGATAGCTCTATCTATCACATTATTTATTTCTTGTGATAGAGATCAAGGTAATACAGATTACTTGAATAATAGAGATGCTCTAATTTCTTTCACTAGCTCATCTGGCTCATTATTTGTTGAAGATGGAGGTGATAATGAAATTAAAATATTAGTTAGCTCTACTGCTTTGGCAGATTCAGATATTGCCTTTGACATATCTGTTGACCCTTCGTCTTCTGCACAAGAAGGTATTGATTTCGAAATTACTTCTAGTACTATGTTTAACGAAGGTGATATAGTGACAGAATTTATTGTAACTGGTGATTTTGATAACGCCTTAATCGAAGGAAAAAGAGCATTATTAGTATTAACTGCAGAAGATTCTGCTGGAGTAATTGTTGGTCTTAACAATACATTTGAATTAAACCTATTCAAATCTTGTCCTTTTGATGGATTAAACACAACCGATTATAATGCTGCTGTTGTAGCATTTGATGATGATGCACCTGCATATTCTGTAGAGTTAGTTCCTGTACCTGGCACAACCAACCAATGGACAGTTTTTACAGGTTGGGGTACTGATTTTGTTGCATGGGCTACTGGTAATTCAGGATTTAGCGGTGCTTATGTATATTCTGGCACTATTACTATTAATGAAGACTTTAGTGTTGATTTTGATGGTAATGATGCGTGGGCAACTGGAGGTACTGGCGTATTTTCTCCTTGTGACCAAGTTATTACATATACTTTAACTCAAGCTTTATTTACATCTCCATTTACTGTTGATGTAACATTGACTCCGGGTATATAAGTAAATTATATTATATATAGTTTTATAAAAAAGGAGCACGCGTGCTCCTTTTTTCATCAAATAGATTAAAATTCAATTCTTATGATTAAAAAATTAACATTTTTATCAATCATATTTTTCAGTATAGTTAGTTCTTCACAAACTAAAACTGAAAAGGACATAATAATTAGTTCCTATGATAAAGATGCTATATTACAATTAAAACAAGACCTTAAAGAAAAAAATACTTTACTTGAAGAAGAAATCAAAACGTATTTAGAACACAATCTTAGGGTCAAAAGATCTTTTACAAGTAATGGAGTTTATTATAGTTTAAAAGCAATAATAAATGACAAACCTGTTTTTATCGCTACAGCTAATGCAGGTAGTGCTCAAGCCACACGAACTGATTTTTTGCAACCTTCAGGCACTTTAAATTTAAATTTAGAAGGAGAAAATATGCACGTTGCTACTTGGGATGGTGGACCAACCCTTGTTACACATCAGGAGTTTACAGGTTATGGGGCAGAATCATCACAATCTAGAGTAAACACTCCAGATTCTTCTGCTTCAAACGATCAGAGTAATCACTCAACACACGTTTCGGGTACAATAATAGCCAAGGGAGTTATATCTCAAGCAAAAGGAATGGCTCCGAAAGCAACACTTACATCATTTGATTGGGATAACGATGATTTAGAAGCATTAGATGAAGCAACGAATAATGGTTTATTATTATCAAATCATTCATATGGAGTGCCAGTTCTTAATAATTCTGGGCAACAAAATGCCCCTACATGGATGATGGGTTGTTACAATTCTGACGCACGATTGTGGGATGATATCATGTACAATGCTCCTTATTATTTAATGGTTTCATCTGCTGGAAATAGCGGCAATGACTCTTATACTGGTGGATTAGCACCTAATTATGATAAGTTAACTACTTTTAGCAATGCAAAAAATAATTTGGTAATAGCTAATGCAAATAACCCAGTAATTAATCCAAATGGTTCTGGAGATTTATTAAGTCTTTTTATTAATTCCAGCAGCAGTCAAGGACCTAGTGATGATGGTAGAATTAAACCAGACATTACAGGTGACGGAACTTCTGTTTATTCTCCAATTACTGGTACAAATAATACGTCTTATGCTACATATACAGGCACCTCTATGTCTGCACCAAATGTCACAGGTTCTTTATTATTATTACAAGAATACTATAATAATTTGAACTCTAGCTATATGCGTTCAGCTACATTAAAAGCACTTGCAATTCACACAGCAGATGATGACAATTTAATAACAGGACCAGATGCTATATTTGGCTGGGGATTATTGAATTCTAAGGCTGCAGCAGAGCTTATTACAAGTGAGTTTAATAATGGAGACGTAATTTTAGAAAGTACTTTAAACAACGGGGGAAACTTTTCTTTTAATGTTGAGGTTACTACTGCTTCTGAACCATTAGTATGTACTGTGGTTTGGACAGACCCACCAGGAACAGATCAATCAGGGTCAACAAATAGCTCTATAGCGGCCTTAGTTAACGACCTAGATTTAAGAATTACTAAAGACACTGATACATTTTTCCCTTGGAAATTAGATCGAAATAACGTCAGTGGTTTTGCAACTACTGGAGACAACACTGTTGATAATGTTGAAAAAATTGAAATTTCATTTCCTAGTTCAGGGCAATACACAGTTACCATTAGCCATAAAGGATCAACATTAACAGATGATGAACAAAAATTTTCATTAATTCTTTCTGGTGCTGATTCTAATTCACTTTCAGTTGGTGATAATGAATTAACTGGTTATAGTATTTGGCCAAATCCGGCAGGAGATAGAGTATTCTTTAGTATGGAAGAATCTTCATCTAAGCCTATTAGTATTTCTGTTTATGATATGCAAGGCAGAACGTTTATTAATAGATCATTAGATTCTAATGAAAATAAATCTATTGATACTTCTATACTAGCAAGTGGTGTCTACTTTGTTAAACTTGAACAAGGAAATAAAGTTGGTACAGAAAAAATCATAATTAGATAACAATATCGAAACAATTTAATTCATAAACTCCTTCATTTATTAAAATGAAGGAGTTTTTATTTCTACCTTTGCCGCATGGAAGAAATTACATCTACAAAAATATTTGGTTTAAGAGCCATTATTGAGGCAATTAATGCTAATGCCACTATACAAAAGGTTTATTTACAAAAAGATTTAAAAGGCCATTTGTATACTGAATTAACAGCACTTATTAAAGAGTATAGTATTCCTTTTAGTTATGTACCAGTTGAAAAACTAAATCATCTTTCTAAGAATAACAATCATCAAGGAGCGGCAGCAAGTATTTCACCAGTTTCTTTTGTAGATTTAAATGAATTGATTGAAAATTCATTAGAGGCTAACTCTACTCCATTATTTCTTTTATTAGATCAAATTACCGATGTTCGAAATTTTGGAGCAATAATTAGAACTGCTGAATGTACTGGAGTAAACGGGATTATTATTCAAACATCAGGTAGTGCCCCTTTAAATGCCGAAACTATCAAAACATCTGCAGGAGCAGCTTTTAAAGTTCCCATTTCTAGAGTTAATCATTTAAAAGATGCCCTATTTGCACTGCAAGCTTCAGAAATTCAATTGGTGGCTGCAACAGAAAAAACAGAAGATACAGCCTATGATATAGACTTTACCAAAGGCACTGCATTAATCTTGGGTTCTGAACAAAGAGGGATTCAGCCTTCAATACTTAAAATGGTAGACGCTAAGGCCAAATTACCTCTTTTAGGTAGTATTGAATCATTAAATGTATCTGTGGCCTGTGGCGCTCTTTTATATGAAGCCACAAGACAGCGCCTAAAGTAATTACTTATTACTTTCGACTTCGGTTGGAACAAAATTTCCATTTTCATCAAACATATCGTCAAACGCGGTATGTTCGAAGACAACTTGTTTTTTTTGAGGTCCTTTTTTTCTAAAAATTAAAGCAAAAAGAAATCCTACAATAAATCCAGAGAGATGTCCTTCCCAAGACATACCTTCTTTAATTGGCATAACATACCACACCATACTTCCATATAAAAATACGACTACCAAAGACAAAGCAATTAATCGAATGTGCTTTCTAATAACCCCACTAAAAAATATAAAACTAAATAACAGGTATACTACTCCACTTGCTCCTATATGATAAGAAGGTCTACCTATGAGCCAAGTTAACAATCCCGTTAGCACACATCCAACAATCAAAATTCTAAAAGCCATTTCTTTATAAAAGAAAAATAAGCCTGCTGTTAATACAGTCAATGGAATTGAGTTGTTAGCTATATGCTCAACTGAACCATGAATAAATGGAGAAAACAATACTCCTTGTAAACCCGATAAACGCTTTGGGTAAATACCGTGCTTTGCAAAATCCCAATGAAACGTTAATTCTAACCAAAACACCAGCCAAATACTAAAAACCAACATAAATGGCACAAGAATTACCTTAGGGTGATACTTAAATTGTTGTGAGTCTTCCATACCTCTATTAGTCAAATATAAAACCAAATAAAGATTTCAGAAATTTTGTCAGTTAGATTATTTCAAAATACCTAAAAGCATTAATTTTATCCTTCTATGAATGAACCATTAGCAGAACGTATAAGGCCAAAATCTCTTGATGAATACATCAGTCAGCAACACCTTGTTGGAGACCAAGGTTATTTAACGCAACAAATAGCTAACGGCATGGTACCTTCTTTAATTTTTTGGGGGCCTCCAGGTGTTGGAAAAACAACGTTAGCTAATATTTTATCAAAAGAAACAGATAGACCATATTATTCTTTGAGCGCCATTAATTCTGGTGTAAAAGAGGTTCGAGATGTCATTAATAAAGCAAAACAAAGTGATGGATTATTTACTACCAAAAACCCTTTACTATTTATTGATGAGATTCATAGGTTTAGTAAATCACAGCAAGACTCACTATTAGGTGCCGTAGAAAAAGGTTGGGTTACTTTGATTGGTGCGACAACAGAAAATCCAAGTTTTGAAGTTATACCTGCCCTACTCTCAAGATGCCAGGTGTATATTTTAGAACCTTTCTCAAAAGAAGATTTAATAGCCTTGTTAAATCGCGCTATGGAAGTTGATACTATTTTGTCTAATCGAAAAATTAAACTAAAAGAAACCAATGCGCTTTTGCGTATGTCAGGAGGTGACGCAAGAAAACTCTTAAATATTTTTGAGCTGTTAGTTATGGGTGCTGAAGACCCGGTTGAAATTACCGATGAATTTGTTATAAGTCGAGTTCAAAAAAATATGACACGCTATGATAAAACTGGCGAGCAACATTACGACATAATTTCAGCATTTATCAAGTCAATTAGAGGTTCAGACCCAAATGGAGCAGTTTATTGGTTAGCAAGAATGATAGAAGGAGGAGAAGATGTAAAGTTTATCGCGCGCCGTATGATCATATCTGCTTCTGAAGATATTGGAAATGCCAATCCTACAGCACTTATTATGGCAAATAATACATTTCAAGCAGTAACGACTATCGGATATCCAGAAGCTAGAATTATATTGAGTCAATGTGCTGTTTATCTTGCTAATTCCAACAAAAGTAACGCCTCTTATGAAGCAATAGGAAAAGCGCAACAATTAGTGCGTCAAACTGGAGATTTATCAGTGCCATTGCATTTGCGAAATGCACCAACAAAATTAATGAAGGAATTAGATTATGGTAAAGATTACAAATACTCTCATAGTTACCCTCAAAATTTTGTTGAACAAGAATATTTACCAGACTCAATAAGTGGCACTAAAATTTATGATCCTGGTATGAATGCAAGAGAAAACGCTTTTCGAGAAACTCTCAAAAAGCGTTGGAAAAAATATGGTTATGAGTAAACTGTTTACAACAGTTTAATATTCAATTCTTTTTGGATTAAAGTGTCACCTTCATAATATTCAGCTACCCAAACAGTTCCATTTTTATAAATTATACCGTTTCCATCTTTAATAATATAAACATCTTTAATAGAAGTTCCATAGGCTTTATAAACTACTTTAGGAGTGCTATCTACTAACTGATACCCATTTTCAATTTCTTGGGCATACAGTACATTTTTGTCAACCTGCTTTTTAACCTCAGGCTTTTTAACTATAACAGGGGCTGTAACACTTGCAGAAGACATCGTTGAATTATTAGGTGGTGTTTCATTTTTATTTGCAACTATATTGACATTTTTTGAAACTGTCCTAGTTGCTTCAGATGACTGGGTAACTTTTGCTGTTACTGAAGGTTCCAGACTTATTGTTTCTGACTCATATGCATAATTAAGTTGATTTAAGTCCTGCAAAGAAGCTCTTACAGCAGCATGGTAAGCCCTTTTATAATCTTTTTCTTTCGATCTGGCTTCTTTGGTAGTGTAAACAACCTTATTATTACAGTCAACTAATTCAAAATGCATTTTAGTAGTAAACATACTAGAGCCATCAATTAATCTCGCTGTAACAGCCAAACAATTATTCACCTTTAGATCATCAGGAAATGTGTCTGAACTCAATACTGTAGCAAAACCTTCTTTCTCGAATAAAAATTTTGTCAATGAATTTACTTGAAAAGCATCATCTTTCTTTTGAAAATCATATCTAATTGGCACTACTACATATTTATAAGCATTCAATTCTGATTGTGCTAATACGTTAAATGAAATAAGTCCGATAATTAAAGATAAAAATGTTTGTTTACGCATGATTTTTTTAAATTTTTATAAAGCTACGGAAATTTTCTATCAAAAATAAAGTTCATTCCCAATTGAAATGATGCACTGTTTGCCTTTGCAACATTTTGGAGTGACAATAAATTATCTGCCGCCAGATATAAGTTAAACGAACTAATTTTAGCAGAAACTCCTACTCCAACATTCTTAAAAGAATACGGATCTAAAGTATAGGTTAACTTTGTAGTAAATGCATGTCCAAATCGTCTTTCATAGAAAAATGTGCCTGCAAAATAATCCTGTTTTGGTCTAGTAACCATAAATAATTGCGCCCCAATTGCATTTCTATAAGGACTATCACTATTACTTTTTGAACAATCTTCATAATGCTCTTGCCCAAAACTAAATTTAATTGAAGAATTCAATTTAATTGGTAAATAAGAATTGTAATTTGTATATATAGAATCTAGAGGCAAATCTGCTTCAAACTCATCTACAAAATCATCCCAATACTCTATTGGTTCATCTGGGTTAAATTGAATTTCCAAACCCTCTGTACTATAACTACCTCTAGCATTATAACTTAAAACTTCACTTTTATTTTTTATAAAACCAACATCTAATACACTTGCCGTTATTTTCCATTGATCATTTGGTTTATGAGTAAAACCAAAATCGAAACCCAAACCAGCATTTTTAAAGCCAAATAATCTACCTAAATAGAAAGATTGGTCTATATTCTCATAATCATCTAAAATAATTCCTGAGGTCTGAACTAACGCCGATACATTTTCTATATGATGTCTATACAAGTTGTCTGAACCGAGAGAGGTGTAAAATGTACCTTGATTATTCTTAGATTGTGCATTAGCTACCCCAGAATATATTTTAAACCTACCTCCTATAGTCCAATTTTCATTTACCTTATGAGAAACGCCAATATGTAACGCTCCTATTACATCCGTTTTAAAGTTGAGTCCATTAATAGAATAAGGGGTATTTATATTTGAAGTACCTTCATAACCCAACAAAATCAAATCTTTTGGATAGTAAAAAGAAAAGTCGAATTCTTGATAAAATCCAAAACTCAAAAAATCATTTTCATTCAATCTGAAACCTGCATGCAAAATGTCTATCTTTTCATTTAGAATAAAAGAATCATCGTTTTCCAATCGATATAAAACATCTCTTATTTTGTCGTTAATACTTCTACCATCATCTGAAAATATATCATAAGCATCTAAATTGGTTACCCCTCCATGACCAGATAAACCAGAAAGAAAAGGTATTCCGATAAACATATCATGACTATAATCGGCTCCAGGATTAAGTAATAAGGTTTGAGGCACCTCATCAAAATCATAAATAATTTGTTGATTTTGAGCATATGTTATGCCTAGAAAGAACAAGCAAAATATTAAAATGGGGTTAAGTTTATTCATTTTCAACTGTAACTATATAGTATAATCGTACTGCTGATTTAAAGTTTATAATCCATGGATCAGCAGAGGATAAAGGTGTATTTCCTGGGTATAATCTTGAATTCAGCACAACATATTTAGTTTGTAAAACATCTTCTATATCGCTATTGATTGTCTGTACTTGTTGATAGTTATTTATGTTCGATGGAACAATCACAGGAGAAAACTCATACACCTCGTTATAAAACTCATCTAAAAATTCATATTGATACTCAAAATCTCGATCGAAAGTATTTGAAACTTCAAAATTAAAATCAACTTGGACCAAATAGTTTTCATTATAAGGCCCGTTAAATATAGGCAGCTCTAATGTGTCTGAACTGATTAAAAGTTCATTTCCTAGATCATCGAGAAAAGAATTAACATCTACGTTAAAATAAACTAAAGTAGCTAAATGTTCTGTTTCAATAGCGATATCATCTACTTGGTCAAAGTCAATATCACTTATGCAACTACTAAAAGAAAATAGTATAGCCACATACAAATACTTAAAGGGGTATTTTTTCATATTTATAAGTATTTTTTTATATCCAAGAGGGAGGTAACACTTTTAATTTCCTCTTCAACTTTCTTTTTCTGTTCATTAAAAAAAATAGCATCAATACCACAATTCATAGCCCCTTGTATATCAGCTTCAAAACTATCACCTATCATAATACTTTCTTCTGGTTTTGCATTGGCCTTTTGTAGGGCATATTCAAACACCCTAGGATTTGGTTTTTTCACACCTACTTGTTCAGATGTAATGATTTGATTAAAATAAGATGTCATATTAGAATTTTCAATCTTTCTATTTTGAACTTCCTCAAAACCATTTGTAATTATGTGTAATTGATACTTTGGTTTTAGATAATCTAACAACTCAAATGTACCTTCAAACACATGATTATAGGCAGCTAGAAAAGTAATATAATCTTCCGACAATTTATCTATCATCTGATCAGATATGGTGTAATTAATCGCATCGAAAGAATCTTTTAACCTACCATACCTAAGCGCTTCTTTTGTAACTTTATCTACTCTATATAAACGCCAATATTCAAAATTTATTGATTCGTAACGCTTTAGAAATTCAGAGATGTCTGCACCAATATTATTTAATTGAAATATATGCTTAAATGTTTTAGCAGAATTTCGCTCAAAGTCCCACAGCGTGTGGTCTAAATCAAAAAACACATGTTTTAAATTCATATAATTCACTGAGAAAAAATATAGTTTTCTCTTTTTAGTTCTTTTTGTTTTTTACTTACATCCCCCTCATCATCAATAAAAAATTTACTATATCCTAAATTACTCAAGAAGTTTTCAATGCTATCATTGTTGTCTTTGTAAAATTCGTCATTCAAAATTTCAATTAACAAAGTTGGTTTAAAACGGTTCAAAGTTTCAATCATACCCTTTAAAGCATTAAATTCTCCACCTTCAATATCCAATTTTATGAAATCTACTTTAGTAATTGAGTGATTTTTAATATAAGTGTCTAATGTTATTGATTCAATATTCTCTTTTATTGAGTTTCCTTTTTCTTTAAAAGAAACCATTCCCAAATTACTTTCACTATCATCATAGAATAATGATATTTCTCCATTCTTTTCACCAATTGCGAAATTTTCAATTTTAATATTAGTATACCTATTCAACAAAACATTTTTCTTTAGAGAATTCCAATTCATTTTAAAAGGTTCAAAAGCTATTACACTTCCAAATTCCCCAACTAAATTTGCCGCATTTAACGTAAATAAACCAATATTTGCTCCAATATCAACAAAAACATCTCCATCATTCAGAAATCTTCCTAAAGCCTTGATTTCAGGCATTTCATACTCATTTAAAAAATAGAGTTGAGATTGAATCCAATCATCAATATGTAAGTCATAATTTATTCCATTTATAGAGTGTCGCAGAACAACACCTTTGAATAATTTAAATGGTTTAAAAACTCTTTTATACAAGCCAAAATATTTATCCTTGACAAACCCAATTTTAAAAATTAATTTAATTAATTTGGCAAGTGCAATTCTTATTTGGAGCATACTAACAACAGGATTACTTACTATTCAATAATAGTATTTAATTTATAAATAATACGAAATTTAAATAATATTTTTTTTGAATAAAAAACTTCATATTCTATTCTTGTGTAGTTGGCTCCCATCTCGAGTTAGACCTACTGATGGCGATTTTATTTTTAGACATGCTCAAGCAATATCTACTCTTCAAAATGTTTCGATTGTTCATGTAATTACTGATGAATCTCTTAAAGAAAATTACGAACTAAATATATTTACCAAAGATGATATAAATATTTATATCGGGTATTTAAAAAAATTCACAAACCCACTGGTAAAAATGTGGTTTTATTTTAAAATATATAAACTACTTATTAGAAAAGTTGGGATATTTAATCTTATTCATGTTAATGTAACGTACCCTTCTGGACTTATTGCACTATTTTATAAAATTTTCTACAAAAAAAAATATATCGTTAGTGAACATTGGACAGATTATGAATTCCCATTAAACAAAAAAATTAAACCATTACGAAAATTATTTACCAAATTAATTATTAGAAAAGCAGATTTGGTTTGTCCAGTTAGTTATGAATTAGAAAACGCAATGATTTCCTTTGGTTTGAAGGGCAAATATAAGGTTATATCAAATGTTATTGATACCAAGATATTCATACCTAAAAAAACAATAAAAAGAAACTCGAAGTTCACTTTAGTTCATATTTCTAATTTATATAATCCTCAAAAAAACATTTTTGGCATTTTAAATGTAATTAAAAGACTTTCTGAACTGAGGGATGATTTTGTTTTTAAGATTATTGGAAATGGAGATCCTACAGAATTTCTTGCCTATAAAAAAAACCTCGGTCTTACTGATCAAATTGTTCAATTCGAACCTGGGAAAGAACACAAAGATATTGCTGCTATATATCAAAACGCTGATTTATATGTCTCTTTTAGTAATTATGAAACATTTGGAATTGTTTTGGCAGAAGCAATTGCATGCGGAACACCCGTTGTAGCTACAAATACAGGAATTGCCGGAGAATTAGATAAATTTAACTGCAAAATTATTGATGTAGGAGATGAAGATGCACTTTTAGATGCTATTCAGTATCATCTAAATTTAAATTCTCCAATAGATACAAAAACTATGCATAATGAAATAAAAAGATTATATAGTATTAACACTATTGCTAATTCATTTTCAAATCAATACAACAACATTTTGAAAAATTAAATAAATGTGCGGAATTTCTGGGATAATAAATTTTAATAGTGTAACATGTAATGCCAATGCTTTAGTGAACATGACTCAAAGTATGATAAACCGAGGGCCAGATGACGAAGGATATATACTAGTGGATGATCGAATCAATAATTATATTGGTGATAATAGTATATCTAAAGAATTTTCACATATTCAAAATAATCTTCAAAAATCGTTTAGAATTGGATTTGGGTTTAGACAGCTCAAAATTATTGATTTAAGCAATAAAAGTCATCAACCAATGGTAGATGAATCCAACGCTTATTGTATAGTTTTTAATGGTGAAGTGTATAACTATAAGGAATTAAGAAATCAATTAATTTCTTTAGGTCATACCTTTAGGTCTCAATCTGATTCAGAAGTAGTTTTGAAATCTTATATTGAATGGGGAGAAAAGGCATTACATAAATTTAATGGAATGTTTGGGTTAGCAATCTACGACCTTAGAAAAAAAATAGTTTTTATAGCAAGGGATAGAATTGGTATAAAACCAATTTATTTTTATCCAAATAAAGAGTTTTTGATTTTTGCTAGCACCCAAAAGGCTATTATAGATTCAGAATTATATCAAAAAGAAATTAATTGGGAAGGACTATCACAAAACTTTAGATATTCAATTGCCCAAAGACCAGTAACATGTTTTAAAAATATTTATGCTCTTGAACCTGGTCATTATTTAAGTATTGATCTTAATAGAAATCAATCAAAGAAAATAAAATATTGGAATATACCAACAAATTCAATTGATTTTGAAATAAATGAAAAGGTCGCATCAAAATTAATTGATGAAGCTTTGTATGAGGCTGTAAAACTAAGACTTAATGCAGATGTAGAAGTGGGTACATTTATGAGCGGAGGTATTGACTCTTCATTAATTGCCATATTGGCTTCTAAAATGAAACCAAATATTAAGGCATTAACGCTAGGCTTCAATAATTATAAGGAATTAAACGAAATTGAACCAGCTATGGAGACTGCAAAACTACACTCTCTAAATCATATCATTTCCCACGCAGATTCTGCAGATATAATTAAACATATAAATAAAACTGCCATTGCATATGAAGAACCATACCATGATCTTTCCGCAAATTATTTCTTAGTTCAGATGGCAAGGCAAAACAATGTAAAAGTCGTTTTAAGTGGACTTGGTGGCGATGAATTATTTGGGGGATATGATGTTTATAATAAATTAAAATATTGGAATCATTTAAAATCACAAAGAGCGATAATAAATAGAGTGTCTACTATCAATAATAAATTTAATCGCATAAAATCAATTGCCAATTACGATAATGAGATAGAATTTTACGCACACTATTACTCTACCTTTAACGATAAAGAAATTAAGACCTTATTTAAATCAAATTATTACGAAACAAATTCAACATTATCTAATTTATATAACTATTCAGATATGAATTTTGCCAATAGCTTTGATAAAATAAGTTATTACAACCTTAAATCATATATTGGAAATCATCAAATGCGCACCTTAGATCAGTTTACAATGCATTTTTCTATTGAAGGTAGATTTCCTTTGTTAGACCACAACTTTATTGAACTCGCTTATAGAATTCCTCCAAGATTAAAGTTAAAATGGAATACTCAAAAATATATTTTAAAGCAAGTTGCATCAAAATATGTAGGAAAAAAAGTAATGTCAATGAAGAAAAAAGGTCTAATTTTACCATTAAAATATTGGATAAACTCTAGACTTAGAGAATTTACCAATGATACTGTTAATGATTTAAAGACCCGTTGTATTTTTAATAATGATAATTTAGATACTATTCTTCATTCTAATGATGAAAAAAAAATATGGCAATTAGTCTCTACAGAAATTTGGCTAAAGAACTTTTTTGATTAAATATTAAGCAACTTGTGAAAAGTCTATTTAATTTCATTCAAAATTTCATCAATCGTTCAGGGAATTATATTTTCGTTGCTAGTATAGCATCTAGGTTACTTTCATTTTTTGCTTCATGGATAGCCTTACAATTAATTGTGAAGGATGAATTGGGAGTTATTATTTATGCATATCAAATCATTCTTTTTATTATGCCGATTTCTAATTTTGGTTTAAATCAAGGATTGATAAGATATGCTCCATTAATGGGTAATGATGGGGATAAAAACAACCTCTACAGCTATATTTTTCGAAAAGGAATAATTTTATGCCTTATTTCTAGTATTACAACCATTTGTATCGCTTATTTTTACACATTTAAAAATTCAAATACTCAATTTTATCTGTCACTATTAAGTTTAGCTTATGTAACTAATTTCTTATTTGAAATAGGACAGATCCGACTTCGTGTTCTTAAGAAGAATAAAACATACGCTTTAACAGATTTTTTATATAATTTTATATTAATCTTATTGGTTTTTAGTTTAAGTTATGCATATGGAGCTACCGGCTATGCTTTAGCATTAATTTGCACACCTCTTTTAGCTTATTTAATAAATTTTAGAAAATTCTCCACTAAAAATAAAAAAGTAACAATTCCCAAAATAATTAATTTCACTTTTTGGAGGTATGGATTTTTTGCCGGATTATCAAATGTAACTACTAATATGCTTATAGCAATAGATTTAATTCTTATTGGGAATATTATGCTAGACATGCAAAATGTTACCGCTTTTAGATATGTTAGTTTAATACCTTTTAGCGTCATTATTTTATCTCAAATTGTCATTACAACAGACTTTGTTACTTTCACCGAAAAAATACATGATAAAACTTATTTAAAGAAATATATTTTAAATTATATAAAGCTATTTACATTTATAAGTATAACTTACATTTTCTTTATCATTCTTTTTGGTAAAAAGTTATTGTATTTATTCCAGAGTGAATATGTTAGTTACTATAATTCATTACTCATTTTGAGTATTGGTGTTTGTGGTATACTGATGTTTAGAGGGATATACGGAAATTTACTATCTTCTTTAGGTAAAGCTTATGTAAACTTTTTTATTACATTCGTTTCACTGGGATTAAATTATTTATCAAATATCTATTTAATTCCTAAATATGGAATTCAAGGTGCAGCAATTACTACAGCATCTTTAATGTGGCTAACCAGTTTTGCGTGTGCAATTCTATTTTACTATTATTTCAACAAACATGATAAAACTTCGAAAATTTCATAAAAGGTTTTTCTTTTTATAAAAACCTTCTCTATATAATCATTCCCTTATTAGTGATGAAATTTTGAGTGGACATCTATCAATACCTAATAAATATTTGGATTAGAAATTATTGTTATAAGATTTTAAATATCTTTTTTAGTAAATAGTAAAATAGCTCGCCTTTTATAATTTGTTTAGCCGTATAAATACTTCCATACTCCATCGGAATTCTTTGAAAATGGTTTTTATGAATTTTATTTTTTATGCCAGCTGATCCAAAACTAATTATACTCCCTTCTTCTAAGCTCATGTATAAAGAACTTTTAACTCCATCATCAGAAAAAGGAAAAGAGAATATTTTTTGAGTTTGGCATGTAATATTATTTACTGCATCAATACTCTGTATAGTTTGATGAAGTTGTTCTTCCTCATTTATTTCATTATATAAAGGATGATCAATACTATGACCTCCGAATTGAAACCCCAAGTTAAAAAGGTCTATCAAATCTTTTGCTCCAAGGTAAGGCCTCTCATTCTTAAGAAAATCTTCAAATGATATATGCAAAATACTAGCAATCTCATCTATTAATAAGCTATCTTTAAATTTGAGTGTAAGTAATTTTTGCTTCAACTCTTTATAATTATTCTTTTCAACATTCAACAACCGTCCAACAGCTTTATATTTGGCAGTTTTATTATCAAAATTTTCTAACTTATCAATTAAAATACTTACTTTATACCGATAAAATAAATCTCCATTGTCAATAAATTTTGAATTCAAAAAATTAATTGCGGTAATTTTCCTTTTCAGCAAAATAGGAACAACATTTTCTTTAAATGAACTCAATCCATCATCAAAAGTTAATAAAAAGAAGACTTCTCTTTTTTTCATATAAAGACCATCTATAAAATCCTTAACAGAAATTGGTTTGAACACTTTTAATAAATAGTCTAAATCATTCTTAAATTGTCTCTCATTTTTTACTTTATATAAATACCTCAAATGGGTTTTATTACTATTCTCAACAGCATGATAAAATGGAAATATTATTTTTTTACCTGACAACATCACAAGCTGTTTAGTACTAAAGGGAATTAAATTCCCAAAAAAAATAAAATACTCCTTTAACTTCATAAAAACTTATTTTTTGTATAACTCGAATAATTTTCTTTCGAAGATCCAAAGGTTTTAAAAAAAAAAGCTATTCCATCTACCATAGAACCCTCGAAATCGAATAACAAATCTCTATTTACAAACTGTTTTATTTTTTTATCAATTAAAAAGCAAGTCGCCTGATGATTCTTCCCTTTGGGAGAAAAAGCAGATAACAAATATGTAATTCTTTTATCTTCAAATAAAAACAGTACTCCTCCCAATAATTCACCATCCGCTGCAAATACTCCTTCAAGTTTGCCTCTGTTTTTTAAAATTAATTCTTCACAAAGGATTGATAGTTTTAAATAATCCAATTCTTTGAATCCAATATTTTTATAAAACATTTTAGAATATTCGATCAGAGTTTTGATCGGAATTTCCTTTATGTACAATTCAGATCTTTTTGCTTGTTTTAATTTTGCCTTTCTTCCTTTCCTATAATTTTTATACAATTCTTCATAAGGCCTATTCAAATCCAAAATATAATTATTCTTCTTTTTTACTTTTAATCCTGTGCAATCATTCTCAGAATTAAATGCAATTGTCACTTTCTTAAACTTTTTCGGAATTGATTTTACAAATTTTAATGTCCAATCCGAGGTAATTTTGAATGATGCGAAAATTCCCAACTGCTGCGTCCAACAAGGCGGATAAATATACTTTATAAAATACTTGCTCCGCCAAGGCAAAGGCATAACTGCCTCATAGTCATTTAGAATTAATGCATCCCAATTATCGGCAACAATGTCTAAATACCACGAATAAGCATAAATTCTTGAATTCAATGATCTTTCTACGCAGACATCATACTTTTCAACATTTAAATCAACACGCTTTACATACCTAATCATATACATACTTTAACACATCTCGAAACAACTTCCGCCAACCTTTCCAAACATCCGTTTCACTTAAAGTTTCGTTATGAAATAATAACACAAACTTGCCATTAACGTTTTTAACCTCATCTATCATTTGACAAATTCTAACTTTAGATACCGCTGGCACCAATTTCAAATAATAATTTAAGGTGCCATCCATTACAGCAAACGGCACAACCTTTAAGGGAGTTTGAATCTCAAAATCTAAATCATAAAAATAAAATGGTGTACACGTGCTTGCTCTAAATCCATATCGATTTGCATACCCCATGGAATGGTCTTCCGTTATATCCAAATCAATTAAATTCTGATACGTATCTGGCATTTTAATTCTTAAATAATGTTGTCTTGATTTGGTAATTGGCCTATTAACAATCGATTCTAACCTACTCTTTTCCGTTTTTAGTTTTTTTGTATTCGTCATCGTAAAATAAGACGGATGCAAACCTACATCTACATAATCTGCTATAGATTTAATTAAGGATTTATAATTTGAATTTGTAGACGATACATTGGTATCATAGGTAGTGTAATCACCGATTAAAAAAAAGAAAATAGTTTTTAAATTATATTTTTTCGTTTGATTTAATATAAATTGATACGTATCGTATGGATCTTTCCGAACCCTTAACAATACCAATATTCGTTCTAGCAAATTAGGGAACTGAAACCTTAGAATGTCTCTAAAGAAACCACCCGTATTTCTAATAATTCCTTTATGTTTATATGCATATACATTATCTATATCAAAAGTTGGAACAAATTCAAAAGTTCTAGAGCTGTATGTATAATCGGGAAATTTTTCTTTAATTGATTCTAAAAATTTAAATGCCCAGATATCTACCAAAGGTCTTTCTAAAAACTTAAATTTATAGGCTAAACTGTCTTCTGCAGAAAATCGTTCATGTGCATCTTGAACATAGGGTAAATACTCCTCGTACCTACTTATTAAATAAAAACTAGCAGCAAACAAATCAAACGGAATTGCCGATGATTTCCCAGTTGCAAAGAAACAAGGGATTCCTTCCCAATCAAATACATTAATTTCTAAATCATTAATACCTTGATCAAACAATAATTGATGACTTCTAATATGAAACTCACTACCCAAAGGTTTGTTGGTGTAACTCATTTTAGGTCCGTTATGCGCAACAAAAGCTTCAATACTAGTTGTAAAATCAATAGGAATCTGAATGATACGAACAAAAATCTGTTTAAAAATATAATTTAAACGAGGTGTTATCTTATGGGTATAAACAAGTAGCAATATTATTCAGTAATAAATTGTTCGTAATGATTGTATCGCTCAAAAATTTGCTGGACATACGTATACGGTTCTATGCCTCTAACATACCCATAACGGATACCGGGTTTGTTATAGTTTTTTGGCGAACTTAATGCTAATATCATTAAATCTACATTATCATCCCAAGTTAATGTATCCAAGTCCTTTTCAGCTGCTAATCTTTGGGCATCTAATACATGACCATAACCACAATTATACGAGGCCATAGTAAATTTTAATCGTTGTTCTTCATCTGGTATATTTCCAAATCGCTCCCATAAATGCTGCAAATATTTAGTACCTCCATTCAAATTATCATGTGGATCTTTTCTATTCTTAACGCCCATTTCTTTAGCCGTAGCTGGCATCATTTGCATTAAACCCACAGCACCAACCCATGAACCTGCATACGGATCAAACCTTGACTCCTGATATATTAAAGATGAAAGCATACGCCAATCCCAATCTATATTATTTGCATATAACTTTACCACATCATCATATTTACTAATTGAGTTAGAAGATAAACTATAAAAATCACTCTTTACACGTCTTCGAAAATCTCGTTCGTTCTTAAAATACTTGTTGTAAATAACATAGTAATCAACTTGTTTTTTAAATTCAGACAACCACTCATTAACAGCCTGATTTAATTTGGGTGAGCTTTTTCTAGTTGCCCAAGCATTTCTCTGAGAAAAACTTATGGGTACATCAACATTTAATATTGGATAATAGGAAGCTAATATATTGGCTATATTATTATCAGAAATAGTATACTCAACCTGTCCATTTGCCACCATTTTAATGATCTCATCAGTTGTAAACGTACCATTTAAAGTATCAATAAAAATGGTTCCACCCATTTCTTGAGATAAGTTTTTCAATCTTGCACTATAAGCTGTTTCTCCTCTAACTGAAACAGTTTGCCCATCTAATTCAATAGCATCTTGAATTAAATCACGAGCTATTTCGTGCTTTTTCATGGTTCGCCAATTATCTGGTTTCTTTTGCACTAAGACCTGATGTGCCAAATAAATATAATCGCTAAATAAAACATCCTGTTTTCTATCTTCAGTAATCGTCAATCCATGGGCAATTAAATCTACTTTACCATTATTAACATTTCTAATAAGGCTGTCTATATCATTTGCAACAATAATTTCAATATTTAATCCAATATGATCCGCAAAACGCTCTAACAGTTCATATTCAAATCCCATTGGTTTGCCTTTATATAAAAAGTAACTCGTACCGCTATAGGTCGTTGATACACGAATTTTGCCATCTTTTAAAATATCATCTAAATCTCTATCAATTTTGGGATAAGCCTCTTCAATCTTGTATTTTTTATCAATTTGAAAACTTTGATTATCATTTTTTTTTGATGATTCTAAAGAGCACGAACTACAAATTGTTAAAACAATTAATAACAGAAAAATTCTGATTTTCATGAAAAGTGGTTTAAATCCAATATAGGTATAAACCTACAAAAAATCATGCATATCACAAGCTGCCTTCATCAGCAAAACTGTAATAATTTTGAGGAGTCACTATAAGATGATCTAATACTTTAATATCTAAAGTTGAGCCAGCATGTTTAATTTTTTCTGTTAATTGCTTGTCTGATGCACTAGGTTTAAGACTTCCTGAAGGGTGATTATGTCCTAAAATTAAACTCGTACTTCCATTGGCTAGAGCTTTTTTAAATATCAATCGCGTATCTACAACTGTTCCTGTAAGCCCTCCTTTACTCATTTGCAAAGTATCAATTACCTTATTTGAGTTATTTAAAAATAAAACCCAAAATTCTTCATGTTCTAAATCCGCAATTAATGGTTGTAATATTTCAAATGCCGATTTACTAGAGGAAATTACGGGTTGTTCAAGCGCCGTTTCTAGTCTTCTTCTCCTCCCTAACTCCAAAGCTGTTATTATTGCAATCGCTTTGGCATCTCCTATTCCTTTAAATGATTTTAGGGCATCAACATTTAATTTTGCCAATTCATTCAAATTGTTTTGTACATATAACAAAATGCGCTTAGATAAAGATACTGCGCTTTCATTTCTTGATCCGGAACCAATAAGTATCGCCAACAACTCAGTATCTGAAAGAGATTGACGACCTTTTGTCATTAATTTTTCACGCGGTCTGTCATCCTCTTTCCACTGTTTTATGGAGAAAGAATCTGTTGGATACTTCATAGCATTGCGTTTTGTACCAAAGATAAGTTTTATATCTTTGTCTTAAATAATTCAGAACATGAAAATCATTATTGCTGGTGCCGGCGACGTCGGATTTCACCTTGCAAAATTGCTGTCATACGAATCTCAAGATATCTACGTAATTGATCAGGATAGCGAGAAACTCAATTATTTAGACACTCATTTAGATGTTATTTCAACCAAAGGAGATGCCACTTCAATTCAAACATTATTAGATGTTGGTGTTGATCGCGCAGATTTATTAATTGCAGTTACAGATTCTCAAAATACAAATTTTACCGTTGCTGTTATAGGTAAAAAGTTAGGAGCAATCAAAACCGTAGCTCGTATAAATAATCCAGAATTTATAAACAATCCATACATTAATTTTAATGATTTAGGCTTAGATGCTGTTATTTCTCCAGAAGAATTAGCTGCCAATGAAATTAAAACTCTTTTAAATAGATCCGCATTTAACGATTCTATAGTATTTGAGAATGGTGAGCTAAATATGGTTGGAGGCGTCCTAAGTAAAGGGTCTCCAATTTTAAATTTATCTGTTCAGCAAGCTAAAAATAAATTCTCTGAAATAGACTTTATAACTATTGCGGTTAAAAGATTTGAAGAATCGCAGACTATCATTCCGCGGGGAGATACAATTTTTGAAATGGCGGATGAGGTCTATTTTTCATGTCCAAAAGAAAGTACTTCTAAACTACACACCCTGATAGGCAAAGAAGATATTCCTGTTAAAAATGTTATGATTTTAGGAGGTAGCAAAATAGGTGAAAAATCTGCAAGAAAACTTTGCCAAGAAAAATATCGAGTTAAGTTAATTGAAAAGAATAAAGACAAGGCTTTTAATTTAGCAGAGCGATTGGTAAACACACTTGTGATTCAAGGAGACGGTAGAGATTTAGAATTATTAGAAGAAGAGAACATAAGAGACATGGATGCCTTTATTGCTGTAACAGGAGATTCAGAAACCAATATCATGTCGTGCTTAGTTGCCAAATCAAAAGGAGTTAAAAAAACCATTGCCCTGGTTGAGAATATGGATTATATTAATATTTCTCAAACAATTGGAATTGACACATTAATCAATAAAAAACTACTAGCGGCAAGTGAAATTTTTAAACATGTTCGACGTGGCGAAGTACTAGCCTTAGCGAATTTAAAACATGTTGATGCTGAAGTTTTAGAATTTGAGGTCAATGAAAATTCAGCTGTTACTAGAAACCAAATAAAGGATATTAAATTATCTAGAAGCGCAGTTTTTGGTGGCGTAATAAGAAATAGTAAAGCAATGATGACTTTTGGAGATTTCCAAATTTTAGCCGGTGATAAAGTGGTCGTTTTCTGCTTACCAGATGCCATACAAGATGTTGAAGAACTTTTTAGATAACCTTAGCTAATCAATGGGCTTTTTTAAAACTTTAAACTATCAAATAATTTTAAGCTTTTTAGGATTAACATCCATTCTAAATGGTGTTTTTATGCTACTCGCTGCTCCATTTAGTCTGTATCATAAAGAAGATGCCTCTTGGGGAATTGTTGCTGCTGGTTTAATAACAATAGTTCTAGGTTTTATCTTATGGTTCTCTAACAGAAATGCTCAAAAAAATCTTCAAAAAAAAGAAGGATATTTAATTGTAACTTTTGGTTGGTTAACGCTATCATTAACAGGAACCTTACCCTATTTACTTTCTGGAGCCATTCCAAATTTTGTTGACGCCTTTTTCGAAACCATGTCTGGATATTCTACAACTGGTTCATCTATATTAACAGATATAGAATCTATGCCACATGGCATTTTGTTTTGGCGAAGTGCTACTCATTGGATTGGAGGTATGGGAATTATTGTACTTACCATTGCAATCTTACCATTATTAGGTATTGGTGGTATGCAGTTGTTTATGGCCGAAGCTCCGGGCCCATCTGCAGATAAAATGCACCCGAGAATTACAGAGACAGCAAAACGTTTATGGTTTATCTATTTCTCATTAACTATTGCAGAATTTTTACTCCTAAAAATTACAGGTATGACATGGTTTGATGCAATAAACCATGCCATGGCAACCATGAGTACAGGTGGGTTCTCTACAAAAAATGCAAGTGTCGCACATTATAACGGAAGTCCTCTTATTCAATATATTATTATATTTTTCATGTTTGTGGCTGGTACGAACTTTATGCTAACCTATTTTAGTTTTAAAGGGAAAGTGCGTAAAATTTTAGAAAATGAAGAATTTAAATGGTACTTCTTCGGCACCATTTGGCTAACTGTTTGCTTGGTTATTCTTATTTTATTTTTCCAAGATCCTAACTTACAAACAACAATAGAACACCCCAAACCATATGGCGAATTTGAAAGTGCGATTCGACATGCGCTGTTTCAAATTATCGCAGTATTTACCACCACCGGTTTTGTTAGTGCTGATTTTACCATGTGGAATTATTTTGCCACTGCTTTTATATTTTCTCTTTTCTTTATTGGGGGTTCTGCAGGTTCAACAAGCGGCGGAGTTAAAGTGGTTCGACAGATTGTAATGATTAAAAGTAGCTTTTTAGAACTTAAAAAACTGCTTCACCCTAATGCGATTATACCAGTGCGATATGGTGGTAAGGCCATCAAACAAAACATTGTTTTTAATATATTGTCCTTTTTTGTGCTATACATGCTCATTTTTATTTTGAGTACTGTTATGCTCACCTTTTTAGGACTTGACTTTATATCTGCATTGGGGGCTGCAGCCTCTTCTTTAGGAAATGTTGGTCCTGCATTGGGTACTTTAAGCCCAGTTGATAATTTCTCAGCACTATCTGATGCTGCAAAAATTTTCTGTTCTTTCTTAATGCTAATTGGTCGACTAGAACTATTTACTGTTCTCGTACTATTAACTCCATACTTCTGGAAAATGAATTAAGATGAATAAAACTATTATTTTGCTTGATTTCTCAATTCACTTTTGCTCAGAAAAATCTTGTAGCAATCATCGAAGTAATAGATCTAAGGCTTCTTAAAGTTCTGAATGCTTATAATCCACTTGAAATAATTGCAGAAGGACATGATTGGTCTAAAGGCCCTCTTTAGGTGTCCGAATTAATTAGTCTACTCTTTTCTGATGTTCCAAAAAATACTATTCATATCTGGAACAAAGAAAATGGTGTTTCAGAATATTTAAACCCTTCCGGATATTCAGGAAATGATAAGTATTCTTCAGAACCAGGAAGTAATGGCTTAACTCTAAATCTAAAAGGTGAATTAATTTTATGTCAGCACGGTAATAGACAAGTGGCAAAAATGCATGCTCCGGAGTCAAAGTTTTAACCTATTACAAATAATTACAATGGATTAAAATTCAACAGCCCTAACGACATTGCAATAAATAAAAAGGGAAATTATTACTTTACAGACCCACAATATGGCTTACTAAAAAGAGAGGAGCCCACCATCTAAGTAAATTACATTTCAAGTCGTATAAAGTTTATCTACAGAAGGAAAAACTAAATTATTAGACAGCACACTCATTTGACCAAATGGCATAACGTTCTAACCGGATTATAGGAAATTATATGTTGCCAATTCAGACCCAAAAATGGCTATTTGGAAAGTATATAATGTTGACTCAAATGACAACTTAATTAATGGCAAAACCTTTTTTGACGTTACCTCATTAGTGGGTAAAAGAAAATGATTAGCAGATGGTCTAAAAGTTTCCAAAGAAGCAATCATCTTTGCTTCAGGCCCTGGAGGGATTTTAATTTTTCATCCAGATGACACTCATGTAGGAATTATTGCAACTGGACAAGCAACATCAAACTGCACTTTTAATAAAGATCAATCTGTTTTATTTATTAAAGCTGATAGCTACATAATTAAAATTAATCTTCAATAGACCTATAAAAATTTAAAAGTCGTAACTTCGTACAAATCAAATAATTCTTATGCTATGAAATTCTATAAATTATTTAGCGCACTATGCTGCGCCTTATTAATTGCTTGTACAAACCAATCAGATAGTAGTTCATACACTATATATTCAGGTGGAGATATAATTACCATGACAGGAGATAAACCTCAATATGTTGAATCTCTAGTTATAAAAGACAGCATAATATATTTTACAGGCACCCTAAAAGAGGCGCAAGAGATAGTAAAACAAAGCTACAACTCAGTTGATCTTAATGGCAAAACTTTACTTCCAGGATTTATTGACGGGCATTGTCATTTTGCTGCATTTGGTGCTCAAGCAATTATGGCGAACCTATTGGCGAGTCCAGATGGGAAAGTAAATGATATATCCACTTTAATTCAAGTATTAAAAGATTGGTATAACACAAATGGAACAGATAAAACGAAAGGATGGATTTTAGGTCTTGGATTTGATGATGCTGTTCTAGCAGAAAACAGATTCCCAAACAGACATGAACTAGATCAGGTTTCATCTGAACTTCCGGTAATGATTGTCCATATTTCGGGACACTTTAGCGTGGTTAATACAAAAGGATTAGAATTACTTGGAATAACATCTGAAACACCTAACCCAGAAGGAGGAATCATAAGAAGAGAGGATGATGGTAAAACACCAAATGGAGTTCTTGAAGAATTAGCATCCATACCATATATGTTAAAAAACATAACCCCTACGGAACCTGATGTTGTAGATTACTATTATGATAAAGGACAAGAATTAGCAGCTAGCTATGGTTATACCACGGTTCAAGAAGGGCGTGCCATGGGCAATCACGAACAACTTGCAGATTATGCAACTAGAGGAAAGTTTTATCTAGATGTTGCTAGTTATATAGATTACAGTAAGCCCGAATACTTAAAAACGAAATGGAATAGTACAACTTATACTAACGGTTATAGAGTAGCTGGAATTAAACTTACATTAGATGGTTCACCACAAGGACGAACTGCTTGGAGAACTGAGCCGTATTTGCTACCACCAGATGGACAATCACATGGTTATCATGGCTATCCAGCAATACCAGATGATAAAGATGTACAAAAATTAGTTGATTTGGCATTTGAAAACAATTGGCAATTATTGTCGCATACCAACGGAGATGCGGCAGCTGATCAATTAATTAATGCAGTCGCTAATGCAGAAAAAATCTATGGAAAAGGAGATAGAAGAACTGTATTAATACATGGTCAATTAATACGTAAAGACCAATTAGACAGTATCAAAAAATATGATATGGTAGCCTCTCTATTTCCAATGCATACTTTTTATTGGGGCGATTGGTATAAAAAAATTATTGGACCAGAAAAAGCACAACTTATTAGTCCAATTAAGTCTGCCTTAGATATGGGTATTCCTGTTACGAGTCATACAGATGCTCCAGTGGCATTACCTAATTTAATGATGATATTGCACACTACCGTAAATCGAGTTAGTAGAAGTGGAACTATTATTGGTCCAGATGAACGCTTAACACCATACGAAGCTTTAAAATGCATTACTACTTGGAGCGCATGGCAACATTTTGAAGAAGATCAAAAAGGAACTTTAGAGAAAGGTAAACTTGCTGACATGGTGGTTTTAGATCATAACCCGTTAAAAGTAGACCCTATGACATTAAAAGACATTAAGGTGTTAGAAACTTATAAAGAAGGGAATTCCGTTTTCAAAAGAAAAGAATAATTTCAATTAGTTTTCAATAGGGTTTATGTATGTAAATCCTATTGAACCTTTTCGGCAACCTCATCAAAAGACAAGCCGCCATAATTACCCGAACTCATTAATAACAAAGCAGTATTTTCTAAATTCTGACGAAACAAAAATTCTTTGAATTGTTGCGGGTTGGTATATACTATTAAATCATCTCTTTTAAATGCCTCTAGAATTTGACTAGCACTCACCTCTTCCAACTTTTTTATCTCTACCGCATGAGGCGAATAAAATACAACAGCCTTATCAGCTGCATCTAGAGCTCCAACATATTCATTCAAGAACTCTGCATTTAAACTACTATACGTATGTAATTCTAAACATGCTAAAACAGTTCTCTCTTTGTATTGTGCTTTTACAGCATCAGTTGTAGCTTTCACTTTAGAAGGCGAATGAGCAAAATCTTTAAAAACCACCGTTGATTTGTTTTCGGCAATTTTCTCTAATCGCTTGCTGGCACCTTTAAACGTGCCTATAGCCTCATAAAAATCTTCCTCATCAACACCCATGTGCTGACAAATCCATTTTGCTCCTGCTAAGTTCTGTAGATTATGTTTTCCAAATATTTCTAGCGGCAATTCACCATCTGGAGTATCTAAATAAGTAATGCCATTAACAATTGTTGATTCAGGCGTACCATACGGATATTTTTGAATAGGACGTTCTGTTGCATCTGCCAGCTTTCGTACCTCCTCATCTTCTTCGTTATATACCAGAATACCACCATTAGTAATGGTGTTGATATACGTTTCAAATTGCGATACATAATTCTCAAATGTTGGAAACACATTAATATGATCCCAAGCAATTCCACTAATCAATGTAATATTCGGTTGATACAAATGAATTTTAGGTCTTCTATCAATTGGCGAAGACAAATACTCATCTCCCTCAAGCACTATAAAGTCGTTCTCTTCAGTTAAATGCACCATTGTATCAAATCCTTCCAATTGCGCACCCACCATATAATCTACATCTCTATCATGGTAGTTTAGCACATGTAAAATCATTGAAGTGATTGAAGTTTTACCATGAGAACCTGCAATTACCACACGTGTTTTTAGTTTTGATTGCTCGTAAAGAAACTCTGGATATGAATATATTTTCAAACCGAGTTCTTGCGCTTTAAGTAATTCAGGATTATCTGGTTTTGCATGCATTCCTAAAATAATAGCATCCAAATCTGATGTAATGTTTTCTTGAAACCAACCAAAACTTTGGGGTAATAATCCTTTGGCATCTAGCCTACTTTTTGAAGGTTCAAAAATTACATCGTCACTACCTGTTACATGATATCCTTTTGCATGCAAAGCAAGAGCTAAATTGTGCATGGCACTTCCGCCTATTGCAATAAAATGTACGCGCATTTTGTCTGAATTAAATTCAATCAAATGTACACAATACGCCTTAGTTTAAAAAGCGTGATTCTTATTTCATTTCATTATTTTTATACTTGTATGAATCGTACCACATTTATCAATTTACTTGTAGTATTTTTTCTGATCTTAAACGTTACAACTTGGGCGCAACAAGATCCGCAATACACTCATTACATGTACAATATGAGTGTTATAAATCCTGCATACACATTAGATGATGATGAAGTTTTACAATTAGGAGTCATGCATAGAAACCAATGGACTGGTGTTAATGGAGCCCCAGTAACCAATGTTTTTTTTGCTCATGGAGCAGTTTCTGACAAGATTGATTTAGGCGTATCAATTACCAATGATCAAATAGGTAAAGCTGTTAAAGAAAATAATATTTATGCAGATTTTGCTTATTCCATTAATGTGAATAAACGAACGAATCTATCTTTTGGATTAAAAACTGGCGTTACCCTTTTTGATGTAGATTTTGCGAATTTTCAATTAGAAGACCCTAGTGATTTTGGAATTGCCTTTCAAAATCGAAATGAAACTTTTTTCAATATGGGCGCTGGTCTATACCTAAATAATAGAAACTATTACATCGGCCTCTCTGCACCAAATATGATTCGCGCTACACATACTACTTCAAGCAATGGACAATACAAAGGTGTAGAAGAAGTTCATTGGTATGCAACAGGTGGTTATGTTCTTCAACTTAACGCTTCTTTCAAGCTAAAACCTGCTGTAATGATGAAAGCTGTTAAAGGGGCTCCTCTTTCAGTTGACTTTACCTTAAACGCTCTTTACAATGATCGATTTGAAGTTGGAATAGCCTATAGAACAGAAGATGCTCTTAGTGCCCTAATGAGTATTGGAATAACAAATAATTTAAAATTTGGATATGCTTATGATTATACTCTTTCTAATCTAGGCAATTACAGTAGTGGCTCCCATGAAGTGTTTTTACTGTATGACGTATTTCTTGGTGCGACTAAATACAAGTCTCCAAGGTATTTTTAAGTTCGTTTTTTACTCGCTTTGGCCAGCGGATTGAAATCCAACGCCAACTGTACCCAGTATTCCAAATCTTTATCGAGATCAGTTGCTTCATCCGTTAAAAAAAACAAATCCCTTCATAGGTCTACCAGTAAAATTCATTTCGTTGCAACCTAGTTTAGTAAAGGCATTGGCATAGGCATCTCCACCTATGCGAGCCATGACCTCATCTTTTACAACACCTAAGCACATTTTATCATTTACCATAAAGCACAAACCTCCAAACATTTTCTTCTCGTAAAAGTTTGTGTGTTTTTCTTCTAACAACTGCTTTATTCGATCTGCAATAAATGTGTTATAAGGCATTATGATTCTTTCTTTGCTTCTTTAGCTACCTTCTCTCTTCGCTCCTTTACTTTCTTTAATCTCTCGAGTTCTTGGTCGGTAAGCTGAACCCTTGTTGGTGTATCTTTTCCATTTATAATAGATTCTGTACCCAAGGCAACGGCCTTAATAGTTTGGGTTATAACCTGCATATCCAACGTTTCTGTTTCATCTGTTACTTTATGATAATCCTGATCTTGGTCAATTGCTGTTGTAGAAAATGTGTGTGCCGGTATACCTAAATAGGCCAAAGAGGCATTATCACTTCTAAAAAATAAACGGAATTTTGTATATGGATCTGGGTGTAATTTAAATTCCGAACCTTTTAAATTCTTTTGAATGATTGTTCCAAAATCAGAACGGTCAAATCCCGTCAACCAAGCAGTATTTGGGCCAAAACTTGGTGTCTTACCAATCATTTCTAAATTAATTCCTGCCACTATTTCCTTGGGATTAATAGTTGATCCAAAATAATTTGAACCAACCAATCCTAATTCTTCAGCAGTAAATGCAATAAAAACTATCGATCTTTCTGAACCATGTTCTTTGTAATGTTCTGCTAAGGCAAGCACTCCTGTAATACCAGAAGCATCGTCATTTGCTCCATTATAAATAGAATCTCCTTCAACAGGGTTTTTAGCAATTCCTAGATGATCGTAATGACCAGAAACAATTACATACTCATCTTTCTTACTCTTACCTTCTAGCATTCCAATGACATTAAATAAATCTAAATCTTCGCCTCTTACATTTTGAGAAAATCGTTGTCTAAAATCGGTTGCACCATTAAACGGTTTTAAACCAATTCTTTCAAATTCACTTTCGATGTACTGTGCCGCTTTTTCAATACCTTCTGTACCAGGTTTGCGTCCTTGCATTTCATCAGAAGACAATGTTTCTAAATGTTTTGTAATAGTTTCAATGGTAATTACTTCCTTCTTGTTTTCAGTACAGCCAATTGCCAAAACAAGGATAAAACAAAGGCCAAAAATTTTTAATTCTTTCATTCTAGTAAAATAACGTTTGTATATCAAAGATATAATTAATTCGTATTTTTGCCGAAAATTTAACAGTATGGATTTATCAGTTATACCACAAATAAAACACGCTAATTCTGACAACTTCTTTTTACTTGCTGGACCATGTGCCATAGAAGGAGAAGACATGGCTTTGCGCATAGCAGAACAGGTAGTTAGCATTACTGATAAATTGAACATTCCGTATGTATTTAAAGGCAGTTTTAAAAAAGCCAACAGAAGTAGAATTGATAGTTTTACGGGAATTGGTGATGAGAAAGCCTTAAAAATATTACGCAAAGTTTCTGAAACTTTTAAAGTTCCGACTGTTACCGATATTCACGAAGTTTCTGATGCTGCCAAGGCTGCAGAATACGTTGATGTGTTGCAAATTCCTGCATTTTTAGTTCGTCAAACGGACTTAGTAGTTGCTGCGGCTAAAACTGGTAAGGTTGTCAATCTAAAGAAAGGACAATTTATGAGTCCTTCTGCAATGCAACACGCGGTTCAAAAAGTTAAAGATAGCGGTAGCGATAAAGCATGGGTAACAGATAGAGGCACCATGTTTGGCTATCAAGACATGATTGTAGACTTTAGAGGTATTCCAGAAATGAAAGCCTTTGCGCCTGTGGTTTTAGATGTAACGCATTCGTTACAACAACCAAATCAAAGTAGCGGTGTAACAGGTGGTAGACCAGAAATGATTGAAACTATTGCGCGTGCTGGAGTTGTAAATAATGTTGATGGTCTATTTATCGAAACACATTTTGATCCGGCGAATGCAAAAAGTGATGGTGCAAACATGTTAGATTTGGCACATCTTGAACGCCTCTTAACAAACCTTACCGAAATTAGAAAGGTTGTTAACCAATTGGCCTAATTGTACTTGGTAGTATTTCCGGTATCTATTAAACGAACAGCAGCTTTTATAACAGACCTTAATAACTGCTCATCTATGTCTTCAAGTGAATGAAACTGTAAAGAACGTACCCGTTTTCTTTTATTAAAGTCTTTTAACTGATGATATTCTTTTTGTAAAATGGCACCATCTAAAAAGGCGACATCCAAATAATTGGTACCTCCTAGCACATTCATATACAACAATGACTTTTTTTTATAATGATAAAAAGGAAGTCTAAAACTGTATTTCTCCACAACTTCGGGCACGGTATCCTTTAATACATCGCGCACATACAACATCATAGATTGATATGGTTCTTGCTGTTTAAAAATATGCTGTTCTACAGGATTCATATAATTCATTATTGAAGCTCGCGAATCAAATACTCCAATCCGTTTACCTTAATTTCATAAAGTAAACCAAGTTGTTTACCCAATTTACCTGCAGGAAACCCTTTGTTGTAATACCAAACAACATAGGGTTCTGGTAAATCAATTAAATAGCGCCCTTTGAATTTACCATAGGGCATTTTAGCTTTCGCTAATTCTAAAAGTATATTATGATCAGGTTGCACTATTCTTTTCCGTCTACATAGTCTTGAAGATACCCATAACGCGATGTTAACTTCCCTTCTTTTGTCATCTGTGCTCTGAGCAACACTCCTTTTTCATCATTGTTAAAAAAAGATGGAATTACATGTTCAGCAAACTGATTTCCAAACCCTTCTGAAGCATCTCTTGGCAACTCGCAAGGTAAATTATCTACAGCCATTACTGCAATCACTTTACTACTCATATAATCATCTTCTGATTCCGTTTGAGGATTGTAGCCATAAATAGGGTCTGCTATGGTAGATGGCTTTATAGTAGATGCCACAGGACCGTCAATATCGCAGCTTATATCTGCTACTGTATTAATTTTAAAACTCGATGATTTTGCATCTGCTCTTGTAAATAAATAAGGCGAACCATCACCATAAAAATGACCTGCTATAAACAAATCAGACACCTCTGCAAATCGCATAAAGTTGCTTTCATAGGCCTCAGGATGATTAAAAAAGTCCACATTATTCATCACAACTCCATCTTTGCGCTTGTTATAGTCTAACACATCTAACTGCACATATACAGGCTCATTGTACGATTCATTTACAAATTGATCAACACCAACTTCACGAATACCCATACCATCCAACATTTCTTTTGCTCCATAACTCACACGTCCTTTACCTGTTAAAACAATTTTAATCTCAGGCAAATGCACGCGCTTTAATTCAGCAATAAGTGCTGCTTGATCGGTTAAATGTTCTGCTTTAGACAAGGCAAACAAAGCGTTCTTAATACCGTATGCTCTCAATCCGTTATAAGCGCCTACAATACCTGCGTAACGACCAAAGGCTACTACCCTTTGCTCTTTTTGGTTGGTAAGTGTTTCGTGATCGAATAAACTAATATTCTTTTCTAAAATAGCTTGTAATAACTCACGATTGTACGGCTGTTTTTTAATGGTGTGCGAAAAGAAAAAGTATTTCTTATTTGGAATCAATGCATCAATAGGAACTTCTTTTACCCCCAATAACACATCACAATCAGAAACATCTGTTACCACCTCAACACCTTGAGCACGATAATCTGCATCTGAAAACGTACGAATATCAGATGACTCAACAACAATTTCCAAGTCTTGATAATTGGCTATGAGCTCTTTACATTTTAAAGGAGTAAACACCACGCGCTTATCGGGTGGATTCTTGCGTTCTTTAATGATTCCTATCTTCATATAGCTAGCATAAATTTTTTAGTGATGCTAAGGTAACTGAATTTGAAAGTAGAACCAAGTTGTTGCAAGTGGTATTTTTTTAATAAATTCGCACACTTGATTTTTAAGATCTTTGACAAATTTGGGGGCGACTGGTTTTGACAGCGAGGTCAGTCAAACTGTAAGCATGTGGAGCATTGAAATAGTACTCCTAAAAATCATTTCAACTTTTTAAACGGCGAGAATAACTACGCTTTAGCTGCTTAATAACTGAATTATAGTAAGTTCAAGCCCAGGCACACAAGGTGTGCAAGCTAAATGTCTCTCAAAAGCCTTGGTTAGCGGCGTTTGTAATAGAGGCATCGTAAAAGTTAACATAGGAAACAGCGAGTCACGAGCAGTTTCTGAAACTAAAAGTGACTAAGCATTAAGTGGGTAGTTTTTAATCAGCTTAGTGTCTAAAAACAAATAAAAACTAAACATGTAGAAAGCACTTTGGTTGCTTGTTTGGACGAGGGTTCGAGTCCCTCCGCCTCCACTTTATCAAACACTCTTTATTAATTAGATTAATTTCTCAATTTTAGAAATTAACTCCTTGAAATCATAATTTTCACGAACTTCAATCAATTCTACATTATTCATTCGACATTTTTCCCTTTTCATTTTATCTCGTTCCTTTGTAGCATTAAACCCTTCTATACCGCCAAAGATATCTACAGGTTTATAGTGTTGTAAGCCATTATACTCAATTGCCAAACTTAATTCAGGTATCCAAATATCAAACCTCTGACCATTTAAAAATTTTGGACTTCCCTGTGGTATAACATTAAAAGATGTTAAATGATTTTTTATTTTAAGGTATAAATTATGCTCACTAACCCATTTCCCTTTTATTTCTTCAATAAAACCTTCAAGAATAAATTGATCAACCACTTTTTCGAAAGTATTTCTTAAATGATATATCAGACATGATTTTGCAAAATACTTTGCACTATTTTTATAAGTAAATTCTCCTTCAACAAATCTTTCGTCATTTTCAAAATCTTCAAGGTAATATTGAACTTCGTTATAATACTTGTTATACTTAACACCTTCTGATTCACTTATTTTTTCAATATAATAGCTCCATTCATGACTTTCAACATAAACGGATACAAAATTTTGTTTCGGAAAAGTTTTCTTCCACCTTATATCTTGAAAATAAAATGACCAAAAATCTCTTGCATCAATAAAGTCTTGATATATTAGTTCTTCCCATCGATCAGAAAATTTTTTTCTTAAATCTTTATATATTCTATTTCCAAATATATCGTAACGATGTCCATAAATAAAATGTTTCCAAAACAGCCTTGAATTTATCTTTTGATTTGAAACACTAGAAATTGCTATTAAGAACAATAATTCTTCATTTTTAACCCTTGTCTTTTTAGAAAACCAACTTTTTATTTTTTTAAAAACAGTATCATAATCCTCTTCTAAATATATTTCCCAAAGAGAATTAGTAAGATTATTTAATTCAACCACTATGTTTAATCGATTTTACAAATACGAATCTACTTAATCCAAATTTAAACAAAAAAACTCGGCCTTTCGACCGAGTTTTATCGCTGTGTTTGACAACATCTATTTATCGATTCTCTTTATTAAAATGGTTGGGTTGTACCCTTCTTCTCCATTACTTACTTCTTTACTCGGGTTGTAATGACGCATTAGTACATTAAATTTTCCTGTAGTATTCCCCTCAACAATTGGTATGTTGTTTGGTTCGCCCTCACAGCCAAAACGAATTGTAATTGTACCATCAGGATTTTTAACCGGATTCATTTCACTTGAAATGTTAGCTACATCGTTAAACATGCGACCGTCGTAGTTGTAAACTGTAGCAGACCAGAATGAAATAGCTTTAGGGTCTTTAAATGTCATCTCGTACTTACCGTCAGCATCAAAGTATGGGCTTGTTTGATAGATATTATCTTCTACCATTGCACCACCCCAGCCGCCAGCTGCGCCAACGTAGTTATAGTAATCTGTTAAACTTACTTTTTTACTATTCAAAAAATGTAGAGTTGTTTCTTTGGGAATACTGCGAAAAAAAAGTGTCGGAAAAAAATGAAAGAATAATGATTTATTGTTTTAAGATATTTCGGATTTGAACAAACCTGAATGTACCAGGTTAAAACTAATTGTACATCAAAAAGCTATTTATTAACTTTGAGTACATCACTTTTAGATATATTTAATTTTATAAGCTATGGAAGAGTATTTAAATTCTGCTAAATTTCAATGGTTAACATTTACAATAATTATTATAGTTACCGTGCTTATTTCTTTTCTCTACAACAAATTAATGAGAAAATTAATTAACACTTCAGCAGAAAAATTAAAGCTGGATACTACAAAACATCAATTTTTAAGACATTCTGTAAATGCAATTATATATCTAATTGGTATAAGTTTAGCCATTTATACAATTCCAAGCTTAAGAAATATTGCAAGCTCTTTATTAGCTGGAGCGGGTATAGCAGGTATTGCTATTGGTTTTGCTGCAAAAGATGCATTAGGAAATATTATAGGCGGCGTTTTTATTATTGTATTCAAACCATTTAAGATTGGTTCTAGAATTCAAATTCAAGCACTGAACGGTACGGTTGAAGATATCACCTTAAGACATACTGTAATTCGTAACTTTCAGAATAAACGAATTATAATTCCAAATGCTATTGTTAGTAATGAAATTATTATTAACTCAAATTTAGTTGATGATAAGATTTGCAAATGGATTGAAGTAGGTATTAGTTATGATAGTGATATTGATTTTGCTAAAGAATTAATGGCCTCAGAGATATTGAAACATCCTTTATTAATTGATAATAGAACAGAATTAGAAATATCCAATGGCACACCGCAGGTTCATGTAAGAGTAATATTACTAGGTGATTTTTCTGTGACATTAAGAGCTTGGGCTTGGGCAAATAATGCATCAGATGCTTTCATAATGGAATGTGATATTTTAGAGTCTCTCAAAAAACGATTTGATAAAGAAGGAATAGAAATACCATTTCCATATAGAACTATTGTTCATAAAAATCAAACTATTGAAACCAAGATTAATTAATTAGTTGATTTTCAAGAATAAGCAAGTCTACATTGTTTTCTTGCCACTGCTTTTCCAAATTTTGAGGCACTGGAGTAAACGAATAACTAAATGAACTTAGAATAATATCTGTATCGCCATCTTGGTCTACATCGCCTTTATCCATCAATAACCATCTACCTTCGTTTGCTTCTTTTATAATTTCTGTATTAAACTCAAAAGTAACATTACCACCAATATTCTCTAAATATACAAATGAAAGTTCTGGATGATTATCGTAATCAGGAAACGTAGATATTAAGGCTAGATCATAATCATTGTCTTTATCAAAATCTTCAATAGCAAACCTCGTTGCTCCGTTTAATGGATAAAAATAAGATTCAGTAAAATTATTTGAACCATCATTTAAATGTATACGTAAACCGTGATAGGGTTTTTGTACATAGGTTTTATCTGCATTATCTCCTTGAACTGTAACAATATCTAAAAATCCATCGTTGTTATAATCTACCATTTCAAACCAACTTGTGCCATAAACTGGGCTATAACGAATCAATCTATTCATTGAAAATTGCAAATCTTTCTGCTGGTAAAATACGAGTACTCCCTCATCTCCTTGAGAACTCAAAGCAATAATATCTAACAATCCATCATTATTTAAATCATGAATTTCAGTCTTTATAATTCCAGGTAAATTAACAAGCGTTTGCTTGATGTATTGCTCATTCATTCTCTTGAATAAACTTAATTCTCCAGTTTGATGGCCGAATTCTGATACTACAATTTCTTTTGATCCATCTACATTTAAATCTCGAATAATACTATGTACAGGTCTATGGAGACTATCTAATATTTTCAAATTAGATTCTGAAAAAGATTTGTACATAACACCTCTAGATAGATCAGATGGTTCTAAAATACCTATTCCCGTGATATATGATGTACCACCAATTTGTTCAAACCCTGTAACCGCTGTATCTATTGAATCTAAAAGTTGAAAGGAGTTATTAGAATAATCAAAATTATGTATTGCACCATTCAATTCACCAATAACAACTTGCGGCTCATTGTAATTCAAATAAGTAATAAACGTACCTGGATTATGATCTACATTTACAATATGAGATTCGAATTGATCTGTTATTTGAACATTATCTGCAATAACAGTATTGGTCAAAGAATCAGGAGCCATAGACATGATATAACCTCTTAAAAGCGTCCAATCTTCCTGAGAAATTACAGGTGAATTGGCATAACTACCAGATGTAAAAATTACCTCCATTTCTTCAAAGCTCATACCTTTATACTTATCATACCCTTTTTCTTTAATGCCTAATCGAGCAGCCATTTCTGGTAAGATTTGTGTATCCCACAAATTCTTTGGTAATGATTTTATATCTGGTGCCATATGACAACTAGCACAATACGAATTATATAGCTGTACTTGCCTTTTCTCTTTTGAAGAAGTACAACTTAACATAAAAACACATATCAATAGTGGCAGGTATATACGGATTGATTGCATAGAATTATAAAAATAAAAAGCTCAAGATAAATCTTGAGCTTTTTATATCTTAAATCAAAAAATTATTTTTTCTCTTGTACATCTTCAAATTGCTTTGCAATAATCTTTGCATATTTAGGGGCAACTTGACTGTAAGAATCAGGGTCAGTTAATTTAACAGATACTGCACCAACCAATTCCTCTTTATCGTTTAATTCTAGGTTGTAAATAACAGTTTCAAATAAATATACATCTACAACTCTTGTTGTCGTTTCTTGCGGTACATATGTCCCTCCATAGCCATAACCATAAGGGTAACCATAAACAGAACCATAATAAGAACCAAATCCTCTGTAATATCCTCCATAATAAGCTGGATAATAACCACCTGTAGTATAGCCTCCAGTAGTTGTACTCTCTGTTTGCTTCGATTGATCTTTTAAAGCAGATAAAACAGCACCAGAATATCCTGCATCAAGAATTTTTTGAATAATTACATCTACCTCAGCTTTCGTAGGCTGCTTTTTTTGAGGTTGCATATATTCTGGAAAAGCAATGTAACTAGGTGTAGCATCTACTCCAATCTTTTTTAATTGTTCCGCTACATCTTTTTCAAAACGTTGCTTTGTAACCATATTATCTGTTTTATATATCACCAAAACTTTTTTACCATTTAAGGTTTTAAAGTTTTCATTTTTCCATTCATCATTTAATTCTATGGCTGATGAGCAAGACATGAGGGTCACTACTACCAAAGCAAGAATCATGTACAATTTTTTGTTTTTCATCTTAATTAATTTAGTGTTTGTTCTTTATTTAAACTGTTTAGCTACTAAAGTAGCATATTTTTCTAAAACTTCTGTCAAACTTTCTGGATCAGAAACATTAATACTAACCACTCCTTTCAACTGGCTTGCATTAGATAAATCGTATGTTACTGTTTCTAACCTATATATTTCTGTATAATTAGTTGTAGTTTCTTCTAATTCACTTGGACCAGGAGTTTTTGTAGGTATTAAATTATCTGGACTGTTATAGTAAACACCAAAAGATAAAGGATATTTACCATATTCCGAAGTTTCATAATATTTTTCAGATTCTCCTAATTTACCAGCAGGTTGACTTTGCTCTGTTAATCTAGTTGATGTAGATTTAGCTTCGTCTTGATTGCGCAGTCTTGTTACAACTACTGTTTCATATCCTGCATCTAGCACATTTTTAATAAGAGTGTCTATTTCTTCTTGTGTACGATCTTTTTCAACCATATTTGGAAAAGCAACAAATCCTTCAACAGCATCAAGACCTAAACTGCGTAACTCATCTGCAATAGTTCTTTCTCCACGTTGTCTTACTCCTTCATGTTTACCTCTATTTAGTACAAGAATTTTTTGTCCTTTTACATCATCAAAAGTTTCAGATTTCCATGAATCTTTTAATTTAACTGTTGTACCACAAGACACCAACATTAATACTGCAAAAAACAGCACCAGAGATTTATTCAGTTTTTTCATGTAATAAGTTAATTTATACTTAAACAAATGTAGCTTAAATTTTTGCGAATCCTATTAAATAATTCATAAAAGAATTTAGAGAAATCAATGGTTTTATTTGACCATTCTCACTATGAATCTACCCAAGTTTTAAACAGTGTTGCCTTAGCTTTACTAACGACAATTCGTTCTTTTGAAGGTGGTTTTGTATTAACGATTAGTTTTCCGTTAAAATAAAATTTAATATTGCTAATTGCCGCTTTATTTAAAATAAACTGTCGATTGGCTCTAAAGAATATTTCAGGTGGTAGTTCTGCCTCTATATCCTCTAACTTCTTATCTAGGATAAAGGTTTGATTTTCTTTAGACACAGCTTTAACCATTCCTAAATCTATATAGAAATAAGCAATATTATCAGTTTTCAAAGGCAACAATTCATCTCTATGATGCACTAAATATGTAGTTTTATATGCTGGCTTTTGTTGTGATTGAAGCATATCAATAAGCCCTTGCATTTGGTTTGAAACTGTATTAGAATCAATCTTATCTCTTGAATTCTTAAATTTTTGAAGTGCTTCTCTTAACTCATCTTCATCTATTGGTTTCAATAAATAGTCAATACTATTTACTTTAAATGCCTTAATAGCGTATTGATCGTAGGCTGTTGTGAAAATTACAGGAATATCGATTTTAACTTTTTCAAATATTTCAAATGAAAGTCCATCAGCTAAGTGAATATCCATGGTAATTAAATCTGCCTTATAGATACCCTCAAAATAAGTTACTGCATCTGCCACTGAAGCCAGTACTTTTACAATTTCTATAGACGGATCAATAGCTTGAAGCATATATGTAAGGTTATCACTCGCTGCTATTTCATCTTCAAAAATAATTATTTTCATTAGCTAAGTTCGGTTTTTTCGGCTACTAAAAATTGTACTTTAAACACTCCATTAGTATCACTAATATTAATTTCTCTATCTTTTAAAAGTAAGTAGCGCTTGTTGAGGTTAGATAATCCCTTACCAGTACTATCGACCAAGGTTTTTCGCAATTTAATTTTATTCTCAACACAAATATATCCATTCTTGTCGTATACTTTTACTAACAGCGGATTAGCATCCGAAATTTCGTTGTGTTTTACTGCATTCTCCAATAATAATTGCAAAGACAAAGCTGGCACTTCGCACTCCCAATATATTTCGTTAATATCTATATGAATATCAAAACGATTTCTATAGCGTGTTTTTATCAAGAAAATATAACTTTCTAAAAACTTCAGTTCTTCTCTTAAACTCACAACCTCTCGATCGCTACTCTGCAATATATAGCGATACATAAACGACAATTTATTTACAAATTGTGTTGCAGATTTATTATCCCTTATTAAGGAATTAAGAGAATTTAAAGAATTAAATAAAAAATGTGGATTGATTTGATTTCGTAAAGCTGATAATTCGTTTACCAAATTCTGTCTCTTTAACTCTTCGTTTTCAATAATCTGTTGTTGGTTCAATCGTTGATATCTTAGTATTCCGGAGATAAAATAAACAATCAAAAAGATAGCGAAATACGAATAATAAAATCTATCTTTCTGCATTGGAGGGACCTCAATTTCTAATATATATCCATATACTTTTATTAATAGTATAACAGTGGCTACCATTATACCCAAATTGATACAAAAAGTTATAAAGGTTCGCAATACAATTTGGAGATGTTTGTAGCGCTCTTTAATATTTACATTAAACTGAAGAATGATCCAACCATAAATAATAGTAAATGAAAAACGAATAGCTACGTCTTCAAATGTTACCGGAACATACGTTGCGTTTATCATATTGGTTACTTCAAAAAGAGCCAATGCTCTTGGAATGATTCCAAGAATTGCTACTAATACTGCTATTAAAATTAAAAGAGATTGTTTAACCGGTGGTAACCGCATTGCATATGTTTTTTCTAAAAGTAGTATATTCTTAATTTCAGACAAAATTTGCATGCTTTTTTGTTTATAGAAGTTTAAGGAGCTAACAAAATCAAAAACTGTCGAGAATCCACACTCTCGACAGTCCATGAAAAACTAACTTAACTAATTACTATGAAAAACTCTCTTTAATCGAATATATATGTTATAAAAACTTATTCTCTTTGTTTTATACTACAAATGTATGACGGTTCTATTAGCTCAAACTTCACTTTTTAGATGAAATGTCTTTTTTGATAGTTAAAGTGGCCCAATCTCAAAATGAAAGGTAAAACCATAAAAAAAGAGGCCAGTGGCCTCTTCTCTATATTTCGATATATATCTATTACTTTTTAATGGTACAACCAATTGCCTTTGTAGTTTTAGTGTCAATTTCTTCTCCAGCTAAAAGAGCATCTACAGCATTTTCTACAAATTTTTCTTTTACCGCTGATGCGTTCTGAGCGTTATCGTCAATGGCTCCTATATACTCAACCATATAATAATCGCTTTCTTTTTGAAGGATATAAACGTGAGGAGTTCTTGTTGCACCATACAATGGGTAAATACGCTGACCTTCATCAAACAAATAAGGAAAGGTAAATCCCTTTTCTTTAGCTCTGACTTTCATGCCAGCAACATCATCTTTTGGTGATTTTTCTGGATTATTAGGATTGATTGCAATTACGGGAAATCCAAGCTCTTTATACTTTTTATCTAAAGCAATAATGCGATCTTCATACACCACAGAATACGGACAGCTGTTGCAGGTAAATACAACAATAAAACCTTTGGCATCTGTAAAATCTGACATCGACACTGTCGTATCGTCAATATTCAATAACTTGAAATCTGTGGCAATATCACCAATTTTATATCCCGCAGATGGTACTTTGGTAAAAGCAAACGCCACAACAATTAGCACTGCTAAACCCATTATATATTTTTTCATACTATTTATTTAGGTGTGTTTTTAACACTGTTTCTAATTCTTCATAAGTTAAAGGTTGTTCGAAAAACTCACTTTTATTTTCGCTCACAACTATGGTGACAGGTATGGCCCCGGTCCAACTTTTTGAAACTTGAGATATCCAAGTATTTTGGGCGGGATCTATCATATGTAATTGTATCCCTTGCAACTGATGCTCTGCAATATATGGAAGTAATTTTGCCTCATATTGGTTTTCAAAATCAAGACTCACCATGATTAACTCTACATTCTTATCCTTGTAATTAGCATATAATTCCTGAAACTCAGGTATCTCCTCAACGCACGGTTTACACCAGGTAGCCCAAAAATTAATGATTCTAACTTTCCCTTCTACAGCTTGTAAATATGGCGTTAGCTTCTCATAATCTACTTGAACAACTTCCGGCGAAGTCATTTCAGTTTTTTTACTACACCCAATTAATAATATAAGTGTAAGTGCAAATAAAAATTGTTTCATAGTGGCAAGTTAACTAAAAACTGTTGATTCAAAAAACCGTTAACAATTCTATCTGAAAATTGTATTTTCGCATTAAAATTACTGCAAATGATATTGGGAATTTCTTACACCGAATGGGTTGGCTATTTAGCCTCAGCTGTATTGATAGTTTCATTCATAATGAAAAATGTAAATACGCTTCGAAAAGTAAATTCTGTAGGCGCACTATTATTTATCATTTACGGATTTATGCTAGCTACGTCTTGGCCAATTATAATAACGAACGGATTTATTCTTGGATTGAACCTGTATTATTTGAGTAAGAAGTAGGTGATAGTTGTTTTATTAAATATTTACTCAAACTAATTAAGAAAAAGAGAGGTTTAAAGATAAAAGTACTATTATTCACCTTTAATCTAATTTCCTCTCTATAAATTTTCCATTCATTTGATTTTGACAATCCATTTGGACCACAAATAGCTATGAGTTCCTCCAATTTGCGCACATTGACACCTCTTCTAAAAAGTTGTAAGTTTAAATTGTAATCTGCTAGTATTTTATATGCTAAGTCAAACTTTTCTTGGTCAAATAGTTCCGATTTATAAAATGCACCTTGATGATGAATCGAATTCTTTATCCAAAGTTTTATTCCCCACGATGGATAAACCATTCGACTTTTTCTATTTAAAAAAAATGAATTATTACTTGAATTTTCATATTTAATCGAACCCAAAATTAAATCGGTATTTGAAAGATTCTTTTGAAATAAAATTTCCAAAATATTTTTACTTATTAATCTATCGTCACAACCCATAAAATACAACCACTCTCCTTGGGCAAGAACAATTCCTTTATTCATAGCATCATAAACTCCATCATCTGGTTCGCATAATACTCGAAAAGGGTATTGTAATTTTTTGAGATAATTAGGCGTTCCATCTGTAGAACTTCCATCTACTATTATAACTTCAAAATCTTGAAAGGTTTGCTGTTCTATACTCTTCAAACAAGTTTTCAATTTAGAAAATTGATTGAAAGAAGGAATTATTATTGAAACTATAGGTTTAATACGAAATCTAATTTAAAAATTCATCTAATTGGTTAATCTCATTTTGCCAATTTAACTCTTTTCTTGCTACCTTCTGATTTTCGATGTATTCAGTTCTAAGTTTAGGGCTGTCTAACAGTTTCCTAATTGAGTTCGCGATATCAACTGGATTGTGAGATGGTACTATCAATCCAACATTATATGATTTCACTATCCTCTCAACTTCCGGTAAATTTGACGCCAAAATAGGAATTCCACAATGGATAAAATCAAAGAGTTTATTTGGTAAACTATACTTAAAACTTTTGCCATATGGTTCTTCCAGAACCATTCCTATATCGGCTTTAATGGTATAATTATAAAGCTCGTTATAGGGAATTCTACCTAAAAAATGGACTCTCTGTTCTAGTCCCTCTTTTTCTACAAATGACCTCAAAGCATTTTGTACTTTTCCAAATCCAATAATTACCAAATCAACTTTGTTCACATGATGTAATGCTTTAATCATAGGTTTCAGTCCTCTACCAGGATTTAATTTACCTTGATACAACACTACTCGATGCTTCGTAGGAAAACTAACTTGTTTGTATTCTTTTTGCTCCTCTAATATTGGTAAATTGCGAATAACCTTCATTTCAATTCCATATGACTTTCGGTATTCACCTGCAATAGGCTCACTTACAGTAATAGCTTTGGTTAATTTAGGTAAAATAGATCGTTCCACAAATTTCCAAACACGCTGTACAAACTTACGCCCCTGCAATTCTGGAGTTTCAATAAAATATTCATGACTATCATAAATTAAATCTGACTTGTGAAAAGTTGTACTTATATAAGAGGCTAACAATGTATCTAAATCATTTACATAAAGTAAATCATGTTTAGTTTTAAGCAAATAAAAAAATAATCGAAAATTATATTCGGCGTAGAATAGAAAGTTATTATTAAACCAATGTTTTTTCCGAACTATTTCGTAAGATCTCTCAACAAAAATGGTATTTGGTAATAGTCTTCCATATACCTGAACCTCAAATCCCTTTTCTTCAAAATAAGAAGCAATTTTATGCACTCTCTGATCTGTTGAAACATCATTAATTACAGTGAGTACAACTTTTTTGGCCATAAACTACACATTTGTTTGCTGTACTACCTCGTACAATTCATCGCCCTCACACTTTAATGTTTTATGAGGGTATTTCATAATCAAGGCGTAGTCGTGCGTTGCCATCAAAATCGTTTTACCCGATTTATGAATCTCTTCCAATACATTCATAACCTCAACCGAAGTTTTAGGATCTAAATTTCCAGTTGGTTCATCGGCAATAATCAATTCAGGATCATTTAATAAGGCTCTTGCAATAGCCACTCTTTGCTGCTCACCTCCAGAAATTTCAAATGGCATTTTAAATCCTTTTGTATGCATCCCAACCTTTTCAAGAACTTCTGATATTTTGGCATCAATTCTTTCTTTGTATTTCCAACCTGTAGCTCTTAAAACAAATCTTAAATTTGCCTCAATACTTCTATCATTTAACAATTTAAAATCTTGAAATACAATACCAATCTTTCTTCTTAAATGGGGAATTTGTTTTTCCTTTAAAACAGACAAATCAAAACCAACAATCGCTCCTCTACCTTCTTTTAATGGTAAATCGCCATATAGAGTCTTCATCAAACTACTTTTACCTGAACCTGTTTTGCCAATCAGATACACAAAATCACCTTCAGTAATTTCCAAATTCACATCTTTTAACACGAGATTATCTCTTTGAAAAATTGCGGCTTCTTTTAAAAAAAGTATAGGGTTTTGCATGCTGTTGGCTTAACGATTCACAAACTTAGCTAAATATATGTAACCTTTCAAAGAAATTTCCGATTTTACGCCTGTGTTAGCAAACACCATACATAAACTAAATCCACATAAAATGCGCTCAACTGTTCTATTTTTCATTGTATCACTTATACTGTTGACTTCTTGCAATAAAGAAATCCAACCAACCGAGTTTAAATCCGGATTTTGGCGAGGAGAAATCACTATTCAAAATCAGCAATTACCATTTGTATTTGAGGTAAAAAATGAAAACAACCAATATCGAATTAATCTGCATGATGGAGATAATATTATTGAATTGGACGAAGTACAGGTTGTAAATGATTCTGTTTTTTTCACCATGCATATATTTGATATAGATGTGGCTGCAAAAATAGAAGGCAACTCGCTTGCTGGCACCTATACAAAGAATTATGCTCAAGATTACGTACTGCCTTTTAAGGCAAACTTTGGTAAAAAAGAGCGTTTGGACCAACCTCAAACTTCTGATGCGTTTAATGGAAAGTGGTCTTTTCAATTTGATACAGATGATGAAAACAATAAAAAAGTTGCCATCTTTAATTCTGAAGAAAATAAATTAAAAGGAACTATTCTAAGTAAAACTGGCGACTACAGGTTTTTAGAAGGAATAGCGACTGATAATGACTTCACACTCTACGCTTTTGACGGTAATCACATGTATATTTTTAAAGCACAATTAGATGACCCTATTTCTCTATCTGGTGAATATTGGTCTGGTAAAACAGGTAACAAAAAATTTAAAGCAACAAGAGATGAAAACGCAAGTTTACCAGATGCCAATAGTTTAACCTACCTAAAAGAAGGTTTTGATAAAATTGAATTTACCTTCCCCGATTTAGATGGTAACCCCGTATCATTAAATGATGAAAAATATCAAAATAAAGTAGTTGTGCTTCAACTTTTTGGGACGTGGTGCCCAAATTGTATGGATGAAACTATTTTTCTTACCGAATGGTACAACAAAAACAAAAATCGTGGAATTGAAATAATAGGTTTGGCCTATGAGGTAAAAGATGATTTTGACTATGCAAGTAATCGTGTTAAAGTGATGAAAGAAAAATACAATGTGGGTTATGATTATGTCGTTGCAGGAACTTCCTCTAAAAGCGATGCGGCTAAAACACTTCCTATGCTTAATCATGTAATGTCTTTTCCAACTTCAATTGTAATTGACAAAAAAGGAAACGTAAGAAATATACACACTGGTTTTTCTGGTCCTGCAACAGGCGACTATTACCTTGATTTTATAAACGAATTCAATACGTTAATAGATGAGCTTTTAGCAGAATAGATGTGAATAAGGCACTTAAATTCTGTTAATTAATTTTAAAAAAAATTAACATTTTCATATGCAATTTAAGGCAAATTGCACGTTATTGTAATAATTACTTTACAAAACCAAACTTGCACTAAACGCGTTGAAAATGAACTTAAAAACCCTACTTGCTTGCTGTATATTAACAGTAACATTACACTCATTTAGTCAACAATCTGCCACCTATACAGAGCCTTTAAAAGAATACAAACGTGCCCTAACACTATACAAAGACAAAGCTTATTTAGCTTCTCAACAAGTGTTTCACAATTTGTCTGATACATTTGAAAAAGGATCTGAATATCAAGCGAATTGTGAATATTATATTGCCAATTGCGCCATTAGATTGAATCAGCAAAACGCAGATAATTTAATGCTAGAATTTGTAAAAAAATATCCAACAAGCACAAAGCAAAACAATGCGTTTATAGAAACTGCAGATTACTACTATAAAGTAGGTAAATACCCATATGCACTAAAATGGTATAAAAAAGTAAATTTAAATGGTTTGCCTTCGCACCAACAAGAGGAGTACAATTTCAAATATGGCTATTCTTTATTTGCTACAAGAAACTATAACGCTTCTAAAGATTACTTTGTTAAAATTTTAGACTCACCTGAATATGGATCTCAAGCTAAATACTATTATGGATACATTGCATATTCGGAAGATGATTATGATACTGCAGACCAATATTTAGGTCAAGTTGTTACTGATGCTAATTATCAAAAAAATGTATCGTATTACCTAGCAGACATGAATTTTAAATTGGGAAAATTCCAAAAAGCTTTAGACTTAGGAAAACCTTTGCTAGCATCTACTAAAAGAGAAGAACATTCACAACTATCTAAGATTATAGGAGAGAGTTATTTTAATTTAGAGCAATACGAAGAGGCTATTCCTCATCTAAAAAACTATAAGGGAACACGTGGCAAATGGAATAATACCGATTATTATTTATTAGGATATTCATATTACGCCTTAAAAGATTACGAAAATGCCATTTCATATTTCAACAGAATCATTGGTGGCAAAAATGCTGTTGCCCAAAATGCATATTACCATTTAGCAGAATGCTATTTACAATCAAATAAAAAGTCTGAAGCATTAAATGCATTTAGAAATACAGCCCAAATGGATTTTGACCCAACCATTCAAGAAGAAGCATTTTTAAACTATGCCAAGTTGAGCTATGATATTGGTAATCCATATAAAAGTGTGCCAGAAGTATTACAAGAGTATTTAGATAAATATCCTAAATCAAAAGAGGTTGCTCATATTGAGTCATTAATTATCAGTTCATTCTTAAGCTCACAAGATTATAAAGGAGCTGTTGGCTATTTAGAAGACAAAAAAAACACCAATAGTCCTTTGTATCAAAAAGCTACTTTTTATAATGGAATTCAGCTGTACAATGAAAATAAAATTGATAAAGCTTCTGTTTTATTTCAAAAATCATTAGAAACACCATCTGATAAAATTTTAGAATTGAGAAGTAGGTATTGGTTGGCAGAATCGAATTATCAGCTTAATGAATTTGAAATTGCGCTAACCAACTTTAATTTATTCTATGCTAGTGCTGATGCTAAAAACACCGAAGAGTACAACAATATTAATTACGCCTTAGCCTACACCTTATTCAAAATAAAAGATTACGAAAAAGCAGGTGTAGAATTCGAGAATTACCTTCTTAAAAATCCAACAGACAGTAATAAATTGAACGATAGTTATCTTCGTTTAGCTGACACCTACTTTGTGGCTAGTAATTATGAAAAAGCCATTGAAACGTATACTAAAATCTATACCTCCCAAGCTCCAGACTCTGACTATGCTTTATTTCAAAGAGCCGTATGTTATGGCTATTTAAGTCAAGACCCAAAGAAAATTGCTGATTTAGAAACCTTTTTAAGCAACTTTAATCGTTCGGCCTATAGAGATGATGCCTATTATGTTTTAGCAAATGAATACATTGATGCCAATAATACTGATAAGGCCATCGAAAATTATAACGCACTTATTTCAGAGATAGGTCGTAGTCCACTTGTGCCAAAAGCTATGCTTAAAAAAGGTGCATTATTTTACAATAACGATTTAAATGAAAAAGCCTTAACCACTTACAAACGAGTGGCAGACACTTATCAAAATACGCCAGAGGCAAAACAAGCCGTTGCGAGTGTTCGTCAAATTTATGTTGATTTAGGAAGAGCAGATGAATACGCGTCGTGGGTTAAAAATATAGACTATGTAAATGTAACCGATGCAGATTTAGACAACGACATGTATGAGTCAGCAGAACGTCAATATTTGCAAGGCAATAGAAATAGAGCTATCACTGCTTTCGAAAAATATTTAAAAGAATTTCCAAATGGTTTGCATGCCTTGCCATCTCATTTCTACCTAGCGCAAACTTTATTTACCGAAGAGCAGTTAGAAGCAACGAAAATCCATTACCAATATGTAATAGATCAAGAACAAAATGAATATACAGAACAAAGTTTAGCAAAATATGCGCAAGTTCTTTTAGAAGAAGAAGCTTGGACAGAAGCCATACCAACCTTAGAGCAATTAGAGCAAACAAGTAGCTCAGATCAAAACACCATTTTTGCGAAATCTAATTTAATGAAAGGGTATTACCAACAGCAAGAATACACCAATGCCGTAAGTTATGCCGAAGAAGTATTGGCACTGCCTAAGATAGACGATATCGTCACTTCAGATGCGCAAATTATTATTGCGAGATCCGCTATAGAAACCAGCGATTTAAATAAAGCGAGAGCTGCTTATAAAAAAGTAGAAGCAACCGCTACAGGCGAGTTAATGGCGGAAGCCTTGTACTTTGATGCTTATTTCGAACATACTGATGGTAGCTATAGAGTCTCGAATAAAATTGTACAAAAAATTGCCGCAGAATATGCTGCTTATAAATATTGGGGTGGAAAAGGATTGGTAATTATGGCAAAGAATTTTTACAATCTAGACGATGCTTTTCAAGCTACCTACATTTTAGAAAGTGTGATGAAGAACTTTGAACAATACGAAGATGTTGTTGAAGATGCAGAAACTGAATTGGCACGAATTAAAGCAGAAGAAGCAAAAACAAACGATTCAGTAAAACCAGAATAACCAACCCACAAAGAATCAGATTTACAATGAAAAATTTATTTAGCATAACCCTAATTTTCTTGTTCGCCGCTACTCCTTTTGCTCAGCAAGAAAGAGATACGTTAAGAACTGATGAAATTGTGGTGGTTAAACCATATACACCAACTATTTCAGATGCCTTTAAATTAAAAGATAATCCGAGTATAGATAATAACAATCAACAGAAAGACAGCATTACGTACTCGTTTTTCTCTGTTCCTGTTGCCTCAACCTTTACTCCTAGTAAAGGAAAAGCACAGAGTGTTGTACGTGAACCAATCGATAAGATTTACGATAATTTTGTGGCTGTAGGTTTTGGTAATTATACCACACCACATGTTGAAGCTTTTGTACATAGCAGTAGCAGCAGATCAAATGATTTTGGTGCCTTTTTAAAACACCATTCTTCTAGTGGTGGAATTAAAGATGTTTTGGTAGATGATAATTTTTCAGACACTCATTTAACTTTATTTTACAAACAGTTTGAACGTGATTACAATTGGGAAACACAGCTTGGCTTAAATCATCAAATATTTAACTGGTATGGTCTTCCACAAGACATTACTTACGACGATAATTTTATTAGTTCAATTGACTCAAAGCAGTCTTATTTAAATGTTTTTGCCAATGGTAAAATCAGATTTGAAAGCGGAATTTTTAAAGGAGGAGATCTTAAGATCAACTATTTTGGAGATGATTACAGCAGTTCAGAAATTCAAGCTAGTGTGACTCCCGAAATTGAATTCCCAATTTCTTCAGAACTAATAAACATGCCAACTAAATTAGAATACATCACAGGGTCTTTCAATCAAAATTATCTGACCAATGATGATATTAACTACAGCTTTTTAAATATTGGTGCTAGTCCTGGATTAGAAGTTTTGAGAGACAATTTATCAATTAATTTAGGAGCAAGAGTATATTATAGTTTTGATTTAGAAAATCAAGAAAATCAATTTTACGCTTATCCAAATATAACTGCTTCATACAAAATCATGGAAGAAGCATTAATTGCTTATGTAGGCGCAACAGGAGATTTAGAACAAAATAGTTATAGAGAATTCACTCAAGACAATCCTTTTGTAGCTCCAACTTTAAACATGCAGCAAACAGATCAACAATACAATGCATTTTTAGGAGCTAAAGGTAAATTGGCTGCGAATGTTGGCTATAACTTTAAAGCTTCTTATCAAAGCGAAAGAAACAAAGCAATGTTTATCAATAACCCTACTAAAACAGATGGCACCATACTTCCTACAAATGCTTATGAAGCAGGAAACTCTTTTGGGGTAGTATACGATGATGTAAAAACCTTAGGAGTAGCAGCTAATTTAGAATTTTATATTTCTAAAGAATTGACAGTAGATGGTAATGTTACCTATAACAACTTTACCACAGACGAGCAATCTAAAGCATGGAACCTTCCAACACTTACTGCAACTGCCAGTGCAAATTACACCACAAAAAAATGGTATGCCGGTGCAGACTTATATTTTGCTAATGAGCGCTATGATTTTGTAGTTCCGTTTGGTGGCACTCCAGAAGAGGTAAAGTTAGATGCCTATGTAGATTTAAATTTAAATGGAGGCTATAAGTTTACTGATAGATTATCTGCGTTTGTAAGACTAAATAATATCATTAGCACCAACTACGAGCGTTATACAAATTTTGAAGTGCAAGGAATTCAAGCACTAGGTGGTGTTATATATAAATTTGATTTTTAACTTTGTGGTACAGCAATTAATCGACTAGAGGCGTACTCACATGAAATTTGCCCCAACCAAACGAAATGTTTTATTTATTTCTACTGTTGTTATTGGCGTACTCATCGACCAATACTCAAAATATTGGGCTCAATCAAATTTGATTAAAAATGAAGTAGTTTCAGTAATAGACAATCTACTATCGTTTAAAATAATGATGAATACAGGTGGTGCTTTGAGTTTTGGCTCAAATCATTCTCCTCTGATTAAAGGAATTTACTTTCAAATAATACCAGCCTTATTCTTATTATACTTGATTCGATTTATATATAAAAATTCAGACTTCTCAAGACTCACAACATTTGGAGCTGGTTTTGCAATTGCAGGTGGTATTAGCAATATTATAGATCGTCTTTCTAGCTCAGAAGTTGTAGATTTTATTCTCATCGAAAAAGGATTTTTAAATGCCGTCGTTTTTAATTTGGCAGATGTCTTTTTAATTTTTGGAATTCTAATTACCATTATCGGTATCATTTTAAATTGGAAAAAAATTTAAGACTTTACATTTAGAAGTAATGCAAGAAAAAACCTTTTTTAATTGGAGCTCTGGAAAAGATTCTGCTCTAGCTTTATACAAACTCAAATCCCAAAATATTGCTGTAGACAAATTGGTAACTACAGTTAATAAACACTACCAACGAGTTACCATACATGGACTACCCATCGATGTTTTAAAAGCGCAAGCGACTTGTTTAGATATTCCTCTAGACACCATTGAATTACCAGAAAAGGCCACTATGAAAACATATGAAGAAAGGTTAGGCAAAAAGTATGAATGCCTCAAAAATCAAGGTTACACTCACACTGCATTTGGCGATATTTTTTTAGAGGATTTAAAAGACTATCGCGAAAAACTGATACAACCATATGGATTCAAAAGTCTCTACCCTCTTTGGAAAATTGATACTAGATCGTTATTGCAAGAATTTCTAAGTTTAGGATTTAAGACGGTCATTATTTGTGCCAACACCAATTTAGTACCAGCACATTTTGTTGGAAAAGCAATCGACCAAACATTTTTAGAAAGTTTACCCAAAAACGTAGATCCGTGCGGCGAAAATGGTGAATTCCACACCTTTTGCTTTGATGGCCCAATTTTCAAATCCCCTGTTTCTTTTAAACTTGGTGAGAAAACATTTAGAAATTATCCTGCTCCAACTTCAGGTAGCAAGGAAGTAACCTACTGTTTTCAGGATATAATTCTGTAAACTTCTTTGCTATTTACTACCTTTAGCACTTACAAAACAAACAACCTAATGAAACACTTCAACCTTTTGGCGATAGCAGCTATTTTTTTCATGGCTTGCTCGCCAAACAACACCTCTAAAACCACAGTTAATAATGCTACGCATCCAAAAGATTCTATTCAAATCAAATCCATTTTTAATAAGGGGTTAACCGAAGGAAAATCCTATGAGTGGTTGCGTGATTTAACTCAAAATATCGGTGGAAGATTATCAGGTTCTCCAGAAGCTCAAATGGCTGTAGAATGGGGAGAACGAATTATGAAAGAAGAAGGATTTGAAAATATAACCTTGCAACCTGTAATGGTGCCTCATTGGGAACGTGGCGAAAAAGAAGAAGCCTACTATACCATTAATGGACAAAAAACAGAGGTTGCTATTTGCGCATTAGGTGGCTCTATAGCAACAAAAAGCACAGGAATAACTGCAGAAGTTATTGAAGTAAAAAGTCTTGAAGAAGCAGAGCAATTAGGAGATAAGTTAAAAGGTAAAATCGTCTTTTTTAATCGTCCGTTTGATGCGACCCTTATCAATACTTTTAGAGCCTATGGTGGTTGTGTTGACCAACGATTTTCAGGCGCTCGTATTTGTGCTCCCTTTGGTGCCGTAGGTACAATTGTGCGCTCAATGACCTTGAGTATTGATGACTATCCGCATACTGGCACCATGAGCTATGGTGATATTCCAGAAGAGCTATATATTCCAACTGCAGCAATCAGCACAAAAGCTGCAGAGCAATTAAGTGCCGATTTAAAAGAGAATCCGAATCTCAAATTTTACTTTAAGCAAAGTTGCAAGACCTTACCAGACGCTCCTTCTTTTAATGTAATTGGAGAAATTGTAGGTACTGAACATCCAAATAAATACATCACAGTTGGCGGTCATTTAGACTCTTGGGATTTAGGTGAAGGTGCGCACGATGATGGAGCAGGTATAGTACAATCTTTAGAAGTATTACGCTTGTTAAAACTATCAGGCATCAAACCTAAGCATACCATTAGAGTCGTATTGTTTATGAACGAAGAAAACGGAACTAGAGGCGCTAAAAAATATGCAGAAGAAGCCAAATTGAAAAAAGAAATTCATGTAGCTGCCTTAGAATCTGATTCAGGTGGATTTACACCTCGTGGATTTTCTTATGATGGAAATGAAGATAACAAAGCCTTGTTTATGAGTTGGAAGTCACTTTTAGAACCTTATGGTTTACACGATTGGTCTAAAGGAGGTGCTGGCGCAGATATTTCTCCCTTAAAAGATGGCACCATTACCTTAGCTGGTTACAGACCTGATAGCCAGAGGTATTTTGATTATCATCATACTTCAATAGATACTTTTGAACAAGTAAATAAAAGAGAATTAGAATTGGGTGCTGCTGCAATGACTTCATTAATTTATTTAATGGATACATATTTAGATGTTGAACCCATTAAACAATAGAACCATGAAATCTATAATATATGTGGCATTGACTCTTTTAATTTGGAGTTGTGCGTCAAAAGAAGAGGTTGATTTAATAGTAACCAACGGTAACATTTATACGATAAATGATACTTTTGAATCAGCAGAAGCCTTTGCTGTTAAAAATGGAAAGTTTATAGCAGTGGGAAGTGTCAAACAGATTCAGAGCAACTATAGTACTTCTAAACTTATCGATGCAAAAGGTAAAGCAATCTTCCCAGGGTTGATAGATGGTCATTGCCATTTTTATGGTTTAGGAACCAATATGTTAGCGGTTGATTTAATGGGAACAAATAGCTATGCGCAGATTTTAGAACGTGTACAAAATTTTCAAAAAGAACGTCAGGTGTCTTATATCTATGGCCGTGGTTGGGATCAAAACGATTGGGAACTAAAAGAGTTTCCCACAAAAAAAGAATTAGATGCTCTTTTTCCAAATACACCAGTTGCGCTTGAACGTGTAGATGGTCATGCTATTATTGCAAATCAAGCTGCGCTAGATTTAGCCTCTGTTTCTAATGATTTTGAAATAGCTGGTGGAGAAGTTATTCGCTCAAATGGACAATTAACTGGAGTTCTGCTTGATGCAGCAGCAGATTACGTTTTAGCAAAGAGACCTGAATTTACTACAACAGAAAAAATAGCGGCACTCAAACAAGCAGAAAGAGAATGCTTTTCATACGGACTAACGACAGTGACTGATGCGGGATTAGACAGATCTGTTATTGAATTGATAGATAGCCTTCAACAAATAAATGAGTTAAAAATGCGCGTATATGCCATGGTTAGTGGTACTACAAAAAACTTAGATTACTATTTAGAAAAAGGTCTTTATAAAACAGAACGATTGAATGTTCGTTCTTTTAAAATTTATGGTGACGGAGCTTTAGGCTCAAGAGGGGCTACTTTAAGAAAACCATATAGCGATAGAGCACATCATCATGGTACATTAAGCAATAGTATAGAATTCTTTGAAACAACTGCTAAACGCATTGCGAAATCAAAATTTCAAATGAATACACACGCCATTGGAGATAGTACCAATCATTTACTTTTAGACATTTATAAAAGAGAATTAGAGGGCCAAACAAATCGTAGATGGCGCATTGAACATGCGCAAATTGTTTCGCCAGAAGATTTTGAGAGTTTTAAGAATGTTATTCCTTCTGTTCAACCAACCCATGCCACAAGCGATATGTATTGGGCCGAAGATAGATTAGGAGCAGAACGTTTAAAAGGTGGTTACGCTTTTAAAGACTTGCTTAAACAACACGGTAAAATAACATTAGGCACGGATTTTCCGGTAGAATATGTAAATCCTTTTTTAACGTTTTATGCAGCAACTGCAAGACAAGACACCAAAGGTTATCCTGAAGGTGGTTTTCAAATTGAGAATGCTTTAACCCGTGAAGAAACAATTAAAGGAATGACTGTTTGGGCTGCTTATGCCAATTTTGAAGAAAACGAAAAAGGGAGTATTGAAGTGGGTAAATTTGCAGATTTCACCATTTTAGAGAACAACCTTATGGAGGTTGATTTAAAAATAATTCCAGACACAAAAGTAATTGCTACCTATGTAAATGGTGAAAAAGTGTATTAATGTTTAAACACAAACTCCCATATGCTCCATTTATTTTTGAAGACACAGAAAAACTGATTGTTGGCACCTTACCGCCTCCTCGGTTTAGTACCGGTGAGTTATTGCCTCAAGATGTTGATTTTTGTTATGGAAGTTTTTACAATTCCCTATGGTTGTATATCGATAAAATCTATGCCCTCAATTTAGAATACAACAATACTCATTTGGCCATAGAACAGCGCAAGAATTTCTTGCGCAAACATAAAATCGGAGTTTGCGATATCGTAGACTCTTGTACACGAGAAAAAATTGATGCCTCGGATGTAGGAATGAGAAACGTCCAACTAAGAGATTTAATTGGATACATAAAAAAACATCCTAGTATCCACACACTTCTTTTCACAGGCGGAAATTCTATGAATGGTCCAGAGTATTTCTTTAGAAAACATTTAAAGGATTATAATTTAAAATTAGATTTGGTTTCCAATGATATTCCAAGGTTACATCAAGTTAGATTGGAGAATAATCTAATTGTAAAAACCGTTTCACTTACCTCTCCCTCTGGCTCAGCAAATAGAGCAATAGGGAGCAATCCCCTATACAAGAAACGAAAACTAGAAAACCCAAAATACACCACGTTCGATTTTCGGGTAGATCAATACAGTGAGTGGTTTTAATAACTGTACTTTTGCAATATGAACCTTAAATTCATCATCCATTACGGACTGCATTTTATAGCACCATTGTTAATTGCGTATCTTTTCTATAAAAAACAGTGGATGAAAGTCTCCTTGATTTTAGTTACCACTATGTTAGTAGATTTGGATCATTTATGGGCTAACCCCATTTTTGACCCTAACAGATGTAGCATTGGTTTCCACCCATTGCATTCCTATCCTGCAATCGCAATGTATTTAATTGGATTGATCCAGAAAAAAACAAGAATAGTAGCCATTGGGCTACTATTACATATGTTCGCTGATTGGATGGATTGTTTGCTCTAATTCAAAATACCATTTACAAAATCACCCGTCTTTTCTACTCCATGTTCTCCTAAGAACTTAATATAAGCCGACCCAATAATGGCACCATTCATATACTCACAAGCCTTGCTAAACGTATTGTTATTCGATATACCAAACCCTACTATTAATTTACTTTTTAGATTCATGGATTTGATTCGTTCAAAATAATTGATTTGTTGTTCAGAAATCTCTCCTTTTGCACCTGTAATAGAGGCAGAAGCTACTACATAAATAAAAGCCTCTGTCATGGCATCGATTTTACGTATTCGCTCCTCTGATGTTTGAGGCGTGACTAGAAATACATTAGAAATACCGTACTTAGCAAAAAGCGCTTTATATTTTGATTCGTATTCAATCATTGGTAAATCTGGCAAAATAACAGTGTCTATTCCACATGCAACACATTGTTCACAAAATGTAACTTCTCCGTATTTCAAAACCTGATTCAAATATCCCATTAACACTAAAGGGGTTTCATTTGTTTCTTTAATGGATTTTAATTGGTCAAATATCACATCTAAATTGATCCCATTATTTAAAGCCATCGAGCTACTATGTTGAATGGTAGGTCCGTCTGCCATAGGGTCTGAATAAGGCAACCCTACTTCAATAAAATCCACACCACTTTCTCCTAACTTTTCAATAATTGTTGTGGTATCCTCGAGGTTAGGAAACCCAGAAGTAAAGAATACCGAACATAGGTTATAATCTTTCTTACTAAATAATGCTTGTAACTTACTCATCTTTTAAATGCTTAATATAAGTTTCTAAATCTTTATCTCCTCTTCCAGATAAATTAATAATGATTACCTGATCTTTTGATATTTCCATTTTCTTTAATACAGCCAATGCATGTGCAGTTTCAAGTGCAGGAATGATCCCTTCTAATTTTGTTAGTTCATACGCAGACTCCAATGCCTCCGCATCTGTTGCATTCATAAAATCAGCCCTTCCACTCTCGTTTAAAAAGGCGTGCAATGGTCCGATTCCTGGATAATCTAAACCAGCAGAAATAGAATAAGGCTCTACCACTTGACCATAAGTATCTTGCATTAAAATGGTTTTAGCTCCATGTAATACACCAACATCACCCAATTGAGAAGTTGCAGCACTCTCGCCACTGTGCACTCCTAATCCAGCGGCTTCAACAGCAATTAACTGCACCTCCTTATCATCTAGATAATGATAAAATGCTCCTGCTGCATTCGAGCCTCCACCAACACATGCAATCACTGTATCGGGATTCTCTTTTCCTGTTTTTTCTTTTAATTGCCATTTCATTTCTTCACTAATAATGGCCTGTAAACGTGCCACCATATCAGGATATGGATGTGGTCCAACTACTGAACCTATCAAATAATAGGTGTCCTCAGGGTTTCCAATCCAATCACGAATGGCCTCATTTGTTGCATCTTTTAAAGTTTTGCTTCCACTTGTTGCGGGAACAACAGTAGCTCCAAGCATTTTCATACGTGCAACATTTGGAGCTTGACGCTTAATATCCGTCTCACCCATAAACACCACACAGTCCATATTCATTAAGGCGCACACAGTAGCAGTTGCAACACCATGCTGTCCTGCTCCAGTTTCAGCAATAATGCGCTTCTTACCCAATTTCTTTGCAATTAGGATTTGTCCAATAGTATTATTCACCTTATGTGCTCCTGTATGATTTAAATCTTCACGTTTAAGATAAATAGTACCACCATACTTTTCTGAAAGTCTAGGAGCCAAATATAAAGGCGTTGGACGACCTACATAGTCCTTTAGTAAATACGTATACTCTTTTTGAAATTCTTCAGAATTGATAATATCCAAATAGTTATCCTCCAATTCTTTTACATTAGGAAATAGAAGTTCTGGGATAAACGCTCCCCCGAACTGCCCATAGTATCCATTTTCGTCAACTTGAAATTCTGACTTCATATTTTTTGTTTTTTCACACTCTTAATGAATGAATGTAATTTCTCAATGTTTTTTACCCCAGGAGCATCTTCAAAACCACTGTTTAAATCTACTCCAACCATTTTTACATGTTGAAAATCCAAAACAGCATTTACATCGTTTACTCCTATACCACCACTTAGTAAAAATGGTGTGTTTCCGTTATATTTTTCTAGTAAATTCCAATCGTATTTTAATCCAGTTCCACCATACCCTACACCTTTTGTATCAAAAATAAATAGGTTACAAAACGGATCATAGGCTTTTGTTTTTTCAAAATCAAAGTGATCATCAACAGAAAACGCTTTGATAATTGCAACAAAATTGGGTGAAGTATCGGTGATAGCTCGCAATAAATTAGAGCAATACTCTACAGTTTCATCGCCATGCAATTGAACAACCTGCAAATCGCATTCTTTAATAATACGAATAACCTCACCTACAGATTCATTCACAAAAACTCCTACTTTCTTAATGGAGTTTGGAATCTTGACTTGTGGAAATTGCGATATATATCTTTTTGATTTACCGTAAAATATAAAGCCTATATAATCTGGCTTCAAATTTATTAGCTTTTCAACATTTTGCGCTTCGCGCATGCCACAAACCTTTATTTTCATTAGCCCAATTGCTTAATAAATTCTTGACACGAAAAACCTGGGTCTTCTGTTTTCATAAAATTCTCTCCAATTAAAAATCCTTGAAAACCATATTCTTTTAAACCTATAATAGTTCTTGGATCACTAATGCCACTCTCAGATACTTTAATGCTCGTATCTGGAATTTGAGAAGCCAATGCGATTGAATGTTCTAGGTCTACTTCAAAGGTTTTTAAATTGCGATTATTAATTCCTATAATCTTATTATCTAAGTCGCCAATCTTATCTAATTCTTCCTGATTATGCACTTCATATAATACATCTAATCCTAGGTCTTCTGCCAAATTTCCGTATTGACGTAATTGTTGCTCCGATAAACAAGCTGCTATCAATAAAATCACATCAGCACCAATGGCTTTTGCCTCAACAATTTGATAACCATCTACAATAAAATCTTTACGTAAAATTGGCTTTGTTGTATTTATATCTCTAGCTTTTACCAAATCTAAGATTGTACCACCAAAAAATTCTTGATCGGTTAATATAGACTGTGCAGCAACTCCAGCACTCAAATACCCTTCTGTTACCTCCTCAACTTCAGCTTTGTCATTAATAATTCCTTTTGAAGGTGATTGCCGTTTAAACTCAGCAATTATTCCAGATCCTTTAGGATCCAACAACGACTTTTTTAGTGAAATCGGTTCTCGTTGAAACCCCGGACTCTTGACCAATGTACTAACTTCTATCTCTGACATCACACGTGCAACTTCTTGCTTTTTGTGTGCAACTATGGTTTCTAATATATTATTCACAGTATTATTTTTTAACTAAATTATCTAAACACGCTTTCGCTTTCCCGCCAAATAGTGACTCTTTTGCCAATTCAAAACTATCTTGAAAACTCTTAGCATCATCCACAATTTGCAAAGCAATAGCCGCATTTGTTAACACCACACTATTTTGAGCCTCTGTACCATTTCCTTCAATGATATTCTTAAATATTGCAGCCGCTTCTTCAACAGAATTACCTCCATAAATATCCGACTGCTTAAAAGTCTTTTGGCCCAAATCTTCTGGATATATTAATTTTTCTCCAGAACGGGTAAACAACTTAAATCCACCGGTTAAAGAAATTTCATCATAACCGTCTAAGGCATGAACTACTCCATAATTAGAGTCTTCTTCTTGCAATATATAATTATACAATCGTGCTACTTCTAGATTAAATGTACCTAACAATTGATTTTGTGGGGAACTCGGATTTACCAATGGCCCTAACATATTAAAAAACGTTTTTAAAGCCAAGGCCTTTCGAGTAGGTCCTACTGCTTTCATTGCAGGATGAAAAAACGGGGCATGTAAAAAACAAATGTTCGCTTTTTCTAAATGTTGTTTTAAAATTGCTTCATCATTGGTAAACTCATATCCGAAATACTGCAACATATCAGAAGAACCCGATTTTGAAGACACCGAATAATTACCGTGTTTCGCTACCTTTTGACCTGTACCTGCAACAATAAACGAGGTCATGGTTGAGATATTAAAGGTGTCTTTTCCATCGCCTCCAGTACCTACAATATCTATGGTATTAAATTCAGATAAATCTACGGTAACTGCCAATTCCTTTAAGGCATCTCTAAAACCACCTAACTCATCTGCCGTAATAGGACGCATCATAAAAACAGTCATAAACGAAGCCAAATGCGCATCGTTGTATTTTTCTTGAGCAATATCGATCAATATTGATTTTGCTTCTTCTCTCGTTAATCGCTTATGCTGATATAAATTGTTTAAAATCTGTTTCATTACTTACTAGCATCAATAAAATTTCTAACCATTTGTTCTCCCACCTCCGTTAAAATTGACTCTGGATGAAATTGAACTGCACTAATCATATATTCTTTATGCTCAATGGCTTGAATTAATCCATCCTCATCTCTTGCTGTCACTATTATTTCTTCAGGAAAACCAACATCTGTTGCAGCCCAAGAATGGTAACGTGCCGCTAGAAATGATTCGGGAATATCTTTAAAAATGGTGGCATTGGTATCTGTAACTTTCATTTCTGTAGCAACCCCATGAAACACATCTTCTAAATTGATAATTGTTCCGCCAAAAACTTCAGTAATCGCTTGTAGACCAAGGCAAACTCCAAAAATGGGTTTTCTACCAGCATAAGTTGCAATAACCTCTTTCAAAATTCCTGCTTCATCAGGAATACCAGGTCCCGGTGATAACATAATTAAATCATAATTACCAACGGCTTCAACACTAATTTCATCGTTTCTGTAAACCGCAGGAAAAACACCAGTAATTTTTTCAACCATATGCACAAGGTTGTAGGTAAACGAATCGTAATTATCTATTATTAAAATATTCATCTTAAATCTCTTCTGCTAAAACCAACGCCTTTTTAAGCGCTGCTAATTTATTGTTTACTTCTTGTAATTCTTTTTGTTCGTCACTATGTATCACTATTCCGGCACCTGCTTGGTAATACAAGGTGTTATTTTTACTTACAAATGATCGAATAGCGATGGCTAAATTAACTGAACCATCTAAGCCAATTATTCCAACTGCACCTCCATAAAATCCTCTTTGCTGATTTTCATATTTATCTATCAATTCCATGGCTTTGTATTTTGGAGCACCACTTAAAGTTCCTGCTGGAAAAGTATCTCCAACAATCTCTATCGGATCCCCTTTAATTTCACCTTGTACGGTTGAAACCAAATGGATGACATGAGAAAAATATTGTACTTCTTTAAATACCTCAACATTTACATGATTGGCATGCTTGCTCAAATCATTTCGAGCCAAATCTACCAACATTACATGTTCCGCAGTCTCTTTTTTATCTTCCGAAAGAATCTTACCAAGTTTAATATCCTCGGCCATATCTCCTGTTCTTCTAAACGTACCTGCAATGGGATTAATAATGGCTTTACCATTGGTAATTTTAATTTGTGCTTCAGGTGAAGAACCCATTAACTTAAAACTACCGTAATCAAAATAAAATAAATACGGCGAAGGATTTATAGAACGCAACGCTCTGTACACATTAAACTCATCGCCTTTAAACGATTGCTGAAACTGACGTGACAACACCAATTGAAACACATCTCCTCTTTTACAATGTGCTTTTGCATTTCGCACATACTCAATAAAGTCTTGATTGGTGCAGTTAGATGTCTCATCACCCACCATAGCAAATTCTTGCGTATTAAAGGCCTGAGCATCTATAATGGTTTTAATTTCATCGATGCGTGCCTCAGTTCCTTCTTCAAGATTCTCAATCAATGTCATTTCATCATTAAAGTGATTGATCGCAATGATAAACCTGTAAAAACTATACTGTAAGAACGGAATAGCAGAAGGTGCTGGTGGATTTTTAAAAGCAATGGTTTCAAAATACTGCACACTATCATAAGTGGTATATCCATAAAGTCCGTTAAACGACTTTAATTCAGCGGGACAATCTAATGCAATACTCTGTGAGTATTCTTGAAAAAGCGTATTGAAATTACGACCTATTTCTTGGTCGGCGACCTTGTTTCCTTTATGAACCAATTGAAGACGATGCTCTTCAGTTTTAATGGTTACAACAGGCTCAATACAGATAAAAGAAAAGCTCTCTTCTTTACTGTGATAATCTGAACTTTCTAGCAACAGCGTGTTCGGATATTTATCTCGAAATCTCAAATACAATCCTACTGGAGTTACCGTATCTGAGATGCGTTTTTTGCTAAAAGTTTTAAAATTTAATTGTTTCATATTTCGTTTTCGTCATTCTGAATTTATTTCAGAATCTTTATTATGCGACACTTAAACTGCACTTCGACTTCGCTCAGTGTGACATATCTATATAAAAAAAGGCTTATCGTGAGATAAGCCTTTTTAATTTATTTTTAAATTATAACATACAAGGTATTTCTCACTTATGAATTAAGAGAGTTCCACCACCATATGTTTGTAATTCTTGTCATTTGTAATTGTATGACACAAATGTAAAATAGTTTTTAAACAATTCAAACAATTAGACTCAAATTATCAATAAAAATCTGAATCACTTGCTTTTTTAATTATCGAATAACTTTCACATTCATTTCTTCTACTTTTTTATCTGATAAAGGCGAAGGAGATTTAAATAATAAATCTTCACTTGTTCCTGTCTTTGGGAATGCCATTACCTCTCTGATAGATGCTTTCTTTTCTAAAATCATCATCAATCGGTCTACACCCCAAGCTATACCTCCATGAGGTGGTGCTCCGTAATGGAATGCTTTGTACATAGTACCCACACTTTGCATCATCTCTTCTTTGTTATAACCCATGTTTTTATAGGTTGCTTCTAATATTTCTGGTTTGTGTGCACGTACAGATCCTCCTCCAATTTCGTAACCGTTTAAGATTAAATCATATTGCTGAGAAATAATACTTCCAATCTCTTCTTCTTTACCGTTTAAGTGCTTTTCTAAATCCGAAATAGCAGGCATTGAGAATGGATTGTGTGTAAATGTCCAACGTCCTTCATCTGTTTTTTCAAACATTGGGAAATCAACTACCCAGGCTGGTCGTAATTCTTTCTTATTAATTAACTTCAGCATACGTCCCATTTCTTGACGCACTGCATCTAAGGCTTTATTAGCAGTGGCATAATCGGCCGCAGAGAAAAATACAATATCACCTATTGCTGCATTAGCAGTTTTAATAATGTTTTCTGCAATATCTTCTCCTAAGAATTTTATAATTGGCGATTGTAACTCCTCTTCGTTTACAATAATATATGCCAATCCGCCTAATCCGTGATCCTGAGCAATAGCGGTCAACTTTTCAATCTGCCCTTTAGACATACGTTTTTTACCTTGCTCTTCTGCCGAAACTTTGATGCATTTAACAATACCACCATCTTCAATTGGTTTACTAAATACTTGGAACGTGGTATCTTTAACAATATCTGTAATGTCTTGCATTTGCAAACCAAAACGTAAGTCTGGTCTGTCGCAACCGTATTGATCCATTGCCTCTTTATAGGTCAAGATTTCAAACGGTTTTAAAATCCATTTTTTACCGTAAATTTTTGATACAATTTCATTGAACATATGCGTATTTAAATCAATGATTTGCTGCATACTCGCATAGGCCATTTCAATATCTAACTGTGTAAATTCAGGTTGACGATCTCCTCGCGAATCTTCATCTCTAAAACAACGTGCGATTTGGAAATACTTTTCAAATCCACCTACCATCAACATTTGCTTAAACTGCTGTGGTGCCTGTGGCAATGTGTAAAATGAACCTGCTTGTTTACGCGTTGGCACAATAAATTCACGTGCACCTTCATCGGTACCTGCAGTTAAAATAGGTGTTTCTATTTCTAAAAACTCTTGCTCATCTAAAATATCTCGTAAGAGTTTTATAACTCTATGACGGTTTACTACTGCCCTACGCACATCATCATTTCTATGATCTAAGAACTTGTATTGAAAACGTACATTTTCATTAGACTTTGTTGCTCTTTTAATTTCAAAAGGCAATGTTTTAGATAGGTTTAATATTTCTAATTCAGATGTCTCTAACTCAATAGTACCCGTTCTTAAAGCAGGATTATAATCGTCTTCTTTACGCTGTACTATAGTACCAGTAACCGTAATTACAGATTCTGGTTTTAACTTCACAAGTTCGTCTAAATTCGGGAAAGATTCTCTACTCAATCGTACTTGAAATATCTCGTTACTAGAATCTCTCAAATCAATAAATATCAATTCACCGTGATCTCTAACACTAGAAACCCACCCTGCTAAAATTACTGTTTCAGAAATACTTTCTTGAGATAATTGTGTAACAACATGAGTGCGGTACTCCTCTTTTACCACCATCGGTATTTCAGGCAACACTTCTTCTTCGGCAGTTTTTGTCTCCTGCCCTTTAGCAGACTTTCCATTACCTACTCCACCAGAACTCTTGCTTGAAGAAGTCACAGTTGTGCCAGCATTTAACTGATCTAATATCAATTGACGAATAACCTTACCTGATGCTCCTTTACCAATTATGGCAATCACTTTTCCTACTAAAATACCTGCCTTACCTTGATTACCTGTTTTAATGTCAGCAGCAATTGCCTCGTTTTCTTCAATTACCTTGGCAATCGTATTTTCGATTTGCTCTCTTGAAATAGTATTCTCTTTGAAATACTTGTTGTAATCAAAATCGCGGTCTTTTAAATATGAAGTAATCGCATTTTGAACCAATACTGAGGTAATTTTCTCTTCTTTAAACAATTGGAAGATTTCAATCAAATGTTCAATTCGATGGATATCGCTATACTCATCAGCACCGATATTATTAACCAAAGTCTTCGCGACAAATAATGGGTCTCTTAACACATTATTGATTGTCATAAAGGTTCTAGAACGTACTGCATCTGCTGTAAAGAATTTAGCATCTTGCGGTAATACTCCTCCTTTAATTAAAATAGATTCTACTGCATAAGGCAATAGACTTGAATCTACTTTAATCGTATCTACCACTTCTTTGATATTTACGAATGGTAAATCTGGTTCAGAAATAAACCTATAGTCTGCTTCAAACTCTTTTTTACGCATTGTTTTGGTTTGCTTTAAATCAGCATCCCACAATACGGTAGTTTGATCTGGTCTAAACTCTTTATGTTCTATATAGTAGTTGAATTGTTTTTCAACTTCCTCTTTTAATGCCTCTACCATAAACTTAAACGAGTTCAAGTTTTTGATTTCGGTACGAGGATTTAAATTATATGTATGCTTCTTACGCAGCGACACAGAAACATCTGATTTAAACTCCCCTTTTTCAAGGTTTGCCTCAGAAATTCCTAAATTCTGAACAATACGTTGTATGTATTGCGCATAAGTTGATGCGTCTTCAATATGACGAATACATGGCTCTGTTACAATTTCAATTAGAGGCACACCTGCCTTATTAAAATCTACTAAAGACACTTTTTTCTCGTGCATCAATTTTGCAGCATCCTCCTCAATATGCACTTGAGTAAGATTAACTGTAAACTGTGTTCCATCGTTTCTATAACACGAAACTTGCCCATCTGGAATAACTGGGTTATGAAACTGTGTAATTTGAATATTTTTTGGATTATCTGGATATTCGTAATGCTTACGATCCCATGAAATCACTTCATTCTCAAATGTCGATTTAACCGCTTTACCAAAATAAATGGCCTTTGTAACCGCCTCTTTATTTACTGCCGGAAGCACACCCATTTGACCAGTACAAACCGAACAGATATGTTCATTAGGTGTTTCAGATTCTTCATTTGGACAAGAACAAAACAACTTTGTTTTGGTATTTAATCGAACGTGTGTTTCTAGTCCGATTACCAATTCTAACTCGTGGGCTTTTAACGCCGCATCTAATTGCTCTAACTCCATTATATCACGTCTTTTAAGAAGTTTGCAAACTTCAGTATCACCTCTTCTTTACTCTTAGCAGCCGTTAATTGCAAACCAGTTACAGTGCCTTGCGGAATTGTTAAGGTTGGTAATTGCCCTAAACTAAACCCTACAGTATATGCATCAGATAAATACATGGCATGTGGATCTTTTAAACTCTCTCCTATTTTAGGTGGAGCACTTGGTGTGACCGGAGAAATAATAATATCTACCTTTTTAAAGTCCTCTTCAAAATTGGCTGAAATTTCATCTCTCAAGGCCAAACCTTTTAAATATATTTCATCAGAAAATCCTTGAGATAACACTTGGTTACCTCCAACAATTCTGCGTTTAGATTCTTCCGAAAAACTTTCTGATCGCGTAACTGCATAACTATCAATCAAGTTATCGCCTGCAATTCTATTTCCATAATTGGTTCCGTCTAATCTAGATAAGTTTGAGGCTGTTTCCGCCATTGCCAGTGTATAGTAAGTAGAAACAAGTGTATTGCCTTGAAAGAAATCTAATTCTTTTACAGCAATGCCTTTGGCTTTCATTTTATCAATAGCCGTTAAAAAATCTGCTTTTACATCAGCATCAATAGCATCGCCTTCAATAAAGTTTTTAAAGTATCCAACGGTTAATTCTTGCCCACCATCATTTACAGCATCCTCAGCGATTTCTTGTGACTCAATAGTAGTTTGATCTTTTACATCTTTACCACTCATTACATTCAACACAATACGAATGTCTTCTACTGATTTTGCTAAAGGTCCTACACAATCGGTAGAGGAAGCATAGGCCATTAATCCATATCTAGAGATACGACCATACGTTGGTTTTAAACCATAAATTTTATTGTAACCTGCTGGTTGACGAATAGAACCTCCAGTATCTCCACCAATAGAGAAAGTAGTATAATCTAAAGCAACGTTTACAGCAGAACCTCCACTTGAACCTCCACCTACTAACTCCGGATTTACTGCATTTTTTACTGCGCCAAAAATAGTATTCTCACTTGAAGAGCCATGACCAAAACTGTCGCAGTTCTCTTTTACCAATGGAATGGCGCCAGCATCTAATAACTTTTGAATGGCCGTTGCTGTGTAGGCCGATTTATAGTTTTTTAACATGGTAGACGAGGCCGTTGTTGTAGTACCTTGAACCATGTACACATCTTTAATTCCAAAAGGAATTCCTTCCAATAACCCAATTGTTTCTCCAGCCTCAATTTTAGCATCAACCTTTGCTGCCAATTCTAAAGCCATATCCTCCAACACAGCATTTACTGAGTTATAAGCGTTTTCTTTTAAAAGTGCTAGTTTTTCTTGTACCAGAGCAGTACAAGATATCTCTTTAGACACGAGTTGCTCGTGTATCTTTCTTATTTGCGAATCCATCTCCCTACCCTTCTATAACTTTTGCAACAACTAAATATCCATCTTTTTGCTGCGGAAAGTTTTCTTTGATAATTATTCTTTCAACTACTGAACTCTCTACAACTACATCTTCTCTCAAATTATCAATTGATACCGCATTATTATAATTGACATTATTAAAAGAATTATTATTTGAAGATTGTGCATTCTTGATTTCACCAAATAACTTGTTTACAGCCTCAGATGGCTGTGCTCCTTTTATACTCGACAATATGTCGACTGTCATAATTTTACTCATAATTTTAATGCGATTTATGTAAGCCAACAAATTTAGAAAACTTTATGGCTATACCAACATTATTAGGCAATTAAGACCTCAACACCACTTGCTTTTTATTAACCTACTATTTTAGTATAGAAGAATCTCGTTTTTTTGCAATATTCTCAATAAAACAAAAGAATTATAAAAAGAATGATAAGACTATTTTATGAAGTATTTAAATATAAAATGGAGTCTTTCAATCAATCTAATAAATCGGTGAAATTATATTCAATTTTGTATTATATTCGCTGAATAGCCCGTAAATACTGAAACTGACAGATAGGTGACATTTAAATGGCGTAAGGAAAACTATAGGTTCGCCATAGATTTGCATCATCAAATCAAGAAAAATGGAAAACGCAACATTAGGTAAACGATTAAAATACCAACGCACATTAAAGGGGTTGACTCAAGAACAACTTGCAGATACCTCAACTGTCGGAATCAGGACTATTCAACGAATTGAAAAGGAAGAAGTATCACCTCATAAACAAACTGTAAAACTCTTAGCCAATGCTTTAGATGTTTGTATAGAAGATTTATTGGTGATAGACAATCCGAATGAAGAAACTATTCAAAAGAAATGGATGCTTCTTTTACATGGCACACCTTTTTTAGGTTTTATTCCTTTTGGCAATATATTGTTTCCTCTATTTCTTTGGATTCACAAAGCGAAAGACAATAAAATTTATGATATGCATGGTAGGGCGGTTGTAAACTTTCACAGTTCAATAACCTTGTATTTTATCATGTCATTGCTCTTATTTTTTCCCTTTCCAGGATACAATTTCTTTTTAACAGGAGCCGTAGTTTTATTCGGTATCATTATGACCATTATTAACGTGTTAAATGCAATTAATAGAGGCACCTGTTACTATCCGCTTTCCATTCCATTCTTGAGAACACTAACAGTTTAAATTCTTAAAACATACAATTATGATTGGGTTATTAGTAATAATAGCAGTCTCTTGGGTGCTCTTATTTTTTATTGAAAAAAAAACACATTATCGTGTTAGGGGTCATCCCAAATTTGAAACGTACTTCAGAATTTTTAATCGGTGTATTGGTGATTTTCATCATCCTCGCAATCAACATTTTCTTCTCCACCTTATGGAAGAATATGCAATGGCAATTAAATGATCATATTTCAAATAATTTCTCCTTTGAAACGTGGCCATCATTTATCACGTTTGTGGTTCTTTGGAATCTGTTCTAAGTATTCATTATCCTAATTATTCGGAAATAGAATTTTAAAACTTTTTTAAAGTAACTGACAAACTTACAAAGCCATAACATGCAATAACCATTGAATTTGTATTTTTGAGAAACTATATCAAATCCACAATCAAATGAAACAATCATTTTACATATTTGGCCTTTTATTACTATTTATAAGTTGTGAAAATTCTGCTACTCAGACTAGAAAAGCAGAAGCTCAAAAGTTCTTAGAGTCTTATACAGAAACTTATAAGAAATTATATTACGAATCAGCTGAAGCTGAATGGGCTGCTAATACTAGAATCGTTGAAGGAGATACCATGAATGCCTACCGCGTTCAAAAAACAGGAGAGGCATTTGCCGCTTTTACAGGGAGTAAAGATGTTATAGAAAAAACACGTTCCTTCATAGAAAATAAAGATCAATTAGATTTGGTTCAGGTTAGACAATTAGAAGGTATTTTATACGGAGCCGCAGGCAACCCAGAAATTGTAGCAGAAATAGTAAACGCAAAAATTGCAGCTCAAGCCGCACAAGACGAAACACTTTTCGGATTTAATTTTCAAGTAGATGGCACACCAATCACCACAGGTGATGTAGATGCTGTTTTAAGAAATTCTGAGGATGAAGAAGAACGGTTACAATATTGGGAAGCTTCTAAAGCCGTTGGAGTTGATTTAAAAGATGGACTAGAAAATTTAGTAAGTCTAAGAAATCAGACAGTAGAAGCGTTAGGGTACGATGACTATTTCTCTTATCAAGTTTCTGATTACGGTATGACCCGTGGTGAGATGATGATTGAAATGAAAAAAATGGTTCAAGAAATATGGCCTCTCTATAGAGAATTGCATACTTGGGCTCGTTATGAGTTAGCTGGTAATTTTAATAAAGATATACCAGATTACCTACCAGCTCATTGGCTACCAAACAGATGGGGACAAGACTGGAGTGCTTTAGTACGTGTTGACGGACTTGATATTGATGGTGCTTTAAGCGACAAAAATGAAGAATGGATTGTGAAAGAAGGTGAAGATTTCTTTGTAAGTATCGGTTTTGATCCACTTCCAAAAAGTTTTTATGAAAAATCGAGTATGTTTCCTGCTCCAGCGGATGCAGACTTCAAAAAAAACAACCATGCTAGTGCATGGCATATGGATTTAGAAAATGACTTACGCTGCTTAATGAGTGTAGAACCAACAGCTGAATACTACGAAACTATTCATCATGAATTAGGACACATTTATTATTATCAAGCTTATACCAATGATGAAGTGCCTCCTTTATTAAGAGGTGGTGCAAATAGAGGTTATCACGAAGCTATAGGAAGTTTATTAGGGTTGGCAGCTATGCAAAAACCTTTTTTGGCTGCTAAAGGATTGGTTGCAGAAGATGCACAAGTAGATCAAACTCAAAACTTGTTGAAAGAGGCTTTAAGTTATGTTGTATTCTTACCGTTTTCGGCCGGGGTAATGAGTGAATTTGAAAATGCTTTATATGCAGAGAATTTACCTAAATCTGAATATAATAAAAAATGGTGGGAATTAGCAAAGAAATATCAGGGTCTGGTGCCTCCAACAGAAAGAGGAGAAGAGTTTTGCGACGCTGCCTCAAAAACTCATATTAACAATGATGCTGCTCAATATTATGATTATGCAATTTCGTATATTTTATTATTCCAATTCCATGATCATATAGCCAAGAACATCTTAAAACAAGATCCTCATGCAACCAATTATTTTGGAAATAAAGAAGTGGGAACCTTTTTGTATGACATTATGAAACAAGGCGCCAATTGTGATTGGAATAAAGTATTAAAAGAAAGTGTTGGAAGTGGCATGAGTGCCAAACCAATGCTCGATTACTTTGAACCTCTAATGGGCTATTTAAAAGAACAAAACCAAGGTAGAACATATACCTTACCTGAAAAAATTTAAGACATAAAAAAGCCCTCAAATGAGGGCTTTAATTTTTTATATAAACACTTGATTAAATCAATGCTCCTAAATATCTTTCAGCATCTAAAGCTGCCATACAACCCGTACCTGCGGCGGTAACAGCTTGTCTATATTCGTGATCTTGCACATCTCCTGCAGCAAACACCCCAGGCAAATTGGTTTTAGTAGACTTTCCTTTTGTAATTAAATATCCAGTATCATTCATATCTAAAACTCCTTTGAACAAGTCTGTATTTGGTTTATGACCGATGGCAACAAACACACCTGTTACAGGAATATTTGTTTTTTCTCCAGATTGGTTATTTCTAGCAACAACACCCTCTACAACTTGTTCTCCTAATACCTCATCCATCTCCGTATTGTACAATACTTTAATATTTTCAGTTCGCTCTACTCTGTGCTGCATAGCTTTCGAGGCTCTCATATAATCTTTACGAACCAACATCGTAACAGACTTACAGATATTCGCTAAATATGTAGCTTCTTCAGCAGCAGTATCTCCTGCACCAATTACCACAACATCCTGATCTTTATAAAAGAATCCATCACAAGTTGCACAAGCAGACACACCTCCTCCAATTAAGCGTTGCTCACTTTCTAAGCCAAGGTATTTAGCTGTTGCTCCTGTTGAAATTATAATCGTTTCCGCTTCAATTTCTTTTGTCTCATCAACAACCACTTTATGTATACCTCCAACTTCGTTGCTCAAATCTACTTTAGATACCATTCCAAAACGAACATCCGTTCCAAAACGCTCTGCTTGCTTTTTGAAATCTTCCATCATCATAGTACCATCAGTACCTTCAGGGTAACCTGGATAGTTTTCAACTTCAGTAGTAGTTGTTAACTGACCTCCCATTTGCATACCCGTATACATAACCGGTTTCAAATCTGCTCTAGCTGCATAAATAGCTGCAGTATATCCAGCAGGTCCAGACCCTATAATCAAACATTTTATTCTTTCAATTGTATCAGACATATTTGTGTTATTTTGTTTAAGCTCGACAAAAATAGCCGATTTTCACATGTCACTTGTCAATTGTTTATAAGTTTTTACAATGATAATATCACTGCATTTAATCGTGTGATTTCATCGCTAAAATAGTAGTTGCTTGCACCACCAAAAAAGTGCTATCTTTAGCCTCAAATCAACCACGCTAAATGATAAAAAAATTACTATGTTCAGCACTATTAGTAGTGCTATATATCACGTCTAACGCACAACATTCAATAGCACGAGAATGGAATGAATTATTATTAGAATCCATTCGAAAAGATTATGCAAGACCTACCGTTCATGCGCGAAATTTATTTCACATATCTTTGGCTATGTATGATGCTTGGGCTGCTTTTAATACAGAAGCAGAAACTTTTTTCTTAGGAAAAACTCTCGGTGATTACACTTGTAACTACCAAGGAATCACCGCTCCAAACAATAGCTACAATGCTCAAAAAGAAGCCATAAGTTATGCTACATATCGAATATTAAGTCATCGTTTTCAAAATTCTCCAAATGCTGATTACTTGCAACAAGCTTATGATGATTTTATGATTGAATTAGGTTATGAGATTTCAATTGAATCAAGAGATTACAGCAATGGTTCTGCGGCCGCTTTAGGTAACTATATCGCATCTGAAATTATTGAATTTGGTTTGACGGATGGCGCGAATGAAGAAAATGGATACGACAATGAATATTATCAACCTGTAAATGAATCTTTAATAATTGATTTAGCTGGCAATCCTAGAATGGTAGAACCCAATAGATGGCAACCACTAACATTGGAAGCCTTTATTGATCAAAGTGGAAATGCATTTCCAATTGCCACTCCAGACTTTTTAAGTCCTGAATGGGGTCAAGTAGTCCCATTTTCATTAAAAGAAGAAGATGCCTCTATTTTTGAACGAGACGGATTTGACTATAATGTATATCACAACCCAGGTCCACCGAGTTATATACAAAACAGTAATGATATAGATGGAATTGAAGACCCTTATAAATGGGGCTTTGCACTTGTATCCGTTTGGTCATCTCACTTAGACCCCAGTGATGGTGTAATGATAGATATTTCACCCGCTAGCATTGGAAACATTCAAGAATTCCCAAATGATTTTGAGTCTTATAAAGCATTTTACAATTTAGAATTTGGAGGTGATGCAAGTATTGGTCATGACATCAATCCGCATACAGGCAACGTCTATAGCGAACAGATGGTTCCGCGTGCAGATTACGCGCGTGTTTTGGCGGAATTTTGGGCTGACGGACCAGATTCTGAAACACCGCCAGGGCATTGGTTCACTATTCTAAATTATGTAAATGATCATCCAGATTTAGAAAAAAGATTTAATGGTAAAGGGCCTATTCTCGATGATTTAGAGTGGGATGTAAAATCTTATTTACTTATGGGTGGCACCATGCACGATGTCGCTATTTCAGCATGGGGTATTAAAGGATATTACGACTATACTAGACCTATTTCTGCAATTCGATATATGGCGGATAAAGGACAAAGTAGCAACCCAAATTTGAGTAATTACCATCCAGAAGGCATCCCATTAATACCAAACTTTATTGAAGTGGTAGAAGCCGATGACCCTCTTGCATTTAATCAGCTTAATAATGTTGGAAAAATTAAATTATATGCTTGGAAAGGCCCTTCGTATATTTTTGATCCAGATTCAGATGTTGCAGGAGTTGATTGGATTTTAGCTGAAAATTGGATGCCATACCAACGTCCTTCATTTGTTACCCCACCATTTGCAGGTTATGTTTCGGGGCACTCTACTTATTCTCGTGCAGCAGCAGAATTAATGACTTTATTAACTGGAGATGCATTTTTTCCAGGAGGCATGGGAACATTTGATGCAAATCAAAATGAGTTTTTAGTTTTTGAAGATGGTCCGAGTGAAAACTTAATATTACAATGGGCAACCTATAGAGATGCCTCAGACCAATGTAGTCTTTCGAGAATTTGGGGAGGTATTCATCCGCCAATTGATGATATTCCTGGAAGGTTAATTGGGGAACAGATTGGAGTTGAAGCTTTCTATTTTGCAGCCTCTTATTTTTATAAGGATACGGACGGAGATGGCTTTTTGGCTTTTGAAGATTGCGATGACACAAACCCTAATGTATATCCAAATGCCCCAGAAATCATAGGAAATGGTATTGATGAAGATTGTACTGGTAACGACGTAATTTCAGAAATTTTGGTTTATCCAAACCCCATACAAGATGAGATTACTTTATACAACACTATTTCTAGTAAGGTTCAAATTCAAATTTTTAATGCGTTTGGAGCTACCGTTTATAACAAATCTTTGCAATTACAAGAGTATTTAAGCACACTGGATTTACCTGATTTAAAAACAGGAACCTACATACTTCTTATTCAAGATGAAGAAGAAAAAATACTGCTTCAGGAAAAATTAATAAAATTGTAATAAATAGCTTTTACAATTGAGATAAAGCTGTATATTTGCAACCCGAAAATAATACCAATTGATTGGTTTTTCGGGGTGTAGCGTAGCCCGGTTATCGCGCCGCGTTTGGGACGCGGAGGTCGCAGGTTCGAATCCTGCCACCCCGACAAAAACCTTCTCTAATTAGAGAAGGTTTTTTTTATTTAAAAAACTTCGTAGTTAGCAAATTTTAAAAGAAAACTATTTTTAAATTTGAGTGCTAACTGAGGTTTATGAATTTTAAAAAAGTACTCCCGTTTCTTTTAGGGCCTTTATCATTCTTTTTAATTCGATTTTATTTTTATCCAGAAGGACTTACAAATGAGGCAAATGCTATTTTAGCAGTAACTATTTGGATTGCCATTTGGTGGATAGGTGAAGTAATTCCAATGGCCGTAACTGCACTTTTACCAATCGTATTGTTTCCATTATCTGGTGGAATGGAATTAACAAACACTACGGCAGCTTATGGACATAAATACATTTTTCTATTTATTGGAGGATTTGCTTTAGGTATTGCCATTGAAAAATGGAACCTTCACAAACGTATTGCTTTAAATATTATAAAATTGGTGGGCACAAATATCAAATCTATAATATTAGGTTTTATGGTAGCCACAGCTTTTTTATCAATGTGGATTTCAAATACAGCAACAGCGGTAATGATTATGCCAGTTGGTATGGCAATTATTTCTCAATTAAAAGACAATCCAAAAACAATTGTAAACGAGCATAACATTTTTGGAAAAGCTTTGATGCTCGCCATTGCCTATGCTGCATCTATTGGAGGTATGGCTACTTTAATTGGCACACCTCCCAACCTTGTATTAGCAGGCGTTATAGAATCTTCTTTAAATGCTGAAATCAGTTTCTTTCAATGGTTTCAATTTGGATTTCCAATAAGTGTAGTACTATTAATAATTTGTTGGTACTATCTAACGCATTTTGCTTTTAATTTTAAGCAATCAATTTTTCCGGGAGGTAAAATGGAAATTGAAAAACAGTTGAAGCAACTCGGAAAAATATCATTTGAAGAAAAACGCATTCTACTCGTTTTTGTTGCAACAGCACTTGCATGGATTTGTCGACCTTATATTTTAAAACCCATCTTCCCAGCTATAGATGATACAATTATTGCTGTTATAGCATGCATCCTTTTATTTATAATACCCGCAAAGGAATCTAAAATGATCTTGAATTGGGAAGACACCATTAAATTGCCTTGGGGTATTCTATTGCTTTTTGGAGGGGGTATGGCATTAGCTGCGGGATTTGAGAGTAGTGGTTTGGCACTATGGCTAGGAAATAAAATTACCGCATTATCTGGTGTGCATTTATTTGTGGTATTATTAATTATTATAGGTTCTGTAAATTTTATGACAGAAATGACCTCTAATATGGCAACCACGGCAATGCTTTTACCTATACTAATTGCTGTAGCCTCTAGTCTAGAATTTCATCCATATATATTGTTAATTGGAGCAACTGTTGCAGCCTCATGTGCTTTTATGCTTCCAGTTGCAACACCACCTAATGCCGTAGTTTTTGGATCTAAATATTTAGAGATAAGCGATATGGTTAAAAAAGGGTTTTGTCTAAATATAATCTCTATCATTTTGCTGACGCTTGCAACTTATTTTTGGTTGCCTCTCATTTGGAATTTATAATAGAATTAACAAGATTTAGAAGATTGATGTTAAAAATGACTTAATTAGAGTTATGTATAATTCTACTTATGAATTAGTTGTATTATTTTCGAGAAAAATTAATTGAAATGAAACACAACTACCTTACCCTCTTACTAGTATTTGTAACAACTATTACTTTTAGCCAATCTGAAATTAGTGCAGTAATAAAAGATTCAACAAACCTTCAAACCATACCATTTTCATCTATAACTCTAAATGAAGGTTTTGGTGTAATTAGCAATAATGAAGGCTATTTTGTTATGCATTTAAAAAAATCTCCAACTGAACAAGATACACTTCAATTTAGTTGCTTAGGTTACGAAACTCTAAAAGTGGCAGCAAGCTCTTTTAAAGATAGCATTGTACTGTTATCGCCCAAAACTTTTGAATTACATGAAGTTGTTGTAACCAAAGAAAATTTAACGGCCGAAGAAATTATTGAACGCGTTAAAACCAATCTCAAATTGAATTACGATACAGACTATATTAAGAGCACTTTATTCTATCGAGAATCTCAATATACTGATGTATTAACAAAAGAAATCAATTTAAAAAAGTCGACAATACCAGAATTTAACCAAGGCTTAATAGACAGCATACTTGCAGCTATGCCAGAAAAATCTGATCATTATACAGAGGTATTATCAGAAAAATACTCGAATCACAAAATTGATGATGGCTATAAACTAGATATCTTAAAGGCATCTGAGTTATATGACAAAAACAACGAAATTACCTTTGAAAGTTTTGAAGAACGTTTGACGAACATTATTAAAAACAATGTAAAACCAGATTCGTATTTTAAAATTAAATCTGGCTTATTCGGCACAAAAGAAGAAATGGACTCTACGCTATTTCAAGATCCCGAATCCAAAGAAGCAGCCGCATTAATTGAAGAAGAGAAGAAAAAAGAGAAAGATAGAAAAGAGAACTTCTTAAAATGGAGAAGAAATGGCATCAAGAATTTAGAAAATTCTAGTTTAATTTATGAAGAACCATCTCTAAACTTTTTAGAAAAATCAAAAAAATACAGGTTTACACTTGAAGACTATGCCTTTTTAAATAACAACTACGTTTATAAAATAAGTTTTGTTCCTAAAGGTACTGCAGATTATAAAGGAACCATGTATATAAATCCTCAAGATTTTGGAATTGAGCGCTTAGATTTTGAAAATGTAAAGAATATTAAAAGCTTTAAACTTCTCGGTTTAATGTATCAAGCTCATCTGCACAAAGGTACTTTTATTTATGCTAAGAATACAGCAGATAAATATGTTCTTACCTACGCTGAAAGTACTATGGGAAATCGTTTTGGCATTAAAAGACCACTCAAAATCATTGAGAAAAATAAAAACATTAAAGGTCGCAGAAAACAAAACGAAGTTTCTGGAGATCTAAACTTTCAATTAGCCGTTATAGAAAAAAAAGAACTCGTAGTATTTGAAAGCAGTGCCATAGAGAAAAATGAATTCGATACTTTTAAAGAAGCTCCAAAAGTGACCCCTACATATTTACCACATTACGACCCAGAATTTTGGAATGGTTATAATGTAATCGAACCCAACCAAGCTATAAAAGAGTTCAAGAGTGTAGAATAACGAAAATAAAATTACTATAAAGAGTTAGCAGTAAATCTATTATATTTGTTTTTACTATGAAGCTACTAAAATTGTTATTCGGGGCATTAGCCATTCTTTTGTTACAGTCGAACCCTGTATATTCTCAAACTATAGACAGTACTCAAATCGGCAAGGAGTATCCATATGTTTTGCCTATTCTAGGTAAAAAAGCATATGCAAAAGGTTATGAACTACAAAAGCCTTTTGGTGTAATGATAGGAAGTGTTTTTAATAAGCAAGGTTTGGTACTTGAAGATTTTGAAATGGCCTTTAGCAACGATGGTACGCCACCAGATCAATATTTTGCTTTAGATGGAATTTTAGATTTTGGCCCCTCAGAAGGTAGAATCAACACCATTAATGCGAGAATAGATGCTTGGATATTACCCTTTTTATCAGTAGGTGTGTATTATGGTAATGTTTGGGGAGAACAAGACATCAGATTTAGTGTGGTAGGAAGTGATTATTTTACAAGTACAACTGATATTGAAGGAAAGTATTATGGTTTAAATTTATTAGGTATTGCACCTCTTGGGCCAGTTAATATTGCTGCAGATTATTCTTGGTCTTGGACTACAAATGAGAGATTAGATAAACCCGTACTGATAAATGTTAGTGGTATTCGTGTTATCAAACAAATTAAAACAAAAAAGAAAGGCAGATTTTGGGCAGTTTGGGCAGGAGCTCAATTTCAAAATTTAGATAGTCGTACCTCAGGTAATATTGCCTTTGACGAGGCATTAGGAATTACAGAAGAAGATAAACAGGCTTTAGAAAACCATTGGAATGCTGTTCAAAATGATGAAATTGTAGTACGTCAAGATTTTCTTGGACGTGATGTATATTGGAGTGATCTAAGTGAATCGGAACAAGCTCTGAGGACTAGTGCGTATAATCTAGTTACAGGAACTATAGATTCTAATGTATATTACAAGTTTAATAAACGTTTAGAATATGAATGGAACATGTTATTAGGTTTTAATTACCAACACAACGAACGTTGGCAATTTAGAGCAGAGTACGGATTCTTAAAATCTAAACAACAACTTATGTTATCTGCAAACTACAGGTTTGGTCTTTAATAATCTTGTTTAAGTCTTCATTGATTTACAAGTCATTAATATTGAATAAAACAATATTTTATAAAAAAAGCATTTCATTTCTGAAATGCTTTTTTTATCTTTAAAAGAACTTATTTAACTAAAATAAAATCTATGAAATCTAAGGTCTTTAAAATTTGTCTAACCCTATTTTTATGTTGCTCTGCAATTGTATTTGCCCAACAAAATGAATCTTCAAATTATATTTTAATAACAAACGTAAAAGTTTGGGATGGCACGAGCGAGAGTTTAATAGATGCCGACGTGCTAATTGAAAATAACTTAATCAAAGAAATTAAAAAGAATGCTAAGGCTCCTAAAGACGCCATGGTTATTGATGGTAAAGGTGGAACAGTAATGCCTGGTCTTATTGAAGGACACGGTCATTTACAAATGAATGGAACTTCTATTAATGATATTGAAAATAATAGAAATTGGGAAGAACTAGCCGTACGATCAGTGGTGAATGCAGAAAATGCATTAATGTCTGGGTTTACAACTTGGAGAGATGCTGGTGGTATGGGAGCTGGCCTTAAAAAAACCATTGATGCAGGCTTGCTAAAAGGACCGAGAATTTACCCTTCTGGTGGTTTTATTGGCCCTACAGGATCTCATGCAGATTTTAGAAATTTTAATACGCCGAACGAAAGTATGAATGGCACCCAATCTAATGGTGGCAGGTTAGGAATGACACTAACAGCAGATGGAGTAGATGCCATTAAAGCAGCTGTTAGGCAAAATTTTATGCAAGGTGCATCACAAGTAAAAATCATGTCAAGTGGTGGCGTTGTATCCCAATTTGACCCATGGCAATTAGATGCCTACAACGCAGAAGAAATTAGAGCTGCTGTTGAAGCTGCAAATGCATATGGCTCCTATGTAATGTCTCATGCATATAGTAAAAAATCAATTATGCGTTGTTTAAACAATGGTGTTAAAACCATAGAACATTGTTTTATGTTTGATGGTGATGTTGCCGCTTTAATGGAAGAAAAAAATGCGTACATGACAACAAACATGCAAGCCTTTTCTCCTGCACTTTCTCAAGTTTCAGCAATTTCGGCAAGTAAAGCTTCTGCAAGAAAAGCTGATTCAGCTCAAAAGGCTTTTGCAAACTATATAGATAATGTAAAAAAATACCGTCCTAAATTAGGGTTTCAAGGAGATTGTGTTGGAATGCCAGAGGCATGTAATAAACAAAACGACCACCAAATTTATTTGGGTGCGAACTTTTTTGGAAACCATTATTATTTAAAAGCATTGACGTCTGTAAACGGAGAAATCGTGAAGTTAAGTGGCGAAGTAATGGACCCATATCCAGAAGGGAAACTTGGTGTTATAGAAGTTGGTGCCTATGCTGACTTGTTAATAGTAGATGGTAATCCACTTAAAGACATCACGCTTATTGGAGGTAATGAAAAGTGGTTTGATGCACCGGTAAGAGAGGGTATAGAAAGCATGAAACTAATTATGAAAGATGGTGTTGTTTATAAAAACACCTTAAAATAACTCAATATCAGAATTCTATCAGATTAAAAGCATTTCTCAGTGAAATGCTTTTTTCATTATTTTTACCTAAAACTATTGCTATGAAATCGAAAATTATGCTGTGTCTTCTTTTATTTTCATTTGGTATAGTTTACACTCAAGAAAAAAAAGAAACCAAAAAGGACAGTACCGAATATATATACGAAAGTAAATCAAAACTTAACGGTCCTACCTCTATTGCAGAAATATTAAAGTTTGATAATGACATTGACCCATATTACCGTTTACCAGTAAAATATACAAAACCCTGGTATGATTGGAAAAAGAAATTTAATGAACAGACCGGTATTGGTTTAGGTATTGAATACGTATCACTTGCTTTGGTTGCAACTGATGTGATAGATGAAGAAATTAATGATAAATTAACAAGTAGCGGAATATTAAACATAAGGGCTAATAAAGTTATTGTAAATCGAAAAAAAGAAAAAAATCAAGGAACTTTTGCAGTTCTTTTAAGTAGTCGACATAGATATAATGGTGAAAGCAGCCCTATGTTTCATGGTCTAGATGAATCGGGCTATTATGGATTAACAGGCACAGGATACTTGCATTATACATTTAGAATTTTAGAGCTACATTATTCTCAACAATTTCTCGAGGGAAGAATAAACACTATTGTTGGTAAAATAGATCCTGCAAATTATTTTAACTTTCATGGTTTAGGGATTCCTACCAAGGCATTTATAAATTATGGTTCAATTGGAAGTGGTACGGTAAACATGCACAATCCCGGTTTTGGAGTTGGTGTGGGAGCAGTTTTAACCAAATCTTTATATCTAAAGCTTGCCTTTACAGATGTTTATGGTGATTTATATCAAGACGGTAATTTCTTAGATTTTGGACGCAACTTTTTTAATGGCGATATTCAAACTTGGGCAGAAATAGGATGGGCCCCAACCATTGATGAGATTTTTACTAAAAACTTTAGTTTAACTTTTTGGCGCAGTCCATCTTATACAAGTCATACTGGAGCAGAATATGAAGATGATTTAGGTATTGCCTTTAGCTCCTATTGGTTATTTAATGAAACTCACATGCCGTTCTTAAGATTCGGGTTTTCTGGCGGTAAAGCAGAAAACACTTTTTATACGAAAGATGTGCAATTGGGTTATGGTTTAAATTTTAAGAATCATGACCTATTCGGAATTTCTTTTTCTTGGGCAGAACCAAACATAGATGGAACAAAAAACCAGTTAACAGGTGAGCTTTTTTACCGGTTTCAATTAACAAGACGCTTTGCAATTACACCAGATATTCAATGGATTAAAAATCCCACGTTGAATCCTGATGAATCAAGTTTGTGGTATTTTGGAGGTAGAGCTAGAATTTCTTTATAATTAATTCTGCAATAAATATTTTAGTTTTTTCCTTATTTTTGAAAAAAAAAGTTATGAAAAAACAAATTACACTATGTATTGTATTGGCTATGTGTGCTTTTATTAACACGAGTCATGCACAGGATCGCGGTGGACCGCACGGAAATGCTCTTAACGTATTTTTTGGATTTGGAGAAACTACTTCAATATCTAGTTATTACGAATTTGAAGTTCACCCAGACATTACTGTATCTCCAGTTGTTAATATTTGGTTTGGAGACTACGATGGATTTGGTCTAGGTGTTCGAGGTGACTATTATTTTGATAGATTACTGAAACTTCACGAAGCTTGGGACATTTTTGCTGGGTTAGACACAAATGTAAATTTTGACGGAGGAGACTTCAACATTCAAGGACATATGGGTGCTGAGTTCCTAATTACGAATAAATTTGGAATTGTTGCCGAAACTGGTTTCGGAAGTATTAATTCTATCTCCGTTGGACTAGGAATTCATCTGAATTAGGAAAAAAGTAATTTCCAAAGAGAGTCTTTTTTAAGGCTCTTTTTTTGTTTATAACTATTAACACTCGATACTTACAGCAATGAATTTATCTGTTTAAAATTGCTATTTTTGTTTTGGTCTTAAACAAGAAAACACATGCTTATAATAGGAATTGCAGGAGGTACAGGTAGTGGTAAAACTACCGTTGTAAATCAAATTTTAAATGAACTGCCAGAGAATGAAGTAGGTGTAATTTCGCAAGACTCTTATTACAAATCTACAGACAATCTATCTTATGAAGAGCGAACAAAAATTAATTTTGATCATCCAAGAGCAATAGATTTCCAATTATTAGTAAAACATTTAAAAGCGCTTAAAAAAGGTGAGACAATTGAACAACCGGTGTATTCGTTTGTAAAGCACAATCGCACAAAAGATTCGTTAAAAACGCACCCAACAAAAGCGCTTATTGTTGAAGGAATTCTTATTTTCAACAATCCAGAATTACGAGACTTATGTGATATTAAAATCTATGTACATGCCGATGCAGATGAGCGTTTAATACGAAGATTAAAACGCGATATTCAGGAACGTGGTAGAGATTTAAATGAAGTACTCAATAGGTATCAAGACACTTTAAAACCAATGCACAATCAATTTATTGAGCCAACTAAAAACTTTGCCGATATTATTATACCAAATGATCGATATAATACAGTGGCAATAGATATCGTTAAAACAGTAATCAACGACAAACTGATTTAATATGGGGTTAAAAAAGGTGAGACAAAATAAATACATTCGATTTTTCACAAATCGCTATGTACTTATTTCTATTGTCTTTCTTGTTTGGATGATTTTCTTTGACGAAAATTCATTTTTAGTAGACCATCAATTTAACAAAGAAATTAAAGAACTTGAGACCGATAAAAAATTCTATCAATCTGAAATCAATAAAGACAAACAAAAAATAGAGCAACTGGAAGATTCTACAAAACTAGATACCTACGCTCGCGAGGTCTATCATATGAAAAAAGAAAACGAAGATGTTTTCATTATTGAATATGATTCTATCAAAGAATAAATTCTTGCTATGGATAAAATATCATTTGATGAATTCCCGTCTGTTGGTTCGAAACAGTGGAAACAAAAAATTCAGTTTGAGTTAGGTGGATTAGATTATAATGAGACACTTGTAACCCAAACCATAGATGGAATAAATATCAACCCTTTTTACCATTTCGATGCAGCAAAAAATGACATAGAACTTCAGCAAACAACCGATTTTTATATTTGTCAAAAGCTATACATTACAAAAGAAAAACTATCTAATAAGTTAGCCTTAGATGCCTTAAATCGAGGTGCCGAAGCCATTACTTTTATCGCATCAAATCCTTTTGACATAAAGGTGTTATTGAAAGACATTCCTAAAGAAACTCCTCTTTTTTTCGAGTTAACTTTCGCTTCAAAATCATTTTTTGAAGAGTTGGCTATAGAAGATAGGTTAATACATATCAATTACGACCCCATAAGTCATTTAGCTAAAACAGGAAATTGGTTTAAAAATGTAAAATCTGATTTTACATTACTAAATGATAATATGCTTCATGCAGCGCATACATTTTTAAAGATAGATACTATTTTATATCAAAATGCTGGAGCAACCATTACGCAACAAGTAGCTTATGCTTTAGCTCATGGTGTAGAATACCTCAATTATATTATTCAAAATAATATAAAAGTTCCTTCTAAATTTGTTTTTTCTTTTGCTCAAGGGAGCAATTATTTTTTCGAAATCGCAAAATTACGAGCCTTTAAAGTCAGTTTTAAATCAATTCTCAACCATTTAAATCTTCAAACGAAGATTCACATTTTTGCACAACCTACGCTTCGTAATAAATCAATTTATGATTACAATAACAATATGCTTCGCACCACCAGTGAGTGTATGAGTGCAATACTAGGTGGCGCAGATACAATTAGCAATGTATCTTATGACCACTTGTTTCACAAGAAAAACGAATTTGGAGAACGCATTTCTAGAAACCAACTAATAGTATTAAAAGAAGAAACCGATATACTTAGTAAAGATTTTGCCTCTGGAAGTTATTATATCGAGAGTCTTACGGAAGAAATTGCAAATAAGGCTTTAGCTATTTTTAAAGATATAGAAAAAGGCGGTGGATTTATGGCACAATTGCACCAAGGCACTATTCAAAGAAAAATTAAAGAAAGTGCCCAAAAAGAACAATCACTTTTTGATCAACAAAAACTTCAATTATTAGGAACAAACTTGCATCCTAATTCAGATGATAAAATGTCCAATTCATTAGAGCGCTCACCTTTTCCTAACAAAAGAGTAGTAAAAACTCTAATTGCTCCAATAGTGCCAAAAAGGTTATCAGCTAAGTACGAACAAAAAAGATTATCAGATGAAACGAATTGATGTACAAGACATAAAGCTTGGGCAAAAAGAGGTTTTGTCTACCCAAGAAAATCATTCTAAATTCGCTGCTGGATTCACACCTTTTTTACGAGGTCCATATAGCACCATGTACGTTAGAAGACCTTGGACTATTCGTCAGTATGCCGGATTTTCTACTGCTAAAGAGAGTAATGCTTTCTACAGACGTAATTTGGCTGCAGGACAAAAGGGATTATCTGTCGCCTTTGATTTAGCAACACATAGAGGTTATGATTCAGACCACGACCGTGTACATGGAGATGTTGGTAAAGCCGGTGTAGCTATAGACACTGTGGAAGATATGAAAGTCTTATTTGATCAGATTCCATTAGATAAAATGTCTGTTTCAATGACCATGAATGGTGCTGTATTACCAATTTTAGCATTTTATATCGTTGCTGCAGAAGAACAAGGTGTATCTCCAGAACAGTTAACAGGTACAATTCAAAATGATGTGCTTAAGGAGTTCATGGTGCGCAATACATATATTTACCCACCTACACCTTCTATGAAAATTATTGCTGACATATTTGAATACACCAAACAACATATGCCAAAATTTAATAGTATTTCTATTTCGGGTTACCATATGCAAGAAGCAGGGGCCACTCCAGAAATTGAATTGGCTTATACACTTGCAGATGGATTAGAATATGTAAGAACAGGTTTAAAGGCAGGTTTAAAGATTGACGAATTTGCACCGAGACTTTCGTTCTTTTGGGCAATTGGCATGCAACATTTTAAAGAGATTGCAAAAATGCGAGCAGGTAGAATGTTATGGGCTAAATTGATACAACAATTCAATCCAACAAACCCAAAATCATTGATGTTGCGCACGCACTGTCAAACTAGTGGTTGGAGTTTAACAGCACAAGACCCTTTTAACAATGTGGCCCGAACCAACATAGAAGCCATGGCTGCTGCATTTGGAGGCACCCAGAGTTTACACACCAATGCATTAGATGAAGCCATTGCATTACCTACAGATTTTTCTGCGCGTATTGCGAGAAACACACAATTGTTTTTGCAGCATGAAACTTATATTACCAAAACTGTAGATCCTTGGGGTGGTAGTCATGCCCTTGAAAAAATGACATCTGATATTGCGAACAAAGCTTGGGAGCTGATTGAAGAAATTGAAGAATTAGGAGGAATGACGAAAGCATTAGAAAAAGGCATTCCAAAGATTAGAATTGAAGAAGCGGCCGCAACAAAACAAGGTCAGATTGATAATGGCGAAGCCGTAATTGTAGGATTAAACAAATATCAGGTTGAAAACGAAGAAGCTATTAATATACTAGAGGTAGATAATAATGCAGTACGCGCATCTCAAATAGAACGATTAACTGCTTTAAAAGCAAATCGAAATTCTGAAGAAGTAACTAAAACATTAGAAGCATTAACCAATGCTGCTAAATCGCGTAATCAAAATTTATTAGATTTGGCAGTACAAGCAGCGAGATGCAGAGCTACTTTAGGTGAAATATCTGCTGCACTTGAATCTGTTTTTGGACGATTTAAGGCAACTACCAATACTATAACAGGTGTGTATAAGAGAGAAATGGTAAAAGATCCTTATTTTAAATTAGCTACGGAATTAGCAGATCGGTTTTCTGAAATGGACGGAAGGCGACCAAGAATTATGGTTGCCAAAATGGGGCAAGATGGCCATGATAGAGGAGCAAAAGTTGTAGCAACTAGTTTTGCTGACTTAGGTTTTGATGTTGATGTTGGCCCCTTGTTTCAAACACCACAAGAAGTAGCAAAACAAGCCGTTGAAAACGACGTTCATGTTTTAGGAGTTTCATCTTTAACTGCTGGACACAAAACATTAATACCTCAAGTAATTAAAGCATTAAAAAGTTACGACAGAGGAGATATTTTGGTGATAGCAGGTGGTGTAATACCTCAACAAGACTACGAATATTTATTTGATGTAGGCGTTTCTGGAGTATTCGGACCTGGAACTAAAATTTCTAAGGCTGCTATTGATATTCTAGAAAAACTCATTGAAAATGTCGACGAATAAAAAAAGTCCCGCAACAAATGTTGCGGGACTTTTAATTTATATTCTTAATCAACTACACGGTTAAAACAGAATTCTCTGCGCCTGCATAGTCATTCCATAAATAAGCGTCTGCTTCTGTATCGTTTGTATATTCACCATCAATAATATATCTAAACTCATAAGAACCAGCAGCTGGTACATCTACGGTAGTTTTAAATTTTCCGTTTTTAAATTTCTTAAGCGGAGTTACTGTCCACTCATTAAAAGATCCTAATACAGCAACATTATCAGCTTCCACATCAGCTAATTCGAATGTTACTTTACAAACTGGTTTCGATTTCAAGTACTTTTTTAGTAGTGCCATTAGTAATTTGATTTTGATTTAATTCAACACGACAAAATTAGCTACTACTTGTAAAGAAACCTTTAGGATATTGTTATATTTATATGCAATATTAACTTATGAATTTAAAATACTTTCAATTTCAGTCAATTCTGAATCTGAGAACGCTAAATTATCTATCACACGAACATTGTCTTCTAACTGCTCTACCCTGCTTACTCCGACCAAAACAGTAGTAACTTCAGGGTGCCTCAAAATCCAAGCGATTGCCATTTGTGCCAAACTCTGCCCGCGCTTTTCGGCAAGTGCATTTAGTTTTTGAACTTTAGTAATTAATTCGGGTGTAATCTGATCACTTCCTAAATAACTAGTTGCAGTTCCTGCTCTAGAATCAGCAGGAATCCCTTTGATGTATTTGTTTGTAAGCATTCCCTGTGCCAATGGAGAAAATGCAATAGAACCAATACCCTCTTGATTTAAGGTTTGCAACAAACCATCCTCAACCCAACGATCTAACATATTGTATCTAGGTTGATGAATTAAACATGGGGTACCCAATTCTTTTAAAATTTTAGATGCCTTGGCAGTATCTTCTGCACTGTATTGAGAAATCCCAACATATAAAGCTTTACCTTGACGTACCAAATGATCTAAAGCACCCATAGTTTCTTCAAGCGGTGTATGCGGGTCCGGACGATGATGGTAAAATACATCTACATAATCTAAGCCCATGCGCTTTAAACTATCGTCACAACTCGAAATTAAATACTTGCGAGAACCAAAGTTGCCATATGGTCCATTCCACATATCCCAACCTGCCTTAGAAGAAATAAATAATTCATTTCTATACGACTTAAAATCTTTCTTAAAAATTCGTCCAAAATTTTCTTCAGCAGCCCCAAATGGTGGTCCATAATTATTGGCCAAATCAAAATGAGTAATACCCAAATCAAAAGCCTTTCTTAAAATGTTTCTCGCTTTAGAAAAGTCATCTGAATCCCCAAAGTTGTGCCATAAACCTAAAGAAATTAATGGTAATAAAATACCAGATTTACCACATCTTCGATATTTCATTTCATTATATCTATTTTCTGCAGCCACATATGTTGGCATTGGAGCATGATCGTTTATATACATGTTTTTTGTGTTTAAAAAAAAGCTGTTCAAATTTAGGTTTTTAAATGTAATTACGACCAAGAGTGTAGCTGTTAATTCTTGCTAAATCTTTATTAAATAACAACACTAATGCGTATTTTTGCGTAAACTTTTTTTGAGGTAAAAAATGAAGAAAATTTTTGCTCTTTTATATTCAACCAGACTTACCGGAATTTTGTTTATTGTCTATGCTGCGGCAATGGGAATTGCCACGTTTATAGAAAACGATTATGGTACACAGACAGCCAAAAAACTGGTGTATAATGCTTGGTGGTTTGAAGCCATTATGGTCTTGTTTGTTTTAAACTTTGTAGGTAATATTTTCAGATACCGTTTATTCAGAAAAGAAAAACTAAGCGTTTTACTGTTTCACTTGGCATTTATTTTAATAATTCTAGGTGCTGGAATTACCAGATACATTAGTTACGAAGGAATTATGCCTATTAAAGAAGGTGAATCTTCTAACAAAATGTATTCTGAGGCTATCTATTTTCAGGTTACAACGCACGACAATAAAGATCAGCGTAAATCTGTACCTGAAAAAGTATTATTGTCTGCCAAGGGTGAACCCAACTTTACTTTTAAAGATAATTTCAGAGCAACAAAATTTGAATTTGATTTAGTTGAATATATTCCAAACTTTAAAGAAGAGTTTACAGAAGTTGAAGACGGAGATAATTATTTAAAATTTGTAGAGTCTTCAAATGGAGGTCGTCATGATCATTTTATCAAACAAGGAACAAGTCAGTTAATCCACAATGTTCTTATTGGTTATGATAACCCTGGCACGAATAGCATAGACATTACAACTGTTGATGATCAACTAAAACTACAATCTGCACATGAAGGTACTTTTTTAAGAATGGCTGATCAGTTTGAAGGCACCATAGCAAAAGACTCTATTATGGATCTTCAATTATTGTCTTTGCACAATGTAGCTGGATTAAACTTTGTAATTCCTCAAACAGCTATTAAGGGCACATACAAAACAGTTAAGGGCGATAAAGATGAAAATCCTTTAGACCGTTTAATTTTTGATGTTACTGTTGGTAATGAAACAAAACAACTTCAAGTTGATGGAGCACAGTACAATATCGAAGCTCCTGCAAGAATAACAGTGGGCGATTTAAACTTTAGAGTGAATTATGGCTCTATGGAAATCGAATTGCCTTTTAATATAAAATTGAGAGACTTTCAGCTTGACTATTACCCAGGATCAGAAAGCCCAATGTCTTATGCCAGTGAAATAACAGTGATAGACCCGAAAGAAACGTTTGATTTTAGAATATTCATGAACAATATTTTGAATTACAAAGGGTATAAATTCTTTCAATCAAGTTACAATATAACCCCAGAATACGAAGAAACACGTTTGTCTGTAAATCACGATGCTTGGGGTACAACAATTACCTATATTGGATACATTTTATTGTTTTTCTGCATGACCTTTATTTTGTTCTTTAAAGGCAGTAGGTTTGATGATTTACGTAGGAGTTTAGACAAAATAAAAAAGAAAAAAGCTGCTTTAACAATTGCCGCCATACTAACGTTTGGTCTGGGGAATGCACAACATACAGGAGCTCATTTAACAGACGCACAATTTGACTCTATTCTTCAAGCAAATAAAGTTGAGGCTGTACATGCCGAAAAATTTAGCCATTTAGTAATTCAGGATGCCGGAGGTAGAATGAAACCTGTGCACACGTTTGCCTCGCAGTTGTTGAGAAAAGTTACTAAGAAAGACACTTACCATGGTCTTGATGCAAATCAGGTTTTTATTTCGATTCAGCAAAATCCTAGATTTTGGTTTGAAGCTCCAATGATTTACATCAAGAAAGACAATACACGTTTACGAGATATTTTAGGAATACCTCACGAACAAAAGTATGCTAGACTTTCTGACTTTTTTGACGGAGAGGGGAATTATAAAATTGGAGAGCTTCAAGAAAAGGCGTTTAAAAAGCGTATTAAGTCAAAATTTGAACAGAGCGTTTTGGATGTCAGCGGACGTGTTAACTTATTATACTCTGCTGTTTATGGTGATTTACTAACCTTATTCCCAGTACCTGGAGATCCGAATAACAAATGGGTAACACAACACGAACTACATTCTATTGGTTTTAAGGGGCAAGACTCGGTATATGTTAAGCAAATGCTTCCTGCCTATTTACAAACGGTAACCATGGCCAAAGAAAGTGGAGACTACACACAAGCAATAGAAATTTTAGATGGCATATCGTTGTTTCAAAAGAAGTTTGGTGCCGATGTACATCCGTCAGATAGAAAAGTAGATCTTGAGATATTCTATAATAAAAACGACATCTTTAAGAGCTTATTTGTCTACTATATGTTAGCTGGTGTTGTAATGTTAATCTTTATCATTTCACAGATTTTCACAAGTTCTAGGTTTGTAGATATTATCGTTAAAATACTGAATGTAATACTCATCTTATTGTTTGTATATCATACAGTAGGTTTAGGAATTAGATGGTATATATCAGGACACGTACCATGGAGTAATGGTTATGAATCCATGATTTATGTGGCATGGGCTACTATGTTATTCGGATTAATCTTTGGTAGAAAATCAACTTTAACAGTTGCTGCAACGGCCTTTGTAACATCTATGATATTAATGTTTGCACATATGAACTGGATGGATCCAGAAATTGCAAACTTAGTACCAGTACTAGATTCTTATTGGGTAATGATTCACGTATCTATTATTGTAGCAAGTTATGGTCCGTTTACCTTGAGTATGATTTTAGGACTAATTGCATTGTTTTTAATAGCGATTACCACTAAAGGAAATAAAAAGAAGGTTGAATTGCAGTTAAAAGAATTAACTGTAATCAACGAAATGTCTATTACGGTTGGATTGGTTCTTTTAACGATAGGAAACTTCTTAGGTGCTATATGGGCAAATGAGTCTTGGGGCCGTTATTGGGGTTGGGACCCTAAAGAAACTTGGGCATTAGTAAGTATTATGATTTACGCCTTTGTTTTGCATATGCGTTTAATTCCTAGTTTAAGAGGTCGTTATTTATTTAATGTAGCTGCAGCAATTTCTTTTGCATCTATATTAATGACTTACTTAGGTGTAAACCACTTATTATCTGGTTTACATTCATATGCACAAGGTGAAGCTGCTAAGATTCCATATCAAATCTGGACTTGGTTAGCAATTGTTGTAGGATTAAGTGTATTGGCGTTCTTTAAAAATAGAATGCATTATAAAAAGTAACTTTTAAGAAAAGGTGTACATTTGCGTCTGAAAAAATTTAAACTATGTTTCATAAGTATATAAAATTAGTAATTGCAACAGCCATTTTAGTATGGTCTGGTTTTCAATTTGCAGATGGAAATATTGGTAACGGAATCTCATTAATCTTATTAGCTGCAGTTTTTGTATTCTTCTATTTTAAGAATGAGTTTATTCTTTTAGCCTTCTTACAATTGCGTAAACAAAACTTTGCAGGTTGTCAAAAGTGGCTGAGCTATATTAAAAACCCAAGTGCTGCTTTGGTTAAAAAACAAGAAGGATATTACAATTTCTTGCAAGGTATAATGGTTTCTCAAACCAACTTAACACAAGCAGAAAAATTCTTTAGAAGAGCCATTGAATTAGGATTGTCTATGAATCACGATTTGGCGATGGCTAAGCTTCAATTAGCGGGAATAGCTATGTCTAAAAACAGACGTCAAGAGGCTAATAAATTAATGAGCGATGCTAAAAAACTAGACAAACACGGTATGCTAAAAGATCAAATGAAAATGATGAAAGATCAGATGAAGCGTGGCGGAATGGTAGGACACCATCAAATGCAACAAATGCGTGGAGGTCGTAAAGGATTTAGATAATTAAAAATCTTGAATCAATTAATAGATAATGTAGAATAATAAAAAAAGAGCAACCAATTGGTTGCTCTTTTTTTTATTCTATACTTATCAAATCTAAGTTGTCTTGATATTGCAAAAGGAATATTCCGTTGTTTTCTAAACTACCAAAGAGGCGTTTATCGTAAGCAAAAATGGTTGCTACTCTTCTCGAAACACCTTCAGCTGTATTTTCAATCTGTTTTTCAGAAGCTAATCGCAACAGTGTATCATAGGTAACATCAAAACCTGTTGCAGCAAATTGATTTGGTCTTACATAATTCTTCTCTTTATACAACTTCTCAAAACTTCTTGTTTCAACTCGTGTAACATCTTTAAAAGAAACCTGAGGATATGTAAAATGCAACCTAGCTAAATGATCGTTATTTACATTATCGTAGCTTTTGCCTTTGCCAAAACTAAACAATTGAATATCTCTTTTTTCTAAAGGCATAACACCTAAATTGTTTACTACATCCGCAGTTACAATATTGTCATCACCTAAAAGCAATACCCAATTCTTTAATTCTATGGTATCTATCACTTCTATAAAACGCTCTTTCTTAATATACCCCTCTTCTGGTTGTAATATAGTTATGTCGTTTATTGAATCATGAGTTTTAAATTTTGCAATCAAATGATTGATTTTTGTTGTAGTTGCAGGTTTTGCATCCCCAGAAATAATAATTTTTTCACCGTTATAATTATCTAGCATATACTCCACAACTTTCTCTTCTAATAACGATTTGTTTGGAGCCACTTTTACCAAATTCTTATCACTTACTTGTGTTTGTGATTTTGAATACAATGGAGCAACCACAGGCACATTTACTTTATCTGAAACAAACTTTGCATTCTTTAAAAATAAGGGACCAATAATTACATCTGCATCTTTAACCTCATCTGCCCTCACTAAAGCTTGTAATTTCTGATTGCTATTTTCAGTATCTAACACACTTACATTAATGTCTAATCCTTGCATTCTAAGAGAGTCAATCGCCACCTCTGCTCCAGCATGAAAATCTGTAACAATATTCAACAATCTGTTATCCCATTCAAACGGAATCGGTTCTCCATCCTCTTCTTCTGACTCTCTAGGTTCTAAATCAATATCATTAAACCTATATGGTAACATTAGCACAACATTTAATGTTCTATCCGTTATCGAATCATTAAAATATACAATGGAACTCTCTTCTTCTGAAAATTTAATTCCAACAATTAAAGTCATCCCTAAATTCAATCCATCTTTTAAATGAGGATTCAATTCATACAAGGCATCTTCAGATATGTCATATCGTTTCGTAAGATTAAAAACCGTATCATCTTTTACAACCAAATGCGTAATATGAGTAGAATCTATAGTTGGAGTCATCACCTCTTCAACAATTGGATCAACTTTTTCAGGAATAATCAAGACCCTCCCTACACTTATCGCATTACCGGTTAAATCATTTACTGCTTTAAGTGCATCAACAGAAACAACGTATTTCTGGGCTATACCAAACAAACTTTCTTTACGCGCAACCGTATGTGTTCTTTGCCCCTCTGCCTTTACAACGGGAGTCTTACCAAAATTTTTATTTGGAACAATAATTACCGTTTTTGCCGCCGGCTTTTTTGAAACATCCGGATTGAGCTTCATCAATTCTTTAGGCTTAACACCTAATTCTTTCGCAATACTCTTTAAAGTTTCTCCTTGCTTAACGGTATAAGAAATGTATTTTTTCTCTTGTGCCGCTAAACTCGTAACAACAAAAAGTACAACTACAAATAGCCACCTAGTTAATTTCATATAAAGTTTTTTGGTTTAAAGTTCAAAAACTATTCCCATTCTATTGTTGCAGGTGGTTTTGAACTAATATCATACACTACTCTATTAACGCCTCTTACGTTATTTATTATCTTATTAGAAGTTTCTTGCAAAAATTCATACGGCAAGTTAACCCAATCAGCGGTCATACCATCCACAGACTCTACCGCTCTTAAAGCTACACATTTTTCGTAAGTACGCTCATCGCCCATTACACCAACAGAATTTACCGGTAACAACATTGCACCTGCTTGCCAAACATCGTTATACAAATTCCATTTTTTAAGCCCGTTAATAAATATGGCATCTACTTCTTGAAGCATACGCACTTTATCTGCAGTAATATCACCTAATATTCTAATCGCTAAACCAGGACCAGGGAAAGGATGACGACCTAATAACTCAGGATCAATACCCATAGATTTTCCAACCCTTCTTACCTCATCTTTAAAAATCATTCTTAGCGGTTCTACAATTTGTAATTTCATAAAGTCAGGTAAGCCTCCTACATTATGATGGCTTTTAATTGTAGCACTTGGTCCTCCAGTTGCAGAAACAGATTCTATAACATCAGGATAAATAGTACCCTGCGCCAACCATTTTACGTCTTCTATTTTGTGCGCTTCATCATCAAACACTTCAATAAAAACGCGTCCTATAATTTTACGCTTTTTTTCTGGATCACTCTCTCCTGCCAATTCACCCAAAAATCGATCACTAGCATCAACACCTTTCACGTTTAACCCCATTCCTTCGTATTGCTTCAATACGCTTTCAAATTCGTTCTTACGCAAAAGACCATTGTTCACAAAAATACAGTACAAGTTGTCTCCTATTGCTTTATTTAAAAGAACACCCGCCACTGTTGAATCAACTCCACCAGATAGTCCTAAAACAACTTTTTCGTTTCCTATCTTATTTTTTAAGTAAGAAACCGTAGATTCTACAAAAGAATCAGGAGTCCATTCCTGTTTTAAACCAGCAATATTTACCAAAAAGTTTTCTAACAATTTGGTCCCATCTGTAGAATGATAAACCTCAGGATGAAATTGAATTGCGTACGTAGCTTCTCCTTCAATTTTATAAGCTGCATTTGCCACGTCTTCTGTACTAGCAATCATTGTATAATTATCTGGTAATGAAAGAATCGTATCACTATGACTCATCCAAACTTGACTCCCCTGATTGATACCTTCAAACAAGGCCTCATCGTTTGCGATAAAAGATAAGTTGGCTCTACCATATTCTCTTGTATTAGAAGCTCCAACTTCTCCACCAAAATTATGTGCCAAATACTGTGCACCGTAGCAAACACCCAATAAAGGCATTTTACCTTTAATTTCAGATAGATCAATTTGAGGAGCTTGATCACCTCTAACAGAGTGTGGACTGCCCGAAAGAATCACCGCCTTAAAATCTGAAATATTAAACTTTGAACTGTTGTATGGATGTATTTCGCTGTATATGTTGAGCTCTCGAACTCTACGTGCAATTAATTGCGTGAACTGCGAACCGAAATCTAGAATAAGTACTTTGTGTTGCATGCGCAAAAATAAACTAAATTTAAAAATCGTACTACCAACTTCGCACTAATTTTCAACGGATTTTTAAGTGAAATTACAAATGTCTTTACACGCGACTTTTTACTGCTAATTTTTTGTTTTTATCACTTGATATAGCCACAAAAACAAACCTCATATTTAAGCTGTAAAACACTTTAATTATTTTAGGCTTGAACTCCGTTTAAAAATACACTCATTTCCCATTTAAGGTGCTTTTTAGCCGTTTTAAGAGACTTTCTACTTTTCACAATTTGTTGATAACTTGAAAATAATCCACTGATTTTACGACTAAATTGGGTGGTTAAAAAGTTATATTTGATAGGAATTTTGTAGAACAAAAACATACTTATTTTATGAGTGAAGAAGCAAAAAAACACAATTATTCAGCCGACAGTATTCAGGCACTAGAAGGGATGGAGCACGTACGTATGCGTCCGTCGATGTATATTGGTGATGTTGGAGTGCGCGGTTTACACCACTTAGTATATGAGGTGGTAGATAACTCTATTGATGAGGCCATGGCTGGACATTGTGATAAAATTGATGTTTGGATTAACGAAGACAATTCAATTACAGTAAAAGATAATGGTAGAGGTATTCCAGTTGGAATCCATAAAAAAGAAGGCGTATCTGCTCTAGAAGTTGTAATGACTAAAATTGGAGCCGGTGGTAAATTTGATAAAGACTCTTATAAGGTTTCTGGTGGTCTACACGGTGTTGGTGTATCGTGTGTTAACGCACTTTCAAACCACTTAAAAGCTACTGTATATAAAGAAGGAAAAATTTGGGAACAAGAGTACGAACGTGGTAAACGTTTATACCCTGTTAAAGCAGTTGGAGAAACAGAAGATAATGGTACCATAGTAACTTTTACTCCAGACGACTCTATTTTTACTACCACAACTACTTACAGCTACGATACTTTAGCAGCTAGATTACGTGAATTATCGTATCTGAATAAAGGAATTACAATTACGATTACTGATAAAAGACGTACCAATGATGAAGGTGAATTTGTAAGTGAATCGTTTTACAGTGATATTGGTTTACCTGAATTTATTCAATACTTAGATGCAACTCGTGAGCAATTAACGGCAGGTGTTGTTTCTATGGAAGGAGAGAAAAATGGAATTCCTGTGGAAGTAGCAATGGTATACAACACCTCGTTCGCAGAAAATCTGCATTCATATGTAAATAATATTAATACGCATGAAGGTGGTACACACCTTTCTGGTTTTAGACGTGGTTTGACTTCTACATTGAAAAAATATGCAGAGAACTCTGGGTTGTTAAAGAATCTAAAATTTGAGATTGCTGGTGATGATTTCCGTGAAGGGTTAACAGCCATTGTTTCTGTAAAAGTAGCTGAACCACAATTTGAAGGTCAAACTAAGACTAAATTAGGAAACAGAGAAGTTACTTCTGCAGTAAGTCAAGCGGTATCTGAAATGTTGACTGATTACCTAGAAGAAAACCCTAATGATGCTAAAACCATTGTTCAAAAAGTAATCTTAGCAGCGCAAGCACGTCATGCCGCTCGTAAAGCACGTGAAATGGTGCAACGTAAAACGGTAATGTCTATTGGTGGTTTACCTGGTAAACTAAGTGACTGTTCTGAGACTGATCCAGAAAAATGTGAAATCTTCTTAGTTGAGGGTGACTCGGCGGGTGGTACTGCAAAACAAGGTAGAGATAGAATGTTCCAAGCTATTTTACCATTAAGAGGTAAAATCTTGAACGTTGAGAAAGCAATGCAACACAAAGTTTTTGAAAATGAAGAAATCAAAAACATGTTTACTGCCTTAGGAGTTACTATAGGAACAGAAGAAGATCCTAGAGCATTAAACTTATCGAAGTTGCGCTATAGAAAAGTTGTAATAATGTGTGATGCCGATGTCGATGGTAGTCACATTGCAACACTTATCTTAACGTTCTTCTTCCGCTATATGCGCGAATTGATTGAGGAAGGATGTGTGTATATTGCTGCTCCTCCTTTGTACTTAGTTAAAAAAGGACAAAAACGTGAATACGCTTGGAATGATGACCAACGCGACTTAATTGTTCAAAAAATGGGTGGTACTGCAACAATTCAGAGATATAAAGGTCTTGGTGAGATGAATGCAGAGCAATTATGGGATACTACTATGAATCCTGAATTTAGAACGTTACGTCAGGTTTCTATTGATAATGGCACTGAAGCCGACAGAGTTTTCTCTATGCTAATGGGAGACGACGTTCCGCCACGCAGAGCGTTTATAGAAAACAATGCGAAGTATGCGAATATTGATGTTTAAAAAACATCGCATAAATACATTATTAGCCTCGTTTATCGAGGCTTTTTTTGTGCCTTAAAATTCAATCTTTTATTCTTTTTAAAAGGGCATTAAATTCACTAAATTTGCGACTCAATAAATTTTAACATTCTAAATTTTTATATATGAAAGTAACAGTAGTTGGTGCAGGTGCCGTAGGTGCAAGTTGTGCTGAATATATCGCTATGAAAGACTTTGCCTCTGAAGTTGTAATTCTTGATATTAAAGAAGGCTTTGCAGAAGGAAAGGCAATGGACTTAATGCAAACTGCATCTTTAAATCACTTTGATACGCAGATTGTTGGTACAACTGGCGATTATTCTAAAACAGCTGGAAGTGATGTAGCAGTTATTACAAGTGGTATTCCTCGTAAACCAGGAATGACTCGCGAAGAATTAATTGGCATCAACGCTGGTATTGTAAAAAGTGTTTCTACTAGTTTATTAGAGCATTCTCCAAACGTAATTATTATTGTGGTTTCTAACCCAATGGATACAATGACCTATTTAACTCACAAATCTTTAGGCTTACCTAAAAACCGTATTATTGGTATGGGTGGTGCTTTAGATAGTGCTCGTTTTAAATACCGTTTAGCAGAGGCTTTAGAAGCTCCAATTTCTGATGTAGACGGAATGGTAATTGGAGGTCACTCAGATAAAGGAATGGTTCCATTAACTCGCTTAGCAACTAGAAATAGTGTACGTGTTTCTGAGTTCTTATCAGAAGAGCGTTTAGAGCAAGTTGCTGCAGATACTAAAGTTGGTGGTGCTACATTAACTGGTTTATTAGGTACAAGTGCATGGTATGCTCCAGGTGCTGCAGTATCAGAATTGGTAAAAGCAATTGCTTTAGATTCTAAGAAAATCTTCCCTTGTTCTGCTTTATTAGAAGGCGAATATGGTTTAAGCGATTTATGTATTGGTGTACCTGTTGTATTAGGTAAAAACGGTATTGAGAAAATCGTTGAAATTGAATTAAGCGAAGGTGAAAAAGCAAAATTAGCTGAAAGTGCTGTTGGTGTTAAAAAGACCAACGGTTTATTAGAAGCATAATTAGCTACTGCATAAACTATTGAGATTCTGAATTTAGTTCAGAATAACGAAACTTCAACATCCTTATTTATTAACAAGTGAGGATGTTTTGTTTTTGAGTATATTTACCTGAATCATTTAAAGAATGAAAAAGTTAAAATACCTCATCATTTTTATACTGCCAATTGCCGCATATATATCTTTCACCTCACAAGGTTGGCTAACACATTTGCCATTTTTTATTGCTTTTGTTACTGTTCCAATATTGGAGTTATTTATTGAACCAGACCATTCTAATTTAGATACTGTTGAAAAAGAACTTGCCTCTAAAAACTGGTATTACCGTATCATATTGTACAGCATTGTGCCGATTCAATTGATTTTATTGTTTGTTTTTCTGACCACTTGGAATCAGGATTTTACGACGAGTGAAATTATTGGACGAATTGCCTCTATGGGAATTATGTGTGGTGTATTCGGAATTAATGTTGGCCATGAACTCGGACATAAAGATGAACGGTGGGAGCAATTTCTTGGTGAAATTTTATTATTAACCTCTCTTGAGACTCATTTTCTACCGTATCACAATTATGGTCATCACTTTGATGTAGCAACTCCAAATGATGCAGCAACTGCACGTAAAAATGAATGGGTTTATAGCTTTTGGTTTCGTTCTCAGATAAGTAGTTATTTCAAAGCATGGCAAATGGATTTAAAAAGACTTAAAATCAAAAAGCAAAATGTTTTAATGAGCAGAATGCTGTGGTATACAGTTGCACAAGTAACACTTTGCACTGTCATTTATACTTACTTTGGAGCATTAATTTTAGCGTATTTTCTATTAGCAGCCCTTATTGGCATTTTATTATTAGAGACCGTAAATTACATTGAACATTACGGATTACTTAGAAAACAAAAAAAATCTGGAAGATACGAGGTTGTGAATCCCACTCATTCTTGGAATTCAGATCATTTAGTAGGCAGGTTATTACTATTTGAATTGTCTAGGCATTCTGACCACCATCATCGAGCCAATAAACCCTATCAATTGTTAGATTCGCATTCAGAGTCTCCACAAATGAAAACAGGATATCCTGGAATGATGTATCTAGCATTAGTACCTCCTTTATGGTTTAAATTAATGAATAAGGAATTGATTAAATTTAATTGATAGCTTTTATAAAAACCTATTGAAATAAAGTTATAAAAGATTGATTTTAAATCCATAAACATATACACCTGCCCTTTCAAAATCTATTAAGGGAAATCTTTCAAAACCTCTGCGTTTATACATTTCCATGGCAGCTTTCATGTATTGGGTTGAATGAATCATAAGAGTTTGATGCCCTTCTTCTCTAGCCTGCTCTAAACATTTATCAATAAGTGTAGAAGCTAAGCCTTGTCCGCGAAGATTAGAACGCACTGCTAATAATCTAAAAGCGGCTGCATTTTGCTCTAAAGTAATGGGCTCACCGGCACCATAGTTTTGCATATTACCAAAATACACCAACCCACCACCTATTTCACCATCATTAGATACTGCAATAAATAACTTAACACCTGATTGGGTTGCGAATTCACCTACATTTCTAAGGGTATCATAGTACTCAGGTATTTCATCTAAACCAGGGAACCCTGGCAGCTGACTATACACATCAACCATCAGGGTTCCTAATTCATAATATTCTTTTGGAAAAGCTTCTCTAATAATCCACATTAAGACAAGCCTGAGATTACACCATTTTTATCAATCTCCATATTTGTAGATGCTGGAACTGAGGGTAACCCGGGCATACGCATCATCTTACCAAGAATTGGAATTACAAATTGAGCGCCAGCAGCAATCTCAATTTCTCTTACAGTCACTTTGAACCCAAAAGGCCTACCTATTAAAGATTCGACATCAGAAAAGGATTTCTGTGTTTTTGCCATACACACGGCAAAATTGTTAAAACCTAATCTGTCAATACGTTTTAAATTTAACTGTGCTTTCTTATCAAACACTACAGCATCTGCTCCGTAGATTTCTTTTGCAATTATTTCGATTTTCTCAACTACAGGAGCATCCCAATTGTACAAAGCTTTGTATTGCGTTGCTTGATTCTCTACCACATCAATCACAGCTTTTGCCAATTCTTGTGTGCCTTCACCTCCCTTGGCCCATCCTTCAGATACTACAGCTTGCACTCCTAAATCTGCACAAGCATTTTTAATAAAATCAACTTCTTCCTGCGAATCCGAAATAAATGAATTAATTGCAACAACAGGTTCTATATTAAATTTTCGAACATTCTCTATGTGCTTTTCTAAATTCTTGAAACCTTCTGTTACGCGTTCAACACTTGGTGTATTGTATTCTTCTTTTTTAGCACCACCGTGGTGTCTTAAAGCTCTAATAGTCGCTACTAAAACAACTGCTTTTGGATTCAATCCTGCGGCAGCACATTTAATGTTCAAGAATTTTTCTGCACCTAAGTCAGCTCCAAATCCAGCTTCTGTAACTACATAATTGCTCAGAGATAATCCCATTTTAGTAGCAATAATTGTGTTGGTTCCTTGCGCAATATTAGCAAATGGTCCACCATGAATAATAGCAGGATTTTTTTCTAGGGTTTGCACCAAGTTTGGTTTTATGGCATCTTTTAATAAAATAGCCATTGCATTTTCGGCTTTTAAATCACGCGCAAAGATTGGTTTTTTATCAAAGGTGAATCCAACAAAAATATCGCCTAAGCGTTTCTTTAAATCATCAAAATCTGTGGCCATACATAAAATGGCCATCACTTCTGATGCTGGTGTAATATTAAAACCATCTTGCCTTGGAATACCATTTGCGGTTCCTCCAAGCCCTATAGTAATATCTCTGAGGGCGCGATCATTCATATCAATCACACGTTTCCATAAAATGGTTCTAGGATCAATATTAAGATTGCCAATCTTAGTTTGCAGATTGTTATCTATTAAAGCTGACAATAAATTATTGGCTTTTTCTATAGCATTAAAGTCTCCTGTAAAATGCAAGTTGATATCTTCCATTGGAACAACTTGAGAATAACCTCCTCCAGCGGCTCCACCCTTTATACCGAAAACAGGCCCTAAAGAAGGTTCTCGCAACACCACAGCTGCTTGTTTACCAACTTTATTTAAACCTTCTGTTAAACCTATAGAAACCGTGGTTTTACCTTCACCCGCAGGAGTTGGAGTAAGGGCTGTTACCAAAACTAGATTGTTTTGTTTTATCTTTTCTTCATCAATTAAATGTAAAGGTAGTTTGGCTTTATGTTTTCCATACAACTCTAAATCATCTTCTGAAACATGTAATTTTTCTGCAATTTCTTTTACATGCAATAAATGCGCTTCTTGTGCAATTTCAATATCTGTTTTGTGGCTCATAGTTCCCCTATTTTTAGCCCTTAAATATACTACTATAAAAAGTGAAATTACCCATTCATTAGAAGAATTTAAAGTAGTCTCTAAACCCTCTTTTTCTAGCTAAATTTATTGGTTTTCAGGCTATTCAATAAATGTTAAAAAACATTGGGTATTGCCATTGGAAATTTTATATTTGCACGTTTATTAAAAATAGAAGATTTATAAATTAGAAGAGCATGCAAAACAAAGGACTTATCAAGTTATTTGCAATCCTGTTTGGATTAGTGAGTTTGTACCAACTATCTTTTACTTGGTTTGCAAACGATGTGGAGAAGAAAGCGAAGGAGTTTGCCATTGAAAAATCTGATGGTGATGTATCAAAATTAGCTACTTATGAGCGCGTATTCATTGACTCAATAGAGAATGACACCATCATTCCTTTAATCAACTTTACGTACAACGATATTAAGAGCAATGCCATGAATTTAGGTCTTGACCTAAAAGGTGGTATTAATGCAACACTACAGGTTTCTGTACGCGACATCTTAATTGGGCTTTCTAACGACTCTAAAAACCCAGTTTTTGTTGAGGCTTTAAACAACGCAACGGCCGCTCAGAAATCAAGTAATAAAACATTTTTTGATTCTTTTTACGACGAATTTGTAGAAGCGAGCAACGGGACTGTTAAGTTAAGCGACCCTACTATTTTTGGTAATAAAAACTTTGAAGGTAAATTTACTTTTACTGACGATAATGCTGCTGTAAAACCTCATTTAGAAGATCAAATTGATGCATCTATCTCAACGGCATTTATTGTATTGAGAAGCCGTATTGATAAGTTTGGAGTTACACAGCCTAACATTCAGAGAATTGGTAAATCTGGTAGAATCTTAATTGAATTACCAGGAGCTAAAGATATTGACCGTGTAGAAAAATTATTGCAAAGTACTGCAGAGTTACAATTCTGGGAAGTGTTTACAAATGCAGATGTGCAAGGTTTCTTATATGATGCAGATGCTAAAACTGCTGAATTATTTGCAGCTACTGAAGAAGTTGCAGACACAACACAAACAGAAGATGTAGAAAGTTTATTAGGTCAGGTTTCAGATTCTTTAAAGACACCTGAATTACCAAATAGATTGTTCTCTTACTTAAGACCAAATCCATCTTACCAAGCAAATCAAACGAGCTCTTTAGTAGCACAAGCTATGGTAAAAGATACTGCTAGAGTTAATGAGTTCTTAGCTAACAAAGAAGTACGTGCTTTATTACCAAGCGAATTACGTTACGTTAAATTCTTATGGGATGCTAAGCCTGCAGTTGGAGATGTAATTGGTTTATACGCAATTAAAGGTAACCGTCAAGACGTTGCTCCAATTGAAGGAGATGTAATTAGCGACGCAACTGATACATTTAACCCATACACTGGAGCTCCAGAAGTAAGCATGACTATGAATACTTATGGAACTAGACTTTGGGCTAAAATGACTACAGACAATGCAAACGGTGGTTTTGTTGCCGTTGTATTAGATAATGAAGTTCATACTGCACCAAGTGTAAACGACCCTATCTTAAATGGTAGAACTAGTATTTCTGGTGGTAACATGACTTTAAGTGAATCTCAAGATTTAGCCAACATTTTAAAAGCTGGTAAATTACCTGCTGCTGCTCATATTGTTGAGAAAGCTGTTGTTGGAGCATCTTTAGGTCAAAAAGCAATTGATAGCTCATTCCGTTCTTTCGGAATTGCATTAATATTGGTATTAATCTGGATGGTATTCTATTATGGTAAAGCTGGTTTATTTGCCAACATTGCCCTAGCAGTTAACATCTTATTATTATTTGGTTGGTTAGCTTCTTTTGGAGCCGTATTAACTTTACCAGGTATTGCAGGTATTATTTTAACCATTGGTATGTCTGTAGATGCGAACGTAATTATTTACGAACGTATTAAAGAAGAATTATCTGGTGGAAAAGGTTTAAAAGAAGCCATCTCTGGTGGGTTTAGTTTAAGAGGAGCTTTATCAGCAATTGTAGATGCTAATATTACTACCTTATTAACTGGTGTTATTTTATACTCTTTTGGAACAGGACCAATTAAAGGATTTGCCTATACATTAATCTTAGGTATTGTAACATCTTTCTTCTCAGCTGTATTTATTACACGCTTAATTCTAGACAGCTATACGAAGAGAAATGGCGATTTAACATTCAATACTGGTATTAGTAAAAACTGGTTTAGAAACATTAACATAGACTTCTTAAAGAAACGTAAACTTGCTTACATTATCTCAGGAGCTATTATTGTTTTAGGTATAGGTTCTTTAACTACAAACGGCTTAAACTACGGTGTAGACTTTGTTGGAGGTAGATCTTATGTTGTGAAGTTTGACCAAGCGATGAATGCTTCAGAAGTTGCTTCTGCTTTAGGTGAAACATTTGGAGATGCTCCAGAGGTTAAAACCTATGGTGAAGTAAACCAATTAAAAATTACAACTAAGTATAAAATTGATGCTGAAGGAAACTCAATTGATGACGAAGTAAGAGATTTATTATTTACAGGATTACAAACATATTTACCAGATGGTATGACTTTAGATGAGTTTAAAGTAGACTATAATGGAGCGCGTACAGCTGGTATAGAAAGTCAAATTAAAGTTGAACCAACAATTGCAGATGATATTAAAGCTGCTGCTGGTTGGGCTATCTTTGGATCTTTATTCTTTGTATTCTTATACATCTTAATCAGATTTAGAAAATGGCAATACAGTTTAGGTGCCGTAGCTGCGGTATTCCACGATGTATTAATTGTATTATCTATTTTCTCTATTACATACAAGTTCATGCCATTTGACATGGAGATTGGTCAATCGTTTATTGCAGCAATATTAACTGTAGTTGGTTATTCATTAAACGATACCGTGGTAATTTTTGACCGTATTAGAGAGTATACTAAATTACATTCTTCTTGGAAATTCAACCGTATTGTAAACAGTGCCTTAAGTAATACTTTAGGAAGAACAATCAACACATCTATTACTACTTTAGTAGTATTATCTGCAATCTTCTTATTTGGTGGAGATTCTATTAAAGGATTTATGTTTGCCCTAATTGTAGGGGTTGTAGTTGGTACGTACTCATCATTATTTATAGCATCGCCTATTATGTATGATACGAGTAAAAAAGACGATAAAAAGAAAAAATAAACTTTTATAGTTTTTAGTATACAAAACCGTTCCGTTAAATCGGAACGGTTTTGTATTTTTGCACCTTACCATTTTAGTGGTAACACATTGATTAAAAAGTCTTAAAATAGTTACACATTGAGTACAATTAAATTACACGACAAGTACTTTAACCCATACTTAAGCACAGCTCAAATAGATACTGCCGTAGATACTTTAGTACAACAAGTATTAAATGATTGTCAAGACGAAGTCCCTTTATTTATAGGTATTTTAAATGGCTCATTTATGTTTGCCGCAGATTTTATTAGAAAATACCCAAGGGCATGTGAAGTATCCTTTGTTAAAATGGCTTCTTATGAAGGAACAAGCTCTACTGGTAAAGTAAATGAACTTGTAGGTATAAACGAAGATCTTACTGGAAGAACTGTAGTTATTTTAGAAGATATTATCGATACAGGTAATACGCTTCAAAAAATCTATGAGATTTTTAAAAATAAAAATGTTAAGACATTAAAAATAGCAACCCTATTTTTTAAACCAGACGTATACAAAAAAGAATTACCCATAGACTATATTGGCTTGTCTATACCCGATGCCTTTATAGTTGGTTACGGACTAGACTATAACAACCTTGGAAGAAATCTTGCAAGTATTTATAAATTAACAACACCCTCAATGAAAAACATCGTATTATTTGGCCCTCCAGGTGCCGGTAAAGGAACACAAGCAACACTTTTAAAAGATCAATACCAATTAATTCATATTTCTACTGGAGATGTATTTAGATACAACATTAAGAATGAAACAGAATTAGGTATGCTTGCTAAATCTTATATGGATAAAGGAGATTTGGTTCCTGATGAAGTAACTATTAACATGTTAAAGGCAGAAGTTGAAAAGAACCCTCAAGCTAAAGGCTTTATTTTTGATGGTTTCCCTAGAACAACTTCACAGGCAGAAGCCTTAGATGCATTTTTAGCAGAAAAAGGTGAAACAATTAATGGTATGATTGCTCTTGAGGTACCAGAAGATTTATTGGTTGAGCGTTTGTTAGAACGTGGTAAAACAAGTGGTAGATCAGACGATCAAGACGAAAGTAAAATTAGAAACAGATTTAACGAATACAATACCAAAACTGCAATTCTTAAAGATTTTTATGCAGAACAAAACAAATACTTTGGTGTAGATGGTGTTGGTTCTATAGATGATATTACATCGCGTTTAAGCACGATTATCGATAAGCTTTAATTGCAATTATGACCGAAGGAAATTTTGTAGACTATATTAAAATTCATGCAGCCTCTGGTAAAGGAGGTAAAGGTTCTGCGCACTTGCATCGCGAAAAGTACAACGCCAAAGGTGGACCCGATGGTGGCGATGGTGGTCGTGGTGGGCATGTAATTGTACGTGGTAACAAAAACCTTTGGACCTTATTTCATTTAAAATTCAAAAAGCATTTTAAAGCAACACATGGTGGCGATGGTTCATCTGCTAGAAGCACTGGAAAAGATGGTGAAGATGTTTATGTAGATGTGCCTTTAGGAACCATTATTAAAGATGGTGAAACTCAAGAGGTGTTGTTTGAAATTACCGAAGAAGGAGAAGAACGCGTATTGCGCGAAGGTGGTAAAGGCGGTAGAGGTAATTGGCATTTTAAATCGTCTACCAACCAAACACCTAGATATGCACAACCTGGTATTCCTGGTGAAGAAGGTTGGTATCTTTTAGAATTAAAAGTATTGGCAGATGTTGGTTTGGTCGGATTTCCGAATGCAGGTAAATCTACCCTACTTTCTGTTTTAACTGCTGCAAAACCAAAAATTGCTGACTATCCGTTTACCACCTTAAAACCTAATTTAGGTATTGTTGAGTACCGCGATTTTAAATCGTTTGTAATGGCCGATATTCCTGGTATTATTGAAGGAGCCCATGAAGGTAAAGGATTGGGGCATTATTTTTTAAGACATATAGAACGTAATGCTACATTGCTTTTTGTAATTCCTGCAGATAGCGATGACATCGCTAAAGAGTACGATATCCTGCTAAACGAACTTAAAATGCACAACCCAGAGTTGTTAGACAAAGAGCGTTTACTAGTAGTTTCTAAATCTGATTTACTAGATGAAGAATTACAAGATGCAATTGCTGAAGAATTACCTAAAGGTATTGATACATTATTTATCTCATCGGCTGCTTACGTTGGTCTTACAGAACTTAAAGATAAGTTGTGGGCAATGCTTAATTCTTAATTATAATTGGTAAACTCATTTGAGTGCTTACTGGAAAATCTCTTTTAATTGCTGGTTCTAATGCGGGTAAAGAATTTACACTTGCCGAAATTAAAGAATCTAAGTTTGGAATTTGAGCTTGCATCTTTTTAGAGCTTTCAAATTTCTTTAGAACTACTTTACCATCTTTTTGAATAATCAAATCTAAATATACTGTATCATTAATACGTTTTTCAGTAATAATATTTGCATTAGAAAGAGAGCTATAAATATGTCTTACAATCTTTTCTTGTGAACACTTTTGCTGTTCTTTCAAGTCTTCTATTAACTTACAATCAGGAAATAAAGGAAATAAGTCTACAGATTTATAGTTTATTATTGTATCGGCTAATTGCTCTGGAGCTAATGTTTTCTTGGTATAAAACTCGCAAGAATACATTGTACCAATTACTACTAATAAAACAACAAACCTTTTATTCATACCCTAAAAATAACTATTCTGGTTGAATTGGTATGACCATTTTTATTTCAGTTCCATTATCCTTAGACGAAGTAATTTTAATACTACCATTCATCATCTTAATTCGAGCCTTTACCTGAGTTAATCCTAAACCATCTTTACTCGCAACTTCAGACATTTTAAACCCATCGCCATTATCTTGAATTTTCAAATTCAAGTTACCATGGGTATCAACTATAGAAATTCTAGCCAACGTAGCATTACTGTGCTTAATAATATTATTCACCAATTCATCAATAATATTGTGAATCTTGATTTCATAACTTTGATTATACCGCACTACATTGGTAGACTCACAATTAAACATTAAATACGAATTAGAATATTTTTCACACAAATCTTCAGTTGCAGCAGCCAAACCAAATTTCAATAATACAGAAGAAATTAACTTATGAGATAAATCTCTAATCTTATCAGAAGCTTCATCTATTATAGCTTCTATTTTAGGCATTTCAGATGGTGCATTGCCCTTTAACTCAGTTTTTATAGCATATAAATGCATATTTGCCGAAGACAAAAGTGTACTTACATTATCGTGTAAAATCTCAGCGATATGTTTTCTCTCAGCTTCTTTACCATCTAGGGTGGCATTTAATATTTTAATTTGACTTTCATTTTGCACCTGCTCCATTTCACGAATCTGACGCATTTTTTCCATTTCAAAGTCAAATGCTTGCTTTTGAGTTTTATATTTATTTCTACTGTATACTAATGAGAATGAAACTAACAAGGCAAAAATGATACTCGCAAAAAGATAACTCATAAATTCAGCACGTTGCCTTTTACTCTTCTCAATCGCAATTTCTTTCTCCTCTTTTGCTAGATTATATTTAGCCTCAATTTCAGTTACCTGATTCTTTAAGGTTTTTTGATGAAACATTTTTTCCACATCAACACTTTCAAATAAATAATTATACCCTGTTTCAAAATCTCCCTTTAAATAATCTACTTGAGACACGTTATATAGCGCCATTGACTTTATCTGTAATTCTTTACTAGAGTCAGCATTCTGCAACAAATCTAGTGCTTGTAGATAGTATTTTTCAGAGGCATTGTAATCTTGCAGGTACATTTTAACAGATCCAAGATTAGATAATACACCCGCCATTTTTAATGTATCTTTCTGTTGAGTGTACATTTCAAAAGACTTTAAAGCATAATCTTCTCCCTCTTGAAATTGACCACGCGAGACAGCAATACCCGTTAAATTACTGTATACGGTAGCCAATGTAGAAACATCTTTAGAGTTTTCTGGATACACTTTCAATACCTTATCGTAATAAAATGCAGCAGAGTCCATTTTAGATTGCATTTGGTATAAGCTACCTAAATTTAAATTAGCACTGGCCATACTGATAGAATCACTTCGTGATTCTGCACTTTGAAGACATTCAACAAAATAAGTCTGCGCTTTAGAATAATTCTGTGCTCTAGTAAAAATGCGACCTATAGTTTCTTTATAATCTGAATAGACTGCTCTATCCTTATAATTTTCTAATACTTCAGTATCTTCTAATAATAAAGTAAGTGCTCCTTCATCATCGTCTTGTGCCACTAATAATTCGGCCTTTAACAAATCAAATTCTAGTTTATTAAAATCAGAATAATCTTGTCTTTGTAATTGATCAATTGCATTTTTAGCAGTGTCATATTGCTTTAGATCGATTGCATCCTTTGCATGTTGATACAAAGAATCTAATATGATGTTTTTTTCTTGTGCAAAAAGAAAGGCACTACAAAATATAAGCCAACACAAAATGGTGTTTTTCATGAAACATGATTGTTTAATAAAAGTGAAACTACTGTTAGTATGTGCTCGTAAGTGAGGGACTTAGTTGCAGGTAAATATACAATTATTCGGCACATTATAAAGCTATAAACAAAAAAGCCAAAGCAGATTGCTTTGGCTTTTATTCATTTCACATTTCCTTGAATGTTATTCGATAAAATTGGTAATACTAACATAATATTTCTTGGTTTTCCATTTTGCTTTCCAGGTGTAACTGTTGACAATGTTTCAATTACTTTTTTGATTCTTTTACCTCCTTTTTCAATATCTGATAAATCTAAATTTTCAATAATTAATTTGGACAAATATCTACTAAAGCAACTTCTCATTTCATTTGGAGAACCATTTTCACATTCAGGAAAAATTGGAGCTTTCTCAACCATAGCAAACCCGATGGTTTTAACTGAATTATTTGATTCTTGGCCATAACCTGTACATTGAATAAAATATACACAAACAATAATGAGGAAGAAATTTTTCATTTTTTAAATATTGACTTAATCCGAACGTGAATATAAATAAATTAAATCAGCCTATTCAATTTATCCTTCTTACATTTACATTATTATTGAACCCTTATGGATATTTTTCTTTTAATTCTCGGATTCGTTTTTGTTTTACTCGGCATTGTTGGTTCTTTCTTACCAGTATTACCAGGTCCAATAACTGGTTGGTTCGGATTATTATTCTTACATCTAACTTCTGTAATCCCTATGGATTGGACATTTCTTGGAATAACATTAGCAGTATCCATATTTGTTTGGGGCATAGACTATGTCATTCCCGCTTGGGGTACAAAAAAGTTTGGCGGTAGTAAGTACGGTGTTTGGGGCACCATGATTGGTTTAATCCTAGGACTCATATTCTTTCCTCCCTTCGGAATTATTTTAGGCCCTTTCTTTGGAGCGCTAGTAGGTGAATTAATCTATAATAGCAAAGATGGTAAACGCGCACTTAAAGCAGCTATAGGTTCTTTTATTGGGTTTTTACTTTCTACTGGTCTTAAATTTGGAACCAGTCTTGTTTTTGTATACTTCTTTTTAAGTGATGCTTGGAGAAATTTTGGTGAGTTCTTTTAAGAGTGCTCTACATAAGAATTAGAACAATACAAACTCTTTAAAACAAAAAAAGCGTCCCGAAGTAACGGGAAGCTTTCCATTGGTTTAATAAACCTACGACGTTTTTCAACGTCAACAACACAACTAATCTGTACTTTTCAATACAGACCACAAACATAGAGCTTTTTTTTAACTATTCGCATTTTTGATAGGCATATTTTATAAATTCTTTGAATTGTAATTGCTTTAGAGGTTGTATCTTTGCAAACTAAATATTTAAACCATTTTAAATTCAGTAACATGCAGTTATCAGAAGTAGAAATTGTAAGAAGACAATCGCTCGAAAAATTGAGAGAATTAGGTATTCAACCGTATCCAGCGGCAGAATTTAAAACTACGACTTACATTAAGGAAATTCTTTCAGATTTTGATGCTTTTGAAGGTAAAGAAGTTGTGCTTGCAGGTAGAATCATGAGTAGAAGAATCATGGGAAAAGCTTCATTTGCTGAATTAAAAGATAGCTCAGATAGAATGCAGATTTATATCAATAGAGATGAAATCTGCCCTGATGAAGACAAGACATTGTACAATACCGTATTCAAAAAATTATTGGATATGGGAGATATCATAGGTATTAAAGGAACTGTTTTTAAAACACAAGTAGGTGAATTTTCAGTAAAGGTTACTGAAATTACTTTATTATCTAAATCACTTAAACCATTACCTGTTGTTAAAACAGATGCTGAAGGTAAAGTGCATGATGCATTTAGTGATGCTGAGCAACGCTATCGTCAACGTTATGTTGATTTAATTGTAAACGATCATGTAAAAGACACCTTTATTAAGAGAACTAAAATCACGAATTCTATTCGTCAGTTCTTTAACGAAAAAGGATATTTAGAAGTTGAAACGCCTATTTTACAACCTATTCCAGGGGGTGCTGCTGCAAGACCTTTTATGACGCATCACAATGCATTAGACATTCCGTTGTATTTGAGAATTGCCAATGAATTGTATTTAAAGAGATTGATTGTTGGTGGATTTGAAGCTGTGTATGAGTTTGCTAAAGACTTTAGAAACGAAGGAATGGACCGTACGCATAATCCTGAGTTTACAGTAATGGAATTGTATGTAGCCTACAAAGACTACAACTGGATGATGGAAATGACCGAACAGTTGTTAGAAAAGGTGGCAGTTGATTCAAACGGTGCATCTGAGGTTCAAATTGGCGAGCATAAAGTAAACTTTAAAGCTCCTTATGCGCGCGTTCCAATTTTAGAGGCTATTAAAACACATACAGGACACGATGTAGCCGGAATGAACGAGGAAGAGTTGCGAGATGTATGTAAGCAAGTAGGTATTGAGGTTGATGAAACCATGGGAGTTGGTAAATTGATAGATGAACTATTTGGTGAAAAATGTGAGCACCACTATATTCAACCAACTTTTATTACAGACTATCCAAAAGAGATGAGTCCATTAACAAAAGAGCACAGAGATAATCCTGCGTTAACAGAGCGTTTTGAGCTAATGGTGAATGGTAAAGAGTTGGCCAATGCGTATTCTGAGTTAAACGACCCTATCGATCAAAGAGAGCGTTTTGAAGACCAATTAAAGCTTTCTGAAAAAGGAGATGATGAAGCAATGTTTATTGACCAAGATTTCCTAAGAGCTCTTGAATATGGCATGCCTCCTACATCTGGTATTGGTATAGGTATTGATAGATTAGTAATGTTTATGACTAACAACAGCTCTATTCAAGAAGTATTGTTCTTCCCTCAAATGAAACCTGAGAAAAAAGCGCCTGCTGTGGAATTGAGTGATGAGGAAAAAGCAGTTTTAGCAATTATTCAAAAAGAAGAAAAAATAGACTTAAACGAATTGAAATCTCAAAGTACATTATCAAACAAGAAATGGGATAAAACCATTAAAGGATTGACAAAAAACAACCTTGCCAAAGTTGAAAAAACCGATGACGGTTTGTTTGTTTCAATTGTTTAAAAATATATTATTTGCTTTTTATTTAATGATAAAAGCAATATAGACCAACAAAAAGGCACTACAAAATTGTAGTGCCTTTTTTTATTGTCTATTTTTATAGTCCCTAAAATCAAACATTAAAATGAAAAAAATACTGGTACTAGCCGTTTTAAGCATACTTTTTTCCTGTACTCCAAAAGAATCGATTAGACCAACTGCTCCAGTTGCTAAAAAAATTCCTGATACTTTAACAATTCATAACGATACACGTATCGACAACTATTTTTGGATGCGCTTGAGTGATGAACAAAAAAATGCAGAAACTCCTGATGCTCAAACTCAGGATGTTTTAAATTATTTAAATGAAGAGAATGACTACTTACAAACTTCAATGAAACACACAGAAGCTTTTCAATCAAAGCTCTATGATGAAATGGTAGGTCGTTTGGTAAAAGATGAGCAATCTGTACCTGTTAAGTCTAATGGATATTTGTATTATTCGCGTTATGAAGAAGGTAAAGATTACCCTCTTTACTGCCGTAAAAAGATTGATACAGATCAAGAAGAAATTATGTTAAATGGACCGGAAATGGCACAAGGGTATTCCTATTTTGGGATGGGTGGTAGAAGTGTAAGTCCTGACAACAAGCTATTATCTTTCGCAGTTGATACCGTTTCGAGAAGACAGTATAATATCTATTTTAAAAATTTAGAAACTGGAGAATTATTGCCAGATCAGCTAACCAATAATAACGGAAGTACCGTATGGGCAAACGATAATAAAACTGTTTTTTACACAACAAAGGATCCTGTTACATTAAGAGCCAATAAAGTTTGGCGCCACACACTAGGCACATCACAATCAGACGATGTTTTAGTACATGAAGAAACAGATGAAACCTTCTTTACAGGTATTTACAAATCTAAATCTAACGAGTATATTTTTATCTATAACGGACAAACGCTTTCTACAGAGCTAATGTTTATTAATGCCAATAAACCAAACGAAAATTTTAAATTAATTCAACCTAGAGAAGTGAATCTTGAATATAGTGTTGATCATTACAAGGATCATTTCTATATCAGAACAAATCACAATGCAAAAAACTTTAAATTGGTTAAAACTCCTATTTCAAAAACTAACAAAGAAAACTGGGTAGATGTAATTCCACATAATGATAAAAACTTCTTTGTTGGATTTGATTTGTTTAAAAATCATATAGTGATTAGTCAACGTGAAAACGGACTAATGAATATTATTATTAAAAAATGGAGTGGCGATTCTTATAAAATGGAATTTAACGATCCTGCCTATGATGCTTATACCACTTCAAATTTAGATTTTGACACAGATATCTTAAGGTATTATTATACCTCTATGACAACTCCCGGCAGAACTATAGAACATAATATGAACACTAAAGAAGAAACTGTACTTAAGCAACAAAAAGTGCTCGATGATAGTTTTACTCCAGAAAACTATGTTTCTGAGAGATTATTCGCTACTGCTGCAGATGGAACAAAAATTCCTGTTTCGATTGTGTACAAAAAAGGATTGAATAAAGATGGTAAAAATCCATTGCTTTTGTATGCTTATGGATCGTATGGAAGTAGTCAAGATGCTACATTTAGCAGTACGAGATTAACTCTGTTAAATCGCGGGTTTGTCTATGCTCTTGCGCATGTAAGAGGTGGAGAAGAAATGGGACGCGATTGGTATGAAAACGGAAAATTACTGAATAAAATAAACACCTTTACAGATTTCAACGATACTGCAGAATTCTTAATAAAAGAAGATTTTACAAATAATGACCAATTGTATGCATATGGCGGATCTGCAGGTGGATTACTAATGGGAGCAATTGCCAATATGAGACCAGATTTATACAATGGTATTGTAGCTGCTGTGCCTTTTGTAGATGTTGTATCCACAATGTTAGACGAAACAATCCCCTTAACTACTTTTGAATTTGATGAATGGGGTAATCCGAAAAATGAAGAATACTACCATTATATGAAGTCTTATTCTCCATACGATAATATAGAGGCTAAAGACTATCCTAATTTATTAGTAACCACGGGATATTGGGACAGTCAAGTTCAATATTGGGAACCGGCAAAATGGGTTGCAAAACTTAGAGAATTAAAAACTGATGACAATCTATTGATCATGGACTGCAATATGGATACTGGACACGGAGGTGCTTCTGGAAGGTATGAGAAATACAAACGCACAGCATTAGTCTATAGCTTTATGTTCGATTTAGAAGGTATTTCAAAATGAAATTAAAAATAAGATTGGGAGTCAATCTTATTTTTATTATCTTCGAGGGGAACAATTAATTATATTCCATTTTTAGTAGTATCAAATAATAAGTCAAAATGAATTTAACCCCTATAAAAGCACTATGCTTCTTTGCAATAGTTATGATTAACTTTTTAGCAAATGCACAAGAAGCCCTTCAAATAGTCGATTCTAAAACAATTAACCACGATATCTGTATTTATAAACCAAACCCTTTTGCCAATCCTAGTTATGTGCCTGTGCCAAAAGTGATAAGAGATAAAATTGATTCTCAAGACAGAAGTTCTGCCTGTTCAACAATTAATGTTACCTATACAGGATTCACAACAGAGGCACAAACAGCTTTTCAATATGCTGTAGATATATGGGCAAGTCTCATAGACACTTCAGTACCAATTGAAATTAATGCCACATTTGGCCCTTTAGGTCCAGGAGTAATAGGTAGCGCTGGTGCCTTTACATATTTAGGATTAACTGGAGGTTCACTTCCTGAAGTCACCTTTCACCCTATTGCACTTGCAAACAGCCTATTAGGCTCTGATCAAAGAATTAACGACCCAGACATTAATGCAACGTTTAGTAATACATTTAATTTTTACTTTGGTACCGATGGAGCAACACCTTCGGGGCAAATAGATTTTGTTACCGTTGTATTACACGAAATTGGGCATGGCTTGGGCATTGCAGGATTTGGAAGAGAAGTTTTAGACATAAACGATAATCCAACAGGAGAAGGAGCTATTCGTTATAGTGGTTTTGCAGGCATTTGGGACCATCATATCGAAAATAGCACTCCAACATCAATTATTAGCACCTCGAACTACCCAGACCCTTCAGTTGCTCTATACGGTCAATTAACTAGTGATGATTTATTTAGTAACGGAGCTCAAGCTACAGTATTAAATGGTAATGTAAAACCAAAAATATATGCTCCAAATACCTGGAACAGCGGGTCTAGTTATTCTCATTGGGATGAAAACTATTATCCTTCTGGGAATCCACAAGCGTTAATGACACCTCAAGTAGGATACGGTGAAGCAAATCACAATCCAGGTACGGTTACCCTTGCTTTTATGGAAGATATGGGTTGGTCACTTTGTGGCTCTCCATTATCTACAGAAAGTTTTGAAGATTTTGCTCAAGTATCTCTGTACCCTAATCCAGTAAAAGATCTATTGACAATTAAATCGAATGAAGTAATAAAACTCGTTTGCATATACAATACATTAGGTCAAGAAATCTTTAAAATAGAACCGAATAAACTAGAAACAAGTATCAATTTTGAGCAATTAAAAAATGGAGTTTATTATACCAACGTAACAATTGGTAAAAACACAAAAAACTATAAAATTGTGAAAACACAATAAATACTGACACTCAATAAAACTAATTTGTATTTACTAAAAATACTAAATAAAAAAAGCCTTGCAATGCAAGGCTTTTTTTATTACCCGAGACTCGCCAATAAAGCTAGACCTCGAAATGCAAATAGAAACAATATCGATAGAATAATGGCTAGAATTGATACAATTCTAGATCCAAAATAACAGTTCCTTTATTAAGCATTTATACCTCGTACTTAAAAGTAGGAGGTTTTTTTATTTTCTAATTCTTAACTTATTTTTGTAATTCTCAATTCAATAAGTATGAATTCATATCTCATTCTTCAGCATCCTGGGCATAATAGAGTATATTACAATACTGCTGATAAATTGGCCTTAGCCGAATTGCAATTGGCAATTGGAAACCTAAACGTTGCATCAAACGATATTTCAATAACTCATATAGCTGGAATAAGATATCTTAAAATAGAATTAGAAGAGAATTTAAATGAAGTAGAACTCACAAAACTTTCTAGACTCTCATTTTTTTTTGCTCTATTTCAGCTGAAAGACAATTGCTTAATCCCAATAATGAAATCGTCTTATGAATTTGTTGATGATAAACTAAGTACCCTATGGAAATATCCTGGAAAAACAAATGAATTGTTCACCAAAATGATGATTCATGTAGCAGTATTGTCTTCCGATTTTTCAATAGAGGAACCTCTTTTATTATTAGATCCTGTGGCTGGTAAGGGCACTACACTTTTTGAAGCTATTATATATGGTTATCATGCTATTGGTGTTGAGCTCAATAATAAATCAGTATTAGAATCAAGTACATTTTTTAAACAGTATTTACAATCTGAACGCTTTAAGTACGAATTTGAGAAAAGACAAGTTTTTGGAAAAAACAAACAAGAGGCTATTTATGCACAGCACTTCCGATTTGCCAAGAATAAACAAGATTTTAAAACAGAAGAGAACAGCAGACATTTAAGTTTAATTAATGGTAGTACAACTTCGTGTGGCAATTATTTTAAACAACAAACATTTCATTTAATTGTTGGTGATCTGCCCTATGGTATTAAGCATAAAAACACTTCAAAAAAAGGTGTGACTCCAAGCATGAGTGCAGAACAATTGGTTAGTGAAAGTGCCGAACAATGGTACAAACTTTTAAAATCTGGAGGCACTTTAGTACTAGGGTGGAATAGTTTTATAAATTCTAAAAAACAGCTAAGTGGCATTCTCGAACAGGCAGGTTTTAAAGTCTTGAATGAAACACCATACGGCAATTTTTTACATATCGTAGACAAATCAATTAAAAGAGATATACTTGTAGCTAAAAAATAATGAATTCCCAGACAATACGACAGTTTTATAATTCTAAACAGCCTAAGAACAGGAGTTGAAAAAAATATAGCTACTATCTTGATATGGACATTGTCGATCCAGAAAAAATACGATTGTACATTAGCAACAAATCTGCTTGCAGTGTTCACGATGCCAACTCTAATGATGACAACACATTTGACTACTTAATGGCTCATAATAATACAGTTATTTCTAATTCTAAAAAGAAACTAGCGAACCATGTGCTAGAAATAAATAGTGTCAATATTCTGTCTGAAAACAAAGATGGTTTTTCCTACTATATTTTAACAATTAAAATTGCTATTGGCTTTTGCGAAGTTCTGCTTTGGAAGGATTCTATTGAAAAAATATCAGTAATAAAAACTTCTGCAGAAGACCTGCCAAAATTTGAAGGTATTAACTATTAAGATATAAACCTATCGGTTTTTTTATCATATCCGTAAGGGCAATGTTTACAACTACTTTTACAACAATACCCTCTTTTTAAGTGATATTTTTCAGTAAAAACTTTAAAACCCTGTTTATTGAAGTAAAAATCATCGGGCTCTAATGGGGGTAACTCCTTAAAATTCATGCCACAAAAATAGTAAACTTCGTAAAAATTTAACTTCTTAAATACGAACACTTTAAAATAAAAGTTAAAACACTACTTTAACTTTGCAGTATACTGCTTCTTTAGTAATTTGCAGCAACCCTAAAATTCGGTTTATCTCATTGAAAAAGTATAAACGTTACGTTACTTTAGTATTTATCATTATCTCTAGTGGCTACATCATTTCTTCTATTAAAATTGAACAAATGAATAACTCGGCTACTGAAATTGCACCATCAAAAAGACCATCAGCTCCAGTTAAAAAAGAAGTTATTATTGAATCTTTTGAACCTGCAGAAACTGTATTTGTGCATCATAAATTAGATTCACTTCTGAAACGCATAAACAAACGCCACGATTTTCATGGGTCTGTATTGGTTGCTCAAAACGGAAAATTAATTTACAACAATCATGTTGGACTAAGAGATTTTAGAACAAAAGAAGAGATTGATGAAAATTCAATTTTTCAGTTAGCATCAGTGAGCAAACAATTTACAGCTGCAGCTATTTTAATGCTTGCAGAAGATTTAGAGTTACATATAGATGATTATGTAACTTGCTATTATCCTGATTTTCCGTACGAAGGAGTTACCATTAAACATTTGCTTAATCATACAGCAGGGTTACCAAATTACTTTTGGATTGCAGAGCATAAATGGAAAGGTGAACAGGCACCAACCAATGCTGAAATGATGGATTTAATGGAAACCAGCGATGTTGAGAGATTCTTTACTCCGGGAAGACGGTTTGATTATTCTAATGCTGCGTATTTTGTTTTAGCATCTATTGTTGAGCAAGTGTCAAAAAAATCATTTGCTGACTTTGTTGATGAACATATTTTCGAACCGCTTCAAATGAATAATAGCTATGTTTATAGCTTTGAACATGATAAAATATCAGACAACCAATTAATTGGTTATCGACTTTATAGAGGTTGGCGTCATGCGAAAATAAGAGGTACCGTAAATGATGCTGTTGTTGGCGATAAGAATGTATATTCTACAACAGAAGATTTACTTAAATGGGTAAATGCTTTAAACAACGGAGATCTTTTATCTGAACCCTATGTAGATATGATGTATTCTAAAAGTGAAAACAAATATGGGCGTAAAATACCATATGGCTTTGGATTTAGAATAAACGACAAAGGAGATAATAATCAAGTATATCATTACGGACGTTGGAATGGGTTTAGCACCGCTTTAACACAGTATCCAGAAGATGACTTGGTAGTTATTATTTTAGAGCATACGAGTTATAATGCCATGACATCTTTGAACAAAAAGATTAGAAATATTGTAATTGACAACTTTGAACCTTTTGAACAATATACAGCCGATGCTGAATAAAAAAATCCTGCTATGAGCAGGATTTTTTAATCCATTTACTTCATATTTTTATTCCAATCCTAAAACCTTAACACCTTGTTCGAATACAATATCTACCGGAATATTAGCAGCACCTAATCTATCTAAATCAGCTTGTAATCCATCTGAAATAACACCGCTCTTGGCAACTAATTCAGACACACCATCGTAATCACCATTACCTTGTAAGGTTAAAATAATCGTTGACAATTCTGTCATAGCAGTTTCCATTTTATCAAAGTTCACTTTATAAGTACCATCAGCATTTCTGGTAAATGCTCCTTTTTCCTTAAAGAAATTAAACCGTATCATATTTGCTTTTCCATGCGCAGAAGAAGCTCCAAATCTCACTGAACGGAAAATACCAGCTAAGAAAGTGACCATGTTATTTTTAAAGTCTTCTTCTAACTCTCCTTTAGCAGCGAGTTGTTGTACCATATACAGACCTAAAATATCTGCCTTCCCTTCTTCTAATGCACTTGCATGCTCTTTTAAAGCAGATCTTACTGTACCTTCACCATTTATAGTGTTCTTAATTCCCAATCCGTGAGCTACTTCATGAAACATTGTATTCGCAAAAAAGGCGTCAAAAGTAATATACTGACGTTGACTCTCATCTATCAGAACCTCTGAGATTGGCAATAATATTTTATCAAACTTAGCGCGCATTGCATTTTTTAATTGCAACCTCCTTGTACCTTTAGCCAATTGCACCTCTTCATCGTTTGGTAAGTTAATTGCAATTGTTTTTGACCCAGAATTGCAATCGCCTGCATAATACACCACATCATAGGCATTTAAATCAGAATCTGTACCCGGAGTTTCAGCCTTATAAACTTGATCAACTGGTAATCCTCTCTGTAATTCTGGTAAGTACTTGCTAAATTTAGCAAGTTTTGCACTCCACTCTTGATCTTTAATTAAAACATATCCCTCATGAGCAGCTTTATTACCAAACAACTGATCTTCGTATGTTTCTATAGGACCAATAACAATATCAAGTGTATTTGTTTTCATATCCATCCATGCTAAATCACTAGGTTGATAATTATCGTCTAACAAAGCTTCTGAACGTAATTCTAAATACTTTTTTAACCCAGCATCTTCGGCCAATTCAGAGGCTTCTTTTAAAAGTTTTGAAACTTCTGCTACTTCTTCTTTAAATTGTTCGTGATATGGAATGGCTTTTAAATTTCCGGATGCGTCTCTTCTGATAAAAGTGTACAAACTCTCTTTATTAGAAAGATTTGAATTTTCAAATTCTTCTTTCGTCATATCAACCGGATAATAATTAGCACCGGCTGGTTTAGAAGCAACACCTTCAACAAAAACAGCGTTGTTGTTTAATCGATCCCACGGGCCGTAATTAATTTCTATAAACTGTTTTGTTGCAGGATTAGCAGCAGAGGCCAATAAGCTATCTTTTTGAGCACCATAGGCCTCATACCAAAAAAGATCATTCATTCTATGAGCAGCATCAATAAGAAGGGGTAACATTTTACGCTCGTTATCGGATAATTTTGTTATATCTGTAGTTAAGGTAACAGATACATATTTATTTAGAAGACGTTGCATTTCTGTATTATCGTAAGTTACTGTAGTTTGTTTGGTAGGCTTTCTGGTTTCGTTATTTGGAGAACATCCAACTAATAAAGCTGTAAAACCCAAAGCAAGTAGTTTCAATTTCATTTAACAAGAATTTAAGATTTAATAGTTCTTCCAAAGTTAAACCTTTTAGATGGAAGCAAGTCATAGAAGTATATAATTTGTAAAAACCAACAAAATGAAAAAAATAGTTTTTGTATTAGTAACACTTATCACATTAAGTGGCGTTGCACAGGAGAAAAAAAAGCAACGCATGGATTTAACCCCTGAGCAAGCAGCAGAGTTACAAGTAAAAGAAATGACTTTAAAGCTAGATTTAAACGCAGCTCAACAAGAAAAAGTTGAGAAGATTGCGCTTGAGCAGGCAAAGAAAAGAGCAGAAATGCGTGGAAAAAAAGAAGAGTTAAAAGCAATGAGCGACGATGAGAAACACGCTTTTAGAATAGCGCGATTAGACGAGCAAATTGCTATACAAGAGCAAATGAAAAGTTTTTTAAACAAAGAACAATATTCGCAGTGGAAAGAGCTTCGCGATAAAAGAGCCAAGATGGTCAATAAAAAAATGAAGCACCACCAAGAACGCAGAAAAGAGAGAGGTTAGTTAGTAAAATTCGTTGAGAATTAGTTTTAAAATCCCTTTGGCGATTATGTCAAGGGGATTTTTTAATTACTTAAATACAACTTTTGCCCAATACTAATAACTGCATTATCTAATCCGTTTATAGACTGCAATTGTTCTACAGACAAATTATAACGTCTAGAAATACTATACAGCGTATCTCCTTTTTCAACAATATGGTATGCTGGTTCTTTTGGGTAGTCTACTTTTTTATATTTTTTACCAAGTACTTGCTTATCGTATCGATAAAGTTCATGCTCTTCTATAATTTGAATCAACTTTTCAGGATACTTTTTATCGGTTGCATATCCTGCTTTTCGCAACCCTTTTGCCCATCCTTTATAATCTGTAATTCGCAACTTAAATAAATCTGCGTAACGTGTTCTTTCTGCTAAAAACAATGAATGATCTCTAAAAGATGTTTCTGGTTTTTTATATACTCTAAAGCACTCCCCTTTTTCATCGTCGTCATGATAGGTCCTTCCACCTGTCCATCCTTTATGACATTTGATACCGAAATGATTATTTGAGCGTCTTGTTAATTGACTTTGTCCACTAGAAGATTCTAATATACCTTGTGCAAGCGTAATACTAGCCGGAATTTTATAGGTTCGCATTTCTTGCATGGCGATGTCTTTATAGCGATCTATGTAAGCTAATTTTGGATTACTATAAGTTTTAGGCGGCGTCTTTTTTGTAGTTACTTCTTTCTTCTCTTTAGGAGTTACAACTTCTGTTTTAGTTGTTTTTTTCTCTGACTTTCTAACTTTTTTACTTTTACAAGATCCAGCTAAAAGCGCCAATAAAACAAGCCCTAGTAATCTAATTTTCATGGAGTTGACTTTATTCTTCTATAATTAAACTATTTTTCTTTTTTAAAATTGCATTCATACCTTTAATTCCTTGCAAACCACCAGTATGAATTACCAATATGTTGGTTCCTTCTTCAAACATGCCTTTTTTAATCATATCTACCAATCCATACATCATTTTACCGGTATAGATGGGGTCTAAAGGAATTACCGTTTCTCTCTTAAAACTATTGATAAATGTAATTAATTCTTCTGATGTTTTCGCATAACCACCAAAATGATATTCACCAATTAATTGCCAATTAGTTTTAGTGGTAAACTTTTTAATTTCTTCGGATAAAAAATCTCCTTTTAAGGCAGGAAAACCCAACACTTTTTGATACTTGTTAGCTCCTTCTATAAGTCCAGACAACGTGCCTCCAGTTCCTACTGGAGCACAAATAATATCAAACCCCTTAGTTCTGTCGTCCAAAATTTCTCTACATCCTTTTACAGCTAAATCATTGGTACCTCCTTCAGGTATTATATAAGTATTCGGATATTTCTTTTCTATGATTTCTAGAAAGGAATGTTCATGCTTATTTCTATAATCAGTTCTACTTATAAATTCAAATTGCATCCCGCAAGTATGAGCATAACGCAAAGTTGTATTACTCGCTAGGGTAGTTTCTAAATCCAACCCTAATTCTTCTCCCCTAATTATTCCAACTGTCTGCAATCCATATTCTTTACCTACTGCTGCAACTGCGGCAATATGATTGGAAAAGGCACCACCAAATGTTAGTAAAGTAGTTTTACCTTCAATACCGGCTTTAAGAATGTTATACTTTAATTTTCGGTATTTGTTTCCTGAAATTTGAGGGTGAATTAAATCGTCTCTCTTAATAGAAATATCAACATTTATGTTAAATATCTCATCTAGTATAATGGGTTGTATGATACTATTTTCAGGTTGTAGCATTTATCGCATCATCTAATTCAGACCACTGTTCCATCACTTCATCTAATAAATCCTTTTTGGCTTGATAGTTTAGAAAAAATTCTGGGTCTTCATTTACTTTTTCAAAGTCTTCTGCAATCTGAGCATCTAAATCAATAATCTCTTTTTCTAATTGCGATATTTTCTTCTCGAGATTAGACAATTTATTCTGCAATTTCTTTTGCTCTTTATCTAAAACTCTTTGCTCTTTCGCGTTTGAAACTTCCTTTTTCTCATCTACAACAACCGTTCTTTTCTCAGCTTCACGCAAACTTTCTAATTTATGCTCTTCTAAGAAATAATCTATATCGCCTAAATACTCTTTAATTTCTTTGTCTTTAAATCCGTAAACGGTAGTTGTTAAGCCTTGAAGAAACTCCCTATCATGCGATACAACAATTAAGGTACCTTCAAAATCTTTTAATGCATTTTTCAAAACATTTTTAGAAGCGATGTCTAAGTGATTGGTAGGCTCATCCATTATTAGGGTATTGATTGGCTGTAATAATAATTTACACAGTGCCAATCTATTTCGCTCTCCACCAGATAATACCTTTGCTTTTTTGTCTACATCGTCTCCTCCAAATAAAAAGGCTCCAAGCATGTCTCTAACTTTAGCTCTATTAGTATCAGTAGCAGCATCTTCCATTATTTGCAAAATGGTTTTTTCGCCATCTAGATACTCTGATTGATTCTGAGCAAAATATCCCAATTGCACATTATGTCCAATCTTGTAATGTCCGGTATGATCAATCTCGCCAACTAAAATTTTTGCCAAAGTGGACTTACCTTGTCCATTTTGACCTACAAAAGCTATTTTACTACCTCGCTCGATTAATAAATCAACATTTTGCAATACTTGCTTATCACCATAGGATTTCCCTAAATTCTCAGCTTCAACAATTATTTTTCCCGGTTGAATAGAAAGTGGAAAACGTACATTCATTACCGCATTGTCTTCAACATCTACTTCTATTCGCTCTACTTTGTCAAGTTTCTTTATAAGAGATTGCGCCATAGATGCTTTATTAGCCTTGGCCCTAAACTTATTAATTAGTTGCTCTGTATGTTTGATTTCTCTTTCTTGATTTTTTTGAGCTTGCAATTGCTTCTCGCGAATCTCATTTCTCAACGTCAAGTATTTTGAATAAGGCTGCTTAAAATCGTAAATCTTACCTAAAGAAATCTCAATAGTTCGATTGGTTACATTATCTAAAAACATCTTATCATGTGATACTAACATTACTGCACCTGGATAATTTTTCAAGAAATCTTCTAACCAAATAATCGATTCAATATCTAAGTGGTTTGTTGGCTCATCCAATAATAAAATATCATTATTCTGTAATAAGAGTTTTGCCAATTCGATTCGCATACGCCATCCACCAGAAAAGGTGTCAGTAAGTTTATCAAAATCTTCGCGCTGAAACCCTAAACCTTGTAAGATTTTTTCTGTATTACCTTGATAATTATACCCACCAATAACCTCAAAACGATGGGTTAGATCCGTCATTTGATTGATTAACTCTGTATAGCTATCACTTTCATAATCTGTTCTTGTAGCAAGCTCTTCGTTTACTTTTTCAAGCGTTCGTTCTACCTCTTTAATTTCTGTAAATGCCTCATAGGCTTCTTCTAAGATGGTGCGACCAAACACAAAGTCTATGTCTTGTCTTAAAAAACCAACTTTTATATCTCTTTCAAAAGCCATAGTGCCTCCATCATACTCTATATCTCCGGCAATAACTTTTAGCAAGGTAGATTTACCTGCTCCATTTTTACCAACCAATCCTACACGATTTCCAGCATTTAATCGAAATGTAATGCCAGAAAATAAATCTTCTCCAGAAAATGAAACAGTAACGTTATGAATATTTAACATGAAATGTTAGTGTTCTTACTTTAAACAAAATTTTTAAAACTACCTTTGCAAAAGTAAGGTATTTTTTAGATTAAGAATGTTAGGAAAAGGAAGCAAATTGTACAGTATTTTCAACAATAAATGTCCGAGATGTCATGAAGGTGATTTCTTTGAATACGGTTCTTTATTCAAACTAAAAAAACTTCTAAAATTAAATAGTCCATGCCCAAATTGTGGGTTGAATTATATGATGGAACCATCCTTCTTTTACGGGGCTATGTATGTAAATTATGCATTAACCGTTGGGTTGGCCATCATTACCTTTCTTATTGCTCATTTAGGAGTTGGCTTAGGACTATTAAACAGTTTTATCGCTATAGTTATAACTATTGTTTTACTAACTCCTTTAACTATGCGATTGTCTCGTCTAATTTGGATAAACATTTTTGTAAAATACAACAAAGATGCTTAGGCATTTGCCAAAACCCAATCTTGAAACCTCTGAATATTTAAAATAGGCCTTAAGGAAGTGCCCTCTTCTAAATAATTGTAGAGCTCTTTTGCTGCCATTGGAGCAATCATTACACCACGTGTGCCTAAACCATTTAGAATAGCCAAATGTTCGTATTTTGGATGAATGCCTAGTAAGGGTCTTCTATCTTTTACTGTGGGTCTAATGCCTGCAACATGATCTACAACTTCATAAGGCACCTTAATAATTTTATCCAATTTCTCAAGAAGTTCTGCTTTACCTTCTGCTGTTGGTTTGTTGGTCTTGTCTTTCCAATTAAAGGTAGCCCCAACCAAGAATTCATCCTTTTCTAAAGGCATAATAAACACCGATGACTTTAACACAAAGTCTATAGCCAATTCTGGTGCATTAATTTTAATCAACTCACCCTTGGCCTCATTGAGGGGTAAATCACCAAAAAATGGATTTTTCTTTAAACCATATCCTTCACAAAAAACAATTCTTTTTGCTTTAACAGTACCATATTGTACAGTATCCTTTGTGTGTTCCAACAATTCGTAATCAAAAGATTCATTATTTAAAACTCCTAGATCTTTTAAATATAATGTATAGGCTTCTATTAACTTTTTTGTGGCGACACGTCCTGTTTTATTAACAGTACCATAGCCAAAGGGCGCATTAATTCCATGGTATGGTGAGGAATCTATTTTGGAAACCAAATAGTCTTGCAGAGCGGGATGATCGCAAGCCGTAAACCAATTGTTCTGTTCTTCTATAGAAGTAAATAGACGCTTAACTCCAACAGGAATATCAAAAGTTGTATTTAAGTCACGTTCTAATTCTGCATAAAATGGCAAGGCAATATCCAATTGATGTTGGGCATCCCAAACAGCGGTAAATCGTTTTAGGATAATAGGATTATACATTCCACCAGCCACAACAGACGAATACTGTGAGTTATTCTCAAAAACAATAAAAGATTTGTTATTGGCTTTCAATTCTCTTGTAAATGCAATTCCAGCCAACCCCAATCCAACAACTATATAATCAACTTTCATTTTACAAAAATAGGTATTTGACTTACTAAATTCTATTGAAGTTAAAACACAAAAAAACCTCTTGATGTCTCAAGAGGTTCTTTATAGTTTTTTTTTAGATTAGTAGTTCCAAAGATCTAACTCTTTGTCTCTAATTGTTTCTCTAATTCTATTAGATTCTAATACTTGGAATAAAGCATTTCCTTTAACATATTGCTCTACATCTCTATTTCCATAGATATTCTCTTCCCGATAAATAATCGCGTTAAACCTACGCGCATTTAACATGTGATCAAAAGAAATAGGATATGCAGAATTCTTTTCATTAAACACTTTCATATCATGCATTATATCACGTGCACCTGGATACCAAACCCAAAAGATTGGTAATTTTTCAGTAGCATTCACCAACTCCTGACGTCCTTTTGTTTGAACATCTTGAGCAATTGGCGCAATTGCCAATAAACGGTACTTCATTTCACCTTGACGTTTGTCTATATACCAAACCCCTTTTATTTTGAAGGCCTCAATATCTCTAGAAGTGATTTCCACTTTTTCGATATACTCCTCAATATTCGCATTTGGATCTGCATTCAATTCTCTAATACCAGCTTCTGTTGTATCTACTCTAAATAACTTAGCATCAATTTCCGCTTTCGTTAATTTATTCGTAAAATAAGAATCGTCATACACTTCTGTTATATCATCATCTGCAATAGCATCTAATAAAGTTTTGTATAAAGATTTTCTATTTGCAGAAGTGCTATTTTCATGAACTGGATAGTAGTACGGAAGATTTAAACGCTCGTTCAAATCAATATACTCCCAAACCACTTTCGACCATAACATATCTCTGTCATCTATATAGCCATAAGCTAATGGTTTGTCATTATCCGCTGCCAACTGCTCTTCTGTCTTTTTGCCAATTTCATCTGGCGTTGCAGCATTTAACAAATTTGTTTGCGCTGAAATAGTTGCTGTAAAAAACACAGTACTACATACTAAAACTAAACGCGTCCAATTCATCTTCATAATGTATTTCTTTTATTGAATCTCAATATTTACTGGTAAGGCATTTGGCACTTTTAAATTTGTACTAATACCAACAATACTTGATTTAACGTCAAAAATAGCAACTAAATCACCCACCCTTGCACGCTTTACAGCTGCCTGAGCTTGAGCATTTAATTTATTACCATTAACAGTAATGGTTGCTTGACCAGGAACCTTAATCTTAAAACTTTGAATTTTAAAATCTAAGTCGAATAAGAAATCTGGCAATTCAACACGTACTGTTGTTTTTTCTAAACTCGCTTTAGACATTTTAACCAATCCTGCTTCTTTTCTTACCGTAGCCATTGGTGTAGGTATGTCTTTGATTCTATAGGTTTTTTGACTTGCTTCTGTTGAACCATCAGGTAATTTAAAAGATACATTGATCTTTACTTCTCTACCTGTACTCGGTGTCATCATATACTTACCTAAACCTGCTGCCTTCTTTAAACCAGCTGCATTTGCAGTTACATCTTTATCAGCTACACCTGGTACAGAAATGGTCATAGGATTCGGCAATCCACGGTATACCACATTCATTTTATCTGCAGAAATAACTGCGTCACTTGGTTTACCTACAACCGTGTACTTAGTATCAATAGGAATTTCTACTTCTTCACCATCCTGCATAAAAGTAAACTTACCTTTTATAGAATTTTCTCCAACATTACCTGCAGTAATGTCTAAATAAGCAGCTCCATTTTGTCTACCGTCAACCGAACGACCATTAACAATAACATCTTTTGGTTTTAAAGAAGCATCATAACGACCTAATACAATCTCACCTTTAACACGCTCTCCAGGGAAGAATGTTGGTTTCTCTGGAATAAAAATTGTTTGATAAGTGTTAGCACTTACACTTGCATCTGTAGCTAACTGACCACCTAACATAGCATTTAAAATGTTACGCTCCGCTGAACGCACATCAGATTGCATTACACTTAATTTTGTTAAAGAAGCTACCGCTGGAAAGCCTACAAAATTATAATCAATCCATGTTTTTGTAACACCTTCTGAATCCGTAACATCATCTGTGGCAAAATACTCATTTACAGATTTTGCTTCAGCAGCAAATTCGTCTCCTAAAATAGAAGTAACCCCATCACGATATTTAGCAATTGCATCTAAAAAGGCTTGACCATCCTCAGTTATTGAACCTTTTTGGAAAAAGTATATATCTAAGTTGTCAGATTTATCCATTGCCTCGTAATTCTTCAAATCTTCTTCTTCAATACCTTCTAAAACTTTTGCTTTAACAGTATCTATTGCCGTATATAACTCAGCTGACAAAGCCTTGATTTGCTCTGCCTTCTCAAGCTCATCACCAAATTTATCTGGTTGCTCACTTGCTTTAAGTGCTAAACTAGCTAAGCTAGCTTCATTCTTTACTACTTGATTTTCATTAAAAGTAACCAAGCGCTCATTTATAATACCAAAGGCTGTAAGTACTTCTTTAGACATCTGCATTGCCATCATTGCAATGAAGACTAAGTACATCAGATTAATCATCTTCTGCCTTGGTGATAGTTTTCCTCCTGCCATAATTAATTCTTTTTAGGGTTAATGGTTAGACTAAATTTGAATTAATTCTTAGACATAGCAGATAACATTCCGCCATAAACGCCATTTAGTGAAGATAAGTTAGTAGCTAATGATTCCATTTGCTCTTTTAACTTACCAGCATTTTCAGCAGCTTCTTTATTAATTTCTGCTTGACGAGAAGCACCTTCTAATTGTACTTGGTATAAACTATTTAAAGACTCCATTTGAGAGGCAGCTAAAGATAGTTGCTCACTATATTTATTTGTAGCAGCAATAGAATCTACAGCAGGAGCAATATTTTCTGCAGCACCTTTAAAGTTTTGAATTGAATCTCCTAAACTTTTCATTAAACCTGCATCTAATTTTGCTTCTTGCAACATATCGTCTAATTTTTGAGATAACATTCCTTGAACATCACCTTTCTCTTTAGCTTTTCCTCCAGATAATTCTGGGTAAACTTTCGTCCAGTCTAATTCGTCTTCAACTGGTTCAAATGCAGAAATTGCGAATACCAATGCTTCTACTATCATACCGATCATAAGCATTTCGTTACCAAATTTCCAGTGTAATATTTTAAATAAGGCTCCTAAGATTACAATTGCAGCTCCTAGTCCGTAAGCCATATTAAAGATCTTCTTTGTCGATTTTGATTGTGCCATAATAATTTTAGTTTTAAATGATTAGTGGGGTTTAATTTAAGGATTAAGGTTAGTTCCAAGATAATCTTGCACAGTTCTAAAGCCCACATAGCTTCTTGCTGTATCAGCATACTCGTAGTCTCTTGTACTTACTTCCAAGAAATAAGCCACATCTTTCCATGAGCCTCCTCTGATTACCTTTCTTTTATTCTCTCTATCTTCTACATTCGGGTTCATAGTTGAACCTAAATAGAATGAAGCTTCGTTGTAGGCGGTATTCGTCCATTCCGACACATTACCAGCCATATTATACAATCCATAATCATTTGGATTGTAGGATTTTGCCTCTACCGTGTACAACGCACCATCAACTGCGTAATCACCTCTACTAGGCTTAAAGTTAGCTAAGAAACATCCTCTGTCGCTTGTAGCATATGGACCACCCCACGGAAACTTACCATAGTCTAGACCACCACGAGCTGCATATTCCCACTCAGACTCAGTTGCCAATCTAAATGCAGGAACTCTTACTACGTTTTTCTTAGTACTTAAATAATCGTTTTTCTTTTTAGTTCTCCAGCTACAAAACGCTTTTGCTTGCCCCCAAGTAACACCAACTACAGGATAATCTGCATAAGCTTGGTGGTAAAAATAGTCTTGATGCATTGGGTCGTTATAAGAATACATAAAGTCTTTCACCCATACTGTAGTGTCTGGATATACTTCAACAACTTCATGCTTAATATAATCACTTCTATTACCTCTATCTCTTGCCGCAGATTCTCTATCTAACCAAGAGTACGTATATTTTAATCTGGTTACATCTAACATTCTTCTTCCATCAAAACTTTCTTCTATTGGTAAATACATAGAATCAACCATTACCTCAGTATAGTATTCATCTGGAAAATCATTTTTATCCCAAATCAGGTCTTCTTCCCAATTTAAAAAACGACCTTGCGTTGGAGAGTTTACATTTCCTAAACTACCGTATGTATCCATCATATACTTTTCGTATACAGATGCATTTGCAGTATCAGCTGCTTTAAACTGATATGCAGCTAAAGGAGCAGCTGGATCATTTGGATCAGAGTACAAATCTGCTAAAAGAGCCAATTGAGTACGCGCAATTGAATCACGAACCCAATGCACGAATTCTTTATACTCGCTATTGGTAATTTCTGTTTCATCCATATAAAACGGACGCACTGTTACAGTTCTTGTTGGGGTATTTAATGCTCCAGAAACATCTTCATCTTGTTTACCCATGGTAAAAGAACCACCAGGAATTAAAGTCATTCCAAACGGTTTTTCAGCATGCCACTGACTTTTGGTTTTTACACCCACTAGCTCTCCTTTGTCGCTTTTACCACAACTAATCATAAAGGTTGCTAACAGTATAAACAATGATAATTTTCTCATAGTTAAAATGTATCTCTTCTAAATTCGCGTAAACCTATAAATTATTTTTTTAATAGCAATTCAAAATTTTACTTTATTTATTGCTTTTTATCACACCACCTTCTTCATTGTTTTAAACCACCTCTCTGGTATTTCCTGTTCATTTGCGTTCAAATAATCCTGATAGGTACATGGTATTAACGAATGTCTTTGGTATTTATTATTCTTTTTAAAATTAATTTCTAACCACCATCTTCCGCTCTTATCACTCTTGTAAAAATTAAGAACGTCATCATCTATTGGAACCATAAATTTCTGATACTGATCTCTTGTTCCAAATGGATAATCATTTGCTCTACAATTCACTCCTTCAATAAAATACCAAATGGTTTGAGCAATTAATTGTGCTGTTTGACTCTTTTGATCGTATTTGGCATTGTATTCATAAACTCCGAAAGAAGAAACTTTATCGCTTATGCCAGCATAGCGTCCAATTGCGCATAAATCTTCTCCATAAAATCCATTTGGTGATGCATTATTATTTGCAGGCGCTTCACTGTTTCTTACTGCACTAATATCTATAGATACGATATCTGCATCTCTCATAATTGGCTCTACCAATTCTATTTGATTAGCAACTTCACCTAGTCTGTAGGCTTCAAAAAACAAATCATTTATTAGATCTATTTCTTCTTGAGAATTAAAAAAAGTTTGAAATCCAATATTGCAGTAATTGAATAAATTGTTTGGTTTATCCATAATAATACTACTCATAAAGGATTCTGATGTTACTCCATCTTGTATAGATCCGAAATTAAATTTACTATCAACACAAACAAGATTAACAGTTTGCTCGAGTATATCGTAAGCTCTATAATTAGCATAGGTTAAATCTTGACCTCCACCAATTACAATTGGCAAAATATGCTGTTTTAATAAACTGCTCAACGTATCTTTTACAGCAAAATAAGTATCTTCTACTGTATTCCCTTGCTGTATATTTCCTATATCCGCGATTGTTGTGGCCCAACTGCCAGGGTATAATTGGTACAGCGCTTTTCTTATTGGAGCAAAGGTAGAACCCGTATCCTCATTATCTATTGCCTTACGCCCTTCTTGAACACCAACAATAGCAACACGCACCCCCTTTAAATCAGGCAATCCATTTTGCTGCGAATGTATGGCTATATGATGTCCTAGAGTCTGATCAGATTGCAACATAGCATGTGCAAAAACCGCATCATCAACAGGAGTCAAGAAGTCGGGGTTCATAATGTTTATTTGTCTTTTTAGGGGTTTAAAAGCTCTGCAAAGTAAGAATTTATTTCTTTTTGGACACTTTTTTTCTAGTGGTTTTCTTCTTTGGAGCTTTTTTAGCAATAATATCTTTCACCTCTTCTAAAGACATTTCTGCTACTTTTGTTGTCTTTGGCAATTCAATTTTTACCTTTCCTTGAATGATATTAAAACGTCCCCATCGGGCTTTTTCCACTCTAATTCCTTCATCTTCCCAGTTATGGACGATTTTCTCAATATCTTTTTGTTTTTTAGTTTCTATTAATTCAACAATATCATCATAGCTTAGGTTATCAAAATTGTATTTTTTATTGACATTGATAAAAGTATTGTTCCATTTTATAAAAGGTCCAAATCTACCAACACCCTTTTGCACAGGTAAATTTTCATATTCTGCAATAGGTGCATCTGCTTCTCTCTTCGCCTCGATTAATTCTATAGCTCTATCTAAATCAACTGATAAAGGGTTTTCATCTTTAGGCAAGGAAACAAACATTTTTCCAAATCGAACATAGGGTCCAAATCTACCGTTAGAAATAATCACTTCTTCATTCTCATATGAACCAACACTCTTTGGTAATAAAAATAAATCAAGAGCCTCTTCTATTGAAATAGTACCCAAAGTTTGATCACCCTGTAAACTTGCAAATTGCTTTTCTTCATCTTCTCTATCTCCAATTTGAACCATTGGCCCAAATTTACCTAAGCGCACTAAGACAGTTTTACCAGACTCTGGATGCACTCCTAATATCCGTTCACCTGACTCTCTCTCTGCATTTGCAGCTACATCTTCTACCCTATCATGAAATCCAGTGTAGAAATCTTTAATCATAGAGGTCCAGTCTTCTTTACCCTCTGCAATCTCATCAAATTCTGTCTCTACTTTTGCTGTAAAGCCATAATCTAAAATGGTAGTAAAATGCGCCACTAAAAAGTCGTTAACGATATTACCTATATCCGTTGGAACCAATTTACCTTTATCGCTACCAACCTTTTCAGTTAAAGTAGTAGAAGTAACATTTCCTTCTTTTAGCGTTAATTGTTCGTAGTTTCTTTCAACCCCTTCAACTGTTCCTTTTTCTATATAACCACGTCGTTGAACAGTAGAAATTGTTGGGGCGAATGTTGAAGGTCTACCAATACCTAATTCTTCTAAACGTTTTACAAGTGCCGCTTCAGAATATCTGTATGGTGGTTTAGAATACCTTTCTGTAGCTGTTATATACTGCTGATTTACCTCCTCACCAATTGCTAATTTGGGCAGCATTCCTTCTTGCTCTTCGTCTTCATTATCTGTTCCTTCTAAATAGACTTTTAAAAATCCATCAAAAGAAATCACTTCACCATTAGCAGTAAATATTTTATCATTGCTCGTATTCTTAATACGAACATTTGTTCTTTCTAATTGGGCATCACTCATTTGAGAAGCAACTGTGCGCTTCCAAATTAGTGCATACAATCTATCTTGATCATAATCAACAGACACTGCTTGACGCTCCAAATTGGTTGGTCGAATCGCTTCGTGCGCCTCTTGAGCTCCTTTTGATTTATTTGTATAACTTCTTGGCTTGCTGTATTTAGCACCGTATAAATCTGTAATAGTTTCTTGCGCTGCACTCATAGCATCATCAGATAAGTTTACACTATCTGTTCTCATATATGTAATCAAACCAGCCTCATATAAACGCTGCGCCATCATCATGGTTTTAGCAACTGGAAAATACAATTTTCTTGATGCCTCTTGCTGTAATGTAGATGTTGTAAATGGAGGTGCAGGAGATTTTTTAGCTGGAGTTTTCTTTAAATCAGCAATAGAAAATGTTGTGCCTGCACAGCTTGATAAAAAGTTCTCTGCCTCTTCTCTAGATTCAAAATTCTTAGGCAACTTTGCTTTGAATTTTTTACCATCAGCATTTGTAAACTCCGCAACCACTCTAAAAGAAGGAATCGGATTGAATGCTTGTATCTCACGTTCACGCTCTACAATTAATCGTACAGCAACAGATTGCACTCTACCTGCAGAAAGCCCACCTTTAACTTTACGCCATAATACTGGAGACAACTCATATCCTACAAGTCTGTCTAGTACTCTTCGCGCTTGCTGGGCATTAACTAAATTGTAATTAATACTACGTGGATTTTCTACGGCTCTAAGAATAGCTTTTTTAGTAATCTCGTGGAAAACAATACGTTTTGTATTTTCAGGCTTTAGTTTTAGTTGTTCAAACAAGTGCCACGCAATAGCTTCTCCTTCTCGATCCTCATCACTTGCCAACCAAACCGTATCAACTTTTTTTGCAATATCTTTAAGTTTCTTAACAACAGCTTTTTTATCTGTTGATACTTTATATTTAGGCATAAAGTCGCCTTCAACATTAATCCCTAATTCTTTAGAAGGTAAGTCTGCAATATGTCCAAAACTAGATTCAACTTGGAAATCTTTACCTAAAAATTTCTCTATGGTTTTTGCCTTTGCTGGTGACTCAACTATAACTAAATTCTTTGCCATACATCATTTCAATTTACCCCTTGTATACCTTTATATACATTGGGAGTTTTCGGATTGCAAATGTAGATAGTTTTTTTTTAATACAAATTAAGAAGTGTTTTTTTAAACTCCTAAGGCAAAGTTCTATCTACTATTTTCTGCCAATATGTCACGCTTTTCAGAAATTGGTTGTATCTTTGCAAACCAAGAATTTTAGATATGGCAACGGAACATGTAATTGAAGAAAAAAAGCAAGGACAAGCACTTATTACTGAGAATAAAGCAGGTAATACGCGTAAACTATATATTGAAAGCTATGGCTGTCAAATGAATTTAAACGACAGTGAAATTGTAGCATCTATTCTATCTGAACAAGGTTTTAATACCACAGTTCAAATGGAAGAAGCAGATTTAGTTTTAGTGAACACTTGCTCAATTAGAGAAAAGGCAGAACAAACTGTAAGAAAACGTTTACAAAAATACAACGCAGTTAAAAAAATCAATCCACAAATGAAGGTTGGTGTTTTAGGTTGTATGGCAGAACGTTTAAAAGAGAAATTTTTAGAAGAAGAAAAGATTGTTGATCTTGTTGTTGGTCCTGATGCGTATAGAGATTTACCAAACCTTTTAGAAGAGATTTATGCTGGTAGAGATGCTGTAAATGTAATTTTATCTAAAGACGAAACTTATGGCGATGTATCTCCTGTTAGATTAAACACCAATGGAGTATCTGCATTTGTATCTATTACAAGAGGGTGTGATAATATGTGTACATTTTGCGTTGTGCCTTTTACTAGAGGTAGAGAACGTAGTAGAGATCCGCAAAGTATCGTAAAAGAAATTCAAGAATTAGTAGATAATAACTATAAAGAAGTTACTCTATTAGGTCAAAATGTAGATAGCTACCTTTGGTATGGAGGTGGGTTGAAAAAAGACTTTAAGAAAGCCTCAGCTATTGCTCAAGCAACGGCTATCGATTTTGCGCAGCTACTTGATTTATGTGCCACTACTTTTCCTAAAACACGATTCAGATTCTCAACTTCTAATCCACAAGACATGAGCCTAAACGTGTTGCACGCTATGGCTAAGCATAAAAATATTTGTAAATACATTCACTTACCAGTTCAAAGTGGCAGTACAAATATGCTAAAAGCTATGAACCGTCAGCACACGCGTGAAGAATATATTGAGTTAATTGACAATGTGCGTAAAATAGTACCTGATTGTGCTTTAAGTCAAGATATGATTGCTGGTTTCTGTGGGGAGACTGAACAAGACCACCAAGACACCTTGAGCCTGATGGAATATGTTAAATACGATTTCGGTTTTATGTTTGCTTATTCTGAGCGTCCTGGAACGCCTGCTGCTAAAAAAATGCCAGATGATGTGCCAATGGATGTTAAAAAGCGAAGATTAAATGAAATCATTCAGCTGCAGCAAGCGCACGGTTATTTTAGAACGAAACAATTTGTTGGAAAAACTGTTGAGGTATTAATTGAAGGAACATCTAAAAAATCGGATGCGCATTGGAAAGGCCGTAACTCTCAAAACACTGTAGTAGTTTTCCCTAAAGAAAATTACAAACTAGGTGAATTTGTAAATGTAAACATTGAAGATTGCACATCGGCAACCTTAATAGGTACTGCTGTTGAGTACTCGTCAAATAATTAAGCTATGGAATCATTACAAGCCATTAAACAACGTTTTGGCATTATTGGAAACGATGCCTACCTCAACCGAGCTTTAGAAAAAGCCACTCGTGTTGCTCCTACTGATATATCCGTTTTAGTAACAGGTGAAAGTGGTGTTGGTAAGGAAAGTATTCCTAGAATTATTCATGCACTTTCGCATAGAAAGCACTCGAAATATATTGCAGTAAACTGTGGCGCTATACCTGAAGGAACCATCGACAGTGAATTATTCGGTCATGAAAAAGGGGCTTTTACTGGCGCTACTTCAACTAGAAGCGGATATTTTGAAGTGGCAGATGGAGGAACTATCTTTCTAGACGAAGTTGGTGAATTACCGTTAACCACACAAGTTCGCTTATTGCGTGTTTTAGAAAATGGTGAATTTATTAAAGTAGGTTCAAGTAAGGTGCAAAAAACAGATGTGCGTATTGTAGCTGCAACTAACCTAAAAATGCAAGAAGCTATTGAAAAAGGGAAGTTTAGAGAAGACCTTTACTACAGGTTAAGTACTATAGAAATTGATCTCCCTCCTTTACGCAGCAGAAACGAAGATATCCATTTATTATTTAGAAAGTTTGCTGCAGATTTTGCTCAGAAATACAAAATGCCAACTATCAGATTAACAGATGATGCCATTCAACTATTACAACGCTACAATTTCCCTGGTAATATTAGACAGTTAAGAAATATAGCCGAACAAATATCTGTAGTTGAAGAAAATAGAAGTGTAGATGCAGAAAAACTACGTCAGTATTTACCCATCTACAACAACCCTAATTTACCTTCTGTAATCGAAGACAAAAAGTCGAGTTCAGATTTCGCTAATGAACGTGAGATTATGTACAAGATTTTGTTTGACATGAGAAATGACATCAAAAACTTAGAGCAACTAACCATGGAGTTAATGAAAAGTGGTAACAGTGCTCAATTTCAAGAAGAGAATCGTCATTTAATTGAAAAGATCTATCAAGCTCCAAAAGAAAATGAACCTACAAACGTTGAAGTAGTTTATCCTAAAGAAACGAATTATGCTACCGAAACTCCAAGTTATGATTTTGCAGAAACGGTAGAAGAACACGAATCGCTATCTTTACAGGACAAAGAATTCGAATTAATTAAAAAATCTTTAGAACGCAACAACGGAAAACGTAAATTAGCAGCTAAAGAATTGGGTATATCTGAACGTACCTTGTACCGAAAAATCAAACAATATGACCTCTAAAAGACTAAGAACATATTTATTCTCTTTTTTTGCATTTACCCTATTAGTTACAACCCAAAGTTGCTACACTTTTGGTGGTGTAACTCTAGATAGTAGAGTGAAAACAGTTCAAGTAGACTTTTTTCCTAACAATGCTCCTTTGATAGAACCAACTTTAAGTCAGGCATTTACCTTGGCCCTACAAGACATTTTTATTAGTCAGACCAATTTAGACATGGTAAAGTCTGGTGGTGATATACATTTTGAAGGAGAGATTGTAGGGTACCGCATAAATCCAATGACTGCAACTGCAGAACAAACTGCCGCTCAAAACAGATTGACAGTTACAGTTAATGTGCGTTACTTCAATAAGTATGAAGAGGATAAAAACTTTGAGCAACGCTTTACACATTACCATGATTATGATGGAAATGCACAGTTAGTTGGTAGTGTTCTTCAAGATGCTTTTGCTGATATTTTAGAACGTATTACTCAAGATATATTTAATGCATCTGTGGCCAACTGGTAATGACAGTATCGGACTATACATATCTATTACAACACCCTGATAATATTTCAGAAGAGCAACAAACGCAGTTAGTTGCATTGATTAAAGAATTCCCTTTTTTACAGTCTGCAAGAGCTTTACAACTATTAGGGTTAAAAAACAGTAATAGCATACATTACAATCAAAGTTTAAAAACAACAGCGGCGTATACTAGTGATAGATCAGTTCTTTTTGATTTAATTACCTCTTCACTGTTTCAAAAAACAGCTCAACAGCATAGTATTAATGCTATAGATGTTGTAGGAGTAGAAACAATTGAAGAAGCCCATGAGGCTTTAGAAATTGGCAAACCTCTTACCTTTAACAAAGCAGAAGTATTTTCATTTAATGAGTGGTTGCAATTAAGTAAAATAAAACCTGTTGTTCGCGAAAAACCAGTTGTAAAAACTCCGAGTAAATTTGACCTAATAGATCGTTTTATAGCTAATAATCCTAAAATTTCCCCGGTTAAAAAAGATGGTATACAACCAGCTAATAAAGCAGATGTAATAACAGACTACAACAGCTTAATGACAGAAACTTTAGCGCAGATTTATGTAGAGCAAAAAAAGTTCAAAAACGCGATAAAAGCTTATGAAATATTAAGTTTGAAATATCCAGAAAAAAGTACTTTCTTTGCAGACCGAATTAAAGCGATCAAAATCTTAGAAAATAAATAATTATGTTTAATATCTTTTTAATCTTAATCATTGCAATTGCAGTATTACTTGTTTTAATCATTATGGTTCAAAACCCAAAAGGCGGAGGGTTATCTTCTTCTTTTGGAGGTGGCGGAGGAGCGCAATCTTTAGGAGGTGGTGTACAGAGTACAACTAACTTTTTAGACAAAAGTACTTGGACGCTATCTATTGTATTATTAGCATTAATCTTATCATCTAACATTGTTGCTCCTAGAGGTAACAACTTACAAGATGACACTACAATTCAGAACACTCTTGATGAAAGAGAGGTTCAAGATTTCACTACAGAAGAAAATGATGCTGTTCCTGTAACAACTCAAGGTGATAGTGTACAATAATCAATAAAATTCTACAATTAAAATGCCATCGTAATGACACGATGGCATTTTTTTTTACCATTTGGCATAGATTTTCATTTGGCATACTTTTGGAAAAAAGGCAACCTGTAATAACGAATTATAATTTAAAATTATTCAACTATGAGTAACGTGAAAATACAACCTTTAGCTGACAGAGTTCTTGTAGAGCCTGCTCCAGCTGAAACAACTACTGCTAGCGGTATTATCATACCAGATTCTGCAAAAGAAAAACCACAAAGAGGAACTGTTGTTGCTGCTGGAAATGGCACTAAAGACCAACCTTTAACTGTTAAAGTTGGCGATACTGTTTTATACGGAAAATACGCAGGAACAGAACTTAACTTTGAAGGAACAGATTATTTAATCATGAGAGAGAGCGACATTTTCGCAATCATCTAATCAAAAAAATTAAAAGACATGGCAAAAGATATTAAATTTGATATTGAAGCACGCGACGGACTTAAACGCGGTGTTGATGCATTGGCAAATGCAGTAAAAGTTACCTTAGGACCAAAAGGAAGAAATGTAGTTATCGGGAAAGCTTTTGGAGGGCCAGCTGTAACCAAAGATGGTGTATCGGTAGCAAAAGAAATTGAGTTAGAAGATGCATTAGAAAACATGGGAGCTCAAATGGTTAAAGAAGTAGCTTCTAAAACTAATGATTTAGCTGGTGACGGTACAACAACTGCAACTGTATTGGCACAAGCAATCGTAAAAGAAGGATTAAAAAATGTTGCTGCTGGAGCAAATCCTATGGATTTGAAACGCGGTATTGACAAAGCAGTTACAGCAATTGTTGCGAACTTACAAGAGCAAACTCAAGAAGTAGGTAGCAATAGCGAAAAAATAAAACAAGTAGCTTCTATTTCTGCAAATAACGACAACACTATTGGTGAGTTAATTGCTGAAGCTTTTGATAAAGTTGGTAAAGAAGGAGTTATTACTGTAGAAGAAGCTAAAGGTACATCTACGTATGTTGATGTAGTTGAAGGGATGCAGTTTGACAGAGGATATTTATCTCCTTACTTCGTTACCAATACTGATAAAATGTTAGTTGATTTAGAGAGTCCGTATATTTTATTATTCGAAAAGAAAATCTCTAATTTAAAAGATTTATTACCTGTTTTAGAGCCAGTTGCTCAAAGCGGTAAACCTTTATTAATTATTGCAGAAGATGTTGAAGGTGAGGCTCTAGCTACTTTGGTAATGAACAAGTTAAGAGGTGCATTAAAAATTGCTGCTGTTAAGGCTCCAGGTTTTGGAGATCGTAGAAAAGCAATGTTACAAGATATCGCTATCTTAACTGGTGGTACCGTGATTTCTGAAGAGCTAGGATTATCTTTAGAGAAAACAACTCTAGATATGTTAGGTACTGCTGAAAGAGTAACTATCGACAAAGACAACACTACAATTGTAAATGGTGCTGGTGATGCAGATACTATTAAAACTAGAGTTTCTCAAATCAAATCTCAAATTGAGACCACTACTTCAGATTACGATAAAGAGAAATTACAAGAGCGTTTAGCTAAGTTGGCTGGTGGAGTTGCCGTTTTATATGTTGGCGCTGCTTCTGAGGTTGAGATGAAAGAAAAGAAAGATCGTGTAGATGATGCTTTACATGCAACAAGAGCTGCTGTTGAAGAAGGTATTATTGCAGGCGGTGGAGTTGCTTTAGTTAGATCTAAAGAAACATTAGAAAGCATTACTACAGATAATTTAGACGAAGTAACTGGTATCAAAATTATTGACAGAGCTATTGAAGAGCCATTACGTCAAATAGTTGAAAATACGGGTAAAGAAGGTTCTGTTGTAGTATCTAAAGTTCTAGAAGGTTCAGGTGATTACGGATACAATGCAAAATCTGACACATATGTTAATATGTTAGAAGCAGGAATTATTGATCCTAAGAAAGTAACTCGTGTAGCATTAGAAAATGCTGCTTCTGTTTCTGGTATGATTCTAACAACTGAATGTGCCTTAGTAGATATCAAAGAAGATGCTCCTGCTGCTGCAATGCCTCCAATGGGTGGTGGTATGCCAGGGATGATGTAATGTCTTTAATCAATAAAACAAAAAACCCGCCTAAAAGGCGGGTTTTTTAGTTTCAATGCGATTCTTAAGAATGTTTATGCTCATTATCATGACCCTCACCTTCTTTTTTATAACCATCATGCTCTTCAGATTTTTTCTCAACTAAATCCATTTTACATACTGGGCATTTTGCATCTTTATCTGCATATGTTTTATCTCCTTCGCATTCCATAGGACAATAATATGCAGCAGCTACCTCTTCTGTTTGATGCTCATGCGGATGTTTATGCTCTTCTTTTTTCTCTTTAGAGCAGCTTGTTAAACTAACAGCCACAATTATTAATGCACTTGATATTATTTTTTTCATGGTTGAATTATTTAATGTTCTCCTGGTTTTTCATGGTCCTTAACTACATCTGGGTCGTTGTATTTACAACAAGGATCTAGCGCATCGTAAGCTTTTTCTGTAGTTTCTACTTCTGCAGTACTATGCCCAACTTCAGCTATTTTTTGCTTGATTACTATAGGAGTAGTTTTACGCTCATCTATAATTAATGATAATTGATGGCTCTCTACACTCCAACTCGCAAACTTTACACCCTTTACACTTAAAGCAGCTTTTTCAATACGCTTTTTACACATACCGCAAACTCCTGCCACTTCAAATTCTACTTTTGCATTTTTATTCTGTGCCATTGCTGGCATTAACATGGCAAATACAAACGCTATTACTAATAATTTCTTCATTGTTTTAATTTTAGTTTATTTTAAATCTTAATCCTGTATAATAATTAGCTCCATTAATTGGCGCATAAATCATAGTACTATCAAAGTAAGGTCCAAATGGGTTGTCTGCACTCACAATTGGATTGTCTTGAGTTGTATTGGTAATGTTTTCACCCCCCACATAGATTTCAAATTTAGGAGAAAAAACTTTGGTAACTTGAAAATTCAATAAGTTTTGCACTCCAGAGTATTCGGGCTTTTGATATTCTTCAGGATTACTTCCTGTAAATGGAAAACGTTGCTCACCAACCCAATTATAAGTAACATCAAATTTCCAATTACTATTATTTCTAATTTCTGTTTGATATCCCAAATTTGCGAAAAAACGATGCTTTGGAATTAAAGGCTTCTCTAAATTACCTGATTTATAATCAGTCGTAATATCATAGTATTTATACGATGTCTTCACATCAAATCTATTAAAAGGCTCATAACTCAACTCTACTTGAAAACTATTAGCATTACTATCTCCATCTAAATTATAAAAGTTAATCTCTTGTGGATTTTCCCAATCAACAACTACTTGATTTGTAAAATTTGTTAGATAATAATCCACAATCACATCTCCTTTTCTACCAAACAAATTAAATCCCTGCAAAAAACTAACTCCATAATTCCAAGCCGTTTCAGGATCCAATCCGTATGCACCATCACCAGTATTTTCAATCATGATAGCCCTGTTAGAAGCAAACAATTGTTGATTTTCTGCAAACACACTTGCACTTCTTTTACCTTTACCAGCAGAAGCTCTTAAAACACCTTTTTCCCAAGGAGCATAGCGCACATGCAGTCTAGGCGTTACAAAAAATCCTAACACATTGTGCTGATCGGCACGAATACCTACTGTAATACTAAAATCATCTACGTTGTCAAAAGAGTATTCAAAAAATCCACCAATACTATTCTCTGCTCTACCATAATTTGCAGTATTCACAAGCTCATCATATTTGTCATATGTAAAGGTCAACCCTGTTTTAAACTTACTTCTAGTATCTCCAATAATTGAGTTAAACAGTAAACTTGAATACATACTATTATGGGTAATGTCATACGTTCTTAATCCGTAATAGGCTTCTTGCTCATGAAAACTATAAGCTGTTTGAAACCCCCAACTTTGGTATGGAATCTCAGGATATACATAACCAATTTTTAGGGCTGTGTCAAATCTTCTGGTATCTATTTCGCTCCCCCAAGCGTTGGTCGTCATTTTATCTGTATCAGGATTAAAATCCGCTTGACCTGCCTGTTTTGAATCGCCCATATACCTCACGTTAAAAAAGCCAACCCAACCTTTATCAAGGTTTTGGTATTGCCAACGGTTCATCACATTTATTTGATTTGCCAAAGGCACATCTAAAAAGCCATCATCATTCTGATCTACTTCTAATGATCTGTGATTACCATGTACATAAATACCAGTACTCCATTTATCATTTAAAATATGATTAAAATGTGTATTTAATTCTAAACGCCCCATTAAAGAACCATAGGCATTAATAAATAACTGATCATCAGTTGCTGGCTTTACCAACTCAGCATTAATTTGCCCTGCAATACTTTCAAAACCATTTACAACACTACCAGCTCCTTTAGTAATTTGGATACTCTCAACCCAAGTACCAGGAGTAAATGTTAATCCGTAAGCTTGAGAAGCTCCACGAACATTTGGTATATTTTCCTGTGCTATTAATATATAAGGGCTGTTTAAACCTAACATATTAATTTGTTTTGTTCCAGTAACGGCATCAGAGAAATTCACATCAATCGACGGATTGGTTTCAAAACTTTCTGATAAATTACAACAAGCTGCTTTTAACAGCTCTTCACTTGTAATTTTAGATACATTAGCCGTTGCAGTATACGACACAAAACTTGTTCGTTTTCTGGCCTGAATAGTTACTTCATCTAACTGACCCTGTGGTTTTAAAATATGATGTATTTCAATAGGTGTTGCTACTGTAATGGTATCTGTTTGATAGCCCACATAACTAATAACAAGCTCCCTACTTTCTTGCGACAATTCAATTTCGAACAAACCGTCTAGATCGGTAGTAGAACCAATATTGGTATTGAGCCAATGCACGTTGGCTCCTGGTAATGGAGTTACATTACTATTTTCTTCTGTCATTACCATTCCCTTTAAAGTAGATTGTGAAAAGAGACCCATTGGCAATAACATATATACTAGATATATATATACATTTTTCATTTTTTGAGATTTAATTTTACAAATTCATTCTTCACCTTTTAAATAAAGGTGTGAATCAAATTCTAAAATTCTCAAATAACACTGTTATGTTTTCCTGCTGAAGTGGAGGCTTATAAAAAGTAATTTCTTTAGAGGCCTCTGTTTTTTGAACATCAAAAGCAGTATAAACATAGGCTAAAGCTAAAGAAAAATAAACATCTGGTAGTTGCTCAGATTGAGCTGCTTGCTGCTCTATATCATTACCATCTATTATTTGCTTAGTATCTTTACAACGCATAGCTTCGTTGTCATCACAATGTGTAGAAGAAGAATTTTCTTCACTTTTAGATTCGTGATTCATATCCATTCCGCAGCAAGACTTTGCCTTGGCAAATATTGCAGTATCAACTATAGTATCTCCACAGTAATGCGTATTAACAGTATAAGAAAAACTAGAAAACAGCACGACTAGCCCCATTAACATTGCTCCTATTTTAGATATCACTTTTTTCACGATGCAACAAAAATACGCAATCAAACTAAAATAAAATGTTAAAGTTAATCCTGTTACTGTTTTACCTTTTTTGAAAATAAAATGCCGGCAGCAGAAGCAATAATAAAATTGGATGAATTAATATTCTACGAATATAAAATGGAAATAAGTATCCTGAAGAAAATTTTGTTGACACCAAAACAACGAATATGGTTGATAAAATTAAAAAGCATAAAAGAAATACTTTCATAGAAAACTTCACCAAATCCAAATCCAAAAAAGCATAATAAATAACTAGCAGTGAAATTCCAGTATTTAATGCAAATCGTAAAAAAAGAGACATTACCAATTTTGGCAAATCAACTTCCGGAAATCCTCCTTGCAAAAATTCATTTTTAAAGTAAATAATAAAGGGATCATAAAATAGATTGGCAGCAAATGCCCTAATTAAAACTAGCAATAATACAGCCCCTAGCACACCTACAATCCTTGAAACAACACTCATTTCTTTTGAGATTTAATAGCATATTTCTTTACCCATATTACCCATAATAAAAACACCATTCCATAAATAATACCTGGAAAAACAACACCATGTAAAAAATCAGAATATTCAGGGTAGTGATAAATACCAATTGCCAATATTGCAATTCTTAAAATATTAGCTACATAAATTATAAGCAATCCAATAATACCGAACAAAACAGTATTCTTATAATTGCCCTTAAAAGCAATAATAAAAGCCAAAAACAAAATCATTACACTCACAGCAGTGCAACCTTCAACAATTTTTGCTACGGAGCTTTGATTTATAGTAAACAATATAGAAAGTTCGTTTATACTTTGTGAAAGTTCAACGTTATAACCTAAGACTTCAACCACAGATTTAGACTGTTCTGCAACAACTTTTGTTATAGGGGCGCAACCAAAAAAACTATTAGTTTCTTGGGCACTATTTAAATACAAACTATACAAGACAGTTAGCGTTATATATACAGTAAAAAAACGAAGTAAAAATTGTATGACAGCCTTATTCTTATTCAATCAAAAGGTATTAGTTTTGCATCAAATTTAAACAAACTATGGAAATAGCAATTTTAAAAAACAATATTGATTCAATAATTTCAAAAGCAACTAACACAAGTGAAGCCTTACAAGGTATTTGTGACTTTTTAAAAGGTGAAATTTCGTACTATGACTGGGTTGGTTTTTATTTTAAAAACGGAGATAAGGAGGAATTAAAATTGGCTCAATTTGCAGGAGAACCAACTGAACATACCATTATTCCTTTTGGTAAAGGTATTTGCGGGCAAGTAGCTGTTAGTAATGAGAATTTTGTTGTGCAGGATGTAAGTGAGCAAGACAATTATATTTCTTGTGGTTGGAAAGTGAAATCTGAGATTGTAATTCCGATGTTTAAAAATGGTGAGAATATTGGTCAAATTGATATAGACTCACATAGCAAAAATCCTTTTGTAAAAGAAGACGAAGTTCTATTAGAATACGTTTGTGAACAAGTTGCTAAAATTGTTTAAAAATTAACAGTTATTTAGTTGTAATATAGGTTGTAGAACCTCTGTTGATTTTCTACATTTGTTTGCAAATTTTCAACACAACATGAGCACACACAAAAAAGCAAAATCTGCACTAATTTCAGTATTTCACAAAGATGGATTAGGCCCTATAGTTCAGAAACTTGACGAATTAGGAGTTACCATTTACTCTACTGGAGGAACAGAAAAATTTATTAAAGATTTAGGTATTAACGTTGTACCTGTAGAAGACCTTACTTCTTACCCATCTATATTAGGTGGACGAGTAAAAACTTTGCACCCAAAAGTTTTTGGTGGAATTTTAACAAGAAGAGACAATGAAGGAGATGTTCAACAAATTGAACAATACGAAATACCTGAAATAGATATTGTAATTGTAGATTTATATCCTTTTGAAAAAACAGTTGCAAGTGGTGCTTCTGAACAAGATATTATTGAAAAAATTGATATTGGAGGTATTTCTCTAATTAGAGGAGCAGCTAAAAACTTTAAAGATGTTATTTGTGTTTCTTCAATGGATCAGTATGATGAGTTTTTAAATATCATTTCTGAAAATCAGGGAGCTACCTCAATAGAAGATCGCAAAAGATTTGCAGCAAAGGCTTTTGGTGTTTCTAGTCATTACGACACAGCAATTTTTAACTATTTAAATGCTGAAGAAATAGTATTTAGACAAAGTTTTGATGTATCAAGTACTTTGCGTTACGGTGAGAATCCCCATCAAAAAGGATTCTTCTTTGGAAATCTTGATGAGCTTTTTGACAAATTGCATGGTAAAGAACTCTCTTACAACAATTTATTAGATGTTGATGCTGCGGTTAATTTGATGAAAGAATTCAAAGGAGAGGCTCCAACTTTTGCCATTTTAAAGCACAACAATGCTTGTGGTTTAGCCCAAAGAGAAACTATCCATCAAGCCTATGTAGATGCCTTGGCTGGTGATCCTGTTTCTGCATTTGGCGGTATTTTAATTTCTAACACTGCAATTGATGTTGCAACAGCAGAAGAAATTCATAAGCTTTTCTGCGAAGTAGTTATTGCACCTAGTTATGATGCTGAGGCCTTAGAAATTTTAAAAGGCAAAAAGAACAGAATAATTCTTATTCAAAAAGAAATCGCATTGCCAAACACGCAATATAGAACAGCATTGAACGGTGTTTTATTTCAAGATATCGATAGCAAAACAGATGCTGCAGAAGACTTAAAAACAGTTACTAATTCTACCCCTTCTAAAGACGATATTGCAGATTTATTATTTGCTTCTAAAATTTGTAAGCACACAAAATCGAATACTATAGTTTTAGCTAAAAACAAACAATTATTAGCAAGTGGAACAGGACAAACCAGCAGAGTTGATGCATTAAATCAAGCAATTGCAAAAGCGCAACATTTTAATTTTGAATTAAACGATGCAGTGATGGCTAGTGATGCTTTCTTTCCATTTCCGGATTGTGTAGAGATTGCAAAAAATGCCGGAATTACCTCTGTAATACAACCAGGGGGTTCGATTAAAGATCAATTATCAATTGATTATTGCAACGAAAATAATATGTCTATGGTAATGACGGGAACACGTCATTTCAAGCATTAATATTCCTACTAGAAAATAAATTTTGATTCTCTGAAAATATTATAATTGTCAGTGTGTTTCGACAATCAAATATCAACTTAAAATTAGCTAAAAAACTTTTGCATTTTTGGCAATATTGGCTGTATATTGGAGTGATATTTTATTAAATTTGTAAATTAACCTCAAAAGACATTATTAGATATGGGTTTTTTTGACTTCATGACCGAAGACATTGCTATTGACTTAGGAACTGCAAATACACTTATAATACACGATGGTAAGGTGATTGTAGATCAACCATCAATAGTTGCCAGAGATATAACTACAGGAAAAATTATTGCTGTAGGAAAAGAAGCCAACTTAATGCAAGGTAAAACCCATGGCAATATCAAAACAATTAGACCTCTTAAAGATGGAGTAATTGCCGATTTTGAGGCTTCTGAACAAATGATTAAGGAGTTTATCAAAAACATTCCTTCGATTAAAAAGAAATTCTGGACTCCTGCGCTTCGCATGGTAATTTGTATTCCTTCAGGGATTACAGAAGTTGAAAAACGTGCTGTACGTGATTCAGCAGAGCACATGAATGCAAAGGAAATTTATTTGATTCATGAACCTATGGCAGCAGCTATTGGTATTGGATTAGATATTACACAGCCTAAAGGAAATATGATTATTGATATAGGTGGAGGTACAACAGAAATAGCAGTAATTGCTTTGGGCGGTATTGTTTGTGATAAATCTGTAAAAGTTGCTGGTGATGTATTTACTAATGATATTGCATATTACATGCGCACGCAACATAACCTCCATATTGGAGAGCGAACTTCAGAAAATATTAAAATTAAAATAGGAGCTGCCACAGAAGATCTAGAAACACCTCCAGAAGATATGGAAGTACAAGGTAGGGACTTATTAAGTGGTAAGCCTAAACAAGCAAAAGTTTCTTTTAGAGAGATTTCTAAAGCCCTTGATAAATCTATTTTAAGAATTGAAGATGCTGTAATGGAAACCTTATCTCAAACTCCACCAGAATTAGCTGCTGATATTTACAATACAGGTATTTATTTAGCTGGTGGCGGCTCTATGCTTAGAGGTCTAGATAAACGCTTATCTCGTAAAACCGATTTACCTGTTTATGTTGCTGAAGATCCGTTAAGAGCTGTTGTAAGAGGCACTGGAATTACTCTAAAGAGTCTTGAAAAATACAAAACAGTATTGATGCGCTAATTTACTTTATACTCGAGCATGCAGCAGATATTTAGATTTATTAAAAAGTACCGTTACTTTTTGTTATTCCTATTGCTTGAATTTATCGCTTTATTTTTTACAATTCAAAGCCATTCTTACCATAAAAGTAAATTTGTAAATTCTGCGAACAATATTACAGGCGGCTTATACAAACAGGTTCATGCTATAAACGAATTTTTCAGCCTTAAAAAGGAAAACAAACGATTAGCTCAAGAAAATGCTTTTTTAAAAAATAGTATTGCTCAATCTAATTTTAAAACTGACAGTACTTTTTATAAAAAAGGATACTTTTATATTCCTGCCAAAGTCTACAATAATAGTTATACAAAACGTAACAATTATCTTACTATTAGTAAAGGAAAACGCGATAGTATTGCTCCTGAAATGGCAGTTGTTAATAGTAAAGGAATTGTTGGAATAACAAAAAGCGTCTCTAATAATTTTGCTACAGTAATATCTGTTTTAAATGAATCTGCAATAATTAATGCAAAAATTAAAAAGAATAACTTTTATGGTTCTTTATCGTGGGATGGAAGAGATTATAGAAGGGTACAATTAAATGATTTACCTAGAGAAACACAAGTAGCAATTGGTGACACCATTACTACTGGTGGGCGATCTACTATTTTCCCAGAAGGTATCTTAATCGGAGTAGTTAAAAATATCGAAAGAAGCAACCAAGTAATTCAAAAAGTAGATGTGACTCTATTTAACGATATGAGTACCATTAACAACATTCAAGTAATTAAAAACAATTTTAAAAAAGAAATTGAAACATTAGAGCAAGAATTAAATGAATAGCGGCTCCTTACAAAATATCATATTACTATTTATGCTGGTATTATTACAAGTTTTATTGTTGAACAACATAAACTTATTTAATTACCTCAATCCTTATATTTATATTCTTTTTGTATTAATTTATCCCTTAAAAAAAGAAGGTGGATTTTTTCTAATTTTAAGCTTTGTATTGGGGCTAACTATTGATTTTTTCTCGAATTCAGGGGGTATTAATGCCGCTGCAACTCTGTTTATTGCTTATATAAGAATACCAGTATTAAATAAAATTTTAAATAAATCAGATTTCGATTTACAATCTTTTAAACTAAAAAATTTATCAATAAGCAAAATGCTTTCGTATATTTTTGTGATGACATTTATACATCATTTCATTCTGTACAGTTTGGAGTATTTTAGTTTTTCTAATTTTAGTAAAATTATAACAACCACCATTTTAAGTACCATATTTACTGTGCTTATCTTAGTACTCAGTATTGTTTTATTTTCAAGAAAATAATGAAAAGAGATTTAGTTTTATACTTTTCAATAATCTCAGTTGGAATCATTTTTATCGGTCGTTTGTTTTATTTACAAATTCTTGATAACCCTTACAAAATTGCTCCACTGAACAACGCTTCAATAAAACGAGTATATGATTATCCCGAAAGAGGATATATATACGATCGCAATGGCAAACTTATGGTATCCAATGAACAGTCTTACGATATCATGGTGATTCCTAATGAAGTTAAAAACTTAGATACCTTAGAATTTTGTTCATTACTAAATATTGACAAAGAATATTTTCTTAATAAAATAGATCGGGCAAAACGATACTCTAGAAGGCTACCCTCAGTTTTAATTCCTCAAGTCTCAAAAGAAGACTTCGCTGTTTTACAAGAAAAAATGCATAAATACATAGGTTTCTATGCGCAAAAAAGATCTATTAGAAATTATCCTTTAAAAACAGCTGCAAATGTTGTTGGATACATTAGTGAAGTTGACCAGAGAAAATTAAGAGAAAATAGCTACTATCAGCAAGGTGAACTTATAGGGTTTTTAGGTGTTGAAAAAACATATGAAAATTACTTGCGAGGCGTTAAAGGTGTAAAACGCATTCAGCGAAATAAATTTAATAAAGAAATCGGCTCTTATAAGGATGGAGATTACGATACATTATCAATTCCTGGAAAAGATATCACGCTAACTTTAGATGCAGTTCTTCAACAATATGGTGATAGTTTAATGGTTAATAAACGGGGAGGCATAGTAGCATTAGAGCCTTCGACAGGTGAAATTTTAGCACTCGTATCTGCACCTACATACGACCCAAATGATATGGTTGGTAGAAAGCGACAGGTGAATTCTACATTACTATTTGGAGATTCTATTAACCGCCCAATGTACGACAGAGGACTTCAAGCACAATATGCTCCAGGTTCCCCATTTAAAATTATTACAGCTCTTATTGGACTTCAGGAGGGGGTTATAGACGAAAGAACCATAGTTAAATGCTATAACGGATACCGGTACGGAAAAGGTAGTTTTATGGGCTGCCATCCTCATGCGAGTACAGTTGATTTAAATTTTGGCTTGTATACATCATGCAATGCATACTTTGCACAAACCTATAGAAACATCATAGACAAATATCCTACAGCTCAAGTGGGAACTGATGTTTGGAGCAAACATGCTAAAAGTTTTGGCCTCGGCAATTTTTTAGGGTACGACCTTCCTGTCGGAAGAAAAGGTAGGATTCCTGATTCAAATTTCTATAATATATGGTATCCAAATACTAGTTGGCAAGCAACCTATACCTTGTCTAATGCAATTGGACAAGGAGAAGTCGAAACTACCCCTATTCAATTAGCTAATATGACCGCCGCCATCGCAAATAGAGGGTATTATTACACCCCTCACATTGTTAAAAAAATAGATGGCAACTCTGTAGATAAAAAATATACAACAAGACATAAAACAACCATAGATAGAGAACATTTTGAACCAGTTGTAGAAGGGTTATTCGACGTGTTTGAGCACCCAAATGGAACAGCATATTCATCAAGGGTTCCAGGTATTGAAATTTGTGGTAAAACAGGGACTGCAGAAAATTACACTAGAATAGATGGTGAACGAGTTAAACTGACGGATCATTCAATTTTTGTAGCATTTGCTCCAAAAGATAATCCAAAAATTGCTGTTGCAGTATTTGTCGAAAATGGTTATTGGGGCTCTCGTTGGGCAGGGCCAATAGCGACACTTATGATTGAAAAATACTTAAACGGAGAAACCAAAAGACCATATATAGAAAGACGTATGTTTGAGGGTAGCTTGCAAGATGAATATTACAGACAGTTAAACGATCCAGAATACCGTGCAGAGAGTAAAAAATAATATATTTTCAGGAGTCGATTTTTGGCTAATTGCGCTTTATGCTATTTTAGTTGGCCTTGGCTGGTTAAATATTTATGCAGCCTCTGTTGAGGGTCCGAATCAAGAGATCTTAGATTTTAGCACACGCTATGGCAAACAACTTATTTGGATAGGACTTTCTATACCCATCATAACAATTGTACTATTTATAGAAACACGATTCTACGAACGTTTTGCATCAATATTCTACATTGGTGCAATATTATTATTAATAGGATTATTTCTTTTTGGCAAAAATATTAATGGCGCAACTTCTTGGTATGCTATTGGGCAATTTACGCTTCAGCCCGCAGAGTTTGCAAAAGCATTCACATGCTTGGCAGTTGCTAAACTTTTAAGTGATAAGGCTTTTACATTTAAGCCGTTTAAAAATCATGTAAAGGCTATTTTCTTAATAACGCTTCCAGCTTTGCTAATTACACTTCAACCCGATCCTGGGTCTGCTCTGGTCTATCTTTCTTTCTTCTTCATATTCTACAGAGAGGGACTACCAACATATTATTTTCTAATTGGAATAACTGCAGTTTTATTGTTCTTATTTACTCTTATGTTTGGTTCCATTTACGGAATACCAACAACTGCAATTTCAGTTGTTATAATAGCCATTCTATTCATACTTTACGCCGCCTCTTACAAACAAGTATATTTGAAACGTAACTGGATTTCCATAACATTAATTGCGTTAATTACAATTGGATATATATTCTTAATTCCATTTATTTTCAACAATGTATTTGAACAAAGACATAGAGACCGTTTCAATATTGTATTAGGAAAAACTACCGATACAAAAGAAATTGGTTACAATACAGACCAATCAATAAAATCAATTGCATCTGGAGGTTTTACAGGCAAAGGGTTTCTAGAAGGAGATCGAACTCAAGGAGATTTTGTACCAGAACAACATACCGATTATATATACACAACCGTTGGAGAAGAGTGGGGATTTATTGGCTCAGTGGCTGTAATATTATTATTCATAGTATTTATTTTCCGAATATTAATTGTAAGCCATCGACAAAAATCCAATTTTAGTAGAATTTATGGATATAGTATTGCAACCATTTTCTTTTTTCATTTCACAATAAATATAGGAATGGTGATAGGTGTATTACCAACAATTGGTATTCCACTTCCATTTTTTAGTTATGGAGGATCTTCCTTATGGGGCTTTACTCTACTACTATTTATTTTTATAAGACTAGATGCAAATAGATCTTTTGAATGGTAATTAAAGACTGAAGTATCGAATAATATTTAAACTTTTGACATAAAAAAACCGCTGCAAATTGCAACGGTTTATAAATCTTTGGGAAACTTCTTCTTATAAAGCAGCAACGTGCTTAGCTAACTTAGATTTTAAGTTTCCTGCTTTGTTCTTGTGAATAATATTGTTCTTAGACAACTTGTCTAACATAGCACTTACTTTAGGTAATAAAGCCTCAGCCTCACTCTTATTAGTAGTAGCTCTCAAATCTCTAACAGCATTACGCGTAGTCTTGTGTTGATATTTGTTTCTCAACTGCTTCGCTCTGTTACTTCTAATTCTCTTTAATGCAGACTTATGGTTTGCCATAATTAAATATTATTCTCAATTTTTAACTTGTAGTCCGTAGGGGAATCGAACCCCTGTTACCAGGATGAAAACCTGGCGTCCTAACCCCTAGACGAACGGACCATTAATTTCTTTCTCGTTAGCGGATGCAAATGTACAACTAATTTTGAGTTTGCAAAACATTTTTGAAAAAAAATTACTTTTTTTCTAATACGCTTTAGCAAACAATACGCGCATCTTAGAAGGAGCACCTGACAATACACAGGTACCCTCCTCTACCTCAGCATCATTAGGTATACACCTAATAGTTGCTTTTGTTAAATCTTTAATTTTATCTTCAGTTGCAGCAGTACCATCCCAATGTGCAGAAATAAAACCACCTTTAGTTTCTAGCACCTCTTTGAACTCTTCAAAAGTATCTACCTTAGTGACATGGTTGTTTCTATAATCAACAGCTTTTTTATACAGATTTTCTTGAATAGCTTCTAACGTAGTTGTAACATGTTCTACAATCCCATCAATAGATACTATTTCTTTTTCTAATGTATCTCTTCTTGCAACCTCAACTGTTCCATTTTCAAGATCTCTTGGTCCCATAGCAATTCGCATTGGCACCCCCTTTAATTCATACTCCGCAAATTTCCATCCCGGTTTATGCGTATCTCGCTTATCAAATTTAACAGACACCCCTTTTGATCTTAATTCTTTAATCAATCCAGAAATTTTATCTGAAATCGCATCTAATTGCTCCTGCTTTCTGTAAATAGGGACAATAACTACCTGTATTGGAGCTAAATTTGGAGGTAATACCAAACCATTATCATCTGAATGAGTCATTATTAAGGCACCCATTAACCTTGTAGACACTCCCCAAGAAGTTGCCCAAACATGTTCTCTCTTACCTTCTTTAGATGTAAACTGAACATCAAACGCTTTTGCAAAGTTCTGACCTAAAAAATGTGATGTTCCTGCTTGCAATGCTTTACCATCTTGCATAAGCGCTTCAATAGTATACGTCTCTAATGCACCAGCAAATCTCTCACTTTCAGATTTCTTGCCTTTTATAACAGGTACAGCCATAAAATTTTCTACAAAATCAGCATATACCCCTTGCATTTGTTTAGACTCTTCTATTGCTTCTTGTTCTGTTGCATGTGCCGTATGGCCTTCTTGCCATAAAAATTCTGCAGTTCTAAGGAACAAGCGAGTTCGCATTTCCCAACGAACTACATTTGCCCATTGATTTACCAATATTGGTAAATCTCTATAAGACTCAATCCACTTTCTATATGTATCCCAAATTATAGTTTCTGAAGTTGGCCTAACTATCAGTTCTTCCTCTAGTTTTGCTTTTTCATCAACCACAATTTTTCCGTCATCATCATTCTTTAATCTGTAATGCGTTACAACAGCGCATTCCTTTGCAAAACCATCTACATGACTTGCCTCTTTAGAAAAATACGACTTTGGAATAAACAATGGAAAATATGCGTTTTCATGTCCTGTTTCTTTAAACATTCTATCCAACTCTGCTTGCATTTTCTCCCAGATAGCATAGCCATATGGTTTAATAACCATACAACCTCTTACTCCTGAATTTTCAGCTAAGTCGGCCATTACAACCAACTCGTTATACCATTTTGAATAATCCTCAGATCTCGATGTTAATCTATTGCCCATAGTTAAAAGTTTGGCACAAATGTTGTAACCTTTATTATAATAACTTAAATTTCGACAAAACTACTTATTTTTAGTAGTTCGACATAATAAAATTAATGTATTATGAAACTTTTTCGCCCTCTTATTACAAAATTACACCCCTATCTAATAATAGCTCTTGGAGCCTTTATTTTCACATCTTGTGGAACTTACGAAAGTGCCTATAATGATGACGATGGAATTTACAGCGATGGTAGCTACAAAACTAAAGTGGTTATAGTTGAGCAATCTCCATCTAATTCTAATTACTTTATGGATGAATTAGAACGTACTGGTGTAACCGAAAATGGAGAATTAATAACAGATGTAGACGCTTATTTCTATACACCTGAGGAGAGCGAAGTTCATGATACAATAACACAGGTAATTTATGTAGAAAGTAATGAGCCTTGGGGACAAACTACTAGCGATGTTTCTGTTAATTTTAGCTTTGGAGTTGGTTTTGGTTTTGGAGCTCCATACTATGGCTATGGCTGGGGTTGGGGAGGCTATTCACCTTATTGGGGAGGTTACCCACCTTATTGGGGAGGTTACCCACCTTATTGGGGAGGTTACCCACCTTATTGGGGAAGTTACCCACCTTATTGGGGAGGTTACCCACCATATTGGGGAGGTTACCCACCATATTGGGGAGGTTACCCACCATATTATTATCGTGCTTACGATAGTTATGGAAAAAGACAAACCGCATATAATACAAGAAGAGGATATGATAATGCCAATTCTGGAAGAAGAACGAGTTCAGTAAACAATTCGGATTTTGTAAGAAGATATGGCACCACAAATAACACAAGAAATACTCGCTCTACTACTTCAACCAGCAGAAGAACGTATAATAATACAAACAATACTAGAAATACGAGAAGTACAAATTCAAGAGGATCAAGTACTCAAAACACAAGAAGTAATAGTACGAGAAGAACCTATACGCCTTCAAGATCTGCTCCTAGTAGAAGTTACACACCATCAAGAAGCTACTCACCTTCTAGATCTTCGGGATCTATGAGACGCTCAGGTGGAGTTAGAAGACAGGTTAATACCACAACTCCACCAACTAGTGCGACGCGTGAGTCTTCTAACAATGGTTCAAGAAGGTATGTAACCTATGTGAGAAAATCTGATTCTAACTCGGGAAATATATCTAACAGAAGAAATACATCTTCAAGAAAAAGTACAACAAATTACTCTAGAAACAGTTCTAATAATAGAAACAGTTATTCTAATTCAAGTACTAAAAATTCTTCTAGTAAAAGCTATACTAAATCTAGTAGAAGTTCAAGTAATAGAAGTTCTTATAGCTCAAGTAGCAGCAGATCTTCGTCTAGAAGCACATCATCATCAACCTCAAGAAGAAGAAACTAAAAGACATTCCCTATGAAACATTTATTTACACTTTTGACACTAATATGTGTCCTCGCATTGAACGCTCAATCTTTAGGCTATAACGACTTAGGAGTTTTATTTACCAACGAGCAAGACAACGGTACTGCCCGTTTTAGAGCAATGAGTGGAGCCTTTGGAGCTTTGGGCGGAGACTTAAGTGCAATAGAAATAAATCCAGCAGGAACTGCCGTATTCTTAAAAAGTGAATTTGGAATTTCTATGAATATTAGAAATCAATCTATTAACTCCAATTACTATGGCACAAATACAACTATAGAAGATGATTACACCAATTTATCGCAAATAGGAACTGTATTCGTATTTAAAAATAATATTTCTGATTGGTCTAATATGGGTATAGGGTTTAACTATAGTTTATCTAATGACTTTGATGATTTTTGGATTGCTCAAGGAAACAGTGATTATGCAACATTTATATATAATGAAGATATGGATGAAGATAATTTGTATTTAAACACGGATGGTCAATATTATGAGAATTATACCAGTGGACAAACAAATAAATACACCTTCACTTTTGCATCACAATATAAAGATAAGTTATACTTGGGAGCTTCATTCACATCACATGATATAAGACATTATCAAAGTGTTTATTTAGTTGAAGATAATTACAATGATTTAGGTGAACCTTTACCAATATATCTATCAAATTTGAATGAAGAACTTTCAACTTTTGGTTATGGATTTTCGTTCGGATTAGGTATTATCGTAAAACCAACGGACAATGTACGTTTAGGTTTAGCTTATAGATCTCCTGTATGGTATAATTTAACTGAAGAATTTTTTGATAATAACGGTTTCTTAAACGGTTTCCGCTATGATATGAGAGCACCGAGTAAATATACCGGGAGTTTTGCATATATATTTGGAAAAAACGGTTTAATAAGTGTTGACTATACGTATAGAAACTATAGCAATATTAAACTAGAACCCTCAAATGAATTTCAACCAGAAAATCAATTCTTTTCTAACAATCTTCAAGGAACATCAGAAGTTAGAGCAGGTGCAGAATGGAGGGTTAAACGTTTGAGCCTAAGAGGAGGATATAATTACAAACAGAATCCTTACAAGGATGCAATATCTTCTGACAATTTAACTGGTTTTTCAGTAGGAGCAGGTTATAATTTTGGATTTGCAAAGTTTGATTTTGCATATGAAAATACGCAAAGAACCGATGTTTACGACTTTTATCCTCAGTACGATGAAGTAGATGCTGCTGAACTCGATTTTGATACCTCCAAATGGACATTATCTTTAGTCTTTAATTTATAATAAAAAAAAGCGCCGGTTGAACCGGTGCTTTTTTTATCTTCTTATCAAGCTAAAGTTTCCTTTTCTTACTCTTACATTTCCGTTTTGTTCAGTCAATGTAGCAGTAAACCAATAATCGGTACTAGGCAACATCTCACCATTGTATATTCCATCCCAACCAATATCAGGGTCTATGCTGGCAAGTAATTTTCCAAAGCGATCAAATACGTGAATCTGACTTGAACTAAAGAAATTTGGAGTTATACCTTGAATTTTCCAAACATCGTTTTGACCATCGTTATTAGGAGTAAAGAATTTAGGGAACCCTATTACGGCAACTTCAATTTCCGCAACTCCACAATTATTCTTATCATTTACATAAATAGTCCTCACTCCAGGAGCAACATTGTCAAAATATGGTTCATCTTGATAGAATCCAATTCCTCCATTCCCATCATCTAAAGCAAACTCATAATCTCCAATTCCCAAATTTGCAGTATCAATAGTTATAGTATTATTATCTGAGTCATCTACAATCGTAATATCTGCTGGTGTAATAGTAGCAACTACAGATTCAGATACAGTAATTGTTCTTTCATCAGAATAACAAATTCCTGCACTACTTGTGTAACTAGCTACAACAGTATAAACACCACCTGAGCTAACCTCTGCTGTTGGGTCTGTACTAATAACTGCTCCCACTTCATTGGCCCATTCATAGTCATAAACTCCAATAGCATTAAACGTCTCTAAAGTAATTGGTGGGAGATTTAAACACACTGTTGCTTCAGGTATCACCTCAAACTGAGGCACAGGCTCTACAATTAATGTAACATGATGTCCGTTACCTAAACAGTCATTACCGACCTCACTATCTGCTCTCACCCAAATCTCCTGCACACCTGGACTACTTGTATTCATATAGTTTGAGGGATCAGGTATTTCATTTACCTCACTTGTAGCATCTGCTTCATTCTCATAATAATGAACTGTAATATCTATAGGAAATATAGCTTCAATTTGTGCAGTAACACTGCTAAAATCAAATGTAGCAATGTCATCACTAGTATCTACTCCATCATCGCAAGCATAAAAAGTCTCTAAGAAGTTACTTGGGATTGCCGATGGTTTAACAACTAGTTCAATTTGCACAACTCTAAAACATCCATCAGAATTTTCTACTCTAACCCAAACATCTGCATCTACATTAACTGTTTTATTTTGGTATGTTAACTCATTTGTTATTGGATCTGAACCAGATAAAGCATCAGCATTAGACTCATAATATGTAAAAGTCTCATCAGTAATATTGTTAATGATTTCCTCATTAATTTCGGTCAAATTAAATATGTTAAACCCATCAAAATCATCATCACACTGTTCTAATATATATGGCCCAGAACTCAAAGTTGGCAATTCGAAAACAACCAATTCAAAAGAAGTATCAGCAAAACAATTAGGCTCCAAATTATTATTCATTCTAACAAAAATTGTATGTCCTCCTGAAAAACTAGAATTTGAATAACTTGAAGGATTTGGAATTTGATTTAAATAACCTGCATCAGTAAAATAAGTTAAAGTAAAATCTAAGGCATTTTGTCCGTTTAAAATTTCGTTAGACTTTTGAGTTAAATCTACCGTAATAATTCCATCTGTATCTGATCCAAAACTTGTATTATCGCATTCTTCAATCGGCGTAATAACCGAAGCATCTGCAGGAAAAGGACTTTCATATAATTCCAATCCAAAACTTGTAGTAGCATAACATAGCGAATATAAATCGTTACTTACTCTTGCATAAATAGAAATTCCCCCAACACCAGTATAGGTTGTGATAGGGTTTGCACCGCTATCTGCTTCTGGCATTGTAAGGTGGTATGTAACGGTCATACCTGGAGTAGAATTTATAAATGCATCTTGAACTGTTAAATCAAAAAGCATACTACCATCATTATTATCGTCACATAAAATAATAGGTGGAGGCATATTTGCTGCAGGCTGTTCAAATATGTCAAGCTCAAAAGAAGTTGTAGCTACACAACTAGTTTCATTTATGTTTTCCATTTGCACATAAATTGTTTGACCACCAGCAACCGTGTTTTGAAAATTTATTGGATCTATAATCAAATTAACAAAACCACTATCTGTGTAATATGAAAGATTAAAAGTAGTGTTTGACTGACCATTTAAAATCTCAATCTCTTTTTGAGTTAAATCAGTAATTACAAAACCATCGTCTATTGCACCTACACTTACATCATCACACATCTGCAAAGGAGTTATAGTTGCACTATCTGTTGGAAAAGGAGAATCATACAATTCTAGGCCAAAAGATGTTGTAGTATAACATCCAATATTTAAATCGTTACTTACTCTTGCATAAATAGAAATTCCCCCAGCACCAGTATAGGTTGTGATAGGGTTTGCACCACTATCTGCTTCTAACATAGTTTCGTGGTACGTAACGGTCATTCCTGGAGTTGCATTTATCAATGCAGTTTGAATTGTTAAATCAAATAACATATTACCATCATTGTTATCATCACATAAAATGATAGGTGGTGGCATATTTGCTGTAGGCTGTTCAAATACTTCTATGGTTGCAGGATTAGAGTATAAGCCACACGAATTACCTGTTCTTGTTAAAAACACACGATATTGCTTCCCTGTATCGGTCATAACCAAATTAGAAACCATTAAACTTGAGGTTTGTGTCCCACTATAATTACCTCCGTTAGTTAAGGTATTCCAATTAACACCCCCGTCCAAGGATTCTTCCCATTGAAAAGTTTCTGCTGTAGGTACATCTATATCAAACTGAACTGACAAACCATTACAACCATTTTGATTTTCAGGTTGCTGTAAAATGTCTATTAGGGCGGCAGTTGCATAATCTGTATTTGGTAAAGTGTAACCATCAGAAGCATTTGTTACTTTACCTAAGGTATTTACCAAGGGAGGTACATCTCCTAAAAACAAATCTTCATTAGCATCAGAAAATCCTGCTTCATTCACATCAGGACATTCATCTCCATCACTATCAGAATCTATAAAATCAAAAGCGGCATCACCATCCGAATCTAAGACTGAATAATCTATTATACCGCTGTCAGGAGTGGTTTCTGCTAAATCTACTAACCCATTCGTTCCAACAACAGGCGAGTCCACAACACCGTCCCAATCCGTATCAGATAAATGAGAACCATGACCACCAGATTCATACAAATCGTATATTCCATCATTATCACTATCGATATCTAAATAATTCGGTATTACATCTCCATCAAAATCATCTCCAACATTAACTGCAGGAAATATATCGTCAAGTCCATCTTGGTTTACATCTACTCCACTTAAAGGATAATAAACTCCAAAGAATTCATAGGTGTCGGGTATACCATCATTCTCAGCATCCAGATCAAAAGCATCTTCAATGCCATCTAAATCTGAATCCAATGGAAGGCAGGTTGCTGTTAATTGAAAAGCGGCTTCATTAGAGGATGTATCTGATAAATTAATATGTTTTATAGAAATTTCTGTAACTGTATTTGCTCTAAATCTAAATGTGGTACTACCAAAAGCTATTGAGGTTCCATTTAATTTAACTCGAATATCAAAACCAGAAATTTGAGTAATTCCTGTTTCATACACACCATCATAATTGGTATCCACCAACAATTGATCATCAGGATCTTCAAGTGTTATAGTTCTATCAGACGGCACTTGAATTTGAAATTCTTCTAAATCATCTAAATCGCCTCCAATAGAATTATCTGGAGCGTAAGTTAATTCTAAATGCAACGGATTATTGAATTGTAATTGATACTCAACACTTGATTCTGTGGTCCCTAAATTTGAAGGAATAGTAGAAACGAAAAGCCCTAAATTATTTCCAGCTATAGGAGTGGCAGAAGTATTACCGACCGTCTGTATATTTCCTGAATAGGTATATCCTCCTACAGGAATTGTTCCGGTTAAAGGATCAGTTAAATCTATAATTTGATTCCCATTAGACTCAATACAATTTAATATACCATCGTTATCATTATCAATATCAATATTGTCTGGAATACCATCATTATCTGTATCATCAGGACAAATACTCACAGGCACTTCTTGAGATTCTAACACTAATCCTGAGCAGTTTAAATAACCGACTAATTTATAATTTCCAGGTAGCGTTGGGGTGTGTGTTAAGCCCGTATTTCCAGTTGAAACATACCCGGTACCATCATCAAAAAACCATTCTACACTATCAAAACTAGAATCGTTACCTACTTCCAGTTCAACATTAGGAATACAATTTCCTAAGGTTACAAAAGCTGTATCGAAATTAATTTCTGGAGCAGTTGGAAATCCAGAGTAAAATCCTCCAGAACTTGCAGCTCCGTCATAATTAAAATAACTACAGTACAATTCTCCCGTTGTTTGCACAGTAATATTACCTGTTAAATCAAGTACTTTATATGTTTCATAATTTAGATTACCTGTTACGGAAAAAGGACCAAAAGTATTAAATGAACTAATTGGTGACCCATTAATAGTTATTGTTGCTCCAACATCGGATACAATTGTAATTCCACCATCGAAATTAGTGCTTCCAATATCATCTATTTGAGCAATGTTATCTAAGATTCCGCGAGTTTCACAACTTAGAGGAGGCACAAAAAACATTCCTTGATTGGCTTCTCCATTGGTGGCTCCAATGCCTTGATAAACAAAAACATTTTGTGAAGTATTAACAAACATATTTCCATTAGAAGAATAACGATCTCCTTCTATTAAATAATAATCTCCAGCATTAATCGTTGTTTCAAAGTTTCCATTAATTGAGATATCCGTATTATCATAATGTCCAACAACCAATACGTTCTCCCAGTTATCATTTCCATCCCCTTTTACTAAAATGTACTCATCTCCAATTTTATTGGCACCTGTAATCTGATCAAAACCATAATCTCTCGAATTTCCGTTATGAAAACTTCCATTAGCCGATCCACTATTTACCACAATAGGTTTATCAGATTGGATCAAGCCTCCAATTAAACCATCTTTATTATTAGTAGGGAATGAAGTCGAAAAACTATTCATGGCAATTGTATAAGTCTCACCTTCATCTAACACAAGGTTCAAAGGGAAAATACCAGTAAAATTATCAACCTCTGTGCTATTAGAAATATCAGATATTTCAACAATAGTATTATCTTCAGTAGCCAAAATAGAAGCAAAACTTAAATAATTAGATGTTCCATTTTCATTGGTATAAGCTCCTATTCTAAATTCATAACCTAAAGCTGCATTACCCTTGCTAACCAAAGCACCTGCTTGAGCCCCATTTGCACTGACTACACGAACCGATACATAAATTTGAGAGTTCGCTTCAACAAAATATCCTTTGTCATTTTGCACGGTACTAGTTGTGCTAGGATCTACAAACAACTGCCCAAATCCATTTCCAACAAAAACTTCTTGCGGTGTTGTATTAGAAACCAAACCCGTAATCCAAGAGGTGCTTGGTTGACCAAGCGGTTTAATGGTATATTCAATCATTGCTGTACTTGGAGTAGAAATATAAATATATTGTCCTCCAGGTTGAGAAGAAGTCTCGTCAGCTGCAGTTAATGGTGGAATAAAGTGCGTGTTACTCAATTGAGCACTCGCATTAAACGATATGAATAAAAAGCATAAACATCTAAATAATAGCAAGTTAAGCTGTAGGGTTTTCATCTATAAATATAAAAAGTCTGAATATGCATATTAAGACTTTTATTTTATATAAAAGGTTTAATTATTATCCTAAACTTTTATCGTCTTATCAAACTAAAATGCCCCCTTCTGCTGCGCAGGTTTCCATCTCTATCGCTAATTCTGCCGTAAACTAATAATCTAATGATGGTAAAATTTCACCAATATAAATAATCTCCCAACCAGATTGAGGATCTATAGAAGTTATCAACTTAACAAACCTATCGAATATATGCACTTGACTTGACTCAAAAAACTTTGAGTAACACCTTTAATTTGCCAAACGCCATTATATTAACAAATATTAGGAATAATAGAAAATTCTAAACTTAGAACTATCTACCGCTAAGTTTGACTGATTGTAATTTGGACAAATATACCAAAATTGATAGCGATAGATTTAGTACTTTTGCACAAAATTTTTGATATGAGTACGACGGTTCAAATAGTATCAACAGCCAATCCTGCAATCTTAAAATTTACTAGTGAACAGATTTCGGTTAATGGTAGTTATGAATATAATAATATTGACGAAGCAAAAAATTCACAGCTTGCGCAACAATTGTTTTATTTACCTTTTGTTAAGAAGATATATGTAACTGCCAATTTTATTGCAATAGAGCGTTTTGATATAGTTGCTTGGGAAGATGTACAAAATGAAGTTCGAGAACAAATTGAAGCCTACCTTAAAGAAGGTGGTGTAATTATTAATGATGAAGAAAAAACAGGAAAAAAGACAGCTATTGAAGTGTATGCTGAAACCACACCTAATCCTGCTGTTCAAAAATTTGTTTCTAATAAAAGATTAACTTCTAAATCTTACGAATTCAAAAATATTGATGAAGCCAAAGATGCGCCTATTGCAATTGAGTTATTTAAACTACCATTTGTAAAGGAAGTCTTTATCTCAGAAAACTATATTTCTATCACTAAATTTGAAGTTGCAGAGTGGCCACAGGTTACTGCGGATGTAAGAAGTTTTATTAGAAATTATATTGCAGATGGCAATGTTCTTGTTAAAGAGTCTGCCAAAGCTGTTGAAGAAAAATCAAACATTTCTGACATTTCTAATTTAGATGAAACTTCTCAAAAAATCATTAGTATTTTAGAAGAGTATGTTCGACCTGCTGTTGCATCTGATGGCGGTAATATTCAGTTTGCCTCTTATAATGCAGATAACAAGGTAGTAGAAGTTGTTTTACAAGGTGCTTGTAGTGGCTGCCCTTCCTCTACTCTTACATTAAAAAGTGGTATAGAAACAATGCTTAAGCAAATGATACCTAATAAAATTGAGTCAGTAGTGGCTATTAACGGATAATATGGCAAAAGAAATCACACCCTATAAAGATTCTGATCTTGGCAAGAAAGAGCAAGTTGCTCAAATGTTCGATAATATTTCAGAAAATTACGATGGTTTAAATCGTATGATTTCTTTTGGAATAGATGTAAAATGGCGTAAAAAGGTTGTTAAACTTGTTAGAGAAAGTGAGGCAAATAATGTTTTAGATATTGCCACTGGCACAGGTGACTTGGCAATTAATTTTGCAAAAAACACCAATGCCGCCAAAATAATTGGCTTAGACATTTCAGCAGGAATGTTGGCTGTTGGAAAAGAAAAAATAGCAAAAGAAGGGTTGGATGAGCGCATAGAAATGGTAGTTGGCGATTCTGAAAACCTACCTTTTGAAGATAGTAGTTTTGATGCCATTACAGTTTCTTTTGGAGTTAGAAATTTTGAGACCTTAGAAAAAGGGTTGTCGGAAATACTGAGAGTATTAAAACCAAATGGATTGTTCATTATTCTTGAAACCTCTGTGCCTACTAAACCTCCGTTTAAACAGTTTTACCATTTCCATTGTAACAATGTGTTACCATTACTTGGAAAATTATTTTCTAAAGAACAATCTGCTTATTCATATTTGTCTGAATCTGCCGCTCATTTTCCACATGGTGAAGCCCTCAACAATATTTTACGCAAAATTGGGTTTAAAGAAGTGCAAAATAATCCCCAAACATTTGGTGTAGCAACCATTTATACTGCTACTAAATAATTATGAGAAATTTAACCCTACTAGTTTTAATGAGTCTTATTATTGGTTCTTGGAGCGCAAATGCGCAAAAAGAGGTAATAGAATATCAAACGAAATTTGATAATAAAAAAATACATTGGGGTTATTATTTAGGACTTAACAACAAGTCTTTAAAAATAGAATATACTACTCCAGATACTTACATAGAAGTTGAACCTAGCGTTGGTTTTAACGTTGGTTTAATTGGTGGATGGCGAATGCATAAAAATGTAACACTTAGAATTGAACCGGGGTTATCGAGTAATACCAAGACACTTGCTTTCACAAACATTCCGGGTGGAGAGCGAGACAGTATTCGTAAAATAGGAGCTACTTATTTGCATATTCCTTTGCTACTAAAATTAAACACCAATCGAATGGGCAATATTAGACCTTATCTTATTGGTGGTTTTGCTTATGATTATAATTTCTCGAGCAATGAAAAAAATCCTGATGACAATTCAAGTGGGGAGTTTAGAATGAAATCTAGTAACTTTAGTTATGAGATTGGTTTAGGCATGGATATTTACCTACCTTATTTCGTTTTTTCTCCTTCCATAAGAGGTACATTCGCTATAAATAACGAACTTGTTTACGATAACGATCCTAATAGTCCATGGACTGGTCCTATTGATTATTTTGGAACAAGAGGTGTTTTTATAAATCTAGCTTTCCACTAGCTACGTTTAAATTCACTAAGTAAAATTGCCGTGGCAGTCGCCACATTTAAGCTCTCAGTTTTACCCAATCCAAATTGAGGAATGGTTAACGACTTTTCTATTTTTTCAAGAATCTCACTACTCACTCCATGTGCTTCATTTCCCATAATAAGGTTAGCCTTTTCAGGTAATTGAGAAGCATACACATTTTTACCATCCATTATTGTAACATATGAAGGCAATTCTGTTTTGTCAAGAAAAGACATTAAATCAGCATATACGATCCGCACTCTAGCCAAAGACCCCATAGTCGCTTGTACAACTTTCGCATTAAAGCAATCTACAGTATCTTTTGAACAAATCAACTGTTCAACTCCAAACCAGTCGCACATTCTTATAATTGTTCCCAAATTTCCGGGATCATTAATCCCATCTAACACAACACTAAACGTATTTAAATCGATTGTAGATTTTTCTGGAATTTTAAAAATCGCCAACACTTCATTCGGACTTTTTAACTGACTCACTTTTTTCAGTTCTTCATCAGTAATAATTTCACCTTTTGTCCCATTATAAGATTGAAGGTATTGCTCAGTTGCAAATAAATTTTCTAATTGAAAAGATGAGTTTAAAAACTCGTTTACACCTTTGATTCCTTCTACCAAAAACAAGCTATTTTTAACTCGGTATTTTTTTTGATATAAACTTTTTATTAACTTGATTTGACTTTTGGATAACATTATAAAGTGTTATTTTTGAGCAAATATAAAACTCTTATTTATTGAAAACCAACTGCTCAATACGAATCTTATTTCTGGGTGTTTTTTTTATTATACTTTCATCTTGTAATACGATTAAATATGTAGCAGACAACGAATATCTTCTTACCAAGAATACCGTAACTGTAAACAGTAAAAATAAATTTAATAACGGACTCAAAGATTACGTCATACAACGCCCTAATAGAAGTACATTAGGAGTACCATTGAGTTTACACTTTTACAACTTAGGAAATAAAGATTTTCTAAATCCTTATGAAGTTTGGAAAGATTCGCTGCCGGGGAGAGAAGCTACTATGGTTGCAATTTTTTCTGAGAAACAAGCTAGAGCCTACAGAAGAAGCAGGTATAACTTGAACCAATGGTTCTTTAAAAAAGGAGAGGCACCAGTAATTTTAGATACTATAAAATCTCGTAAAACAGCCTTAAACCTTCAAGAAGAATTTAAAAACCGAGGGTATTTTAGAGCCAAAGTTTCTTATGAGCAAGAGTTTAACGATCCTAAGAAAAAAGCTCAAGTAGTATACGACATTAGTACTGATACCATATTTAAAATTGATAGTGTTAGTCATTATATAAAATCTCATATTCTTGATTCAATTTTTAAGAATGATATTATAAATTCATTAATTAAAAATGGGGAAGATTTTAATTTATACACTTTTGAAGATGAAGCCGATAGAATTACAAAACTTTATAGAAACTCTGGAGTTTACCATTTTAATAAAAGCTCTATAACATTTGAAGGAGATTCTACATCCAATAATTACAAGTCAGATATTAAAATGTTTGTAAATAATAGGATTGTTACTAAAAATGATACTCTAGTTACTACCCCTTATTATATTCAGCGTATAAAAAAAGTAAATGTTTTTACCGATTATACATTTAAAGATAAAGATCGGCCATACAGTTATTCTAATGAAAAAGATGGTTACACCTATCTATCTCATGATCTATTAGAATACAATCCAAAATATTTTAATAAGTTTTTATTTACTGAACCAGAAAGTGTTTATAGTGATATTCATACAGACCTAACAAGAACGAATATAAGGCGTCTAAAAAACTTTAGATTGGTAAATATTAAATATGAAGAAATCGACTCAACAAATCTTGAAGCCAATATTTATTTAACACCACTTAAAAAGTATTCACTTGCTTTAGATACAGAATTAACTCATTCAAACATCAAACAACTTGGAGTATCTGGTAAAATATCTCTAATGACAAGAAATATTTTTAAAGACGCCAGTAACTTGCAATTTTCTGTCCAGGGATCATTTTTTAATTCTACTGATGCTGCAGATACCGATAAGTCATTTTTTAATGCATGGGAATTTGGTGGAGACGTTTCTTTAGATATTCCTAGAATTTTATTTCCCGTAAATTTAGAAAAGTTTATTTCTAAAAAAATGTTACCTCAAACTCAATTTACACTTGGTACAAGTTTTCAAAAAAATATTGGATTAGACAAACAACTCTTTACCGGTATCATGAATTACAATTGGCGTTCAACCAAAACCAATTCGCACAGATTAGATTTACTTAATGCACAGTTTATAAAAAACTTAAATGTTAGTTCTTACTTTAATATTTATCGATCAGAGTACAATGATTTGGTTGAAATAGCAGATTCAATAGATGAAACTTCTCCAATACCACCAGAGTATTATGATGAAAATGGGGAACTAATTCCAGAACCATTTATTGATTATGTTTTAGAACCAACCAATAGTTTTGAGAACACACACCCTAACGAGTTTAACGACACTCAAAATATTCAGGCACAATACAATATTATTACAGAGAATGTTTTAGTTCCTTTAATTTCATATGAATTCACATATAATAATAGAGAAAATTTTAACGATGCGAATTTTTCATTCTTTAGAGCAAGAATAGCATCGGCCGGAGCATTAACAACGGCCTTTATTAAAAAACCTGAAGATGGAGGTAAAAAGGAAGTTCTAGGTATTCCAGTAGCTCAATACATAAAAACAGATTTAGAATACAAAAAATTCTGGGGTAGATCTACAGATCATATGCTAGCTCTTCGTACTTTTCTAGGAATTGCAATACCATACGGAAATTCAGATGATTTACCTTTTAGTAGAAGTTACTTTGCAGGTGGAGCGAATGATATTCGTGCTTGGAAAATTTATGACCTTGGTCCTGGTGGTACAAATACGGGTCTAGAATATAATGTAGGTAGTATGAAATTTTTAACAAGTTTTGAATATCGATTCAAACTAATTAACAGTTTTAAAGGTGCTCTTTTTATGGATGCAGGAAACATTTGGGATATTACTGATTCAGATTTAATTGAAGACGAAGGTAAGTTTACAGGTCTTAAATCATTGGCAGATATAGCCGTGGGCACAGGTTTTGGTGTCCGTTATGATTTTAACTTTTTAGTAGTGCGATTGGATATTGGTTTTAAAACATACGAACCTTATCAACCTAATGGTAGTAAATGGTTTACAAACTATAACTTTGGTAGTGCCGTATATAATATAGGCATCAATTATCCATTTTAATATTTGCAACAAAATAGAGGTAATTATGCAATATTACCTGCAAATAACGCGTATAATTCAAATATCAATTATTTTTTAAGTTTAACACACAACAACTCCGCAATAGAGTGTTAATCTGTCAAGTTTTGTTAATTTTGCAAAACAATTTTTAACACAAAACAACATGAGTTACAATATCAAAGCCGGAGTTGCAACCGGAGCAGAAGTTCAAGAAATTTTTAAACTAGCCAAAGAAAAGAACTTTGCTTTACCAGCGGTTAATGTTATTGGATCAAACACAATAAACGGAGTATTAGAAACTGCAAAAGAATTAAACGCTCCAGTTATTATCCAATTTTCTAATGGTGGTGCACAATTTAATGCTGGTAAAGGGTTATCTAACGATGGTCAAAAAGCTGCGATTGCTGGTGCTATAGCTGGTGCAAAGCACGTACATTTAATAGCAGAAGCTTATGGAGTACCTGTAATTTTACATACAGACCATTGTGCTAAAAAATTATTACCATGGATAGATGGTTTATTAGATGCGAGTGAACAACATTTTGCAGAAACAGGTAAACCACTATACAGTTCTCATATGATTGACTTATCTGAAGAACCTTTAGAAGAAAATATTGAAATTTGTAAAGAGTACTTAAAGCGAATGAGTAAAATGGGTATGACTTTAGAAATAGAATTAGGTATTACAGGTGGTGAAGAAGATGGTGTAGATAATTCTGATGTTGATGTTTCTAAATTATACACACAGCCAGAAGAAGTTGCTTATGCATACGAAGAGCTGTTAAAAGTAAGCCCACAGTTTACCATTGCTGCTGCTTTTGGCAACGTACATGGAGTTTACAAACCAGGTAATGTAAAATTAACGCCAAAAATCTTAAAGAATTCGCAAGAGTTCATTTCAGAAAAATACAATGTAGAACACAACACAATTGACTTCGTATTCCATGGAGGTTCTGGTTCTACACTAGAAGAAATTAGAGAAGCAATTGGTTACGGTGTTATTAAAATGAATATCGATACTGATTTACAATATGGATTTGCAACAGGTGTCAGAGATTTCTTTGGAGAAAATGCTGAGTACTTAAAATCTCAAATTGGAAATCCAGAAGGTGCAGACTCACCTAACAAAAAATATTACGACCCAAGAAATTGGTTGCGTAAAGGTGAATTGACTTTTAAAGCGCGTTTAAAACAAGCTTTTGAAGATTTAAACAATGTAAACACCTTGTAAACACCTGTTTTTAAGACAATTATTTATAAAGTAAAGAGGAACTAAATTTAGTTCCTCTTTACTTTTTTTTAGTAACTTGCATCCACTTTAATTTAAAAATTCGATCATATGTCGTCTTGGTTTAAAAGAAAAGATAAAGGAATTCAAACACCTACCGAAGAAAAGAAAGATGTACCAAAGGGGTTGTGGCATAAAACACCTAGTGGTAAAATAGTTGATGCCGATGAATTAAGAGAAAATTTTTATGTGAGTCCAGAAGATGGATACCATACAAGAATTGGTAGTAAAGAATACTTTGAAATATTATTTGACGATAACAAATTCAAAGAGCTAGATTCAGATTTAAGCTCTAAAGATCCATTGAAGTTTGTTGATACAAAAAAATATCCAGATCGTCTTAAAGCTGCTCAAGAAAAGACACAATTAAAAGATGCAGTAAGAACCGCTGTCGGCAAATCTTATGGTAACGACTTAGTTGTAGCCGCTATGGATTTTTCTTTTATTGGAGGTTCAATGGGTAGTGTTGTTGGTGAGAAAATTGCTAGAGCAGCAGACTATGCCTTAAAGCATCAAACTCCTTTTATGATCATCTCAAAATCTGGTGGAGCCCGTATGATGGAAGCCGCTTTATCTTTAATGCAGTTGGCAAAAACATCTGCCAAACTAGCACAATTAGCAGATGCAAGGATTCCTTATATTTCTTTATGCACAGATCCAACTACAGGTGGTACAACAGCATCTTTTGCAATGTTAGGAGACATTAATATTTCTGAGCCTGGTGCTTTAATTGGTTTTGCTGGACCTCGTGTTGTAAGAGATACAACTGGACAAGAATTACCAGAAGGTTTTCAAACTGCTGAATTTTTATTAGAACATGGTTTCTTAGACAAAATTATAGAGCGTAAAGACCTAAAGAAAGAGGTAAATAAATACATAGATCTTATCTTAAACCAACCGATAAGAGCCTAATCAAATGAAACTATACAGAATAGTTTTAGCAATTGTGTTGATGGCTTGTTCAATGGAGGTATATCCCCAATCAGAAGAAGGAGCTAATACTATTCCGTATTTTACTTTTTATAAACTCAACAAAGAACCTTTTGTTAGGGATAGTATAAGTAACTCTCTAAAGAAATTATTCTTCTACTTCAATTCTGAGTGTAACCATTGCCAAAAACAAGCAAAATGGCTTTCAAGAAGAATGAATTCTAATCCTGAGTTATATAAAAACTTGCAAATGATTTTTGTGTCATTTGAAGAAATGAATGCTATTGCTGCTTTTAAAGAAAAATACAACTTCAACAAAAACAACTGTATCTTTCTTCAAGATAGTAGAGTAACATTCGATGATAAATTTGAAGTTAATTCTGCCCCAAGTATTCTAATATTTTCAAAAGACAATAAACTAATTAAAAAGTTTGAAGGAGAAGTAAAAATGAATATACTCTTACCATATATTGATTAAAAAAAGGAGGTCGCAAAACCTCCTTAACTACCACTGTTTGAAATATGTATTAAACTAAACTATCCTAGAGTAATTTCGACAACAGTTCCGTCATCCAGTGTTAAAGTTGCCATATTATCGCATTCACCTTGTCCATAATTTAAAATTCCACTTCTATTATTTTTAGTCAAAGCAATTTCTCCACTTACTAAAAATCTACATGATAATTCTCTCCTTAAAGGTACTATTACTTCACCCGTAATAATAGTTCCATTTCGTCTTACTGTAGTCCAATTACCGGTGATTTCATAAACATTATCGCCCCAATTTCCAGAACCTACTCCTTCAATCCACTCTCTCACCTTGTTACCTACTCTACTTGCAGTATCACCATTATCCCAGGTTACCATAATATCAAAATCAGCTGTTGATTGTGGATTACCGTTTTGATTTTCTTTTTCTCGTAATATACTTTGAGCACCTTCTATTAATTTATTATCTATACGATATCCATCATAAGTAACAGTAATAGTTTTGGTTTGCTCTTCTCTATTTTTATTATACTCCATTATCAGAACACCCGCAATAAAATGTCCTCTTACTTCGCAACCATCACCAAAGTCTAGAGTAATAATCTTACTATTATTAGTTCTTACAACAGTTTTAGTCAAACACTCAGGAAAAAAGTCATTACCACCACCTCTTGTAGTAACCAGTGGTTCCTCCTCTTCTAAATAAGCTTGTTCTACTTGAATATTTACTTCTTCAACTGCAATATCAATTGCCTCTATGGCACTAATATCTTCAGTTGAAACAGGTTCAGAAATTTCAGTTGGTGTGTCGGTCTCATCACAGGCTATAAAAGTTAATACTGCTAAAAATAGTCCTGCTTTTAAAAATGCTCTTTTCATAAAATTATAATTTTGAGTTGTTTTTATACTATTGTGACTCGTACTTAATTAAAAGGTTTAATCAATTATAGAACAACCCAATTTAAAATTCTCCTACCTCAGAAATCTTCATATCACTTGAACAAGAACTAAATCAATATTAAATTATTCAAATATATATTGTTAATCTTTTTATTAATCTTATCTTTGCGCCTTGATTAAAGAATCAAATAAATTACATAACAATTATTAAAATTTAATGTTAGCATGTATTTAACAAAAGAAAAAAAAGCTGAAATTTTTGCCAAGCATGGTAAATCAGCAACAGACACAGGTTCTACAGAAGGACAAATTGCATTATTTACGTATCGTATTAATCATTTAACAGGGCACTTAAAAAACAATCACAAAGATTTTAACACTGAGCGTTCTCTAGTTAAATTAGTAGGTAAAAGAAGAAGTCTTTTAGATTATTTAATGAAAAATGACATCTTAAGGTACCGTGCAATTGTGAAGGAATTAGGATTAAGAAAATAATCGAGAAGAGGCTATGCGCCTCTTTTTTTATTTCTACTCTTAGTGAATTCAAAAAAAGTAAGTTAAACTTTTCATTGGTAAACCAACACAACACAACAACAAACCAATTAGTTTAATTTAAAATTAAAAACATTTATGATTCCAAAAGTTTATCGTGAGGTCGTAGACCTTGGTGATGGAAGAGAAATTTCTATCGAAACAGGAAAGCTTGCAAAACAAGCGCATGGTTCGGTTGTTGTTCAAATGGGGAATGCTATGTTGCTATGTACCGTAGTTTCTAACTACGATGCTGCTGATGTAGACTTCTTACCCTTAACAGTAGATTATAGAGAAAAATTTGCCGCAGCAGGTAGATACCCTGGTGGTTTCTTTAAAAGAGAAGCTAGACCTAGTACAGAAGAAATCTTAACAATGCGTTTAGTAGACCGTTGTTTAAGACCTCTTTTCCCAAAAGATTACCACGCAGAAACACAGGTAATGATTCAATTAATGTCGCATGACGAAAATGTAATGCCTGATGCATTAGCTGGTTTAGCTGCATCTGCTGCCATTCAATTAAGTGACATTCCTTTTGAAACTCCAATTTCTGAAGTAAGAGTAGCAAGAGTAAATGGCGAATTTATTATTAACCCTAATAGAGCGCAATTAGAGCAAGCAGATATTGATATGATGGTAGGTGCATCAGAAGATTCTGTTATGATGGTTGAAGGAGAAATGGATGAGTGTAGCGAACAAGAAATGGCTGATGCTATTCGTTTTGCACACGAAGCAATTAAAGTACAATGTGTTGCTCAACGCAAATTAGCTGAAGCATTTGGTAAAAAAGAAACTCGTGAGTACGAACCTGAAGTAACCAATGATGAATTAGCTGAAAGAATTAACAATTTTGCTTACGACAAAATTTATGAAGTAGCAAAACAAGGAAGTTCTAAACACGAAAGAGGTGCTGCATTTTCTGAAATTAAAGAAGAATTAGTAGCTACATTCTCAGAAGAAGAAGTTGAAGAGTTTGGAGGATTGATCTCTAAATACTACAGTAAAACACAAAAGAATGCGATTCGCAATCTTACACTTAACGAAGGGTTGCGTTTAGACGGTAGAAAAACGACTGAAATTCGTCCGATTTGGTGTGAAGTTGATTATTTACCATCTACACATGGCTCTTCAATCTTTACGCGTGGTGAAACTCAGGCATTAGCTACTGTAACTTTAGGTACTTCAAGAGAGGCCAATCAAATTGATATGCCAAGTTACCAAGGTGAAGAAACATTCTATTTACATTATAACTTCCCTCCTTTCTCAACAGGAGAAGCAAGACCTCTAAGAGGTACTTCACGTAGAGAGGTTGGTCATGGAAACCTTGCACAACGCGCATTAAAAGGAATGGTTCCTGATGATTGCCCATATACAGTTCGTGTAGTAAGTGAAGTTTTAGAATCTAATGGTTCTTCTTCTATGGCTACTGTATGCTCTGGTACTATGGCATTAATGGATGCTGGTGTGCAATTAAAGAAACCTGTTTCTGGTATTGCAATGGGATTAATCTCAGATGAAGAAACAGGAAACTTTGCCGTATTATCCGATATCTTAGGAGATGAGGATCACCTAGGTGATATGGACTTTAAAGTAACTGGTACTGCTGATGGTATTACTGCTTGTCAAATGGATATTAAGATAAAAGGTCTTTCTTACGATGTTTTAGTACAAGCCTTAGAACAAGCAAGAGAAGGTCGTTTACATATCTTAGAGAAGTTAACAGATACAATTGCTGAGCCAAATGCAGATGTAAAATCACACGCTCCAAGAATGGTAACAAGAGTTATTCCTGGAGACTATATTGGTGCGTTAATTGGCCCAGGTGGTAAAGTAATTCAAGAATTACAAAAAGAAACAAATACAACAATCGTTATTAACGAAGACGAAGAAACCGAAGAAGGAATTGTTGAAATCTTAGGTACTTCTCAAGAAGGTATCGATGCTGTATTAGCTAAAATTGATTCTATTACGTTCAAGCCAGAAAAAGGAAGTGTTTACGAAGTTAAAGTAATTAAGATGCTTGATTTTGGTGCTGTTGTAGAATATATGGAAGCTCCAGGTAATGAAGTATTATTACACGTTAGCGAATTAGCTTGGGAACGTACAGAAAATGTTACTGATGTTGTAAATATGGGTGATGTATTTGATGTAAAATACTTTGGTGTTGACCCAAGAACTCGTAAAGAAAAAGTTTCTAGAAAAGCCTTATTACCAAAACCTGAAGGTTATGTAGCAAGACCACCTAGAGATAATAGCAGAAATAACGGACGCGATAACAGAAAAGACAATCGTAATCGTGATAAAAAAAGAGATTAATTAAATAGTTCTTTTTTAGATAGTTATAAAACCTCGGAAAATTTTTCGAGGTTTTTTTATGACATTTTGTAACAAAACTTTCTTTACGCACGTATATATAATTGACAGAAAAAAATTAGTAAATGAGACAACTTAAAATCACCAAGCAGGTTACCAATAGAGAAACCGCTTCATTAGACAAGTATTTACAAGAAATTGGAAAGGTAGATTTGATTACAGCCGATGAGGAAGTTGAATTAGCACAACGAATCAAAGCTGGAGATCAAGTAGCATTAGAAAAATTAACAAAAGCGAATTTGCGTTTTGTGGTTTCTGTAGCTAAACAATACCAAAACCAAGGATTAACATTACCAGACTTGATTAACGAAGGAAACTTGGGATTGATTAAAGCCGCTAAACGTTTTGATGAAACTCGTGGTTTTAAATTTATTTCATATGCTGTATGGTGGATTCGTCAATCTATATTGCAAGCATTAGCAGAACAATCTAGAATTGTACGTTTACCATTAAACAAAATTGGTTCTATCAATAAAATCAATAAAATGTACGCTTTTTTAGAGCAAGAAAATGAGCGTCCTCCATCTGCAGAAGAAATTGCTAAGAAATTAGATATGACCATTTCTGATGTAAAAGAATCAATGAAAAATTCAGGTCGTCACGTATCTATGGATGCTCCATTAATTCAAGGTGAAGATTCAAACCTGTACGATGTATTAAATACAGGAGAGTCTCCAAATCCAGATAAAACCTTGTTACACGATTCTTTAAAAATTGAAATTATTCGTGCCTTAGAAACATTAACTCCACGTGAAGCTGATGTTGTACAATTGTACTTTGGTTTAGGTGATGCTCATCCAATGACCCTAGAAGAAATTGGTGAAACATTCGATTTAACGCGCGAGCGTGTTCGTCAAATAAAAGAAAAAGCTATTAGAAGATTAAAGCATACTTCTAGAAGTAAAATATTAAAAACCTATTTAGGTTAAGAAATTCCTATTTCAAGTTGTAATGCCAACCTATCTGGTTGGCATTTTTATTTATAAAAATTTTGGTTTTACAATTACATTCTAGTCGGCTTGCGTATCTTTGCATCAAATTAAATTAGCACTTCTAACAATGACAAAATTAATTGCACCTTCAGTTTTAGCAGCAGACTTTGCCAACATTCAAAGAGATATTGAAATGTTAAACAATAGTGAAGCAGATTGGATTCACATTGATGTTATGGACGGAGTTTTTGTACCCAATATTTCTTTTGGCATGCCCGTAATTCAGGCAATGCAAAGACATGCTAAAAAAACCATGGATGTGCATTTAATGATTGTTGACCCAGACAGGTACATCGAAACATTTAAAAAAGTTGGTGCAGATATTTTAACGGTGCATTACGAAGCTTGTACGCATTTACATAGAACGCTTCAAGCCATAAAAGCAGAAGGAATGAAAGCTGGAGTAGCGTTAAACCCACACACTCCTATAGCAGTTTTAGAAGATGTAATAAGAGATATTGATGTTGTTTGCTTAATGAGTGTTAACCCAGGATTTGGCGGTCAGAGCTTTATTGAGAACACCTACAAAAAAGTAATTCAACTTAAAGATCTTATTGAAAAATCAGGTGCTTCTACCTTAATTGAAATTGATGGTGGTGTAACAGATCAAAATGCTCATAAATTAGCAACTGCAGGTGCAGATGTATTAGTTGCAGGTAGTTTCGTTTTTAAAGCAGAAAACCCTACTGCTACCATTAAAGATTTAAAAGCTTTAGCCAATAAATAGTTTAAAAAGAAAAGTACCCCTAACAGTTTCGATTAGATGACCTCAATAATGAAACACAAAAAATTACAGACCACTTAACTGAACGATTCTTTATTGCTAATTATGTTTTCATAACTTAACGCTATAACTATCAACTCATCAATATTATTCGAGTAAATAATTAAATCTGTTGTAGTTACTATACCTACTAATTTACCTCCATCAATAACAGGCAAGGCATGAAAATCGCGTTTACTCAATATTTCTGCTACCTCCTTAATAAGCGTACTTGACCCTACACTTACCAAATTCTTTGCCATTACTTGCTCAATAGTAAACATATTGTAAACAACAGTATCTACAGTATCATCTCCTTCATGGAATGCATCAGCGAAACTTATACTTAGCAATTCTGTAAAACTAAGGGTACAAATAATAGCAGCTCCACTAGCCTACAGGTATAAGACTAATATTGTTTTCTTTAATTAATAGTTCTGCAGTTACCACATCATCTGTATAATTCAAGGTTACTACATCCCTTGTAATAATGTGCGAAATGGGCATTCTTTTCTTCATGATACTTGATTCTAAATTCAGTTTAAAGCCAACTTCTTTAAACAGTTAGAACAATGATAATTATCATATTAGAATCGAATTCTTAGAATTTTTTTTATGTGATTATATATCTCCGGAAGTTTTACTTTAAACTCTTCTGGAGTTTCAAAAAAGTGTTCAATTAAGACTGCTAAAAACTCGTATTGATTTTCATACGCATAGTCTCTTACATATCCAGCTTCAATAAGTTTGCGCTGCTCTTTTCTACTCTCCATAAACGAAAGTAAGTTTCTGTAATGCCTTTTAAAATATCGGGCACTACTATTATTGGTCGCCATAAAACTTAAATGCATGGCATGGGTAAACTCATGTAACCCAAGATTCAAATTGTCATCTGCTATCGCATTTCCTTGCTCAAAATGCTCTAAAGAAAATATCACAACTTTATATTTTGGATTCGTTTCTCCATCGTGTTTCTGATTTCCAAAAGGAGAGAAATAACTAGAAGGGTATACAACAATAGTATCTATTTTATAAAACAAATAATGTCTGTAACCAAAAGTTAATTGAATTGCTGTAGCAGCAATTCTCAATTTTAAACTATCAGTAATTAGTACTCCTTCTCTTCCTACAAAGGTATACGTCTCCATAAAATCTAGCACTCTATGCTCAAAAAAACGTTTGTTTCGCGCGTTGAGATTTGCATAAAAAACATTCTCCATTAAAAGTTCAGATTGCAGAGCTTCAGGAAGTTTATCTGGAAACAGTTCTATTCGACGCCAATTTTTATATATAGATTGTAATACTTGTACCAAAATGTTGCGGGGTATGTGAAACATCTAATATAGTACAATAATTATTAAATTTAATAGATTATACTCAATAGATCTTTAGATGTAAAAAAAGTCCAGCAACAAAAAAGCAAGCTTTATTTTGCTTGCTTTTATATATTAGTAGTGACCCCGGCAGGATTCAAACCTGCAACCCTCAGAGCCGAAATCTGATATTCTATTCAGTTGAACTACGGGGCCTATACTTTATGATAATAATTGTTTCACTATTGTAGCAATTGCTTTACCATCAGCTTTACCAGCTAAATCTTTAGAAGCTATACCCATAACTTTCCCCATATCTTTCATAGAGCTCGCTCCGACTTTTGCAATTACTTCTTTAATAAACATCTCTAATTCATCAGCACTCATTTGTTCTGGTAAAAATTGAGCAATCACTTTAGCTTGAGCCAATTCTGGTTCTGCCAAATCTTCTCTACCTTGCTCAGAAAAAAGGGTAGCGCTATCTTTACGTTGTTTTACTAATTTTTGCAATAACTTAATTTCATCTTCCTCTGTTAGATCGCCTGCTCCTTCTTTAGTCTGTGCTAATAACAACTCTGATTTAATGGCTCTTAGAGATTGCAAAGCAACAGCATCTTTCGCTTTCATTGCTTCTTTCATTTTAGCCATTATTTGCGCTTGTAAACTCATAATATTCTTTATTTTAGTCTGCGAAGATAAAAAAACTCGAACGCTTTTCCTAAGTGGTATACATTCGAGTTTTTGATGTGAGACGGGTCTTTGGGCTACCTTTTAATCTACATTGTCATGTAAAAAAGAATTGTTAGATCTAAATTGCAAATCGTTATTCTCATCAACACTCAAGGTTGTTTTAGATTGATTTGATTCCGATGATTTTAGAGAAGTATCCAATTCAACACCCATTCTTTTATAAGCAGGTTCACGCTCTATTTCCTCTATATTACTTGGCTTTACCTTACTGTTAAACTTGTAATTGAATTGCTTCATTTTTTCTTTCCTATCATTTGCCTTTTTTTGTAATTCAGAAATAGTTAAATGCAGAGGTGAAACATCATCTTCTTCGACTTCTTCTTTTAAATCAGTTTTGAGCTCCTCAGGTGCTTCAGTTCTTACAACCAATTGGGGCTCCTCTTCTGAGGCAACAGGAGTTTCTTTAACAACTTTTTTAATTGAATCGTTTTGGGTACTTTCGATTTGTCCTAAATGAAATACAATTTGTTGCTCTTCCTTTTTCTCTGAAGCTACAGGTATAATTTCTTCGTGCTGAATAACCTCTATATCATTGGCATTGTTTGTAACTTCTAATGGGGCATCAAAAACAAACGTTGTTTGCTTCGATGCTTCAACAATCTCGTAATCATTCACTTCTATATCATTTACAGATGTAATTACAAAATCATCTATAGCCTCATGTGATACTTCTTCATAAACAACATCAATATTCTTTATTAATTCTGAGGTAGGAATTAAATCAAGTGATTCTTCAATTTCTTCTTTTAAAACATGAACTACACGATCTTCTAGCTCTTCTTCAATTTCTAATGTGTGTATAACTCTATCATCTGTCTGCGCAATAAACTCCTCAGAAGAGGATAAATCAACCGTTGCTTGCTGATCAGATTCGAGTACATGAATTACTTTTTTAGGTTCTTTTTGAATCAAAAGATTTTGTTGCTCTTTTTTAAATCCAGTGGCGATTACTGTAACAGCAATAGCATCTCCTAATGAATCGTCCTCACCAACACCCATAATAATGTTAACTCCGGATTTAGCCTCTGCTTGAATATAATCGTTAATCTCTCCTATTTCATCGATCGTAATTTCATCAGTCCCAGACACAATTAACAGTAACACATTCTTTGCTCCTGTAATCTTATTATCGTCTAGTAATGGTGAATCTAGAGCTTTCATTATGGCCTCTTCAGCTCTATTCTTACCGGATGCCTTTGCAGACCCCATTATAGCTGTACCACTATTAGCCAGTACAGTTTTAGCATCACGTAAATCAATATTCTGGGTATAGTGGTGTGTTATTACTTCGGCTATACCTCGGGAGGCTGTAGCCAAAACTTCATCTGCTTTGGAGAATCCTGCTTTAAATCCGAGATTACCATAAACATCGCGGAGTTTATTATTATTAATTACTATTAAAGAATCTACGTATTCTCTTAATTGTTCTATTCCTTTCTGAGCTTGTTCTTGTCTAGCTTTACCCTCAAAGCCAAATGGTATGGTTACAATACCAATAGTTAACAAATCTATTTCTTTTGCAAATCGCGCGATTACTGGTGCTGCCCCTGTTCCGGTTCCACCCCCCATACCAGCAGTAATAAAGGCCATTTTGGTATTACTTCCTAGCATTTGCTTAATTTCTACCTCACTTTCTAATGCAGATTCATAACCCACATCGGGGTTTGCTCCTGCACCAAGTCCTTCTGTTAAAGAAACCCCTAACTGAATTTTAGTTGGCACCTGACTGTTTTGTAATGCCTGTGCATCAGTATTACATATTACAAAATCTACTCCGTTAATTCCTTGTGTTAACATGTGGTTTACGGCATTACTACCTCCACCACCTACACCAATTACTTTTATAACATTCGATTGGTTGATAGGTAAATCAAACTGAATGTTACCAAATTGAGAGTTCATATTTTCTGGCATAATAGTAGGTTGTTTTTTAATAATTTATTCTGCGTTATCAAGAAAGTCCCGAAACTTATCTGCCCAACGTTCAAATAAGGGTTTCTTAGTTACAGCGATTTTTACTTCTTCTTTTTCTTTACTTGTTTCAACTTCTTCAGCAGTAGACTCTGCATCAATAGTTGCCTCAATAGACTCTTCAACTACAGGCTCTTCTAACAAACGTTTTTTAGCGCTCAAACCTTTCATTAATAATCCCACCGCAGTTGCATACATAGGGCTTGAAATAGCCTCATCTGAATCTCCTGCTAAATGCTCGTTAGGATACCCTATTCTTGTATCCATACCTGTAATATATTCTACCAATTGCTTGATATGTTTTAACTGAGCTCCACCACCAGTTAACACAATACCTGCAATTAGTTTTTTCTTAGCTTCTTCGTGCCCATAATTTTTGATTTCAACAAATACTTGTTCTATAATCTCAACTACTCTTGCGTGAATAATTTTCGATAAATTCTTTAGCGTAATTTCTTTTGGATCTCTACCTCGTAATCCTGGAATTGAAACAATCTCGTTATCTTTATTCTCTCCTGGCCATGCAGAACCAAATTTTGTTTTTAATAATTCTGCCTGCTTCTCAATAATTGAGCATCCTTCTTTAATGTCCTCTGTAATAACATTACCTCCAAAAGGTATAACTGCAGTATGTCTTATAATACCATCTTTAAAAATAGCTAAATCAGTTGTTCCACCACCGATATCAATTAAAGCAACTCCAGCTTCTTTTTCCTCTTGACTCAAAACAGCATCGGCAGATGCCAATGGCTCCAGCGTAATACCCGCTAGGTTTAAACCTGCACTTTTAATGCATCTACCTATATTTCGAATAGACGATACTTGACCAACAACTACGTGAAAGTTTGCTTCAAGTCTGCCTCCGTACATACCAATCGGTTCTTTAATTTCAGCCTGACCATCAACTTTAAATTCTTGTGGTAGAACATGAATAATTTCCTCACCTGGGAGCATAACCAATTTATGAACTTGATTTTCCAATTGCTCCAAATCATTTTCATCAATTACCTCTTCAGAATTTGGCCTCGTTATGTAATCGCTGTGTTGCAGGCTTCTAATATGCTGCCCCGCGATACCAACAATAGCCTCTGATATTTCTACTCCAGACACAGCAATAGCCTCATCTACGGCCTGTTGAATTGATTGAATAGTTTGGGTAATGTTATTTACCACTCCACGGTGAACTCCTAAACTTTTAGCTTTACCAATACCAAGAAGTTCAATTTTGTCGTATTCATTTTTACGACCAATCATAGCCACAATTTTTGTGGTTCCAATATCGAGGCCTACTGCAATATCATCACGATTCATTATACTCCTATTTTAGTTGCTACAACCTGTTGGTTGTATTTTAAGTTTAGTTCTTTATAATTTTTGAGCGTTTCATTGTGCATCGCATATGAATAAAACGCCTTTAAGTTTTCAAATTTCTTCTCTAACTTATTCAATGTACCAAAAGTTACTTTTTGATTCCCCACACGTGTTCTCAGTTGGTATTCATCATTTGGTAAAATATGCACACCTACAATTTGCTTTCTCCAAAAATCATCACCCCAGATATAGATTAATAATTCATATAAACTATTGGTGTCATCGGCATTAAATACTCCAGTAACTAGTGGTACTCTAGCCGAATAATTGGATGACAGAGGCATTAAAGAACCCTGCCTATCTATGTAAACCGCATTAGTATTAGTAACAATTCTTCCGATTGGTGTTCGTTGTTTGATACTAAAATTTAGTCTCCCTTCAACTGTAATATATGCTTTAGCATTCTCAACCATTGGGTGAGCTAAAACTTGCGCCTCTAATTCATTCAAATCTATTAATGATTTCGTTTTCTTTTGAAGCGTGTCATTATTTTGTATTAACAACTTATTAACCATTTGGTAACTCATAAAGAGATTTTCTCCCTCTTCGAATCGAACCTTAACATCCTTCACAACTTGTTGCTCATTTTGATAATTAGCAAAGCCGTAAAGAGTGGCTACAAAAGCCAGCAAAAATACACCTTTTATGAAATGCCACTTCATTTTCATTGTAAAGATATTTGAATATTTTCAACTAATAACCCTATATCTCCAGCCCCCATTACTACTACTACTTGAGCATCACATTGTTGTATATTAATTAACAATTCTTCTTTAGAAGATAACTTCTTTTTTGGATGTTTTATTTTATCTAACAACCACTTTGAATTCACATTAGGAATAGGTAATTCTCTAGCCGGATAGACATCTAATAATATTATCTCATCAAACTGAGCTAAACTTCTAGCAAAATCATCGACAAAATCACGAGTTCTAGAATACAAATGTGGTTGAAAAACTGCTAGAGTTCTCTTTTCTGAATACATTTCAGAAACTGCATTCGCAACGGCATCTATTTCGGTTGGATGATGTGCATAATCATCAATCAACACTAAATCATCTCGCTTAATTTTATAGCTAAACCTGCGCTCTACCCCTTTAAAAGAACGTAATGCTTCGGCAATGACTTGAAGTGGTACTCCATAAGTGTTAGCCATTGCCAAAGCAGCTACAGCATTTAGCACATTGTGTTTTCCAGGTAAATAAAAATTTACATCTGTAATTATTTCTTTTGGAGTTATTATATCAAATACATACACTCCATCTTTTACTGTAATATTGTCAGCGTAATAATCTGCTTTTTCTTCTACCGCAAAAGTCACCCCTTCTATTGGCAATCCTTTTCTTACAAAAAGTATATCTGTAACTTTAGCTCCAAAATCTTTGAAAGACTGTTCTAATTCTGAAGATTCACCATAAATATCTAGATGATCTGCATCAATAGAGGTGATACATGCTATGTTAGGGTCTAATCTCAAGAAAGAGCGGTCAAATTCATCTGCCTCAACCACACTAACAGGTTCATTTCCTAATATTAAATTAGAGTGATAGTTTTCTGATATTCCACCCAAGAATGAAGTTGCTCCAACTCCACTGTACTCTAAAATATGGCCTAATATTGTGCTTGTAGTTGTTTTACCATGAGTACCTGCTACTGCTAAACAAAAAGTATCTTTAGTTATTAGACCTAGCATCTCCGAACGCTTTAAAACTCTAAATTCTTCAGACTTAAAAAACTGTAAAACTTCATGTGAATTGGGGACTGCTGGTGTATACACAACCAATGTCTCTTCCCTATTTCTAAATTCATTAGGTATAAAATCGCTAGACATATCATACCAAATTTTAATCCCCTCTTCAACCAAACTCCTCGTTATATCAGAAGCCACTTTATCGTATCCTGCAACCTTAAATCCTTGGGCATTGAAATAGCGCGCAAGTGCACTCATACCAATACCTCCTATGCCAATAAAATAAATACTATGTATATCTTTTAACTTCAATTAATAATGAGTTTTTCAATTTCTTCCACAATGGTTTCAGTAGCCTTTGGCAATGCCAAAGATTTCATATTCTTAGCTAATGCTCTTTGTTGCTTTATATCCTCCAACAAACCTTTCATCACTGTTTGAAACATACTTACATTTTGCTCTTCTAATAAAACAGCTCCATTATGCTCTACAACTGCTAATGCATTTTTTGTTTGATGATCTTCTGCTACGTTTGGTGATGGAATAAAAACAGTAGGCTTTGCCACCAAACACAATTCAGAAATAGAACTTGCTCCTGCCCTACTTATAATAAAATCTGCAGTTGCATATGCTTCATTCATATTACTCAAAAAAGCATGGGTTTGTATATGTTCTTTTTCAGAAAACTGCTTGTATTCTTCGTAATATAATTTTCCTGTCTGCCATATTATTTGAATACCTTGATCTAATAACCAATCTACTTCTTCAGAAATTAGTTTGTTAATTGCTCTTGCTCCCAAACTACCACCCAACACCAGCAGTGTCTTCTTTTTAGGATGTAATCCAAATACTTTTATTGCTGCTTTACGATGCTCTGAAACGTCTTGTAAATCTTGACGCACAGGATTACCTGTTTTAATCATTTTATTCTTAGGGAAAAAGCGCTCTAACCCATCATAGGCGACACATATTTTATCCACCTTTCTAGAAAGCAGTTTATTCGTAATTCCTGGAAAAGAGTTTTGCTCCTGAATAAGTGTGGGTATCTTTTTTTGAGCCGCAACAAATAATGTAGGCCCACTCGCAAAACCTCCGGTACCAATAACCACAGAAGGTTTGAAAGCTTTAATGATTTTTCGAGCTTTAAATATGCTACTAATCAATTTAAAAGGAAATGATAAATTCTTAGCTGACAAACTTCTTTGAATTCCAGAAATCCACAATCCTTTTATTTCATAGCCAGCTTGTGGCACTTTTTCCATTTCCATTTTATCCTGTGCTCCAACAAATAAAATCTTTGCATTAGGATAGCGTTTCTTTAATTCATTTGCTATCGCAATTGCTGGGTAGATATGGCCTCCAGTCCCGCCACCACTAAGTAGTATGTTAATCGATGGCTTCATGCAATACATTTAAAGGATTCTCGTGTTCTACAGGCTCTTCTTTAGAAGGCTTCTCTGCACTCACACTTATAATCATTCCGATAGCAAAACAAGTCATCCAAATTGAAGTTCCACCACTACTCAACAGTGGTAAAGTTTGACCTGTTACCGGCAACAGGCTTACTGCTACCATCATGTTTATGACAGCTTGAAACACAATTGGCAATCCGATTCCTATAACCAAGAGCGTTGCAAATATGGTCTGCGATTTCTTTGCAACAATTAAAATTCTGAAAAATAAAAAGAGATATACTAACACAACTCCTGCACCTCCTAATAAACCAAATTCTTCAACAATAATCGCATATATAAAATCTGAAGACGACTGTGGCAAGAAATTCTTCTGTACACTTTTACCAGGACCTCTACCAAATTCTCCTCCAGTAGCAATCGCTATTTTTGCTTTTTCAACCTGATACGCTTCTTGAGCGTCACCACTTGAGTAATTTTCAATTCTACTTTTCCATGTGTCAACCCTATTTGGCATTGCATCTGGAAATGCTACAGCAATCAGTATAAAAAATGACAACGCTAAAGTTCCGATTCCGACTACAAAACCTAAATATTTCAAAGGGTAACCACCTATAAATGCCAATAGCATAACCATTACAAACAGGATAGCTGTTGTAGAAAAGTTAGCTGGTAATATTAATCCTAAAACTACACCTACAGGAACCCACAAATACCACAAACTTTCTTTAAAAGAAATTTCAAGCTCCTTATTCTTTGCTAGATATCTAGCAACATATGTCATTATAACTAATCCTGCTAGCGTAGATGTTTGAAATCCTATTCCAACAAAAGGGATGTTAATCCACCTCGCCGCATTTGCCCCTCCAATGGTAGTACCTTGCGCTAGTGTATATATTAATAAGACTACCACAATAGGCAACATTAAAACAGAACCTCCGCTAAAATAACGATAGGGTATCTTATGCACACCATACATGATTACAAATCCCATTATTAATAAAAAAGCATGTTTAATTAATATGGCTGTAGGACTTGAAGCCGTTTTAACAACGTATACCAAGTTGGTGCTTGCACTATAAATAGGCATAAATGAAAATGCTGCTAAAAATGCAACTGCAATCCAAATTGCACGATCTCCTTGTATGTTCCTAAATATTTGTTGCATTAATTTACAATGCTCTTACTGCATTTTTAAATTTATTACCTCTGTCTTCGTAACTCTCAAACAAATCAAAACTTGCACATGCTGGAGATAATAAAACAGTATCACCTTTTTCTGCAATTTTGTAAGCAACTTTAACAGCTTCTTCAGCACCTGCTGTTTCAACAATTAAATCAATAACATTGCTAAAGGTTTGAATGATTTTTTGATTGTCAAGACCTAAACATACGATCGCTTTTACCTTCTCTCTTACCAATGGCATTAAATCAAAATAATCGTTTCCTTTATCTACACCACCAACTATCCATACTGTTGGAGTTTTCATACTTTCTAATGCATAGTATGTAGCATTCACATTAGTTGCTTTTGAATCGTTTATATATTCTACGCCACTAATTTTTAAAACACTTTCTAATCGATGTTCAGCTCCTTCAAAATCTTCTAAACTCTCACGTATTGTTTGCTTGCGAACATTTAATAATTGTGCTGCCATAGCTGCCGCCATAGCGTTTTTAACATTGTGTTTCCCTTGTAATGCCAACGATGTAATTCCCATCTTAAATTCTGTGTTATTTATTGTTATAACTATATGTTTACCGGCCATATAGGCGCCGTTTCCTATTTTCTTTGTTAATGAAAATGGCAGTTTTTGAGCAGCTATTTCATGTGTTTCTAACCAATCTTGAATTGTATCGTCATCAGCATCATAAATCAAATAATCTTCATTCGTTTGATTTTCTGTGATTCTAAATTTTGCCGCGATATACTTTTGCATATCATACTCGTATCTATCTAAATGATCTGGACTAATGTTAGTGATTACAGCAATGTGCGGTCTAAAATCGATTATACCATCCAACTGAAAACTACTGAGTTCAAGCACATAATTAGGCTGATTTTGTTCTGCTATTTTCATTGCGAAACTATCGCCAATATTTCCTCCCATCCCTACATCTAATCCTCCTCTTTTCAGCAGATGATGCGTTAACATAGTAGTGGTTGTTTTACCATTTGACCCCGTAATTCCAATAATAGTTGCACTGGTATATCGAGCTGCAAATTCTATTTCTGATATCACCAAAATCCCTAGTTCAACAATTTGCTTAATTATTGAGACGTTATCTGGTATTCCAGGACTCTTTACCACTATAGATGCTTTTAAAATCTCTGCGGTTGTATGCTGCTTTTCTTCAAAAGCAATTCCATGATTTATAAGAACGTTTTTGTATTTTTCTTTGATTGCTCCATAATCCGAAACAAATACTTCATATCCTTTTTTCTTTCCTAATATTGCAGCTCCAACTCCACTTTCTCCTCCACCTAAAACCACTAATTTCATCTAGCGCAGTTTTAATGTCACAATAGCTAAAACCGCCAACATGATACCTACAACCCAAAATCTCGTCACAATTTTACTTTCGTGATATCCAGACTTTTGGTAGTGATGATGCAAAGGCGACATTTTAAAAATTCGACGACCTTCACCATATTTTTTCTTGGTGTATTTAAAATAACTAACCTGCAAAATCACTGATAAATTCTCTGCCAAAAAGATTCCGCAGAATATTGGAATCAATAGTTCTTTTCTCGTAGCTATAGCCAGCACTGCAATAATTCCTCCAATCGTTAGACTACCTGTATCTCCCATGAATACTTGAGCTGGATAGGTGTTATACCACAAGAACCCTATTAAAGCACCCGCAAAGGCACTTATATATATTACCATTTCACCAGATTCGGGTATATACATCACATCGAGATAATCAGCAAAGATGATATTACCACTCACCCAAGCAAAAATACCAAGGGCAACTGCTATAATTGCCGAGGATCCTGCTGCAAGACCATCTATACCATCTGTTAGATTTGCTCCATTAGAAACTGAAGTGATAATAAAAATTACGATCGGTATAAAAATTAACCAAGCATACTCTCTCAAATCTTCATCTATCCATGTCAAAATAGAAGCGTAATCAAGCTCATTATTCTTAAAAAATGGAATCGTTGTTTTAGTAGACTGGTGGGCCTCACCGAAGAGTGTTCGTATTTCACCTTCATCGACTTGCACAATAGAGTCTTGAGGTAACTTTTCCTTGATGGTTACTTGAGGATGAAAGTACAGCATACTACCAACAATAATTCCAAGCCCCACTTGACCCAAAATCTTAAATCGACCTTTCAGCCCTTCTTTATCTTTTTTAAATATTTTTATGTAATCATCTAAGAAACCTATAGCACCCATCCAAACAGTAGTAATTATCAGAATAACAATATATATGTTTGACAATTCTGCAATTAAAAGGACAGGAATTAAGGTTGCCAAAATTATAATGACCCCCCCCATAGTTGGAGTACCCGCTTTTTCTGACTGACCTTCCAGACCTAAGTCTCTAACAGACTCTCCCACTTGTCGCCTACGCAAGTAGTTGATAATTTTTTTACCATAGACCGTTGAAATCAAAAGCGACAACACAAAGGCAGTTGCAGAACGAAAAGATATATATTGAAACAATCCTGCTCCTGTGAGTTGGTAATGCGATTCTAAGTATTCAAATAAATAGTACAACATGCTACTTCTGTAATTGGGTTAATATTGATTTTACTTTTTGATAATCGTCAAAATCGGTTCTTACACCATTGATTTCTTGATAACTTTCATGCCCTTTTCCAGCAATTAATAAGATATCACCCACTTGCGCCATAGCACTCGCAGCCTTAATAGCCTGCTCTCTATCTATTATTGAAATAGTTTTTTTATAATTCTCTGCTGATACACCAGATTCTATATCTCTAATAATTTCTTCTGGTTTTTCAGAACGCGGATTGTCTGATGTAAAAATTACTTGTGTGCTTAATTGAGAAGCGAAATAACCCATTTTCGGCCTTTTAGATTTATCTCTATCACCCCCACAACCCACTACAGTAATTACTTGTTCATTACCCGTTCTTATATCATTTATGGTTGCCAATACATTCTTTAAAGCATCTGGTGTATGCGCATAATCAACTATGGCTACAATACCTTTTTCAGATTTGAAATACTGAAATCTTCCTGCAACACTATCTAACTCACTTATTAATTTCAGTGCTTCGAGTTTATCCATTCCCAATTGCTCAGCAACTGCATAAATCGCTAGTAAGTTATAGGCATTAAAACTGCCTATTAATTTCACCCAAACCTCTGATCCATTCATGTTTAGCAGCAATCCTGAAAACTGATTCTCAAGAATTCGCACTTTGTAATCTGCCATTGATTTCATGGCATATGTGTACTTTTTTGCCGCAGAGTTTTGAACCATCACCATACCATTCTTATCATCTAAATTCACCAAAGCAAATGATTCTTTTGGTAATTGATCGAAGAAAACCTTTTTTACATCTCGGTATTCTGCAAATGTCTCATGATAATCTAGGTGATCATGTGTTAAGTTGGTAAATACACCACCTGCAAATTGAAGACCTTCCGTTCTCTTTTGGTGAATACCATGAGAACTAACCTCCATAAAACAGTAAGATACGCCTTGATCAACCATTTTCCGTAAGTAACGATTGATTGAAACAGAATCAGGGGTTGTATGCGTTGCCATATATTCTGTTTCATCAACCATTATCTTGACGGTGGAAAGCAATCCGACTTTATCCCCTCCTTTGTTAAATAATTTATACAACAAGGTTGCAATGGTTGTTTTACCATTGGTTCCGGTAATTCCTACTAATGTCAATTCCTTTGAAGGATTGTCATAATAATTTGAAGCTATAACAGCCAAAGCACTCTCTGATTGTCCTACCTGAACATAAGTTACTTGAGCGTGTTTTTTTTCAGGCATTTCTTCACACACCACAGAAGTAGCTCCAGCATTAATGGCATTTTCTATAAATTGATGACCATCTACATGTACACCCTTTACTGCTACAAAAAGACTTCCTTTAGAAACAGCTCTTGAGTCAAAAGTCACATCTTTAACTGCAACTTGCGTTGTGCCTACAATAACTTCTACGGCTACTTTATACAATATGTCTTTCAACACCTTCATTAAACCACACTCAATTTTACTGTTACTCCTTTTTGTATAGCTTTCCCTGGCTTAACAGATTGCCACGTTACTTTACCAACACCCTCAAAATCTACCTTCAATCCTAAGTTTTCTAATACTGCAACTGCATCCATTGCCGCCATACCCTTAAGATTTGGCATCTTAGAAGCATTCTCCATTTCATAGTATTTTTCATACGATTTTAAAATACCACCTGATTCTTCTGTGGCTTCTGCGACAAATTGAACTTCAGGTTCCGCAGTATATATTTCTTGAGCTATTTTTTTAAACACAGGAGCAGCTACTATATTTCCATAATACCCTTTACGTTTATTAGGCCTATGGATTACAACTATACATGAATATATAGGGTCATCTGCAGGAAAGTACCCTGCAAATGAAGCTATATACTGAGTCGGGGTATTTGGATCACCGTAATCTACCTGACAAGTACCGGTCTTTCCTGCCATGGAAAAATTACGTGAATATATATTGTCTGCTGTACCTCTTTTAACCACGTTTTCCATAATCACTTTCATTTGATCTATGGTTTCTTGAGAACATATTTTTTCGTTAAGCACTTCCTTTTCAAAAACTTGCTCTACCTTATTTTGATGTCTAATTTCTTTTACAAATCGCGGCTTCACCATTTGACCATTATTAGCAATTGCATTGTAAAAAGTAAGTGTTTGTAAAGGTGTTAATTCAACGCCATACCCATAGGCCATCCATGGCAAAGAAATACCACTCCAATCTTTATCTTCTGGGTGCGGTATCTTAGGAATACCCTCTCCTTTAATTGGAAGACCAAGCGGTTTGTGCAATCCATAAGAGCGTAATCTATCTGAAAACTTTTCAGGCTGATCTTTATAATTCTCATAAATTAATTTTACCAAGCCAACATTAGAAGAAACTTCAAAAGCACGAGCAGCTGAAATTACTCCAAATCCTCCCTTATGAGAATCTCTTACAGATTTTCCATAAATTTTATATATCCCTTTTTCTGTATCTACTACTTGAGCAGTATCTATTAGTTTATCTTCTAGACCAACAACCATACTCACTAGCTTGAAAGTTGATCCTGGTTCATGCTTTTCATAAACCGCATAATTTCTTTTTTCGTAATACTTACCATCTGAAGTGCGCCCCAAATTTGCAATTGCCTTAACTTCCCCCGTTTTAGTTTCCATCACCACCACACAACCATGTTCGGCCTCAAACTTTTCTAATTGCTCTAATAGAGCATCATGGGCAATATCTTGCACATTTACATTAATTGTAGTTATTACATCACGACCATCTTGCGGCTCTAATTCATTTGTATCACTTATTGGCTTCCACTGTCCCTGAGCTATACGTCTTTTTAAGCGCCATCCAGATTGCCCTCTTAAATATCTACTGTAAGCTCCTTCGATTCCTGGGCCTCCTCTATAATCATCATAACCAATTGTTCGCTCAGCAATTTTACCTAAAGGATGCTCTCTTTTTGTTGATTGCTCTGCTATAAAACCACCCTTATACATTCCTAAATTGAATATTGGGAAGGTTTTCATTTTTTGATAATCTAAATACCCTATGTTTCTAGCAATTAATAAATACCTATTTGGTTTAGGCTTTCTATTTCTGGCACTTCTAATTTTACGGACATAATAATTTGGAGCATTCCCTAATAATTTTGACAATTCAATAGACAACTCTTGAATATTTTCTTCAAACACTTCATCGCTATCAGGTTTTGAAGCATCCATTCGAATTTCATATCGCGTCATAGAAGTTGCCAAGAGACTTCCATTATCAGCATACACATTACCTCGATTGGCTTTGATTGTATCAATCTTTGTTAACACTTCAGACTTAGTGCGATACAAATCCCCCTCAGCATACTGGATATTAAATAGTTGAAAAATTACAGCGGCGAAAAGAAGGGTCGAGAAGACAAAAACAATATATAAACGATTTAATATGTTTTTCTTTTTAACTGCCACTCTTAGTTTTCTTTTTTCTGTACTACTTTTATTTTTTTTGGAGGATTTTGAGTTGGTCGCAATCCTCTTTGCGCTACTTTCTTTTGTACTGTTGATTCTAATTCGAGCTGCATCACCTTGGTTCTAGTATCTAAGAATTCGGCTTTCAATTCTCGTATCTCCCGATTCAACTGTGCGATTTTTAACACCTTCTTATCTGTGGTATGCGCTCTTGAAATCATAATCATTAAAAGAGCCACTACAAAAGCTATGATTCGCCAATTCTTAAATGCATCTTTACCTACTAAGAACTTACCTTTTAAAAAATTATATACTCCTTGTTTTGCTTTTGACATGATTTTTTGAATTTGAAAATGTCATTCCTGCCATACTTAATAAACCACACACAATACATGAACAGGAATGACAAATTCATCACTTAATTAACCACACATTATTATCACACAATAATTATTTAACAGCTACTCGTAATTTTGCACTACGAGCGCGATTGTTAAGTTTTATTTCTTCCGCAGTAGGAATAATCATTTTTCCTACTTTTTTTAGAGGAACTGACACATTGCCGTAAAAATCTTTTTCAGGCTCCCCATCAAACATTCCATTTCGAATGAATCGTTTTACCAATCGATCTTCTAAAGAGTGATACGAAATCACACTTAATCGACCACCATCATTCAACAATTCAGGTATTTGTTCTAAAAACTCTTTTAACACCTCAATCTCTTGATTAACCTCTATTCGAATTGCTTGAAAAATTTGAGCCAATATCTTATGTTCCTTAGCATTTGGCAAAAACTGTTTTAAAACCACCTTTAAATCTTCAGTAGTTTTTACTGGCTTTTTCATTCTAGCACTTACAATTGCTTTAGCCAAAGCTCTTGCATTTCGCAACTCTCCATAATTAAAAAGAACATTACCTAAAACTTCTTCTTTATAAGTGTTCACTACTTTATAAGCAGAAATCTCATCTTGCTGATTCATTCGCATATCTAACACACCATCAAAACGTGTAGAAAATCCGCGATCCGCTTCGTCAAATTGATGCGACGAAACACCCAAATCAGCCAACACTCCATCTACCTTCTGAACACCATAAAACCTTAAGAACCTTTTTATATATCTGAAATTTTCAGATATCATTACAAAGCGATCATCTTTCAATGCATTTTGTTGCGCATCAGGGTCCTGATCAAACCCAAACAACTTTCCATTCTCACCAAGCCTACTCAAAATTTCTTTTGAATGACCTCCTCCACCAAAAGTCACATCAACATATATTCCATCAGGCTTTATAGCCAATCCATCTACTGTTTCTTTTAGTAATACCGGATTATGATACTCCATCTTCATCATCCATTACATTTCCCATCACCTGCTCAGCCAATTCACCAAAGTCAATGGCCGCCTCATCAATTGCGTTTTCATAACGCCCTTTATCCCATATCTCAATAATATTAACTGCAGAAGAAAGCGTTACCTCTTTGGTTATTCCCGCAAACTTTTGCAAATCACTCGGTATAAGTAAACGACCACTAGCATCTAACTCAACCATTTTTACACCAGCCGTAAACCTTCTAATGAAATCATTGTTCTTCTTTACGAACCTGTTCAATTTGCTCACCTTAGCCATCATTTCATTCCATTCGGACATCGGATACAATTCCAAACAAGGTTGAAAAACAGCACGCTTAATCACAAAGCCATCTTGCAAAACAGGAGCCAACTGCTTTTTTAATGCAGCCGACAGCATTAGCCTTCCCTTGGCATCTGCCTTACACTCGTATGTACCTATGATATTTATCATTTGATTAGCGCTACTCTTTTTCAAAAGTAGAAATAATTTTCCACTTTTTACCACTTTTTACCACTTTGTTGATAACTTTTAACACAAGTCCAATACAGATAACATCTCACTGACTTACAATTGATTATTACACCTAAAGATGCTTGTATTAGATTTTCGATAAAAAATCGTACTTTGCATTAAAATGATTACATTTGCACGCTCTATAAACAAATAGATACTTAATGAGTTATACTTTAAAAACAGAAGGCAAATTTCATTACGTTGAAGAAGGTGAAGGGCAACCTTTGATTGTGCTTCACGGATTAATGGGCGCATTGAGTAATTTTGATGGTATCGTAGCACACTTTTCTAAGATTGGCTACAAGGTATTAATACCAGAACTACCATTATATACATTACCTTTAATAAAGACCAATGTAAAGAACCTATCTAAGTTCGTTAAAGAATTTATCAATCACAAAGGTCTAGACCAAGTGGTGTTTTTAGGCAATTCCTTAGGTGGACATATCTCCCTTTATTTCACTCAACACAATCTAAAAAATGTTAAGGCATTGATTTTAACAGGTAGCTCTGGGCTGTATGAAAACTCTATGGGTGATACTTACCCAAAAAGAGGAAATAAAGAATTTATACAAGGTAAAGTTGAAGAGGTTTTTTACGATCCAAAAATTGCTACACCAGAATTGGTAGATCAAGTTTTTGACATTGTTAACGATCGAGTTAAAGCTATTAAAACCTTATCGATTGCAAAAAGTGCAATTCGTCATAACATGGCAGATAAGTTACCCGACATGAATATTCCAACTTGCTTAATTTGGGGTAAACAAGACAAAGTTACTCCACCAGAGGTTGCAGAAGATTTCAATAAGTTAATGCCTGATGCAGATTTGTTCTGGATTGACAAATGTGGACATGCTCCAATGATGGAACTACCAGAAGAATTTAATTCTATTATTGAAGATTGGTTTAAGACACGCAATATTTAATTGCCATGAAAATTAATTCGGCAGAATTTATCATCAGCAACACTGATGTCTCAAAATGCCCAAAAGACAATATTCCAGAATACGCATTTATTGGTAGATCCAATGTTGGTAAGTCGAGTTTAATTAACATGCTCACCAACCACAAGAAATTGGCAAAAACTTCGGGAAAACCTGGTAAAACTCAGTTAATCAATCATTTTAAAATAAATCAAAATTGGTTTTTGGTTGATTTACCCGGATATGGATACGCGCAAGTTTCTAAAACAAAAAGACAGCAATTTCAACGATTTATTAAAGATTACTTTTTAATGCGTGAACAGCTAGTTTGTAGTTTCATTTTAGTTGATTCCAGACATCAACCTCAAAAAATTGATTTAGAATTTATGCAATTTTTGGGTGAAAGTGGAATTCCTTTTGTGATTGTATTTACCAAAGGAGATAAACTTGGAAGTTCGACTTTAAATAAAAACATTAGCAAATATAGGAAAGCATTATTGCAGACTTGGGAAAGCGCACCTCAACATTTCATTACCTCTTCTGAAACCGGAATGGGAAGAGAAGAAATTCTAAATTTTATTGACCAAGTAAATCAAGATGTTGCTTCTAATTTTAATTAAAAATGAGAAGCAACAAAAATAACTTACAAGTACTTTTTGAAGACAATCACCTCATTATAGTCAATAAACGCTCAGGAGATATTGTTCAAGGCGATAAGACTGGAGATACTCCTCTTAATGAGGTTGTTAAAGGTTATTTAAAAGATAAATACAACAAACCCGGCAATGTATATCTTGGTACTGTTCATAGATTGGACAGACCTACAAGTGGCGTGGTAATATTTTCTCGCACTTCCAAAGCTTTAGAGCGTCTTAATAAAATGCTAAGAGATAAAAAAATTGATAAGACGTATTGGGCTATCGTTAAAAACCAACCTCCAAAATCTCAAGACACTTTAATCAATTGGCTTAAAAAGAATCCAAAAAACAATAAGTCTACAGCATTTAAACAAGAAATTGATGGTAGTAAAAAAGCCATTCTACATTATCAATTAAAAAAAGAACTCGATAGTTATTTTTTACTTGAAATAGACTTAGAAACAGGAAGACATCATCAGATTAGAAGTCAATTAGCAAGAATTGGATGCCCAATTAAAGGAGATTTAAAATATGGGTTTAATCGCAGCAATAAAGACGGCAGTATCCACCTACACGCTAGAAAAATTGCATTTACACACCCTGTAACTAAAGAAGAAATAACAATCACCGCCCCAGTGCCAAAAGATGTTATTTGGGAAGCGTGCGAATAAATACTATCTATAATTCAAGATTACTCTTTTTAACCTTTTACATAAATTAACTATAAACAAGGGCCATTTTCACAACACGGACCAAATTGGCATTCAAAAAATGCAGCAACTACGTTCACTAAAACGATTAACATTGCTAACAAAACTACGTATCTTTCATAATTTTGAATTACATTTTCGCCTTCCTTTTTAAACTTATTATTAAAGAATAGAAAAATCGCCGAACCTAAAATACTCGCAACAAAAATAAGAACACCCCATGTATACAAATGCATACCAAAAAAGGGAGTTCCATAGCCAACATCTCCATCTCTTCCACATATATGTATCAATACCTGTCTTACAGAAAACATTGCCCCAACAATGGCTGAAATAATTACAACACCAAAATGTTTGGAATCAAATCCGAAAAATACATTTAATGAAAGTCCGAAAATCACTCCTATCATACCCATACGTTGCAATAAACATAATGGACAAGGATCTTCACTCAATGCAAATTGAAAATAAAATGCCCCTAGCAGCACACTACATACAATAAGTATACTCGCACTATTAATAAATTTTAATCTCTTCATAATCTAAAAACTTAAATTTAAAGAAGAATTAGCATGGTATACAAACATACATATACTAGCACTTGTAGCTAATACAAAGAAGAAATAAGCTTTTCCTTTGTCTTTCTTAAAGAGCATAAAAAAAGCCAATACGTAAAGAAGAAATATTAAACTCATAGCATGTATTATTTACTTAAAGTTAACAAATAATGATGCACCCATCAAAACACACTAGCCAAGTGAAGAAAAAACATCTAAGTACAACTTTAAAAATCAACTTATAAAATTAATTCCAAACCCACCACTCAGCTTTCACACCAAAATAATACCCCCATTGTTTTTCTCCTGCAAATTGCAAATAGGGAGAATATAGTGTTTCTTTTGCATAATCATTATAATAAGCAGCTGATGCCACAAAACGCAATTGTGGTCTAGCCCAAACATCGCGTTGACCCGTTGGCACTAATACTGGCGCTACACTAAACTTCGTCATGCTAGCATTTGGATTGTCACCATCCTTCCTTTGAGAATAATGCAATTCTGTAAGAATATGGAAAGAGTCGGAAATAAAATGTTGATTTCGAACACCAAATGTGAGGTCAAATTTCTTATTATACACTTCTCTACCAAAATAGGTTTTCGCTAATCCATTGGTATCAGCCCCTCCTTTACTGGTGGTCATTATAGCATAGCCATTAAGTGCATAATTATCAGAAAAGTTTATAAGAACATGATCTACTAAAGACCACGAATACGCGCCTTTAAAATTTAGTTCATCCAAATTTGGTGCTCCAAATGTAGCCCAAGTTTGAGAAATTCCTCCATCTCCACCATTGGCTATTCCCGTTCCATATCTAATAGCAAAATCATTAAAGGATCCAGGCTTCATTTTCTTAAGATTCATGGTATGCCGAGCACCTAAGACAAAACCGTGATCTTTTGGGAAATTAGTAATTATTTCAGGGCCTTCTGGTAAAATTACAGGATCATCTTCATCAAAACCAGCATCTGCCATTCTATGATATTCTGCCAAAACTGTTATCCTATGATCTTCATTAATTTCAAAATCTTGCTCTAAAATCATCACAGTACGCTGTCTTAATTCTGCACTCGGCGTACCCGTTTTTATATTCAAATAAAAGTATGGCGGCACAGTAGAAGTTGTATCTGTTTTTGCCACAAACAGAGTAGCAAAACGTGTTTTTTTATACTCTACACCAAATCCTTGTCCACTATGATCATTAAAATAAAAGTGGTCTGCAATATGCACATCCGGACCACGGTATAATCTTGAGCCCACCCAAATACTCAAATCTTTCCCTTTAATTTTTCTCGCCTCCACAAAAATTTCTGGGATAGCAATTGTTAACCCTCCCAAACTAGTGGTTGAACTATTTCCAAAATAGGTTAAACTGTTAGAGTACATCGAAAAACGTACTTGCGCAAAAATATTTGTACTATCCTTTTCTTTAGGCTTCCAATGAAATGCTGGTGCTATCTCCAAATAATCTTGTTCTTCCAAGCGTCCACCAATACTACCCATATTATTTAAGTTTAAACGCCTACCTATCGACCCTCCATTTTCAAAAGACCAATCCACTCCTACACGACCATAAGAACCTAATGAAACATTCTTATTAGAAACATTTTGATATGATATTTGCGCAAAAGTAACATCAGCAAACATCAAACAAACACAAATTAAAAAGGATAGTTTAATAGGGTCATATTGTTGAAATTTCATAGAGCAATTCTTTATTTAGTTAGTTGAATCACTCAAATATAACAATTAATAAATTGAAAAAATACAGCTTTACATCGACTTTAAAGCAACTCTTTTAAAAAATTACTACGTTTAGAACCAGATCGTAAAGCAATCATGGATTTTATTGAGAATGATTCAATAGCATCTAAAACACTTAAAGCACTTACAGCAGAATCTTTTCTACCTACAAAAGGATAAACGTCTGGACCTCTCTGACACTTTGTGTTAATATTAACTCGACTCACCTGATGTTGTAAAATACGAACTAAGGGGTCTAAAGAATCAGATGAACCACTAAACAAACTCACTTGCTGACCATATCTGGAATTTTCGATATAACCTAAGGCTTCCTCTGCAGACTTAAATGATGCTATTGGCACTATTGGCCCAAACTGTTCTTCATGAAAAACTTTCATCTTTTCGTTCGATGGATATACAACTGTAGGGAATACTAAATTTTTAATTTTGATATTTCCATTTATATTCAAAATATCAGCCCCATACTTTTTTGCATTATCTATTAACTCTTGAATATAATCTGGTTTATGCGGCTCAGGCAACGGAGTAATTTGCACACCTTTTTCCCAAGGCATACCAATCTTTAATTCATCAACCTTTTTAGCAAATCTTTCATTAAACTCTTCGGAAATTTCTTCTTGAACAAAAATGATTTTTAAAGCGGTACAACGCTGGCCATTAAAAGCCAAAGAACCAAGAACCGTTTCATTTACAGCGACATCTAAATCGGAGTCTTTTAAAATTATTGCAACATTTTTTGCCTCTAAACCAAGCACCAACTTTAATCTATTTGGTTTTGGGTGTAACCCTAAAAGTGCATTTGCTGAAGAACTATTGCCTATTAAGGCCAACACATCAACTTTTCCTGATTTCATAATGGGAGTTGCTAATGTATGCCCAGAGCCATAAATAAAATTTACTACCCCTTTCGGAAAACATTTTTGAAATGCTTGTACCAAAGGCACCAATAAAAGAACACCGTATCTCGCTGGTTTAAAAACCGCAGTGTTACCACAAAGTAGTGCAGGAATTAATAAACAAAACCCCTCATTTAACGGATAGTTATAAGGACCCATGCATAACACTACACCCAGAGGAGATCTTTTGACAATGGCATTTATACCACTATGCGATTGAATTTGATTTTGTATACTGTCTAGAATCTTAACTTCTCGTATAGTATCTTCTATATAAGTTATAGTTCTATCAAATTCTGCACATGAATCTTCATATGACTTCCCAATTTCCCACATCATCATCTTAACAACAGCCTCTTTTGTAGGTTTTAAATATTCTAAAAAATCTTCTATATGAGAAAGTCTTTCTAATAATGATAGTTGAGGCCAACACCCTTTTCCATTGTCATATGCATCTACTGCCGCATCTAAGGCATTTAGAGCTTCAACTTCACTCATATTTGGAATGGTACCTAGTGTTGCGGGTTCAAGTTCACCACTAACACCTTTTAGATACACGGCCGATTTTACTTCGGTCACTGGTCCCGACCATTTCTTTAATTCCCCATTGAGCAAATAGGAATCTTGATTGGTAAAGTCAAATTGATATTTCGCAGGTATATGCGATGTATCGTAAAGTTGCTTCATAGCCTAGGTTAAGACAACAAAGGTAAGTTGTTTTGCAATTTTAGAAAAATGAGTTACTAAAAAGAATTACGCAATAAACTCAAACAAACGTTCGTCTTTATTTAGGTATTTTCCCAAAAATCCTAAAGTCTCCATTCTTTGGAGTAACGGCTCAAAAGCATTGGTGTTTTTTAACTCTATACCCACCAGTGCCGTTGATGTAGAACGCTGATTTTTTTTAGTATACTCAAAGTGAACGATATCGTCATTGGGCCCTAAAACATTAACCACAAATTCTTTCAAAGCTCCTGGACGTTGAGGAAATTTCACCAAAAAATAGTGCTTCAATCCTTGGTATAACAGCGCTCGTTCTTTCATTTCTTCCATACGGGTAATATCGTTATTACCACCACTCACAAGGCAAACCACTGTTTTTCCTTTTATAGTTTCTTTTAGCAATTCTAAGGCTGAAATACTTAAAGCTCCTGCTGGCTCAACTACCAATGCATTTTCGTTATACACCTTTAAAATAGTACCACAAATCAAGCCTTCATCTATTGTTAAGATCTCATCTAGCAAATCTCGGCAATATTCAAAATTCTGATCACCAAGCCGCTTAACAGCAGCACCATCAACAAATTTTTCTATTTGATCGAGTTCCGTATTTTCTCCTTTTTCTAAAGACACTTTTAGAGATGGAGCACCAGTGGGCTCTACACCTATAATTTTGGTTTTAGGGCTCAAATACTTAAAGACGGAAGCAACACCTGAAGCCAATCCACCACCTCCAATTGGCAATATTAAATAGTCAATTGATTCTTGTGCATCATCTATCAATTCTAGACCAACTGTGCCTTGACCTGCAATTACATCGATATCATCAAAAGGATGAACAAAACTGCTTTTATTAGTTTCACAGAATTCTTTAGCAGCTACAAAACTTTCATCAAAAGTATCGCCAACCAATTCTATCTGAACAAATACACCACCAAACATTCTTACTTGCTGTATCTTCTGCAGTGGTGTGGTTACAGGCATAAAAATTACCCCCTTCACTTTTAATTCGTTACAAGCAAAAGCGACTCCTTGCGCATGATTGCCAGCACTGGCACAAACAATTCCGTTTCGCAATTGCTCTAATGAAAGTCGGCTAATTTTATTGTATGCTCCTCTAAGCTTATAAGAGCGCACAACTTGAAGATCCTCTCGTTTAAAATAAATATTAGCACTGTAGGCTTCAGAATAAGACTGAATAAACTGTAAAGGTGTTGCTTTCACAACACCTTTAATATTCTCACGCGCCTCTTTTATTAAAGAAAGTGGCACTATGTTTCTTTCTTTCGCCATAGCGTTAACCTAAACAATATAAACTAAGAAACAATCTTTTTCATATCAGTCATTGATTGACGTAATTCGAATCCAACATATTCCACTGGGTGGTTACGTATAGCATCGTTTACCTCAATTAATGTTTTATTATCTACTCCGTTACCATTACCAGCACCGTAAGCCGTACCAATAATATCTGTATCTACCGTCTTCATGAAATCAGCTAATAATGGCTTACAAGCATGATCAAATAAATAACAACCATACTCAGCAGTATCAGAGATCACACGGTTCATTTCAAACAATTTCTTACGTGCAATTGTATTTGCAATAAGAGGTGTTTCGTGCAAAGACTCGTAATAAGCAGACTCATCAATAATTCCAGCATCCGTCATAGCCTCAAAAGCTAACTCAACACCAGCCTTTACCATTGCAACCATAAGCACACCATTATCAAAGTACTCTTGCTCAGAAATTTCAACATCTGCAGCAGGAGTTTTCTCAAAATTTGTTTCACCAGTAGCAGCTCTCCAAGTTAAAAGATTTTTATCATCATTTGCCCAATCTTCCATCATAGTTTTTGAGAAATGGCCACTCATAATATCATCCATATGCTTCTGGAATAACGGACGCATGATATCTTTTAATTCTTCTGCCAATTGAAAAGCTTTTACTTTTGCTGGGTTAGAAAGACGATCCATCATATTTGTAATTCCACCATACTTCATTGCCTCAGTAATTGTTTCCCAACCATACTGAATCAATTTAGAAGCATAGCCAGCATCAATACCTTTCTCCACCATTTTATCGAAACACAGAATAGAACCTGTTTGTAACAAACCACATAAAATAGTTTGCTCACCCATTAAATCTGATTTTACCTCAGCTACAAAAGATGATCTTAGAACACCTGCTCTATGACCACCTGTACCAGCTGCATATGCCTTTGCTTGCGCAAAACCAATACCTTGAGGGTCGTTTTCTGGGTGCACTGCAATTAGTGTTGGCACACCAAATCCTCTTTTATACTCCTCACGCACTTCAGAACCTGGACATTTTGGCGCAATCATAACCACCGTTAAATCTTTACGAATCTGCATCCCTTCTTCAACAATATTAAATCCGTGAGAATACGATAACGTAGCCCCCTCTTTCATTAATGGCATTACAGCAGAAACAACAGCAGTATGCTGTTTGTCTGGAGTTAAATTAGATACAAAATCAGCCGTAGGAATTAACTCATCATAAGTACCTACAGTAAATCCGTTTTCCGTTGCATTTAAATACGATTGTCTTTTTTGATCAATCGCTCCTTGACGCAATGCATAAGAAACATCTAAACCAGAATCACGTAAATTCAATCCTTGATTTAATCCTTGTGCTCCACACCCTACAATAACAATTTTCTTGCCTTTTAAAGCATTTACACCGTCAGCAAATTCTGAACGGTCCATAAATTCACATACACCCAATTGTGCTAATTGTTCTCTTAAGGTTAGGGTGTTAAAATAATTTGCCATTTTTTCTAAATTTTAAAATGTTGTGTTGTGATTAATATTTTAATAATTCTGAAATTTTCATTTCTTCTTTTGAAACCGAAATTCTACCTGATCGTACAAATTGCATAATACCATAAGGTTTTAAAGCATTGTATAACGCTTGAATCTCTCTTCTTCTTCCAGATTTTGAAAGAACAAAAAACTCTCGCGACACCGTTACAATTTCAGCATTGCTTTCTTTAATTATATTTTGAATTTGACGCTCGTCAAACAACAAACTTGAGGCAATTTTAAATAATGCTGATTCACGGTAAATAGTTTCATCATTCGTATGATAAAACGCTTTAATTACCTCAACTTGCTTTTCAATTTGCCCAACAATCTTCTTAACGTACACTTCTGTAGTTCGCACCACAATTATAAAACGAGATACATCTTCAATCTCAGATTCAGATACGGTTAAACTTTCAATATTGATATGACGCTTTAAAAAGATGCCCGAAATACGATTTAACAATCCTAAATGATTCTCGGAATAAACGGATATTGTAAATTTATTTTCTTCCATGACTTGCTTAGCTTAATCTGATATCCGAAACTGATGCTCCAGTTGGTATCATTGGGAATACATTATTTTCTTTCTCTATACATACTTCTAAGAAATAGGCGTCCTTAGACTCCATCATTTCTTGAACGGCACCTGCTAAATCTTCACGCTTTGTTACTCGATTTGCCGGAATATTATAACCTTTTGCAATTGTTATAAAATCAGGATTCACCATCTCTGTAGATGCATAACGCTTATCAAAGAACAACTGCTGCCATTGGCGTACCATTCCTAAAAATTCGTTATTTAAAACTACTATTTTAACTGCCGTTTTGGTTTGGAAAATCGTTCCCAATTCTTGAATGGTCATTTGATATCCACCATCTCCAATAATTGCAACAACTTCACGATTTGGCACTCCCATTTTTGCCCCAATAGCGGCTGGCAATGCAAATCCCATAGTTCCTAATCCACCAGATGTAATGTTACTTTTTGTTTGACTAAACTTGGCATAACGACAAGCAAACATTTGATGCTGACCTACATCTGAAACAATGACCGCATTATCACCAGATGCTTTATTGATTTCCTCCAACACCTCTGCCATGGTCATCCCTTCTTTTGTTGGATATAAATCGTCTTTGATTACTTTTTCGAATTCAACTTTATCTTTTTCTTTAAACTCATTTCTCCATGCTGAATGATCTTTTTCTTCTATCAATGGTAAAATTTGAGCCAAAGTATCTTTTACATTACCTAAAACGGCAACATCAGTCTTCACATTTTTATCTACTTCAGCAGGATCTATTTCGAAATGAACAACTTTCGCTTGTTTTGCATAAGTGTTTAAATCACCTGTTACACGATCATCAAAACGCATTCCTAATGCGATTAAAACATCACATTCATTGGTTAAAATATTGGGAGCATAATTTCCATGCATCCCCACCATTCCAACATTTAATGGATGACTCGTCTCTAAAGCAGACAATCCCATAATGGTCCATGCTGCAGGAATATTTCCTTTCTCAATAAATGCTTTTAATTCCGCCTCAGCTTCACCTAAAATAATCCCTTGACCGAATACAATCATAGGTTTTTTGGCGGCATTAATAACATCTGCTGCTGCTTGAACTTTTTCAGGCACTACCTCTGGAACAGGTTTATAACTGCGAACACCTTCACATTTTTTATACGAAAAATCAAACTCTTCAATTTGAGCATTCTTTGTGATATCTACCAATACAGGACCTGGACGTCCTGAACGAGCAATATAGAAGGCTTTCGCCATGATTTCAGGAATTTCCTCAGCACGCGTAATTTGATAGTTCCACTTTGTTACTGGAGTAGAAATACCGACAATATCTGTTTCCTGAAATGCATCTGAGCCTAATAGATGACGCGCCACCTGACCAGTAATACACACCATTGGTGTAGAGTCAATCTGCGCATCTGCAATACCAGTAATTAGGTTTGTAGCACCTGGACCAGACGTAGCCATAGCAACACCTACTTTACCGGTAGCTCTTGCAAATCCTTGCGCCGCATGCGTTGCACCTTGCTCATGTCGTGTAAGTACATGATTCAATTTATCTTGATATTTGTACAATTCATCGTAAACGGGCATGATGGCTCCACCAGGATATCCATACACTAAGTCGGCGCCTTCTTCTAAAAGACAACGTATTACCGCTTCTGCCCCAGTTATTCTTTCTGTACTCATAGTTCTTTAAAATTTATCTGTTACACAACCTTCAGATGCAGATGCCACTGTGTTTGCGTATTTATATAATATTCCTTTTTTGTGCTTTAATGGTGGTGCAGTCCAATTTGCTCTTCTTTCTGCCAATTCTTCTTCTGACAACAATACATTTATTGAATTATCTTCGGCACTAATTTTAATTCTATCACCTGTTTTTAAAAGCGCAATAGTACCTCCTGTTTGTGCTTCTGGAGTAATGTGTCCCACCACAAAACCGTGTGTTCCTCCAGAGAATCGACCATCAGTAATCAAGGCAACAGATTTACCCAATCCTGCTCCCATAATCATAGAAGTAGGCTTTAGCATCTCTGGCATACCCGGACCACCTTTTGGGCCAACATACCTAATGACGACTACATCACCTTTCTCTACCTCGCCATTTCCAATACCAGTATTTGCTTCTTGCTCGCCATCATATACAACTGCCTTCCCTTCAAAATGCAAACCTTCATTACCACTAATTTTAGCTACAGCTCCTTCTGAAGCTAGATTCCCATAAAGTATCTGAAGATTTCCTGATGTTTTTAATGCTTGCTCTTTAGGATAAATCACATCTTGTGAATCTTTTTCAAAAGAAATAGGCTCAACATCGGCTAAATTTTCTGCCAATGTTTTTCCCGTTACAGTCATACAATCTCCATGCAAATACCCATTTTCTAATAAGTATTTCATAACTGCAGGTGTACCTCCAACTCCGTGTACATCTTCCATTAAATATTTACCTGACGGTTTTAAATCTGCAATTAAAGGTGTTCTATCACTTACGCGCTGAAAATCTTCTAATGTAAAATCAATATCAGCAGCATATGCAATTGCTAAAAAGTGCAGTACAGCATTTGTAGATCCTCCTAAAGCATTTACAATAGCTATGGCATTTTCAATTGATTTTTTTGAAATAATATCCAAAGGTTTTAAATCTAATTCTAATAAATTCTTAATTGCTCTAGCGGTGCGCTCACTTTCAGATAGTTTATTAGGATTCTCAGCTGGAATAGAAGAATTATACGGTAATGCAAATCCCATCGCTTCAATTGCCGAGGCCATCGTATTGGCTGTATACATACCACCACAAGCACCAGCTCCTGGAATTGCCCTTTTAATGATTTCTTTGTACTCAGCCTCATCAATCTCTCCCGCTACTTTTTGACCTAAGGCCTCAAATGCCGATACAATGTTTAATTTTCTTCCTTTGTATTTTCCCGATGCGATTGTACCACCATACATCATAATTGATGGACGGTTTAAACGCAACATTGCAATAACTGCCCCAGGCATATTTTTATCACATCCTACTACTGCTACCAATGCATCATAACTCTGAGCATTCATAACAGTTTCCATAGAATCTGCAATGATATCTCTAGATGCTAAGGAGTAGTTCATACCTGAAGTACCCATAGAAATTCCATCACTCACACCAATCGTATTAAACACTAAACCGACTTGACCTGCAATATTACATTCGGTTTTTACCTCATATGCCAAATTATTTAAATGCATATTGCAAGGGTTACCGTCGTAACCGGTACTTGCAATACCCACTTGAGCTTTGTTCATGTCTTCATCAGATAACCCAACAGCATATAACATTGCTTGCGATGCTGGCTGAGAAGGATCTTGTGTTAATCTTTTACTGTGTTTGTTTAATTCCATTGAGTATAGACTTATTTAATTCAAAAATACTTTCAGTTCGTTTAATGTTTATTTTTCTTAAAAATCAATTACAACAGTTAAATGTTGATTGATTCATTTAACACTCTATTTTTCAGGTATTTAAATAATTATATTTTACAGCAATCAAGATTTTTTTTGATTACTAACTTTTCTTTATTCCATAAAAAAACCTTCCTTTTTCAAGGAAGGTCATAATTATATGTGCGATATTCTAACATTCCTATTACTTTCAAGCGATAATAACCACTGAAATAATGACAATAGAAATAATATTTAATACGATGTTTCTCATTTGAGTCAACAAACCTATAAAATTTAGCAATACAATTTACAGGTGGGTGTTATTTTTTCAAATTTTTCTTTTTATGATTTCTGCAATAGGCTTATTCTCAATATTACTCTCTAACCAAGATAATATATCCAAATACAAAAATGAACGCTTTTCATACGGATGATTTTCAAATTGCTTTAGATCTGTATGCAAGTCTCTAAACGCTTGTTTTAATTCACTAGGATACATGTCTGTTAAGCTTCTCAAGAATGAAATCATGCGTTTCTGAACTTCGTGTAAATCATTCAATTTAATTAAAAACTTGAACGTTGACTTGATAAGTTGTTCAATATTTTCATCCAATCCAGCCTCGTAGTGCGCCACTAAATTTAGCACTCTTGAATAGCACAACAAATCCTCACGCAGTGCTAATTCTTTATTAGAAATAATCTTGTTTAAATATAAGATACAGTTTTTATAATCGCCATTACCAAAAAACATACAACCAATCTTGTAATAAAACACCATAATATGATGCTGATCGATTTTACGCTTATAGTTATCTAAAGCTTTTAAAACCTCTGGAACCTTTGTTACTCCATCGACAAATGTTGCAGATAGAAAATGACCATTCAATACATTTTGATAATAATACAATGTAGCTATAGCCATTGTATTTTCATTCTGCATGAATTTCTTCTCTTGGATATCTTCACCAAATTGGGCCAAAACTTTATCGAACCTTTTATAATGCTTGATCATAAAAAGTGATTCTAACAAGTAGTTATATCCTTTTAAATAGAAAACAGGATTCACTTGTTTCATTTCTGGCTTTGCATCGTAAATGTCCATCCATTTTTGCGCATAGCGATAACTACTTACAAAATCTTGTGTAATTAAACTATACCATAAATACGCCTTGTATAAAAAGAGCTTTTCTTTAAAGCCCAAATCAGATATTTTATATTGAGGCAAACGCGCATTAAAATAGTGCATAACTATTTCCAAATCTTCCTCATTTTTGGCATAGCCCTTTCTCAAGAGCCAACTGTACAATTGCAGGGATAGATTAGAAAGCTTACTTGTCATCACATTTTTTAAGCTCAAATTTTTAGCTTCAACAGCTAAACTATCTGCTCGATTACTTAAACTTCGAGTAATGTATTGTGATTCTATGGTTTTCTCAAATTCTACAATTTCATAGGCCAAATTACTTTCTTCATTATCTATAGCAATGTTCTTAGCCTTTGCCAATAATTTTAGACTTTGATTGTAAAGCCCTTTGTTATAAAGAATAGTTGCAAAATCAATTTGCTCTCTAATTTGACTACGCACATTACTATGCAACGGACTCAATTTTAGACTTACTAATAATTGCTTGTATAAATGCGCCTTAGAATTGGAAAGTTGTTGTTTTTTTATGTTGGTTTTTTGAAGTATTACCTTGTCATCGTATGCAGGTATTTTATCCATTACGTTAAATAGGGCAAGAAAATTAGATTCAGCGTTTCCACCCAATCTACCTACATATAATTTGAATTGCCGCTTCTCTGATTTAGACAGTGACTTTATTAATGTAAATAAGGCATCTTTTTTTTCTGTAGCCATTGTAAATAAATGTATTTATTCCCTTTAATACCAAGACTTAAAGCAGTTCAATTCATCCTTGGATATAGTAATAAAATCCATTCAAAATAATTGCATAATGAACTACATTATGTATTTTTGGTAATTCAAAAGTGATAAAAATTATTTAATAATGAGTACAAACCACGTTCAAATTTTTGACACCACATTGCGTGATGGCGAGCAAGTACCAGGATGTAAATTAAACACATCTCAAAAGTTAGTAATTGCAGAGCAGTTAGATTTATTAGGGGTTGATATTATTGAAGCTGGATTTCCTGTTTCAAGTCCAGGAGATTTCAAATCAGTTGAAGAGATTTCTAAACTGGTTAAGAACGCTTCTGTTTGTGGTTTAACTCGTGCTCATAAAAATGATATTAAAGTTGCTGCTAACGCATTAAAATATGCAAAAAGACCACGTATTCATACTGGAATTGGAACTTCTGATTCACACATTAAATTCAAATTTAATTCTACTCCAGAAAAAATTATTGAGCGCGCAGTAGAGGCTGTTGCCTATGCTAAATCTTTTGTAGAAGATGTGGAGTTTTATGCAGAAGATGCAGGGAGAACTGACAACGAATATTTAGCGCGAGTTTGTGAAGCCGTTGTTAAAGCGGGAGCAACTGTTCTAAACATTCCGGACACCACTGGATATTGCTTACCTGAAGAGTACGGAGCAAAAATCAAATACTTAAAAGAAAATGTAGCTGGTATTGATAATGTAGTACTTTCTTGCCACTGCCATAACGATTTAGGTTTGGCCACTGCCAATGCTATTGCTGGTGTTCAAAACGGAGCACGTCAAATAGAATGTACTATTAACGGAATTGGAGAACGTGCCGGAAATACTTCTTTGGAAGAGGTGGTAATGATTATGAAGCAGCACCCTAATTTAAACTTAGATACAAACATCAATACACAAATGCTATTTGGACTGAGTAAATTGGTTCAAGAAAGTATGGGTATGATTGTTCAACCAAACAAAGCGGTGGTTGGAGATAATGCATTTGCTCATAGTTCTGGTATACATCAAGATGGAGTTATTAAAAACCGTGAGACATATGAAATCATGGACCCTGCAGATGTAGGTGTTACAGAATCAGCAATTATTCTTACAGCACGTTCGGGTAGAGCTGCCTTAGCCTACAGAGCTAAAAATATTGGTTACGAATTAACAAAAGACCAATTAGATGCTATTTATCCAGAATTCTTAAAATTTGCTGATGTTCATAAAGAAGTGAATGACGAAGGTATTCATCAAATTATGGATAGCAACAAAGCGTTGTTATAGAATCGTTAAATCTCTACTAGTTTTGTAGATTATTTCAATTATTCCCTTTTTTAATGACTACATTTTGTAGTTTTAACCAAAATTTGGGGAATGACCAAAAACGCAATCATAGACAAAATAATTTCTAATCAAGTTACACCTCAACTTGACTTTAGGATCAAGCATAAAACTGAAAAGTTTACGGAAGATTTATTCTATACCCTTTTTGATACTCAAAGATGCACTGAGCAGAATATTGATCTTTTAGAAACTCACTTCAGGGAAATATACAACATGGCCTGCTTTGATAAGTCGAGACCTTGCAAAGATGTTTGGGATGCTTATTTACACTTGTTCCCCTCTATACTTGAAAAATTAAATTTAGATGCGAAAGCATCTCTAAATTTTGATCCAGCTTCTCGCTCTATTGAAGAAGTATACATTGCATACCCTGGCTTTTTTGCAATTGCAATTCACAGATTTAGTCACGAATTATATTTAATGAATGTTCCATTAATTCCAAGACTCATGAGCGAATACGCACATGGAGTTACTGGAGTAGACATTCACCCAGGAGCCACTATTGGAGACTCGTTTTTTATTGATCACGCTACAGGTATTGTGATTGGAGAAACTACGGTCATAAAAGAAAACGTCAAGATTTATCAAGGTGTTACCTTAGGAGCCTTGCAGGTTAAAAAGAGTTTACAAAACACAAAACGCCACCCTACCGTTGAAAAAAATGTAATTATTTATGCCAATGCCACCATATTAGGTGGAGACACAATTATTGGAGAAAACAGTACCATTGGAGGAAACACGTGGATTACCGAATCAGTTGCATCTAATTGTTTTGTATACCACGTACCTGAAATAAAAATGAAAAAGAAGAAATAATCTCAAACTTACCACATCTATTTCATGAGTATTATCACAGATTTAATCGGCAACACACCTTTAATAAAAACACGAAATATTTTAAATAAACCAGGGGTTGAATTGTATGTAAAATTAGAAGGCAACAATCCTGGAGGAAGTGTTAAAGATCGTGCTGCTTATAATATGATTCGTTCGGCTTTAGATCGAGGCACAATCAATAAAGACACGAAATTAATAGAACCAACGAGTGGCAACACTGGTATTGCCTTGGCTATGATTGCCCAACTTTTTGGATTACAAATAGAATTAGTGATGAGTGAGAGCGCAACTAAAGAACGTGTTCAAACTATGCGAGCGTATGGTGCAAAAGTTACCCTTACCCCAGCTGAACAAGGTATATTAGGTGCTCGTGATTACGCAGAATCTAAAGTTGCTAACGAAGGTTTTTTTATGCTCAATCAATTTGCAAATGATGATAACTGGAAAGCACATTACAAAACAACAGGACCAGAAATTTGGAAAGATACCAATGGTAAAATAACACACTTTGTCTCTGCTATGGGAACAACTGGTACCATAATGGGCACCTCAACTTTTTTGAAAGAGCAAAACAAATCAGTTCAAATAATTGGAGCGCAACCAACAGATGGTTCAAAAATTCCTGGTATTAGAAAATGGCCTGAAGCATACCTTCCTAAAATATTCAATCGCTCAAAAGTTGATCAAATTTTTGAGGTAAGTGAACAAGAAGCGCGAGCCATGGCCAAAAGACTTGCCAAAGAAGAAGGTATTTTCTGCGGTATGAGTAGTGGAGGTGCCGTAGCAACAGCATTAAAACTTGCCGAAAATTTAGATAAAGGTCTTTTAGTAGCTATTATATGTGATAGAGGTGATCGCTACTTGTCTTCTGATTTATTTGAGTAGGGAAAAACACCTACAATCTGTCTCATTACTGTATGATTGGTTTCTACAAATATTGCGAGTTTTCCGCAGTAGATTCCGTATTTTTGCACTACGAATAAATACAGTGGAGCAATGAAAAAAATTCAAATGGTAGACCTTAAAGGTCAGTATGAAAAAATAAAATCAGAAGTAGATTCAGCAGTATTAAATGTTATTGAATCTAGTGCTTATATTAATGGACCAGAAGTTCATGCTTTTCAAAAAGATTTAGAAACATATCTTGATGTAAAACATGTTATTCCATGTGCAAATGGTACAGATGCATTGCAAATCGCCATGATGGGATTAGGTCTTGAACAAGGCGACGAAGTTATTACGGTTGATTTTACTTTTGCTGCAACCGTTGAAGTAATTGCTCTATTAAAACTAACACCTGTACTTATTGATGTTGAAAAAGATACTTTCAACATGAATATTGATGCTTTAAAAAAGGCAATCACGCCAAAAACAAAGGCTATAGTTCCTGTTCATTTATTTGGTCAGTGTGCAAATATGGAAGCCATTTTAGAGGTTGCAAAAGAGCACAATCTTTTTGTAATTGAAGATAATGCTCAAGCTATTGGTGCAGATTATACATTTGCTAATGGTTCTACAAAAAAAGCAGGTACCATTGGAGATGTTGGAACAACGTCATTTTTCCCTTCTAAAAATTTAGGATGTTATGGAGACGGTGGTGCAATATTTACAAATGATGATGATTTAGCACATACTATTAGAGGTATGGTTAACCATGGTATGTATAGAAGATACTACCATGACGTAGTTGGAGTAAACTCTAGATTAGATAGTATTCAAGCAGCTATTCTAAGAATTAAGCTAAGAAATCTTGATACGTATTGTGAGCAAAGAAGAAATGCTGCAAGATATTACAACAATGCATTTGCGAACAATCCAAATATCGTAACACCAACTACTAAAAAATGTGGTGCTATCTGCGAAAACTGTAATTGTCATGTTTTTCATCAATACACATTGCAGATTACAAATGAAAAAAGAGATGAATTACATCAGTATTTGTTAGACAATAATATTCCTAACGCAATATATTATCCAGTGCCATTGCACAGTCAAAAAGCCTATGCAGATGAGCGCTATAACGAAAATGATTTTACTGTTACCAATGAATTAGTGCAAACTGTAATTTCATTACCAATGCATACAGAATTTGATGAAGAACAATTAAAGCATATTACTGATACAGTAAATGACTTTTTAAAATAACTAGTGTCTGAGCGAGGTTAAAGACACATTAAAATAAATTTAATAATCGTCACTTAGACTTCGCACAGTGACCCCCAAAATAAACCAATGAGCAAAACCATACTTGTAACTGGCGGATTAGGATACATAGGTTCGCACACAGTAGTAGAATTACAAAACGAAGGATTTAAAGTTGTAATTATAGATGATTTATCAAATTCGTCTATTGAAGTACTAGACAGAATAACTTCTATTACTGGTATAAAACCAGAATTCGAACAAATCGATTTAAAAGATAAGCAAGCAGTTGCCCATTTCTTTAAATACTATAACATAGATGGTGTTATTCATTTTGCAGCATCAAAAGCGGTAGGTGAAAGTGTGAATGAACCTTTGAAGTATTACGAGAATAATATCTCTACCCTTACCTATGTGCTTAAAGAAATGTTAGCAAATGAGGTAACGAACTTTATTTTTAGCTCATCTTGTACGGTTTATGGTCAAGCAGATGCATTGCCAATTACAGAAGATGCACCTCCAAAACCAGCAGAATCTCCTTATGGTGCAACCAAGCGAATGGGCGAAATAATTATTGAAGATACTACTAAGGCAACGGACTTAAATGCAATTGCCTTAAGATACTTTAATCCAATTGGTGCGCACGAAACTGCTCAAATTGGAGAGTTACCGCTTGGTGTACCTCAAAATTTAGTACCGTTTGTAGTGCAAACTGTGGCGGGTATTAGAAAAGAATTATCAATTTTTGGCGATGATTACGATACTCCTGACGGAACTGCTGTTAGAGATTACATTCACGTAGTAGATCTTGCAAAAGCACATATTGCTGCCTTAAATAGATTGTTAGAGAGAAACAACAAAAAAGCTTGCGAGTATTTTAATATTGGCACAGGTAAAGGAAGTTCTGTATTAGAAATTGTAAATACTTTTGAAAAAGCTACTGGCAAAAAAGTACCTTATAAAATGGCTCCTAGAAGAGCCGGTGATATAACCGCTGCTTATGCAGATACTTCTTTAGCAAATAAAGAATTAGGATGGAAAGCAGAATTAACTTTAGAAGATAGTTTAGCCAGTTCTTGGAAATGGCAAGAAACATTATAAACTAAAAAGCCCATTCTGTTGAATGGGCTTTTTTTTATTTTGACAATAGCTACCTAAAACTCGATAGTTGCACTAGAAGCTTGAACACTTCTGTCTATTTTTCGCATCAATCCAAATAATACTTTACCTGGTCCAACTTCTATAAATTCAGTTCCACCATCAGCAATCATTGCTTGAATACATTGAGTCCATTTTACCGGTCCAGTCAACTGTGCGATTAAATTTGCTTTAATCTCTGCTGGGTCAGACACTGCTTTTGCAACTACATTTTGATACACCGGACATGTTGGTTGGTTAAATGTAGTAGATTCTATAGCTGCCGCTAATTCCTCTCTTGCTGGCTCCATTAAAGGTGAGTGAAATGCCCCTCCTACAGGTAAAACTAAAGCTCTACGAGCTCCTTTTTCTGTTAAGACTTCACATGCTTTATTTACAGCTTCTATTTCACCAGAAATAACCAACTGACCAGGGCAGTTGTAATTAGCTGCAACCACTACTCCATCAATACTAGCGCAAACCTCTTCTACAACTGCATCTTCTAAACCTAAAACTGCAGCCATTGTAGACTCTTGAATTTCGCAAGCCTTTTGCATAGCCATGGCTCTTTTAGAAACCAATGTAAGTGCATCTTCAAAACTTAAAGCGCCATTAGCAACCAATGCAGAAAATTCACCTAATGAGTGTCCAGCAACCATTTCTGGTTTAAAATCGTCGCCTAAAACTTTTGCCATAATCACAGAGTGCAAAAAGATTGCAGGCTGAGTTACTTTGGTTTGTTTTAACTCATCTGCCGTACCATTAAACATTACATCTGTAATCGAGAAACCTAAAATTTCGTTCGCTTTTTCAAACAGTGCTTTAGCCTCTGCTGAATTCTCGTATAAGTCTTGACCCATACCTGAAAATTGTGCTCCTTGACCTGGAAAAATATATGCTTTCATATTTAAATGTTTTATTCTTGTTTAGCGGTGCAAAATTAAGAAATATTATCATCTAATTTTTAATATATTCGTAAATCAATCGTAACCTATGACTCCAAAAAAGAAGGCCTTAGCTTTTAATATATACTTAATACTAGCAGGCATGTTTATTGCCGCTTTGGTGGCATCGAATCTTATTTTTCAAAAATTCTTCTATTGGAATCCGTTTGGGTTGTTCAGATTTGAAATATCTGTTGGTATTTTACCATACCCTATCACCTTTTTAGTAACCGACATCATCTCAGAAATTTATGGTAAAAAGAAGGCGAATCAAGTAGTTGTTGCAGGTATAGCTGCCTCTGTATTTTCTATGGGAATTATTTATATGGCCAATATTGCACCGGCAATACCCAATTCTCCTGTTGACGATGGTACGTTTACTAAAGTCTTTGGCTTATCACCAATTGGCGTACTTGCCTCTATGATGGCTTATCTTTTTGCGCAGTTTATCGATATTCGAATTTTTCATTTCTGGAAAGCAAAAACCAAAGGAAAACATTTATGGTTACGAAATAATTTTTCGACTTTTACTTCGCAGTTTATAGATACATTTACCGTTGTAGGATTACTGTGTATTTTTAAAGTATTACCATGGGAAATGTTTGGAGGATTGCTTTTAAGCGGCTTTTTATTTAAAGTAATAATCGCGGCTTTAGACACCCCAATTCTTTACCTTTTGGTATATATATTTAGAAAAACTTTTGGATTAAAAGTGGGAGAGGAGATTGATTTGACTTAATTCTCAATTGTGTAGAATTGATATAAATCTAATTACTTGATTTTCAAATCTACTACCAACCCTTCATTCGCACGTACATTAAAAACTGTTGCATCTTCAAAAATGAGGTATTGCCCTTTAATCCCTTTTAACACCCCTGTGTAACTTAGTGTTTTCAATAAATTCAAACTTTTTACTTTTTCCGGATATTGAGTTACGGGAAAATTAATCTGAATTTCATCAGAGTTTGCTTTTAGGTAATATTCCTTTACTTCCTCTGGTATATATTGCGCTAATTCTTCTTTTACCTCCACTAAGTTCACATCTTCATTGGATTTGGTTAACATTTTTCTCCAGTTGGTTTTGTCTGCTACATGATCTTTTAAAGCAACCTCAGTCACCCCTGCCAAATACCTATTAGGCACCTCAACAATCTCAATAGCCTCATGTGCTCCTTGATCAATCCAACGCGTAGGAACTTGTGATTTTCTAGTTACTCCAACCTTTACATTACTTGAATTTGCCAAATACACAATGTGAGGTTTTAATTGCATTTCTTTTTCAAATTCCAAATCGCGATCTTCAACTCCTAAATGTGCCTTACTCAACTCAGGACGCATAATCCAATCTCCTGCTCTGGGAGTCTCAAAAAAACAAGATTGACAAAATCCTTGACGGTAAATTTTCTTTTCTAACCCACAATTCAAACATTCATAGGTTTTAAAAGTCAGCGTAATTTCTTTATTTATCAATTGATTCATATGAATAAAATCTGAAGGCATGTCTAAATAGTACTGAACCTCAGACTCTAAGGAAGTCATCATTTTTTTAAGTACTCCTTGATAGGTCATTGTGAATTTGTATTTTTAGCTTTGCTAAAGATAACTAATTAAACTATGCCATTACCTATAGTCAATTCTATTATTTCGTGGTTTCTAAAAAAGCGAAGCCATCAAATGGAGTTGTTTTTAAAGTACCCTATAGATGTACAGCATGAGTTGTTATTAAAATTAGTGAACCACTCTAAGAATACCGTAGTCGGTAGAAAATACAATTTCAAAACCATTGCTAATTACGATGACTTTTCTTCTAGATTACCTATAAACAAATATGAATCTGTTGCGCCATTAATCGAGCGAAATAGAAAAGGTGAACAAAATATTTTTTGGCCTTCCTATATTCAATGGTTTGCAAAAAGTAGTGGTACAACAAATGCCAAAAGTAAGTTTATACCTGTAAGTGATGAAGCTTTAGAAGACTGCCATTTTAAAGCGGGTAAGGATATGTTGTGCTTGTATATTAACAACAATCCAGACACACAACTATTCACAGGTAAAGGACTTCGCTTGGGTGGCAGTTCTGCCATTTATGAAGACAACAATTCTTACTTCGGAGACCTTTCTGCCATCATAATTGAAAACATGCCTTTCTGGGCAGATTTTAGTTCGGCACCAAAACAAGAAGTGGCATTAATGGGTGAGTGGGAAACCAAAATGGAGGCCATTATTGAAGAAACCATCAACGAAAATATAACGAGTCTTGTGGGTGTACCGAGTTGGATGTTGGTTTTATTAAATCGGGTTTTAGAAGTAACGGGCAAAGACAATATTTTAGAAGTATGGCCGAATCTTGAAGTTTATTTTCATGGAGGTGTTAACTTTAATCCATACAGGGAGCAGTTCAAAAAACTCATTCCTAAAAAGGATTTTAAATATTACGAAACCTATAATGCCTCAGAGGGCTTTTTTGCGATTCAAGATCAAAACAATTCTGATGAATTGTTACTGATGTTGGATTATGGCATATTCTACGAATTTATTCCAATGGATGAATACGCCGGAGAAAACTCGAAAGCCATTCCAATTTCGCAGGTTAAACTCAACACCAATTATGCATTGGTTATAACAACCAACGGAGGACTTTGGAGATACTTAATTGGAGATACCATTAAATTTACAAGTCTAGATCCTTATAGAATTAAGATAACCGGAAGAACTAAACATTTTATAAATGTTTTTGGTGAAGAGTTGATTATTGAAAATGCCGAAGAAGCTCTTAAGCAAGCTTGTACAAAAACAAATGCACAAATTCTAGATTATACTGTTGCTCCAATATTTATGAGTGAAAATAAAAACGGTGCTCATGAATGGATGATTGAATTTAGTAAACCACCTAGCAATCTTAATTACTTTACCGAACTTTTAGACAATGCACTTAAGGCAATTAATTCTGATTACGAAGCAAAGCGCTATAACAATATGACACTCGCTATGCCCAAAGTACATTATGCGCGAGAAGGACTGTTCTATGATTGGCTTAAAATGAAAGGCAAATTAGGTGGTCAGCACAAAATACCAAGACTTTCTAACAAACGAAATTTTATGGAAGAATTGTTACAATTAAGCATTGTTACGAGCAACTAAGGCTTCACCTTAATTTCAACAATATCAGCTAAAGGCACAACGTGAATCATTCCTCCAACCAAATATGTAGGGCTCATACCTCTCAAAGTATCATTAGAGACCACCACACTATTTAAGCAAAACCTTGCTTTAGAGCCATTCGTTTTTTCTACATTTAATAAGACAGCCTCTTTTGCACTTTATATAACGACATATCCATTTGATTTTAAATCTCTAGTTCTTTCAAAAGATCGCCACTACAGGGTGCATTATATAGATCAAACGATGTTTGAGCCAAATGTGGATTTACTTTTATTTGTTCTTTAAAAGTTAATGGAGAAATGGTATAGCTCGAACAAGAGACTATAAGAAGCATTGAACATAGAAATAAAATACAATTGAATTTAAATCTTACGTTCAATAACATAATTGACCATTAAATTAAGAGATGATTTAAACTCTGATTCTGGATATGCGTTTAAAATGCTTATTGCCTTTTGTTGGTAGTCTAACATTTTCTGGGTAGTATATTCTATCCCTCCTTTTTCTTTTACAAAAGCAATTACTTCTTTTACACGCTTTTTATTCTTGTTGTGATTTTTTACAGAATTGATGAGCCACTTTCGCTCTTTTGAATCGCAGTTATTAAGCGCATAAATAAGAGGTAAGGTCATTTTTTGCTCCTTGATATCTATTCCTGTAGGTTTCCCGATTTTAGCATCGGTATAATCAAACAAATCATCTTTTATTTGAAAGGCAATTCCAATTAATTCACCAAAGGTTCGCATTTGTTCAATCTCCTCTTCTTTTGCACCTACTGATGCTGCTCCAATACCACAACAAGCTGCAATTAGCGTTGCTGTTTTTTGACGAATAATCTCAAAATACACCTCCTCAGTGATGTCTAGTTTACGAGCTTTTTCAATCTGCAGCAACTCTCCTTCGCTCATTTCTCTTACGGCAACAGAAATTAACTTTAACAAATCAAAATCATCATGATCTATAGAAAGCAGTAAGCCTTTAGACAATAAAAAATCACCTACTAAAACAGCAATCTTATTTTTCCAAAGAGCGTTTAAAGAAAAGAATCCTCTTCGTCTATTTGAATCGTCAACCACATCATCATGCACTAAAGTTGCAGTATGAATCAACTCAATAATCGCTGCACCTCTATATGTTCTTTCATTAAAATTTCCATTAGAAACCATTTTGGCAACTAGAAAAACAAACATAGGACGCATCTGTTTTCCTTTTCTTCTAACTATGTAATGGGTAATTCTATTAAGTAACGGAACCTTTGAAGCCATAGAAGCTTTGAATTTCTCTTCAAAGTTCTCCATCTCTTGAAGAATAGGGAGTTTAATTTGTTCTACGACTTTCATTAAAAATCAAAAGTAAGAAAAGAATTTGTTAGAATAAAAGAGTTTTTAAGACGATTTATTAGCCAACTGTCCGCAAGCAGCATCAATATCTTGACCTCTACTTCTACGCACATTTACAACAATATCATTCATTTCTAAAATAGCCACATAATCATCTATGGCCCTACTTGAAGCTTGTTGAAACTCTCCATCATCAATTGGATTGTATTCTATTAGGTTCACTTTTGCAGGAACGTATTTACAATATTGTACCAATGCGTCTATATCTTCTCTTCGATCATTAATTCCAGCCCAAACAATGTATTCATAAGTTATCATTCGCTTGGTTTTAGCATACCAATATTCTAGCGCTTCTCTTAAATCCTCTAATGGGAATTTCTCATTAAAAGGCATAATACGAGTACGCACCTCATCTATTGCAGAGTGTAAAGAAACTGCTAGATTGAATTTCACTTTATCATCTGCTAGTTTCTTGATCATTTTAGGAACACCAGAAGTAGAAAGCGTTATACGCTTAGGCGACATGCCCAATCCCTCTGGAGAGGTAATTTTATCGATAGACTTTAAAACATTATTGTAATTCATCAATGGCTCGCCCATACCCATAAATACGATATTGGTCAATTTTCTATTGTGATACAACAAGCTCTCTTGATTAATAGCTGCCACTTGATCGTAAATCTCATCCGGATTTAAATTACGCATACGTTTTAAACGTGCCGTTGCACAGAATTTACAATCTAAACTGCAACCTACTTGACTCGATACACAAGCGGTGGTTCTAGAAGGTGTAGGAATCAAAACTGATTCTACCATTAGTCCATCGTGCAGTCTAACAGCATTCTTAATAGTACCATCATTACTACGTTGCATCGTATCAACACTAATATGATTGATTACAAAATTGTCTTCAAGCATTTGACGAGTAGCCTTAGATATATTGGTCATATCTTCAAACGAATGCGCTACTTTATGCCACAACCATTCGTAAACTTGGTTCCCTCTAAAGGCTTTATCTCCTTGAGCTTCAAAAAATTCGCGCAATTGTTCTTTAGTTAAAGAACGAATGTCTTTCTTTTTAGTCAATCTAAAATTATTTATTTGGTAAAGGTACAATTAAAAAAGCTGGTACAACCTAAGTTATACCAGCTCAAATATTTTAAACTGCGATTCTTAAAGAATCAACATAGCATCTCCATAAGAATAGAAACGGTATCCTTCTTTTACGGCTTGATCGTAAGCCTCCATCATTAAATCGTGACCAGCAAAAGCAGAAGTCATCATTAATAAAGTAGACTTTGGCATATGGAAATTGGTAATCATACAATTAGCGATACCAAAATCATACGGAGGGAAAATAAATTTGTTTGTCCACCCTTCATACGGATTCAATCTACTAGCTGTAGAAACAGAACTTTCTAGGGTACGCATAGCTGTAGTACCAACAGCACACACTTTACGTTTCGCATCAAGTGCGTTATTAACAGTATCAACCGCCGCTTGAGGAATAATGATTTGCTCAGAATCCATTTTGTGTTTTGATAAATCTTCAACCTCCACAGGATTAAAAGTTCCTAAACCAACGTGTAAAGTTACATTCGCAAAATCAACACCTTTAATTTCTAAACGCTTTAATAAATGCTTAGAAAAGTGTAAACCTGCAGTTGGCGCTGCAACAGAACCTTCGTGCTCTGCATAAATTGTTTGGTAACGCTCTATATCAGATGGCTCAGCTGCACGTTTGATATATTTTGGTAATGGCGTTTCTCCTTCATCATTCAATCGTTTTCTAAACTCTTCGTACGAACCATCAAATAAAAATCTTAAGGTACGACCTCTAGAAGTTGTATTGTCAATAACCTCTGCTACCAAACTCTCGTCATCTCCAAAAAACAATTTGTTCCCGATTCTAATCTTACGTGCTGGATCAACAAGAACATCCCAAAGACGTTGTTCTGCATTTAACTCACGTAATAAAAACACTTCAATTCTTGCACCAGTTTTTTCTTTCTCTCCATACATTCTAGCAGGAAAAACTTTGGTATTATTTAATACCATCACATCTCCTTCATCAAAATAATCAATCATGTCTTTGAACATCTTGTGCTCAATAGTTTGATCTTTTCTGTTTAATACCATTAAGCGAGATTCATCTCTGTGCTCTGCTGGGTATTCTGCCAATAATTCTGGTGGAAGTTCAAAATTGAATTGTGATAATTTCATATGTGTTTCAAGTATTTTTTTACCGGGTGCAAATATACAACATCGCTATAGGCGTTGTCAAGTGTTTCGCCGAAAAGTTTTTTATTTTCAACCTAAACTTAAAAAATAGAAACGATCGTTTCTATTTGGTTAAATACGCTATGTCCGTCCAGAAATCTGGATAAGATTTAGACACCACTTCAGCGTCTTCAATGATTAACTGTGTTTTTAACAACAATGGGGCAAAAGCCATTGCCATTCTATGGTCATCAAATGTTTTGATGATTTGATTCGAATTAATACTGTTCGAAGCTTTTAAATGCAAACTTTTATCCGTCACAGAAATGTCAGCTCCTAACTTTGTAAGCTCACTTTTTAAAGCCTCCAATCGGTCTGTTTCTTTAATCTTTAAAGTATGTAATCCTGTTAGGTCACAAGAAACACCCAATCCAAAACAAGTAACAGCAATTGTTTGTGCAATATCTGGCGAAGAACTCAAGTCAAAATCGATATGACTTTTAATTGGCAATTCTTTTTTTAGTGTTAATGAGGTACCTTTAAACTCAGAAGAAACACCTAATTCCTTGTACAAAGTAACTAAAGAAGAATCTCCTTGTAAGCTTTTTTCTTTATAAGAATTAATAGTAATCTCTGCTCCTTCACTTAAAGCCGCAAGACTATAGAAATATGAAGCTGAACTCCAATCTGATTCTACTGTTGTTGTAGTATCTGCAATTGTAGGTGTGGGGCTTACTTTTACCGTATTGCCTTCCCAACTATTTTCAATCCCTAATTCAGTTAGTAAACCCAATGTCATGTTGATATAAGGAATTGAAGTTACCTTACCTTCAAATGTAATTTCAATACCATTTTCTAAACTTGGAGCAATTAATAATAAAGCCGATATATATTGACTACTAACACCGCCATCAATCGTAACTTTATAATCTTCTAACTTTTTACCCTTAATTTTTAAAGGTGGATATCCTTCATTACTTAAATATTCAATATCCGCGCCTAAAGAACGTAAGGCGTCAACCAATAATTTAATCGGGCGCTCTTTCATTCTTTTAGAACCTGTAAGTATGGTTTCTCTACCTTCAGCTACCGCATAATACGCAGTTAAAAAGCGCATGGCAGTACCTGCATGATGAATATCAATCTCGAGAGCGTCAGAACCAAGTGCCTTTTGCATTAATTGGGCATCGTCTGAATTCCCTAGATTTTCAATTGTCAAATTAGGGAAGAATTGCCGTAGGATTAATAACCTATTCGATTCACTTTTAGACCCCGTAATTTGAATATTACCTGATAAAGACTTTGAATATTGTGTTAGCGTTTTATTAGCCATTATTTCTTAATAAATTTATAGTATCCTGCTAAAAATAAACCGTATAACAAGGCCAATGCGCCCTGTAAGGTTAGAAATTGTTTCCAATTGTCGTTTGCAAAATAAGTATCTATCATACCTCCTATTCCATCAAATTTAAAAACACCAATAAATATTCTTAATATACTTACAGCAATAAAGAACACGAGTAAAAAGCGCAAGGCTAATTTAAAAAATGAAGCATTTTTATAAGGATTAGACGACATATCTATTTACTTTAATTTTTGATTGTTATGATGACGATCATGATCGCGTTTGGTTTTGATATCCAACTTTTTATCGAAGGACTCTTGCAGATTTACACCTGTTTGATTGGCCAAACAAAGCACTACAAATAAAACATCGGCTAATTCTTCACCAAGGTCTTTGTTTTTATCAGATTCTTTCTCGCTTTGCTCACCATATCTACGTGCGATAATTCGAGCTACCTCGCCAACTTCTTCTGTTAATTGGGCCATGTTGGTCAGTTCGTTAAAATAACGAACACCATGCTCTTTAATCCAATTATCTACTGCTAATTGTGCTCCTTGAATGTCCATTTTACAATCAAAATTTTATGAAGCCGTAAAGATATAGAAACTGTTGAAAGGTTGGTTTTAAAAACCTAAAAATCTCCCTTATTTAAGTGAGCCATAAACTCTTCTCTATCAATTTCTCTAGCGCCCAAACTAGCAAGGTGGTCATTATAAATCTGACAATCTATTAATTCATAATTGTGCTGTTGCACTAAATAAATAAAGGCCACCTTAGAAGCATTACTCACTTTACTAAACATACTTTCTCCACAAAAAACCGTACCTACTTCTACACCGTACAATCCACCAACAAGTTCTTTGTGCTGCCATACTTCTATAGATTTAGCCATACCCAACCTGTTTAAATCGATGTAAGCTTCTTGCATTTCATCTGTAATCCAAGTCCCAAATTCATCTTTTCTTGATATGTACTTACAATTACGAATCACCTCATCAAAAGCTTTATTAACCGTTACCTCAAAACCGCCATCTCTCAAAACTTTACGCATACTCTTACTAACGTTCAGTTCATCAGGAAACAACACCATACGCTCCAATGGACTGTACCAAACAATTGGTTCTCCTTCAGAATACCATGGAAAAATCCCACTATTGTATGCCAATTTTAAACGCTCAATAGACAAATCTCCACCAATGGCTAGCATACCATATTCATTGGCCTTTGACACTGGAGGAAATTTTATATCTGCAGACAATATATGCATAGAATAAAAATAAAAAAACGCATCAATATGACGCGCTTTACTTTATATTATCTTTACCAGTTAGAATGGTAAATCATCTGGCTCATCAGAAGAGAATTCTGAAGCTGGCATTTGCTCCATTGGAGGCATCTCTCCACCTGCAGATGCTGGCTGTAATGTTTCAATTCTCCAACCTTGAATAGAGTTAAAGTATTTAGCAACACCTTCTGGGTTTACCCACTCTCTACCTCTTAAATTGATAGCAATTTTCACATCTTGCCCAACTTGAAAATTGTTTAAGATGTCACATTTATCTTGTACAAACTCAATCAATAACATTTGCGGATATTGCTCATCTGTAGTAAGAACCAATTCTCTTTTTCTAAAACCACTAGCTCCAAACGTTTGAGTTTCATTAATTATTTTAATCTTTCCTGTAACTTCCATTCTTTTAATTTTAGTAGCTACAAATGTACATATTAAAACCTGTTTTTCTGTGTTGAGTTATTAACAGTTTACCAAAACTTTTAACCAATTTTATACCAATAAAGCAGCTTTCTCGTTTGCAGATAAAAGCAACTCATTATTAATAGTATATTTGTGTAAATGGCTGCCCTTAAAAATACCCAAATCACTCGATTCATTTCTATTCTTGCCTCTTTTGGCATAGTTTCTCTTATACTTTGGAACACCTATATATTTTTCCAAAAATTTAAGGAAGAAGAACGCTTAAAAATGGAAATATTAGGTAAAACTTATGAGCGTTTTGGTAAAGTAGACTTGAATGCAGATGTAGAACTCGAACGCTTTATCCAAGGTAGCAACAATACTATACCAATGATTATTACAGATGGTAACGATCAGATTACTTTATGGAGCAACCTAAAAATTGTAGATACACTTTCTTATGGTGATATAGAAATTAAAGATCGTTTGGCGCTTCGTAAACAATTAGAAATTATGAGAAGCCAAAACCCTCCAATAGATGTGAGTTATAAAGTAGAAGGGGTAAACATTCAGCAGTTTATATATTACAAAAATTCTGATTTACTCGACAAATTGAAATATTATCCTTTAGCTCTTGTTTTAATTTTAATTCTATTTTCAAGTGTGATTTTTTTATTCTTTAAATCATCTAGAATTGCAGATCAAAACAAACTTTGGACAGGTATGGCGAAAGAAACCGCTCATCAAATAGGAACGCCTTTGTCTTCTCTTTTAGGTTGGATCGAAATTTTACGAATGGAAAATGTTCCTGAAGAAACCATAGTAGAAATAGAAAAAGATGTAACTCGCTTAAATGTAATTGCAGATCGTTTTTCAAAAATTGGTTCCATTCCTAAACTAGAAATTTCTAATGTAGTAGATGTTACGAAAAATGCTTTTTCCTATTTAAAGGCAAGAAGTTCTAAACAAATAAAGTTTGTTTTCGAAACAGACAATCCGAATTATGAATCAGAAATTAGCGAACAGCTTTTTGGTTGGGTACTCGAAAATTTAGTGAAAAATGCAATTGACGCAATGCAAGGTAAAGGCACTGTAACCATTAAAATTGGAACTCATCTAAAACATATTCAAATATTGATTAGCGATACAGGAAAAGGTATTCCAAAATCGCAATACACTAAGATTTTTACTCCTGGTTTTACAACCAAAAAGAGAGGTTGGGGCTTGGGACTATCATTATCAAAAAGAATAATTGAAGTTTACCACAAAGGAAAAATTACCGTTCAAAAATCAGAAATAGGTAAAGGAACAACATTTAGTATCCTATTAAACAAATCTATTAAGTAGCTGATTTACAGTATTTTTTTGTAATTTCGAGACATCCCTCCTTACTCATCAAACTCAAAATTTGTGTGACATGTCTCAGAAACAAAAATTACTCGTTCTCTTGTGCACACCTTTAATTGTATCAATATATTTAATTAATCATTCTCAAAAACCGCAAAAGCCAAAAGAAATTGCCGCTGCAAGTTTTATCAAATGTACTTCAACTAAATTTTTATTAGATCCAATAGATAGCACTAAACAAATTGCGCCACTATTTAACGATTTAGGCAATCACTCATACAGTATAAGCTCTTCAAAAAAAAGAGCACAAGAATTTTTTAATCAAGGACTAAATTTAACCTATGCCTTTAATCATTCTAAGGCGCATCGTGCATTTTTGGAAGCCACGAGATAAGATAACAATATGACCATGGGATATTGGGGTCAAGCATATGCTCTAGGACCAAATATTAATGACCAATTTCCAGATGAAGAACGAAGAAACAAATCTTACGCAGCTGTTCAAAAAGCTTTTAAACTCGCTGTGAATTCAACTAAGAAAGAACAAGCATTAATTAAAGCATTAACATATAGGTATAGCAATGATTCTACTGATGTAAAAGAATTAAACAAAGCATATATGTAGGCTATGACTAAAGTTATTAAACTATATCCAAACGATGTAGACATTCTTACACTATACGCGGCATCTATTATGAATACAGTACCATGGGATTATTGGGATAAGCAAGGGAATCCTTCACCAAATATTCCAGAGGCAAAAGCAGCGTTGGAAAAAACAATATTATACAAGCCAAAGAAGAACTAGAATCAATTCATAATAGAGATAGTTCTAACGATGATGATAGAATAGAAACTGTGGCTAAGGTTGCGATGGAAATATTAGCTGGGGAAATAGCTGCGACTGAAAGAAATCTTGACAAGGCTATTTCGCATTTTGAAAGTGCTGTTGCATTTGAAGACCAATTACCTTATGATGAACCTACTGTTTGGTATATACCTACAAGGCAAACGTTAGGATTTTATTTATTAAAAGCCAAAAAGTACCAAAAAGCTGAAAGTATTTATTTTCAAGATCTCGAATATTATCGTGATAATGGATGGTCATTAATAGGGCTTCATCATAGTTTGATTGGTCAAAACAAGATGAACGAAGCTGAAATGGTAAAGGAAAAGTTTGAAAAAGTTTGGGAGCTTGTTGATATAGAAATCAACAGCTCCATCTTATAATGCTTCAGCTATTTTAGAAGCTATTGCTTTAAACTTATCTTGACTTAGTTGTTCCTTTTTTGTAAATCGAATGTCTTCCATTGATTGTAATGGAATTAAATGTACATGTACATGCGGTACCTCCAGGCCAATAACAGTCATACCGATTCGCTCACATGGAATAACTTGTCTCATTGCCAAAGCTATTTCTCTTGCAAAAGACATTAGTCCATTATAAGTAGCTTCATCTAAATCAAAAATTTTGTTCATCTCTTTTTTAGGTACAACTAATGTATGTCCAGCTGCATTTGGATTGATATCCAAAAAAGCAAAGAAATCATCGTTTTCTGCCACCTTATAACAAGGTATTTCGCCATTTATAATTTTTGTGAATATAGATGCCATTAGCGAGAAATTTCAATTATTTCAAATTTCATAACTCCATTAGGCACTTGTATCTCTGCAATTTCGCCTTGACTTTTACCAAGTAAACCTTTACCTATTGGTGAATTAACAGATATTTTCCCTTGCTTTAAATCAGATTCAGAATCAGCCACCAACGTATAATTAAACTCCATACCATTGGCAACATTCTTTATCTTTACTTTAGACAATACTAATATTTTAGATGTATCTAATTTAGATTCATCTATTATTCTGGCTTTAGAAAATACATTCTTAAGTTTCGCAATTTTTAACTCTAATAAAGACTGCTCTTCTTTCGCAGCATGGTATTCTGCATTCTCACTTAAATCACCTTTATCCCTTGCATCAGCAATTTCTTGTGATACTCTTGGGCGCTCAACATTTTCCAAATACTCTAACTCTTCCTTTAATTTTTGGAATCCTTCTGGGGTGTAATAAGAAATTTCACTCATAACGCTTCATTTTTAACTAAAAAATCTCAATACCATAACGGCTTGAGACTTATTACAAATGTATAAAATATTTGTAAATTACGCACGTTTTAAAGGCACCATTTCAAATTTAACATGAAAAAAAACCTTCTTATCTTCTGTGCAATCAGCCTGTTTTCTTGTGATAACGACGATTCCTTTCAGAATTGCGACATCATAAACAACGTAACAGTTAATTTGGTAAATCCGCAATTTTCAAATTTACTTACACCAGGTGGTTGGGCCTATTCTGCTGGAGGACCGTATGGAATAATTTTATACAATGCAGGTACATCGTACAAAGCATTCAGTAGAGAATGCCCAATCAATAATAATTGTACGCAACAAATGATTGTTGAAAACGACATTAAAATGGTGTGCCCTTGCGATGATAGTGAATTCAGTATTTTGGATGGAACCCCTCAAACTGAAGGGGTAACAGTTGCGGTTTGCGAATTTAGAGTTACGCAAGTAAACAACAATATTTTGGATGTTTCTAACTTTTAAGTTCAACCAATTATTTCTTTCTAAAAAAATCGGAAATCCCTATTTTTGTGCGAAACTTTGTACGTGAGCAATTATTATTCTTCAGACTTTAAATTAGGTGTTTTAGGAGGTGGTCAACTCGGTAAAATGCTACTTACAGAAACACAAAAATTTGATATTCATACCGCCGTTTTAGACAAGGCTGCAGATGCACCTTGTGCTAAAATATGCCACGAATTCCATCAAGGAGATTTAATGAATTTTGAAGATGTTTATGCCTTTGGTAAAAAGGTTGATTTACTAACCATTGAAATTGAAGGTGTAAATGTTGACGCTTTAGAAAAATTAGAAAATGAAGGATTAACGGTTTATCCAAAACCTTCTATTTTAAGAACTATTCAAAATAAGGCTACACAAAAAGCATTTTTTGACAGTAATAATATTCCAACTTCTCCATTTCAAAGATTTGAAACTGTTGAAGCATTAAAATCGGCTGTTTCAGATGGAATGGTAAGCATTCCTTTTGTTTGGAAGAGTGCTCAATTTGGTTATGATGGCATGGGAGTTAAAATTGTAAAGTCAGAAAGTGATTTACAAAACTTAGCTGACACAGAATGTATTGCAGAAGCGTTAGTTCCTTTTAAAAATGAATTAGCAGTTATCGTAGCAAGAAATGCTAACGGAAACATAAAAACCTACCCTGTGGTAGAAATGGAATTTCATCCAGAAGCAAATCAAGTAGAGTATGTGATTTGTCCTGCTAGAATTGAAGATAGTGTTGCAGAAAAAGCAACGAAGGTTGCATTATCTGTTGCAGAGGCATTTGATTTTGTTGGACTATTAGCCGTAGAAATGTTTCAAACACAAGATAATGAAATATTGGTGAATGAGGTAGCGCCTCGCACGCACAATAGCGGACATTATAGCATTGAAGCTTCTAACACAAGTCAGTTTGAACAGCATGTTAGAGCCGTATTAAATTTACCTTTAGGCGACACAGCTAGTAAGGTTGCAGGAGTTATGGTTAATCTAGTTGGAGCTGAAGGTCATACAGGAGAAGTTGTATACGAAGGGATGGATGCTATTTTAAGTAAACCAGGAGTTACTCCACATATTTACGGTAAAAAACAAACAAGGCCTTTCAGAAAAATGGGACATGTTACAATTATACACCCTGATGTAAATGAAGCTAGAAAATTGGCAGCCACCGTAAAACAAACAATTAAAGTAATTAGCAAATCATAATAATTAAAATTTAGATTATGGGTAAAGTAGGTATCATAATGGGAAGTAATTCAGACTTACCTGTTATGCAAGGAGCTATTGATATATTAGCTGGATTCGATATTCAAACAGAGGTTGATATTGTATCGGCACACAGAACACCAGAAAAACTTTTTGACTATGCAAAAAATGCACATGAAAGAGGTATCTCTGTTATTATTGCTGGAGCAGGTGGGGCTGCTCACTTACCAGGTATGGTGGCTTCTATGAGCCCATTACCTGTAATTGGTGTTCCTGTAAAATCGAGAAATTCAATTGATGGATGGGATTCTGTGCTATCTATCTTACAAATGCCATCAGGAGTTCCTGTTGCAACTGTTGCACTTGATGGTGCCACTAATGCTGGTATTTTAGCCGCTCAAATTATAGGAGCAGCTGATAAATGTGTTTTAGATAAAATTTTGGTTTACAAAGAAAGTTTAAAAACTAAAGTAATTAAAGCCTCAGAAGAACTTAAAAAATAGATATAACGCTATTAATTCATCCTACTTTTATGAATCCGCTATTACAAGATTTTAATACTCCATTCACTTCTGCTCCTTTCTCTCAAATTAAAGACGAGCATTTTCAACCTGCTTTTGTTAAAGCAATTGCAAATGCAAAAAAAGAGATTGATGAAATAACATCAAATAAAAGTGAACCTACTTTTGAAAACACCGTTGAAGCGTTAGAATTTGCAGGAATGCAATTGAAACGCATTAGTAGTATTTTTTTCAATTTGAATTCTGCTGAAACCAATTCTGAAATTCAAAAAATAGCGCAAGAAGTTTCACCTTTACTTGCTGAGTTTGGAAATGACATTCGTTTGAATGAAGATTTATTCAAAAGAGTAAAAGTAATCTTTGATGCTCAGTCTGAACTAAATCTAAATCCTGAACAAACCATGTTATTGAGCAATCAATACAAAATGTTTGTACGTAATGGTGCAAATTTAAATGAGGATGAAAAAGCGAATCTGAGAAAAATAGATACTGAATTATCTACATTATCTTTAAAATTTGGAGAGCATGTGTTGGCAGATACCAATGCTTTTGAACTGCATCTTACAGATGAAAATGATTTAGCTGGTTTACCTGAGGGAACCAAAGAAGCTGCAGCTTTAACGGCTAAACAACGCAATAAAGATGGATGGGTATTTACACTTGACTATCCAAGCTATGTGCCTTTTATGACTTATGCAGATAATAGAAAACTTAGAGAAGAATTATCAAAGGCATTTGGCGCTAAAGGGTTTAAAGGTGATGGCAATGACAATAAAGAAACTGTATTAAAAATTGCGCAACTCCGATTTGAAAGAGCGCAATTATTAGGTTATAAAACGCATGCTGATTTTGTGTTAGAAGAACGTATGGCAGAGTCGCCCCAGGTGGTAACTGAATTTTTAAATGATCTTTTAGAAAAAGCAAAACCAGCTGCTCAAGAAGAGTTTTCGGAGGTTGAAGAATTGGCAAAAAAAGATGGAATTGAGGTTCTACAAAAATGGGACGGCGCTTACTATTCTGAAAAATTAAAGAAGCAAAAATTCAATTTTGATGAAGAGCAATTAAAGCCATATTTCAAGCTAGAGAATGTTTTAAATGGTGTCTTTGAAGTTGCGAATAAACTTTTTGATTTAAACTTTGAACCTATTTCTGAAATAGACACGTATCATGAGGATGTAAAGACGTATAGAGTAACTAATGAAAATGATGAACTGGTTGCTATTTTTTATGCAGATTTTTTTCCTAGAGAAGGTAAAAGAAATGGTGCATGGATGACTTCGTTTAAAGATCAATGGAAGTGTAATGGAGAGAACTCCAGACCACATATTTCAATTGTATGCAACTTTACAAAACCTACTGAATCTAAACCATCATTACTAACATTTAATGAGGTTACCACCTTATTTCACGAATTTGGTCATGCATTGCACGGTATGTTAGCTGACACAGTTTATCCAAGTATGTCTGGTACAAGTGTGCGTTGGGACTTTGTTGAATTACCGAGTCAAATATTAGAGAATTGGTGTTATGAAAAAGAAGCGCTAAGTCTCTTTGCAAAGCACTTTGAAACTAATGAAACAATCCCGATGGAATTGGTTAAAAAAATTAAAGATGCCTCTAGCTTTCTAGAAGGATTAGCGACAATGCGTCAATTGAGTTTTGGTATTTTAGATATGAATTGGCATGGTGTTAATCCCTCGGAAATAACAGATGTAAAAGCATATGAAAATAAGGCATTTAAAAATACTTCTCTCTATCCAGATGTAGCTGAAAACTGTATGAGTACTGCCTTTTCTCATATTTTTCAAGGTGGCTATTCTTCTGGTTACTATTCTTACAAATGGGCAGAAGTATTAGATGCAGATGCGTTTGAATTCTTTAAATCAGAAGGTATTTTTAATAAAGAGGTTGCCAATAAATTTAAGACGCATGTTCTATCACAAGGAGGCACCCAAAAGCCAATGGATTTATATGTTGCCTTTAGAGGTAAAAAACCTTCTAATGAAGCTTTGTTAAAAAGAGCAGGACTTTTAAAATAAATTGTAAATGATTCGCGTTTTTTGGTAATGCGCGTCTTTACTTTTTTAGTTCACTTTTTAATATTTACTTTTCTTACTATACTTACCCAAGTTGGCGGAATACTATGGGTAGTTGCTCTCATCATTAGACATTTTTGGAAACTAAAACTCCGATATGTTTTCGTAATAATTTATTTAGTGGCCAACTTTCTATTTGTTCCAATTATTGCAAAAAAATTTGGTAGAGTTCCGTTGCCTAGAACTAAAACCGAAAACATAATTCCAGTTAATTTTTGGTATCCACTATTTTTTCGCAATTATACATCTATCGAACTTAATCAAACGCTAAAAAACATAAGTAAAGAATTTAATTCTAAATATAAAATCCAAATAGTTTACCTAGACGCTTGTTTCCCTTTTATTAAAGGTTTCCCTTTACTACCTCATCTTTCGCATAATGATGGAGATAAAATTGATTTAAGCTTTATCTACACCGATAAAAATGGTCAACTTACGACTAAAAAACGAAGCTATACTGGTTACGGTATTTTTGAAGAGCCAAATTCTAAAGAAGTACAAATGACAGAACTATGCAAGCGAAAAGGGTTCCGGCAATATGACTTCACCAAATACCTCACTGGCCCAAAAAATACGACTGTGGAGTTCAATAGAATGGCGACACGAGATCTAATTATTTCTATTTTAAAACAACAAAGTGTTAAAAAGGTTTTCATTGAACCCCACCTCATTAATCAACTCTCAATTGACTCAAACAAGCTGAAATTTCATGGCTGTCAAGCAGTTAGACACGATGATCACATTCATTTACAATTAAACTAACCGTCCTCTTAAATTAACAAAATGCATGTTTTTAACAATAAATGGTATGTTTTTTCAAATAAAATTTGGAGGAGAAATATAAATACCTTACTATTGTAGTGTAAAATTATTTCAAAACCCCACAATTCCCCACAAAAATGGAATTAATTTTAACCAAACCTAACGCTTTTTTACTGAGTTCTTCAGTAGTTCGACCTGTTCCACCAGAAAAGGTAAGTCTAACAGCGATTAGCATCCGAAAAATTTTTTCATTATTACGAGTTGGGACTGTTCTCTTAAAAAGAGAACAAAAAAGCATAGGTTTTTTATTAATTAGAAAACGTAAGACTTTTAAAATACATTTTAGTAGGAAAGGATAAATCAGTCGTAACAGGTAAAATGATTATTCCCACAGTAAGCATTTTACACAAAAGTTGCGACTAGGTTTATTCTAAGTTTTCTAGCTTTTCTCATCCATATTAACTGAAGTTAACAAAGTTTTATTCTTAATTGTAATTTATTTCTACTCGATTACAAATCCGAATGATTAATATTTGGCTTCAATAAATGAACATTAAAAGTCTGACACTTCAAATGTTTCTTATTCAAATCTTAAAATCTAAATCATACAGATATGGAAATTGCAGTCGACTAAAACGAATTCAACCAGAATTATTCTACACATATTTTATAAAAAAATAACATGCCTCCTCTTTGAGCGTAGCATGCTTTATTGATATAAAAAAGCAGTCACACACTTTAAAATTCTAGTCCCCACAACAATAATTTTAAAGTCATCACGTGCGACTGCTAAACAATTGCTAACTCAAGAATCTTATTGTCCCCACAACAACGAATAGCTTGAGCCGTTTAGCAATTGCTACATTATTTCATTTTCAAAATAATAAATTCAGTTCTTCTATTTAATTGATGCTCCTCTTCAGAACACTTTACCCCATCGGTGCAATTATTTACTAAATTAGACTCTCCCAAACCTTCGTATTTGGTAATTCGATCTTTTGAAACGCCTTGTTCAACAATGTATTTATAGGTTAATCTTGCTCTATTTTGAGAGAGTGTTAAATTATAAACGTCTGAAGCCCTACTATCAGTATGTGACTCAAGTCTAATTACCATATCCGGATATTTTTGCATTAAAGCAACAACTTTATCTAACTCTTTTGCTGCATCTGGCCTAATGAAAGACTTATCTAAATCAAAATATATCGTCTCTAAATTTGCCAATAACTCAACATTTTCAATTGGAGCTAATCCAATGTTTAGATCAACTATAATTTCTTTCTGCTCATCAATACCATGTGAATTGAACTCTTTAGTCATACTGGTATATTTCTCTTTAGCTCCTTCTAAAATAAAGTTCTCATCTCGCGGTATTAAATGCTCATAACTTCCGTCCTCTTCTGTTATAAAGTAAGCTAACTCTTCACCGTTCTTTCTTTTTAAAATAACTTTCGCTCTTGCAATGGGATTATCATTTGCATTATCAAATATATGTCCTTTTAACCTTAAAGGAGGGATTCTATTAAACCTATAAATATCGTCGTTACCAATACCGCCAAATCTATTCGAAGAAATATAGCCTTTAAAACCTTCTGTATCTAAAAAGTAACCAAAATCATCTTTTTTACTATTTATAGGTGCACCTAAATTAATCACATTCAAAAACACTCCGTTTTCATCTTTCACCGTTGCAAACACATCTAATAACCCCATACCAACATGTCCATCAGATGAAAAATACAATACTCCATCAGAATGAATAAAAGGAAAGCTTTCATTTCCTTCAGAATTTACAATTGGCCCTAAGTTTTCTGCTTCTCTAATACTACCATCTTCATTAACAGTAGCTAAATATATATCTGTGCCACCATACCCACCTGGCATATCCGATGCAAAATACAACTGTTTTCCATCCTCACTTACAGAAGGGTTGTATACCAAATAATTTGGGTTATTTAGAACTATTGGCTCAACATTTACCCAATAACCTTCTTTCAATGTAGCTGTATATATACCCACTTGTCCGGTGCCCTCATCATCTTTAATTTTTTTATTTCCTTTATGATTATTTCTGGAAAAATACATTGTTGTACCATCTGATGTAAAACTCACAGAACCATCGTGAAACATTGGTGTATTTACTTCTCCTTCTAAAGGAGCTGTGTTTACTACTGTAGCATTTTCTTTGTCTGTAATATAGATATCTAGATGTGGCTGCTCATCCCAAGCATATATTCTTTTAGTCGTTACTCCATCATCTCGTGATGAAGTAAACACTATTTTATCTCCTAAATCAAAGGCTCCATATTCATTGTATTCTGTATTAATATTCATTGCATGAAGTGTATATCTTTCATAACTATTGAAAATACCACTTGCCAGATCCTCATTATTAAAGAATTCTTTTAATCTAGAATCATCTTTATTTCCTTTATCTCTAAATAGCTTTATCCACTTTTTAGAGGCTTTATAATTTCCAGTAGCCCTTAACACCAATGCATAGTAATAATAGTACTCTGAAGGAACATTTTCTTGAGCAACAACATCCTTATATATTGACAGTGCATTTTCAGGTTGTCGTAACATTAAATAAGCATCACCCAATTTTCGCTGAGCGTACTGAATGTTATCTTCATTATCAATCATCTTTTGATATTGCTCAACAGCTTTTACAAAGGCGAAATTATTAAAAAAATGATCTGCTTTTTTCTGTCTAGAAGTTTGACCAACAGCTGAAACACCTATAAAGACAAAAGCAATAAGAAGTATGACTGATTCTTTCATAATTTATCTTTAATTTACTAAAAATACGTAGGAAAATTCAATTTTTCTTTTCATTACTTCAATCTGATAAATCATATCGTTAAAAAGTATCGAACTAATATCTCAAATACATTCATCTAGTCTTTTATAGACTGATTCAACATAAGAGAATCTAATAGTTAATCTATTGTAAATAATTCGATTCGAAATTTAAATTATTAAGTCTTTTTTACAACAAAATAAAAAACGAATCTCAAATATAAGCTAGGGGCTAAAAATACTATATATGGTAATTTTCTAGAATTTCTCGCATCTATAAAAAATACTAATTATTCATAAATTAAAGTTAAACTTACTATTCTTCTCAATTATCTTTAATAAGATATTTAACTAAAGGAATGGGAGTAATAGAATTAATTAATAAAAAGGAGGGATAATACAAATGAAATGAAAGCCATATTTCTACCTTAAAAGACAAATATTTAGGCCCAAATAAAACTATTTGCCTTACATTTGTTACCCAATAAATTTTCAGAAACTATGAACAAATACGATGCAACCGTTATAGGTTCAGGACCAGGTGGTTATGTTGCTGCGATACGTTGCGCACAACTAGGATTAAAAACAGCGATTATTGAAAAATACGATACGTTAGGAGGTACATGTTTAAATGTTGGATGTATTCCTTCGAAAGCTTTATTAGATTCATCACATCATTATCACGATGCTGTAAATCACTTTGAAAAGCATGGTATAGGTACTGGAGAATTGAAAGTAGATTTTGCACAGATGATTAATCGCAAAAATGAAGTTGTTGAGCAAACATGCGCTGGTGTTGACTTCTTAATGAACAAAAATAAAATTGATGTTTATAAAGGATTTGGAAGTTTTAAAGATGCTACTCATATCAACATCACTTCAAAAGATAAAACGGAGACTATTGAATCTGCCAAAACCATAATTGCTACTGGTTCAAAACCAGGTTCACTTCCTTTTATTACCATTGATAAAGAACGCATTATAACTTCTACAGAAGCTCTTAGCTTAAAAGAAATTCCAAAGAAGTTAGTGGTTATCGGTGGTGGTGTTATCGGATTAGAACTAGGTCAAGTATATAGCAGATTAGGTTCTGAAGTTTCTGTTATAGAATACATGCCGAAAATTGTACCGGGTATGGATGGTATGCTTTCTAAAGAATTACAAAAGTCTTTAAAAAAGCAAGGTATTAAATTTTTCACTAGTCATAAAGTTACTTCTGTTGAAAACAAGGGAGATCAAGTGGTAGTAACTGCTGATGATAAAAAAGGAAATCCAATAACTTTTGAAGGAGACTATTGTCTGGTATCTGTAGGCCGTAGACCGTATACAGATAAATTAGGATTAGAAAATGCTGGTGTAAATGTTAATGACAGAGGTCAAGTAGAAACGAATAATCATTTACAAACCAATGTTCCAAATATCTACGCAATTGGAGATGTAGTAAAAGGTGCAATGTTAGCCCATAAAGCAGAAGAAGAAGGAACCATGGCTGCTGAAATTATTGCAGGTCAAAAACCACATATTGACTACAACTTAATTCCAGGTGTTGTTTATACATGGCCAGAAGTTGCAGCAGTTGGAAAAACTGAAGAAAAACTTAAAGAAGAAGGTATTAAATATAAAGCAGGAAGTTTTCCTATGAGAGCTTTAGGAAGAGCAAGAGCTAGTATGGACATTGATGGTCAAGTAAAAGTATTAGCACATGCAGAAACTGATGAAATTTTAGGTGTGCACATGATAGGAGCAAGAGCAGCAGATATGATTGCTGAAGCTGTAATTGCCATGGAATTTAGAGCATCTGCCGAAGATATTGCAAGAAGCTCTCATGCTCACCCAACTTTTACAGAAGCTATTAAAGAGGCTTGTTTAGCAGTAGACGGACGAGCAATTCACAGTTAAAATAATTGAATCTCAATATAGAGTCCTTTCTAAATGAAAGGACTTTTTTATTTTTGTTAATATGCGAATTAGCAAGAAAATACGTATTTCAAATCAAACAAGTTTTAAAAGCAAATTGTTGCAATGGGCGCAGCAAGAAGAGTTTATTGTTTGGTTAGATTCAAATGAGCAACGAAGCTTAAATAGCAAAGAGTATTCTAGTTTTGATGGCGTATTAGCTTTAGGAAGCCATCAATTATTAGAACTGAATTATAGAAATGCTTTTGAAAGACTCACTCATTTTCATAACAATGCCAAAGACTATATTTTTGGTTACCTAGGTTACGATTTAAAAAATGATATTGAAGCTTTAAGCTCTAACAATAATGACAATCTTAACTTTAAAGACCTCTTATTTTTTCAGCCCAAAAAATTATTTTTTTTTCATCAAAATGAAGTAGAGCTTCGGTATCACTTAGATTATGAAATGGATATTGAAGGTGACATTGAAGCTATTTTAAATGGTGTTAACAATAATACTTATGCTCCAATCAAAACAAGTATTGTCCCTAGAATTAACAAAGCTGAATACTTAAAAAATGTTCAAAAAGCTATTCAACATATTCAACGCGGAGATGTATATGAACTAAATTTTTGTCAAGAATTTTATGCTAGAGAAACCCAAATTGAGCCATTAGAAATTTATAACAAACTAAACGAAATCTCACAACCTCCATTTGCCACTTTTCTAAGGACTAAAGACAAGTTTTTATTGTCTGCCTCTCCCGAACGATTTTTAAAACGCGTTGGTAACCAAATTATATCTCAGCCCATAAAAGGGACTATCAAAAGAGGAATAAACTCAGAAGAAGACAAACAACTCAAAAATCAATTAGCCGCAGATGTAAAAGAAAGAGCTGAAAATATTATGATTGTTGATTTAGTACGGAACGATCTTTCTAAAATAGCAATTAAAGGAAGTGTTAAAGTTACAGAATTGTGCAAAGTATATCCATTTAAGCAAGTACATCAAATGATATCAACAGTAGTAGCAGAAGTAGCTCCAACTACTAATTCTATTAATGTAATTAAGGATTTATTTCCAATGGGGAGTATGACCGGTGCGCCAAAATACGCTGCTATGAACATTATTGAAAACCTTGAAAGCACAAAAAGAGGTTTGTATTCTGGAGCCGTAGGATACATTGCCCCTAATGGCGATTTCGATTTTAATGTTGTAATAAGAAGTATTCTTTACAATGCAACTAACAAATATGTTTCTTTCTCTGTTGGCGGTGCTATTACGGCCAAATCCCATCCTGAAAAAGAATATGAAGAGTGCTTGTTAAAAGCAAGAGCAATGCGACAAGTTTTATTAGATATCGATTCGTAACTTTATACTGTGATCAATACTTTTAAAGTACATATACAAAAACAATTTCCGCAATTGGAGACCTGTAAAGTGTTAGCAACAGTTTCAGGAGGAATAGATAGTATGGTACTTTGTGACTTACTGAAAAAATTAAACATCAATTTTAGTATCGCACATTGCAACTTTAACTTAAGAGGTGAAGAAAGCGATGCTGATGAAATTTTTGTAGCAGAATGGGCTAAGAAAAATAAAATTGTATTTTACAGAAAAGATTTTGACACCAAATCCTACGCTACCAACCAGAAGATCTCTATCCAAATGGCTGCAAGAGAACTTCGATACACTTGGTTTAAAGAATTAGTTACTGAGCACAAATTTGATTTTACTGCAACTGCACATCATCAAGATGATGCATTAGAAACTTTTATTATTAACTTAAGCAGAGGCACTGGTATAAATGGATTAACTGGTATTCAAAAACAGCATAACAAAATTATCAGACCACTACTACCCTTTTCTAAAGAAACTATTTTGAGGTATGCCAAATCTCAAAATTTGAAATGGCGAGAAGATCAAAGTAATAAAGACATTAAATACCTTCGCAATAAAATCAGGCATCAAATTACACCTAACTTAAAAGAATTGAATCCTCAATTTTTAAAGAATTTTGAAGAAACAACAAAACATTTAGAGAAGTCAAAATCTTTTATAAAAAATCAAATCAATACCATATTTAAAGATGTAATTGAATCAGATTCAGACGTAATTAAAATTTCTTTGAATAAATTAAATAGTTATTCAGACCAAGAATTTATTCTTTATGAAATGCTCAAAACTTATGGATTTACAGAATGGAATGATATCAATCATTTGATTTCTGCACAGTCCGGAAAAGTCGTTTATAGCAAAACACATCGCCTTTTAAAGGATAGAGAAAGCCTACTACTATCTTCTAAAAAACAAATTGAACAAAAAGACAAAAGCATTTTTGAAATTAGCAGAGGTACCAAAATAATTGAACTTCCAGAATTCAGTTTTAATATTTCAAACAGCCCTAAAGAAGAAGGTATAAACATTGCGACTAACAAATTAATCTACCCTCTTGTTATTAGAAAAAAACAAGACGGCGATTTTTTCTATCCTACAGGAATGGAAGGCAAAAAGAAAATTAGCAAGTACTTCAAAGATCAAAAGTTCTCTTTGTTAGAAAAAGAAAAAACTTGGGTATTAGTAAACGGAGACGGAGCTGTTATTTGGATTATCAATCACAGGCAAGACAGAAGGTTTATGACAACAAATATCGACGAAGCAATTAACATTTCTCTTGCCTAGTCATTCTCATCTAAGAAAAATATATCGTTTACATTCTTTCCAAAAATAGCAGCTATCTTTAATGCTAATACTGTAGATGGCACATATTTATTCAATTCCATCGCATTAATTGTTTGCCTACTAACCCCAATCATTTCTGCCAATTGTGCTTGAGTTATACTCTTTATGGCACGTTCCACCTTTAAGTTATTCTTCATGTGCCATAAATTTTGAAGTTTTATATAACATATAATGGAAACGTATTATAAAGATAATAAGAATGGTAAACATATTGTAAATAATCACTTTTAAAAAAGGTGAATCAAAAACAAAAATTATAGCGAACAATAAGAAGGCATAATTTACATACACAGACCAAAGTAAAGACTCTGTTCTGATTTTGCTAATGTATTCATCCTCTTGCTTTGTTGCACTAAAACCTACCAGTAAACCACCAATAATTAAAAGCACAGAAGCTAATTCATCAGCAATGTTATTGGTTGACCATTTTAAGGATTCATTTACGGTAAACAACCCTCCATCCTCACCTAATAAAGGAAATACCAATACTTTAATAGTTGGAACTTCAAATTCATTTGCTAATAAAATAACACCTAGAATGAATCCAGATCCAAATAATAACCAACCTAACTTTTTATATTTTGAGGGAAATAAGAAACGTGTTTTCATATCAATAATTGATTTAATTTTTATCAAATGTAAAGTTTTTTTTACTTTATGTAAAATTTATCAAACATTTGTTTTTAATAAACAGCAACAATACTTAATTTTAATATTGTTAATACCTTAAAATATCACTCTCTTTTTTTTGATATTAATGAATAAGTAGTCAAATCAATAAATTAAGTTGAAATCTACAACACTCGTATATAGTTATTAAGCTTTCTGTTGTAATTTCGTGCAAAACATGCAATAAACACAATGGCAACTAAAACAAAATTAAAACGCTTTAACGATAGTGTACTCGATAAATTTCAAATGTACAACAGCGTATTCACCGGTTTGCCTTTTGATAGTATAAACAATACCGGTGTTTTGCTTCCTTTATTTCACGAAACTTGTGTTAAAGGTTTTCAAAACAAAAAAAACCCAACTGAGATTGTAGAACATTTTTTCAAAAAATACCAAGACAATCCGTCAGAAACAGAACAAATTGATTTACTTTTTAGATTTATTCAATATATAGAACGCCAAGTAGTATTATTTGATGCTATTGAAGATTCTGCATTCCCGATCATTAACAATATGAATGGTTTAGGTACGCTAAGAAATGTAAAAGAAATTGCCAAATCGACACATAAGAAAGAAGAGTTAATTGAACTTTTAAATGAGTTTAAAGTGAGAATAGTTTTAACAGCTCACCCAACTCAGTTTTATCCAGGTGCCGTATTAGGTATTATTACAGATTTAACAGCTGCAATTAAAGAAGGTGATTTGGTAATTATTAAAAAATTACTAGCTCAATTAGGAAAAACACAATTTTTTAAACAATACAAACCTACTCCATTTGATGAGGCTGTAAACCTAATATGGTATTTAGAAAATGTGTTTTACCACTCATTTTCAAAAATCACAAACTATATTCAGCACAATATCGCTTCAGATATGAGCCTAGAAAATGAGGTTGTAAATATTGGCTTCTGGCCAGGGGGTGATAGAGATGGGAATCCATTTGTTACTACTGAAATTACCCTTAAAGTTGCAGAAAGATTACGTCATACCGTTATGATTAACTATTTCAGAGATTTGCGTAAACTAAAGCGTAGATTAACGTTTGAAGGTGTTAAAGATACCATATTTGATTTAGAAAGACGTGTGTACGAAGAAATTACATTCCCTGTATCGCAACGTAAACAATTAAAATTAGATGAGTTTAAAAGCGCACTACTAAAGGTAAGAGAAGTTTTAATCTCAACTCACAAATCATTATTCTTAGATGAGTTAGATGATTTAATCAATAAAGTAAATCTATTCGGCTTCCATTTTGCTACTTTAGATATCAGACAAGACAGTAGAGTTCACCATGCTGCATTTACAGAATTAATTAATGAATTAAGAGCAGAAGGAGACACTACTTTCCCGGTTGAATTTGATAATTATAGTGCTGAAGAACAGGTTGAATTCTTATCGACTGTTAAAGGTAAAATTAAGACCGAAGGCTATAAAAATGAGGTTGTAGATAAAACCATTGGTTCTATTTACGCATTAAAAACCATTCAAAAGAAAAATGGTGAAGTGGGCTGTAATCGTTACATTATTAGTAACAACCAAACTGCCTTAAACGTAATGGAAACCTTTGCAATGTTGAATCTATGTGGATTCGGCAGCAAACTTCCTGTTGATGTTGTGCCGCTTTTTGAAACGGTAGACGATTTAATGGCTGCAGATAAAGTAATGGAACAATTGTACCAGAACAAGGCATACATGAAACATCTAAAAAACCGTAACTACAAGCAAACTATAATGTTAGGTTTTTCTGACGGAACAAAAGATGGTGGTTATTTAATGGCCAATTGGGGTATTTACAAAGCCAAAGAAAATCTTACTGCAATGTCTAGAAAATATGGCATTAAAGTAATCTTCTTTGATGGCCGAGGAGGACCTCCAGCTCGTGGTGGCGGTAAAACACATCAGTTCTATGCTTCGTTCGGACCAGCAATAGAAAATCAAGAAATACAATTAACGATTCAAGGACAAACTATTAGTTCTAATTTTGGAACACTAGAATCTTCTCAATATAATTTAGAGCAATTGTTAAGTGCCGGAATCTCAAATCAATTGTTTAAAGGAGATCGAAACAAGTTGTCAGATGAACAGAAAGCCTTAATCAATGATATGGCCGAAACTAGTTATGAAGCCTATAGTGCATTCAAAGCGCATCCTAAGTTCTTATCATATTTAGAACAAATGAGTACGCTAAAGTATTATGCTAAAACCAATATTGGCTCTAGACCATCAAAACGATCAAAATCATCATCTCTAAATTTCTCAGACTTAAGAGCAATTCCGTTTGTAGGATCTTGGAGTCAGCTTAAGCAAAATGTACCTGGTTTCTTTGGAGTTGGTACAGCCATACAGAAATATGAAGAGAAAGGAGAAATACAGAAAATTAAAGACCTCTACAATCAATCTGATTTCTTTAAGACATTACTAGAAAACAGTATGATGTCTTTATCAAAATCATTCTTCGAACTTACTTCTTATATGGCAGATGACCCTGAGTATGGAGAATTCTGGAAATTAATTTATGAAGAATACAAGTTGTCTAAGAGATTGATACTAGAAGTTGCAGGCTTTACCAAATTAATGGAGAATAGCCCTGAAGGAAAAGCTTCTATTGAAGTAAGAGAGCATATTGTATTACCTTTATTAACAATTCAACAATACGCATTAAGAGAAATTCAAAAGATGAAAAAAGATGCCAAAGCAGATCCTGCAAGAATGGAAACATTTGAAAAAATGGTAACGCGTTCATTATTTGGAAATATCAATGCAAGCAGAAACTCTGCATAATATGAATGTTTCAGTACTGCATACAACAGAGTACAATAACTTTTATCAAACCTATATTTCAAAGGTTCAAGAGCATGATTTGATTACTTGTTTAAACAACAATCTCAATTCAACTCTTGAGCTTTTGCAAGGGTTGACAGCAGAAAAATTTAATTTTGCCTATGCCGAAGGTAAGTGGACAATCAAAGAACTTTTGCAACACATTATTGATACCGAACGTATTTTTGCAATAAGAGCATTGCGTATTGCAAGAAATGACAAAACTATGTTACCAGGGTTTGATCAAGATGAGTTTAATGAGACTGCTGAAGCAAATTCTAAATTAAAACAAGATTTGATAGAAGATTATGCTGCTAGTAGACTCAATACTATAAGCCTTTTCAAATCTATTTCTTCAACCAATTTTGCAAACATTGGTGGAGCAAGCGGCAATCCGCTCACTGCAAGAGCTGCAGCATTTATTATTATTGGTCATGAAAACCATCATATAGAAATTCTAAAGTCACGTTACCTGTAACCAGTAATCATTCAGATAAATTAGTTACTTTTAGCTAGATTTTTAGCCTAACTATTTATGAAAAAACGAATCCTCACAATTTTGATAGTACTTACTGTGCTTATCATTTTGCTTGTATTTAGTGGATTTTTATTTAAAAGTAGCTTAGAACCAGATTATAAAGGCAGTCAAAAGCTTGCAAATCTCTCAGCAAGGACCTCTGTTTATTTTGATGATTATGGCATTCCTCACATCTATGCAGATAATGAATTAGATGCCCAAAGAGCTCTGGGTTTTGCTCATGCACAAGACAGATTGTGGCAAATGGAATTAATGCGACGTATTGCTCCCGGTAAATTATCTGAAATTTTTGGAGAAGTCGCAACAGAAAATGACAGACTATTTTTAAGTATGGGAATTGATGCTTATTCACAAAAATCTGTAGACGAATTAGATACTAATAGCGAAACTTACAAATTGGCAGCTGCCTATATAGACGGCATCAATCAATTTATAGAAGAAGGTCCTACCCCTATTGAATTCTATATTCTCGGTATTGATAAAACACCATTTACTTTAAAAGACACCTATAATATTGTGGGATATATGGCATTTAGTTTTGCAATGGCACACAAAACCGACCCCGTATTATCTAAATTACAAGCCACTCTTGGCGAAGATTATTTAAAGGAATTAGAAATCGAAATTCCTGCAAACACCACATTAATTAAAAACTTCAATCCCGCAACCACAGAAATTGCAACGGCATTAAATAAAATAACCAGTAACGCTTTTGCCCCTCCTTTTATAGGGAGTAATAGTTGGATTGTAAATGGTGAAAAATCATCAACAGGTAAAGTATTGTTCGCAAATGATCCGCATATAGCATTTGCTTCTCCATCCGTTTGGTACGAAGCACATGTAAACACACCAACATATGAAGGTTATGGTTATTACATGGCAGGTGTACCATTTCCTTTGCTAATGCACAATCGCGATTTTGCCTATGGTCTAACAATGTTCGAAAATGATGATATCGACTTTTATTTAGAACAGCCAAATAAAGACAATAAAAACCAATACAAGTTTAAAGAAGAATTCTTGAACTACAACAAGAATTCATATACTGTAAAAGTTAAAGATGGAGAAGACCTTAACTTTAATGTTCGCTCTACCGTTCATGGCCCAATTATGAACGATGCGATTGGTCAAATCAAAACATCGTATCCGGTGAGCATGTCATGGATTTACACCAAACATCCAAATAAATTATTACAAGCAGTACATGCAATGTCTCGGGCAAAATCTCTGGAAGATGTGAAAAATGGTGCCTCAAAAATTCACGCTCCAGGTTTAAACATAATGTATGGAGATGCAAACGGAAATGTTGCTTGGTGGGCTGCTGGATTATTATACAAACTACCCGAAGGGAGTAACACTAAAATGTATTTAGACGGCAGTGGCTCTCAAGAAATTCAAGAATTTTTAGATTTTTCACAAAATCCCCAAGCAATCAATCCTAAATGGAATTATGTATATTCTGCAAACAACCAACCAGATTCAATTGCAGGCATATTATACCCAGGCTATTATTTACCTGAAGACCGCGGGAGACGTATAGTTGAACTTTTAGAGCCAAATAACAATTGGTCTATAGAAGATTTTATGCAGATGATAAATGACACAAAATCTGCAGTAGCTACTCACGTTGTAGCCGATGCGTACAACACCATAAATGGTTTAGATCTTTCTCAAGAAGAACGTAAAGCATTAAATATATTAAAAGATTGGGATGGAGATTTCAATAAGGAAGGAATTGCACCTACTATATACATTAGATTCATGTATAAGTTTATGGCGAATACTTTTGAAGATGAGTTAGGAGAAGAGGTGTTTAAAGATTTTATCAATACCCACTTAATGAAGCGCATGATTGCTGCACAAATGACAAAAGATACATCCATTTGGTTTAACAATATTCACACAACTCAGTTAGAAGATAAAACAAGCATTGTATATAAGTCTTTAAAAGATGCACTAGAAGCTCTAGAAGAACAACTAGGAGAAGACATGAATAGTTGGACATGGGATCGAGTACATCTATTAGAACATGAACATCCATTAGGCACTGTTAAACTATTTAGACCGTTTTTTAACGTAGGGTCTTTTCCGATTCAGGGGTCTAGTGGAGTGATAAACAATCTTAAAACACATTATAATGATGAAGGGTATTATAAAGTAAATGCTGGCCCTTCTACTAGACGAATTGTTGACTTTGCAGATGTAGAAAACAGCATGAGCATTTTACCAACTGGAAATTCAGGAAATCCGTTTAGTAAATACTATAAAGATCAATCGCAAAAATACAACGCGGGCGAATTCAGAAAAATGAAAATGAATAAAGAAGAAATTGAAAAGGTATCAACACTATTGGTTTTGAAACCGAAAAATTAACGTACATTAACAAAAACTTTAAAAACAACTTAATTAAATTATGAACTCTAATTTTGAAACATTAGACTACGTCATTTTTATCGCTTACGCTATTTTAATCCTAGGAGTAGGACTTTGGGTATCAAGAGATAAAAAAGGACATCAAAAAAATGCAGAAGATTATTTCTTAGCAAGTAAATCTTTGCCTTGGTGGGCCATTGGTGCATCGTTAATTGCTGCCAATATTTCTGCAGAGCAGTTTATTGGTATGTCAGGTTCTGGTTTTGCATCAGGGTTAGCAATTGCATCGTATGAGTGGATGGCGGCTCTTACCTTAATTATTGTTGGTAAATTCTTCTTACCAATCTTTATCGAAAAAGGATTGTACACCATTCCTGAATTTGTAGAAAAACGATTCTCAACGAACCTAAAAACTATTCTTGCAGTATTCTGGATAGCCTTATACGTATTTGTAAACTTGGCTTCTGTATTGTATTTAGGTGCTTTAGCACTTGAAACAATTATGGGAATCAAAATGATTTACGGTGTTATTGGATTAGCCTGTTTTGCTGCTGCATACTCGTTATATGGAGGATTATCTGCAGTTGCTTGGACCGATGTAATTCAAGTAGTTTTCTTAGTACTTGGTGGTTTAGTAACAACGTATTTAGCCTTAAATACTGTTTCTGGAGGCGAAGGTGTAATTGCTGGTTTACAAACAGTTTATGACCAGGTTCCAGAACGTTTTGCCATGATATTAGATGAATCTAATCCTGAGTTTAAAAACTTACCAGGTATTGGAGTTCTTGTTGGTGGTATGTGGGTTGCAAACTTATATTACTGGGGATTCAACCAGTATATCATACAACGTACATTAGCTGCAAAATCTTTAAAAGAAGCTCAAAAGGGTATCTTGTTAGCAGCATTCTTAAAATTATTAATTCCACTAATTGTTGTAATTCCTGGTATTGCAGCATATGTAATGGTAAACGATCCAGAAATTATGGCGAGTTTAGGAGAAGCAGGTATGCAAAACTTACCTTCTGCAGACCAAGCAGATAAAGCTTATCCATGGCTATTACAATTCCTACCTGTCGGTCTTAAAGGAATTGCATTTGCCGCATTGGCTGCTGCAATTGTATCTTCTTTAGCATCTATGTTAAATTCTACTTCTACCATCTTTACTATGGATATCTATAAGCAATATATGAATCCAAATGCCTCAGACAAGCAAACTGTTGGTGTAGGTAGATTATCTGCAGCAGTTGCCTTAGTAATTGCTTCTATTATGGCGCCACTTTTAGGAGGTATCGATCAAGCATTCCAATTCATTCAAGAATATACAGGAGTTGTGAGTCCAGGTATTTTAGCCGTATTCATTTTAGGTTTATTCTGGAAAAAAACAACAAACCGCGGAGCAATTGTTGGTGCATTAGTATCTATTCCTATTGCATTATACTTTAAAGTAGCTCCTAAAGGTTGGTCTGATGCTGCTATTTTTGTAGATGTACCATTTATGGATCAGATGGGATATACAGCCTTATTAACAATGGTGGTTATTGCCTTAGTAAGTTTTGCTCAAAACAAAGGTGCTGAAGATGCCAAAGGAATAACATTAAGTAAGAGCATATTTAAAACATCTCCAGTATTTAATATTGGTGCATTTACAGTAATGATTATATTAACGGTGTTATACGCTTTATTCTGGAGCTAAAATCATCTTATGAATCATAAAAATTATAACTGGGGCATTATTGGTTGTGGAGGCATAGCCAATAAATTTGCCCCAGATTTGGTTTTAAACTCATCTGCTAGTATAGGAGCCGTAGCTTCAAGATCTCTTGAGAAAGCCCAAGCTTTTGCCGATAAACATGGCGCAAAAAAAGCCTATGACAGCTATCAAGAGCTTTTTAAAGACCCAACAATTGATATTGTATATATCGCTACACCTCATGTTTCACATGCTACTTTAAGTATTGAAGCACTCAAACATGGCAAACACGTACTTTGCGAAAAACCACTTGCAATTAATGCTAAAGAAACTGAAGCAATTATTGCTGCTGCAAAAAAGCAGAAACGCTTTTTTATGGAAGCCCTTTGGACGTGTTTTAACCCTACATTTTTAAAAGTAAAATCTCTAATTGATGATAGTCACATTGGGGCGATTCAATACATCAATGCTGATTTTGCATTTAAATCGAACCACCCTATAGAAGGACGATTGTTTAATATAAATTTAGGTGGAGGTGCTTTATTAGATATTGGTATATACCCAGTATTTTTAAGCTATGCCTTATTAGGTAAACCAAAGAACATTAGAGCTAATTCTAAATTTCACGAGCAAACAGGTTGTGATATTCAAACTTCAATCATTCTTCAATATGACAATGCACAAGCTATTTTATATTGCGGCTTGACTTCAAATTCTGATATGATAGCACGAATAAGTGCAACTGATGGTAATATTCATATTGAAGATAGATGGCACCAATCTGACCATTACACAGTTATCAAAGAGCATGAAAACTGCACCTATCACTTACCTAAAACTGGTGGAGGTTATTTTCATGAGATTGAAGAATGTCATAAATGTCTTGATAACAATCAAATTGAAAGTAAACTCTGGAGCCACCAAAATAGTCTTGAACTCATTACGTTACTCGATGAAATCAGAGAACAAATAGGTCTTAAATACCCACAAGACTAATTTAATCTGCATACCCAAAGATTTCTATAACTCACTCTACTATAACCTACATGATCCTCAAGATAAATTGGAGCTTGAGACGTGTCTTTAATCTCATAGTGATCTTGAATCAACACACCATTGTGCAAAACAGTGATCGCTCCAGACTTTGTCTTTTTGCCATTTTTATCAAATTGTGGAGCAGGATTACCATTGTTCTCTCTTTTACATGATTCCAAATTACTGCCATCAAACAGGACAACGGCATCAGATGGAACACTTGTCTCGGAATGAACTTTAATCGCTGGTACTTAAGGTTTGTAAACCTGCTTTTCTTATAGCTTTTTTGACTCTTCAACCTCTTGATGTATCCAAAATAGCCCTACATATAAAAACCTAGAATAAGGCATAAAAAAATCTGTTTCATATGCTAAATGATTTGCTATAAATGTAAAAAAAGCACCTCAATTCATAAGGTGCTTTCTCAGTTTGATTAATTAATTCAAATACATCCTTAATCCAACCTTTTTATTTTAATATCGCGATACCAAACAATATCTGAGTGGTCTTGTAAACCAATATGCCCTTCTGGGTATTTCCCAAAACCTTCCCAATCTTTAAATTTTGAATTCGCTACAAGAGCATCCCAACCTTCGCCATGCACCGGAAATTTTACAATCTCAGTATCATTTAGCACAACGCTACCTTTATTGTTGGTATGATCTACAGTCAGCACAACTTTATTCCATTCTCCTGCAGGATTGCATACGTCATGTTCTGGCTGCACCATATCATACAAAGCACCTGCTTGGTGAAACTTTGGATTTGCTTTCGCATCAGGATGAAGCTCGTTATCTAACACCTGAATTTCAGGTCCTGTTTGATAAGCTTCTGGATATTTTTCATCTTCAAAAACTCCCCAAAAAATACCACTATTTCCAGCTTCAGATATCTTCCATTCTAATGATAAAACAAAACTTTTGAATTTTTCTTTTGTGATAATATTCTTACCTCCTTTTTCACCTGGAGTAAACTTCATAGCATTACCATCAATAGACCATTCTGGATGCATACCATCATGCAAATAGCCTTTCCATTGATCAAAATTAGAACCATCAAACAAGGTAATCCAATCTTCTACAGGTTTTACTTCTAAAACCTCAACTTCAGTTGTTACCTCTTGTTTCTTTTCTTTTGCACAGCCTATTAATGCTAAAGCTGCAACTACACTAAAAACTATTTTTCGCATTTTACAAATATGATTAGCTTATTAAATTTCCATTTTCATCCCATTGAGCAATATCTCCACGTTTAGACTGATCAACACACTTGTCTAACCACTCTTTATCATATGATAACCCATGTTCTTTTAACACTTCTTCTGGTACACCATCCCAAACTGTTGGCGAATTACCTTTATAGCCTAAATCCTCAATTCCCATTTTCGATGTAAAATAACCAGTCATAGTTAAATTACGAACTGTACTAAAAAAGGAAGCCCCTTGTTGTAATTCTGGTGCCACTTTATTAGGAAATGCTATTTGATCACAAATTGAAAGTTGTTCACTTTCTGTACAGTCAATAAATGCTTTTCCATTAATTCTATTGCTGAATGCATCTAACCACATAACACCTCCTCTAATGGGTGTTTGATGGTACGGCATATCTTTAACAATAAACTCTATAAATTCTGGAACACCTGCATCTGTTGCAGAACCAAAAGAACTGTTCTTAGGCAATATAATATCACTCAAAGTGGCAATGGTTAACAACTCGTGTTCCGTAAAAAAAGTTTCTGAAACTAATTTACTATCCCGTTTTTTCTCCGGTTCGGTTCTACCGTAAACTGGTAGTTCCAACCCCTTGGAAGTTTCAGAAAAAGTACTAGTATCAGAACAACTATTTAAAGCCAATCCTGCAGCTACAGAACCAAGGAATAATGATTTTATCGTATCTCTTCTATCCATAACAAACTTTAAATATTTTGTTTCTTTAATTCTTCTATAATATGGTCACATGCCCTCCAAGACAGCGCTAAAATAGTCCATGTTGGATTCTTATCTGCTTGAGACACAAATGGACCTCCATCAACTACATACACATTCTCCACATCATGTAATCTTTGAAATTTATTGGTAACTGAAGTCTTTGGATTGTTACCCATACGCGTGGTTCCCACTTCATGAATTATACGCCCTGGCGCAAGCAATCCATGATCGCTTTCAGCTGTAGGCTTATCTCCAATGAGCACACCACCCATACCTTCTAAAACTTCTTCAAATGTATCGTGCATGTGTTTGGCTTGTTTGCGCTCATAATCCGTCCAATTGTAGTGGAATCTCAATACAGGAATACCCCATTCATCTACCTTGTCAGGATCAATCTCACAATAATTAGACTCCATAGGAACACTCTCTCCTCTTCCTGAGACCCCAATCAAAGACCCATAAAATCTTTTAACATCGTCTCTAAGAGAATCGCCATATCCACCTATTTCTCCTCCAACATATTCATTCAACCAATTCGGACTAAATCCAAAACCATAAGAAGGCATTCCCATACCTCCCCATACTTCTATGTGATATCCTCTTGGAAAATCAAGTTTCTTATTATTACCCCACCATGGTGTATAAACATGCATACCGCCAACACCATCTTCATTGTAAATCTTACGATTCATTAATTCAGGCACAAAAGCCATACGATCTGTTCCAGTAGAATCATGTAAATATTTACCAATGAGTCCACTACTATTACCAAGTCCGTCTTTATGAACCTTACTCTTAGAATTCAATAAAATTCTCGCAGAACTACATGCGGAAGCTGCTAGCACAACTACCTTTGCTGCTAACTTGTATTCTTTTCTATCGTGTTTATTAATAAAAATTACTCCCGTAGCTTTTCCACTTTCATCAGTAGTAACTTCTCGCACCATTGAATCTGTATAAAGCCTAATTTGACCTCCGGCCTTTTGAGCAGGAAATACCAAGCAAGAACCAGAAGAAAAATCGGCATAAACACTACAAGACCTATTACACTGCCCACAATAAAAACAAACACCTCTATCATTGTTTATTTTTTTTGTAAGAATTGATAATCTAGAAGGAATTACGGGAATACCCGCTTTACGCGCTCCTTTAATATAATACAGTTCGTGCAATCTAGGTTTTGGTGGAGGCAAGAAAAACCCATCTGGTTCGTTAGGTAAATTTTCTTTACTACCAAAGACACCTATCAACTTATCAACTTTATCGTAATATGGTTTTACGTCCTCGTATGAAATAGGCCAATCCTCTCCTAACCCATCCATACTTTTTCGCTTAAAATCCAATGGCCCAAAACGCAGAGAGATACGCCCCCAGTGATTGGTTCTACCTCCTAACATTCGAGATCGAAACCAATCGAAACTAGTTCCTCCTTTACGTGTGTAGGGTTCTCCATCTATTTCCCAACCTCCATAAGCCGCATCAAAATCACCAAAGGCACGGGTAGTTCCAGCCCCTCTTCTTGGTGACTCATAAGGCCATTTCAATTGGGTTTGATGTTCAGGATTTGCAGGGTCAAAATAAGGACCAGCCTCAATAACAGCAATATTTAATCCGGCTTCAGATAATACTTTAGTCGCCATACCACCGCCGGCTCCCGAACCGACGATTATGACATCAAATTTTTCAGTGGGTTCAAGTATCTGCATTTACAATCCTAATATTTTTTTCAAAGTTTCTTTATCAATTTCTGCACCAGCAAAATCATCAAAAGTTTTCTCTGTTGCTTCAATAATGTGTTTTTGAATAAATCCAGCACCTTCTCGTGCTCCTTGCTCAGGCGATTTCATACAGCATTCCCATTCCATTACAGCCCAAACATCACAATTATATTGGGTTAACTTTGAGAAAATAGTTTTAAAATCTACTTGACCATCACCCAATGATCTAAATCTACCAGCACGATCAATCCAATCTGAGTACCCTCCATACACACCTTGTCTACCTGTAGGATTAAATTCGGCATCTTTTACATGGAACGCTTTAATAAACTCATAATAATGATCAATAAATGAAATGTAATCTAAGCCTTGTAATACATAATGACTAGGGTCGTATAACATATTAACTCGCTTATGATCTCCTGTAGCCTTTAAAAAGCGTTCAAAAGAAACTCCATCGTGTAAATCTTCTCCAGGATGAATCTCATAACACACATCTACACCTTGCTCATCAAAATGATTTAAAATAGGCAACCATCTTTTGGCCAATTCTTCGAAACCCATTTCAACAAGACCTGCTGGTCTTTGAGGCCAAGGGTAAACAGTATGCCAGAGTAAAGCTCCTGAAAATGTGGCATGTGCTTTAATACCTAAATTTTTACTAGCAGTAGCTGCCTTTTTAACAACATCTATTGCCCACTCTGTTCGAGCTTTAGGATTATTCTTTACTGCGACTGGAGCAAAGTTGTCGAACATTACATCATAGGCTGGATTTACAGCAACCAACTGCCCCTGCAAATGGGTTGACAATTCTGTAATTTCTAATCCGCACGAATTTATTGTTCCTTTTAACTCATCGCAGTAGGTTTTACTTTCTGCTGCTTTATCAATATCTATTAAGAAATTTTCCCAAGTTGGAATCTGTATTCCTTTATATCCTAAATCTGCAGCCCATTTACACATACCTTCTAAAGTATTAAATGGTGCTTCACTATCTACAAACTGCGCTAAAAATACCGCAGGTCCTTTAATTGTTTTCATTGGTTGACTTGTTTAATCTTCTACTTTTACCCAAACATTTCCTTTGGCATTAGACTCAACAGTTTTTTCAATAAAACTCATACCTCTAACTCCATCCCGCATGGTTGGAAATTCCCCAGAATTATAGGTCTCTCCTCTAATTGCTCTGGCAGTACCTTTGTAAATATTACCCATAGCATCAAAAATTCCTTCTGGATGTCCAGGAGGTAACTTTGTGCCGTCTAAAGACAATTCACTGTTATAAGCATGTCCTGGTTTAAATACCTGCAACGGCTTATCATCACTTAGTACATATAAATAATTTGGATTTTCTTGTTCCCAACGCAATCCACCTTTATCGCCATAAATAGCTATGGTAATTCCGTTTTCTTCTCCTGTTGCTACTTGACTTGAACGAATTATACCTTTTACATGCTCAGACATTCTAATTAAAATAGAAGCATCTATATCCATTTTATTATCGCCATATAAGTAATTGAAATCAGCTAAAATGGTATCTACTGTTAAACCTGTAGTAAACTCTACAAGATTAAAAGCATGCACTCCAATATCTCCGACGCAACAACTAATTCCTGCCTTTTCAGGATCTAATCGCCATGTTGATTTACGTTTTTCTTCATCGTGAATAATTGGATTGATCCACCCCTGATAATACTGAGCGTCAACTTTGTGAATCTTACCTATAGCACCAGCTTTAATCATTTCACGCATTTGACGTACCATTGGATATCCTGTATACGTATGTGTTAAGGCAAAAACAGTACCTGACTTTTCTAAAGCAGCTTCTAAAATCTTTGCTTCTTCAAAAGTTGTAGTCATTGGTTTTTCGCAAATTACATTAAATCCGGAATCAATTAACTTTTTTGCCATTGGAAAATGTAAGAAGTTTGGTGTTAATATAGACACCACCTGCATACGTTGATCTTCTGGAAGCTTTGATTCTTCTTCTACCATCGTATCGAAATCAACATAAATCCTATCTGTTGCAATTCCAATTTCTTTTGCAAACCCAACATTTGCTTCGAAGTCTGGATTAAAAACACCTCCAACAACTTCATATTGATCAAACATGGCTGCAGCCACACGATGTAACACTCCAATAAGAGAGTCACCTCCTCCTCCTAATATTCCTAATCTTATTTTATTAATCATTTTATATCTCTCAAATTTTATTAATGATCTTGGGCTACTCTACCCGCTTCTACTTTTTTGCGCATAACAAGTAACACACTAAAACACACCACCAACACTATTGGAAAATAGACGATTTTACCCAGAGTTGCTTGACCTGCAACTAGTTCTGCGGCTTCTTCAGCAACACCACTTGCCAAGGCCTCTGATCTAGCATCATCTAACCATGAACCAATAACTGGTTGCCAAATACCTGTTGCAAACATTCCTGCTCCACCTATAATAGACATTCCTAATGCTCCTGTTTTCGGTACATATTCTGCAATAAATCCAATCATTGTAGGCCAGAAATACATAACTCCAACTGCAAATAAAACTGCTGAAAAATACACCATGTTACCGGTAGAAATACTCATAAGATAAATAGCTAATACAGATATGATGGATGAAACCCATAATACTTTAGGAGGACTTAGGGTATGAATTACCGGACCTGCAAAGAAACGTCCAACAGCCATTAATCCAGTTATCATAGCTAAGATTAACATTGGATGTGCTCCCGAATTCCCTAGAATTTTTTCCACCCATTGCTGTGTTCCTAACTCCGTTGTAGCAGTTAATGTCATACACAACACCATGAAAATAAATAATGGTGATAAAAGTGCTTTGGCATTTTCTTGAGTGTTCGAAACGATGTTCTCGCTTGTTGGAAATTTTTGCCTGAAAAATAATATTCCATAAAGAATTGTTGGAATAATCATAACGCCAATTTGCATTTGCCAACTCATAGCGGCATCCGTCATGAATTTAGAAACTAACGCTCCGATTACGATACCTCCTGGAAACCAAACATGAAACTTATTTAACATAGTAGTCCTGTTAGTTGTATACATATCAGTAATCATTGGATTACAAGCGGCTTCAACAGAACCATTGGCAAAGCCAATAAAGAAAGTTGAAATTAAAAGTGTCCAGAAACCACCAGCATAAATGGTCATAACCAACCCAACTAAATGCGAAATAAAAGCAATCAACATCAACTTTTTAGGTCCTAATGAGTTGTAAACCAAACCGCCAAATATTGTTGCAATTGGAAATCCAAAAAAGGCCATACTGTTTACAAAACCTAATTCCCTATCACTTAATCCAAAATCTACACCTAATTGCGATAAAATACCTGCTCTAATAGCAAAGGTCATAGCGGTTACAACAAGTGAAATACATGCTGCTAGGAAAAGTCTATTCTTGTTTATATTTTCCATTCTAATTATTTTTATTTAGCCATTTCTGCGGCGATAGTTTGTAATAATTCTTTCGTTGCTAAAACTCCTTCTTTTTCTCCTAAACGCTGACCTTCGTACTCAACACCAATGTATCCAGTATATCCAGCATCTTTAACAATTTGCAATAATTTTCTGTAATCCATTTTAGTTTCGTTACCAGCTTCATCAAAATCATAAGACTTTGCACTCACACCTTTTGCATAAGGCATTAACTCTTCTGTTCCTTTATATCTATTGTAATCTACTTTACAATTATCTCTAGGGTGACCATCTATACAAAAGTTTCCGAAGTCTGGTAACGTACCGCAATTTGGCATATTAATTTCAGCCATAACCGTAGCCAATTTTCCTGCATCTGAAGAAATACCTCCATGATTTTCTACAATTACATTAATATTTTTAGAAGCTCCATATGCAGCTAATCTACCCAAACCATCAACAGAATTTGCATGCCACTCAGCCGGATCAACATTTCTAGTTGGTGCTAGATTTACTCTAACAGAAGTACAACCTAAAACAGCTGCTGCATCAATCCACATCTTGTGATTTTCTATTGCCTCATCTCTTTTTGACTTTTTAGGCGAAGCTAAATCCCCTTCTCTATCCACCATTATTAGTACATTGGTTACACCGTGCTTATCACTCTCAGCTTTTAGTTTTAGTGCCAATTCAGCAATCTTTTCCTTTTTATTTCCTTCAGAAAAATACGGTTTATACAATTGGCTTACATATTCAATTGCATCAATTCCAAGCTCTTTAGAAATCTTAGCAAAATCCATAGGATCTGCTTCACCTCCTCTAAAAGCTCGGTTTAAAGACCATTGTGCCAGAGAAATTTTAAAGAATGGTTCAACTGTTTGCTCTTCTTTAACAGTAACCTCAACTTTCTTTTCTTCTTTCTTTTCACAAGCTACCACCATTGTAATAGCCAATAGCAGTAATACTGATTTAGATAATACGTTTTTAATCATTTTTTGAATTATTATTTTTTAATTTGATTTTTATGTTAACTGATTTACCACCTTAAGTAACAGTTCTTTTGTAGTCAAAATACCTTCTTCTTCAGACAATCTATTGCCCTCATATTCTACTCCTACGAATCCTTTAAATCCTGAATCTTTTACAATTTGCATCATTTTTACAAAATCAATAGTTGTTTCAAAACCAGCTTCATTGAAGTCATGTGCCTTTGCACTTACTCCTTTTGCAAAAGGCATCAATTCTTCGGTTCCTTTATAAATATCATATTGCTCTATACAGTTTCCACCCCAGCGTTGTCCGTTATCATTTCTAACACAAAAATTTCCAAAATCTGGAAGCGATCCACAGTTACTCATATTAATTTCAGCTAATACTTTTGCAACTTTCCCAGCATCAGAAGATAAACCTCCATGGTTTTCTACAATTACGTTTATATTACTTTTTGCAGCGTACTCTGCCAATCTTCCCATTCCATCTACCGACCCATCGTGCCATGCCTGCTCATCTTTTTCTCCCTCGTCTCCAAACAAATTGACCCTAATTGAACTACACCCCATTTCAGCAGCTGCATCAACCCATGAAGTATGTTGTGCGATAGTAGCATCTCGAATCGACTTATCTGATACTGATAAATCTCCCTCATGATCAATCATAATCATAACATTTTCAATACCAACATCATCACTTCTCAATTTTAACTCTTTAGCCAACTTTTGAATAGAAGCTAACCTGTTATTCTTATCAATCTGATATAATTGATTTACATACTCAACTCCTTCAAACCCCATTGACTTTGCCTTTTTTGCAAAATCAAAAGCAGACAATGTTTTTGCATCTCTAATGGCTTTATGAAAAGACCACTGCGCCAAAGACAACTTAAAAAATGGTGCTGACTCCTTAATGATTTCAATAGCATCTGAACTCTTTTTAGAGGTACAAGCATACATACCAAGCACAGAGAGTGCCAATCCAGATTGCGCCGATTTAGTAATAAAAGCTCTACGCTTCATACACAATTTAGTTCTTATAGTTAATTTGTGAGTGAAGATAGTATTTAGAATCGTGAATATTGTTTGTTTTTATTCAGTGAAAGAATTTATACAAACCCAAAAGAACACCTTAAACAGCTGCTAAACGGCAATAGATTCTTTTTTTTTATACTCTAGAGGCGTGCACTTTTCATGTCTTTTAAAAACAGTCGAAAAATATTGCCCAGTTGCAAAACCACAAGTATATGCAACTTGCGCTACGGTAAGTTCGGGGTTCTCGAGCAGAACCGATTTAGACAACTCTAGTCTTCGCATAGTTAAATAACGCATAGGCGTTAAGTTTGTTAATTTCTTACAATGATGTGTAAATCGTGTTAAACCAACACCGGCAGAATCAGCCATCGTCTCAATAGTCCACGCTTCAGAAAGTTTACTTTCCAGCTCTTTAAGAAACAATTGTACACTTCTAGAACTATCCGTAAGAGATTCATTTAAAACAACCTCATTAGTATCTAATAATTCTAAAATCGCCAACAACAATTCGTTTATTATCAATCGTATTTTAGAAGCATTACTTCCATTAACATCTGTTTCAACAACCTTACCTAACGCTTGAAAACAAGCCGCAATCTTCTTATTACTTTTCCACAACCATTTGTCGTCATGCCTTAATAATTGCGTTAATCTAAATAAATCATCTTCAGTTAACATAATCCAATCTGGCCATTGCCATTTTTGATGTGGTCTACGTACCCCTAAGTCAATAATTACCCAGTAAAATTTACCCATACCTATATTAGGAGCTCCAACTTTATGCGCCTCCCATGGCCTAGTAATTGTAATGTGGTTTGGCAACAACTTTACTTGCTCATCTCCTTGAGCATAAGGCATTGAACCAGACTCTAAAAAATGTATTTCAATCCCCTCATTTCGATGCCAATCTAACCCCCAATCTTGAGGTTCATCAGCATCCCAATATCCAATAGAACTAATACCTCGAGTATCGCTTGTCAAACGATCTCCAGGATAGGTATATCTAGCCAAAGCTTTAAACTTTAACTTCCTTCTTTCAACTGCATCAATTAAAGGCAAACAGGTGTCTGCATGATACACTATATCATCTGCAATATAGGGTTGTATTTTCTGTACATTTATTTTCACTGAAAAAATTTGAACAATAAAGCAATGCAAAATAATTAATTTGCCCGTTATAAGAAACATTTAACACATTTTTCAAAAAGAATTTCATTTCTTGGGTTTCTTATTTTTCAGGACTTAAATAACTATTTTAAAGATGACAGAAAATTCAACTGTAAAAACCAATGAAATTTACGATGCCATTGTAATTGGCTCCGGAATTTCAGGAGGATGGGCAGCAAAAGAACTTTGCGAAGGAGGATTAAAGACGTTGGTTTTAGAACGTGGACGAATGATTAAGCATATTGAGGATTACCCAACCATGAATATGGATCCATGGGATTTCCCCAATAGACAGCAAAAAACGAAAGAAGTCAAGGAGCGAAAATATAAGCAAGATAGAACCGGCTATGTAACAGATCCTTCTTCTGAGCATTTCTTTGTTGACGATATAGACCACCCGTATAGTGAGACCAAACGTTTTGACTGGATTAGAGGTTATCATGTTGGAGGGCGCTCAATTACTTGGGGGCGTCATTGCTATAGATGGAGTGCTCGCGACTTTGAAGAAAATAAACTAGATGGTAATGGAGTAGATTGGCCAATTAGGTATCACGACATTTCTCCATGGTACGATAAAGTTGAAGAATATATTGGTGTACAAGGTCAGAATATGGATATCAAACCTTTACCTAATGGTAAGTATTCACCTCCGTTTGGATTTAACTGTGTAGAAGAACATTTTGCTGATGCAGTGGCTGATTCTTTTGATGATGGAAGGATAATTGCGCATGCAAGAACTGCTCATAAAACTGGAGATGCGGTTCACGAAGGTAGAAGCAATTGTCAGTTTAGAAACAGATGTATGAGAGGATGTCCGTTTGGAGGGTACTTTAGTTCTGTTTCTTCTACTTTACCAGCTGCAGAAAGAACTGGAAATATGGTGTTGCGCCCTAATTCTATTGTTCATGAAATAATTTATGACGATAGTAAAAAAATTGCAACTGGAGTTCGCGTAATTGATGCTGTTACTAAAGAAAAAACCGAGTATAAGGCAAAAGTAATTTTCTGCTGTGCTTCTGCGGTTAATTCAACAGCTATTTTAATGCAATCTAAATCTGACAGGTTCCCTAATGGTTTAGGAAATGATAGTGGAGAATTAGGTCACAATCTAATGGACCACCATTTTAAAGTTGGTGCATCTGCGAAAGTTTCTAAAGAATTTAATGATAAATATTACAAAGGGCGTAAACCTGCAGGTTTCTACATTCCTAGATTTGTGAACCTTGGTGGAAAAACTGACAAAGATTATGTAAGAGGTTTTGGTTACCAAGGAGGAGCAAGTAGATCTGGATGGAACAGAACTGTTGCAGAACTTTCTTATGGTGATGATTTAAAGAAAGAACTTTTAAAACCAGGAGACTGGTCTATAGGTATGACTGCTTTTGGCGAGTGCTTACCTTACCACGAAAACAAAATGACACTAGATTATGATAATCTTGATCAATGGGGACTGCCTACCGTTAATTTTGATTGCGAGTGGAAAGAAAACGAATTTAAAATGCGTGAAGACATGAAAAATGAAGCAGTTGCTATGTTAGAGGCTGCAGGATTTGAAGATGTACACGGTTGGGACGGTATGAGTTACCCAGGTTTGGGGATTCATGAAATGGGAACTGCTAGAATGGGTAGAGACCCTAAAACTTCGGTATTAAACAAATACAATCAGGTGCATACTTGTAAAAATGTATATGTTACAGACGGGGCTTGTATGACCTCTGCTGCTTGCCAGAACCCTTCATTAACTTATATGGCGCTTACTGCTAGAGCAGCTGAGCACGCAATTAAACAATTAAAAAACAACAGTTTTAAAAACGCATAATTATGGATAGAAGAAAGGCACTAAAAAACATTAGTTTAAGCTTAGGTGTTGCGGCAGCCACACCCACAATGTTGAGCGTTTTACAATCTTGCACCTCAGATGTTGCCACTTGGCAACCTGTTTATTTTTCTAAAACTGAAGGTCACATGATTACACATTTAACAGATATTATTCTACCAAAATCAGATATAGCAGGAGCTTTAGATGTTAATGTACCTGAGTTTATGGATAAACTTTTTAACGAAATAGTTGAAGACCATACTAAAAACCTTTATAAAGAAGGAGCAAGTGCATTTGCAGCAAAATTTAAAGAAGTATATAAGAAGGATGCTGGTGATGGCACTAAGGAAGAATTTGCTGAGTTGTTAGGAACCTATTTTGATATACCTCAGCAACAACAAGATGAAATTTTTGCCTTATTGAGTGAAGATAAATCAAATTTAGAAGGCAAAAAACTAGATATGTATTTAACCTACAAATTCTTAACGGAGACTAGAAGATACACGTTATGGGGTTATTATACATCTGAATTGGTTGGTGAAACTATTTTAAACTACGATCCAATACCAGGAGTGTATCAAGCATGTATACCTGTAGAAGAGGCCGGAAACGGAAATGCTTGGTCTTTGTAACAATGTAAAATACTAGATTAATTCAAATATAAAATCCCAACTATTTTACAATAGTTGGGATTTTTATCATATCATAATTTTTATATCATTATTCTGGTTCATTGTATTTGGTATATTGTACAAAATCATTGTTTTTAACCGTGATGATATAAGTAATATCTTGAACTTGAATTGTCTCCATATCTTTAACATCTCCAGGAGTAAAGAAACCGCTTTCTGCAGCCGAAATACCTTCGAAATTACCTTGCCCATCACCTAATAACAAAGCTCCATAGGAAGCATCATTTCTTGTAGTTTCAACCTCTGACATATGAAGATTACCTGCAACCAATGCGTCTAGATTCCCATCTTTATTGTAATCGTTAATTAATATTTGATTTACACTAGACAACTGTGCTATTCTTGGCAAATAATGAAGTTCAAATTCCCCATTATTATTCTCTAGATAAATACTAGCAAAGGATTTAACTTGATAATGCACAGAGCTCTCTAGATCTTTTTCAGTGTAAACATCAATCAAAGTCGCCTCTGAGAAACTTTCATAATTTTTAAATTTCGTTTTGATTGCTGGAATCTGTTGTGAAGAACATTCTCTACCCCTAACAGGATATTGAACACCATCGTTATAATAACTCAAAACAATATCATTTTTACTATTCTTATCAAAATCATTAATATAAATGTCGAATGTTTCATCTTCGGATGCTTTATATTTATAATTTAAGCCATTATTTCCAACCATAAAATCAATATCTCCATCATTATCAAAATCCGCTGACTTTACACTCCACCACCAGCCTGTGGTATCATTAGATAAGCCAACTTTCTCAGAAACTTCATTGAATATACCATTCTCATTGTCAAAAATTCTAATTGGCATCCATTCCCCTACAACTATTATATCTTTATCACCATCCTTATTAAAATCTACAATTTCAGCTGAAGTAGCCATACCCAAATTTTTAAATCCACCGATTACTTCTTCAGTAACATTTTTGAATTTAGGTTTACCATTCTCACTCATATTATATAAAATATAGGAATCGGCTGGAGACGGATAATTTTTAGGAATCTGTCTTCCTAAAATAACCAAATCTAATTTGTTATCATTATTCAAATCTTCAGCATATACTTTTGAACCACTTGTTATCATTTTTGGTAAAGCACCCAATTCTAAAGTCAAATTACCTTTGCCGTCATTAATATACAGCCTATCTTGTAACCATTTAGAATCTGGATCAAACTCATAACCTCCACTTACAACATATAAATCATTATCCCCATCTTGATCTGCATCAAAAATTGTTGCATGTACATCTTCGCTCATTAAAGTTTTTTCAAAATCCAAAACTTCATTAATTTTAAAACCGCTTTTTGTCTGCAAGTATACCTTACCTGTATAATTGGATGCCGCTCCTATAAAATAATCTTCCAATCCATCACCATTTAAATCACCAATAGCCAAAGCCGGACCGAATTGAGACATTTTATGCGGCAATAATACTTGGTCTTCAAAATCATCATACTGATTTTCTACATGTAAATGTTGAGGAAATACATCTTTTTGATTTACAAACAATTTTGTATTCTCTTCTTCGCTAACAAGTTCTTCTTCAACAGCTTCAGTATATTTAAGTGTAATTTTCTGATTTGAATTCACATCTTTTAAAGTTTGGGTTTTTCCATCTGTCCACCTCACTTTCAATTCATCAATAAGTTCCTTTTTACCCAATCCAAAAACCAATTCTGGTGCTACGGATGACTGAAAACCCCTACTCAGAGTTAATTCTTGCATCTGAACTTCACTACCTGTAGTAATCGTCACTCTATTACCTAAGCCATTTCTATTTCCTTTTATACCATCAAAGTCTACGGTTAAATAATTATTATTTTCGGCACTTAAGTTTTCAAAAATAACTGCTTTATCATCAATATTATTTAGTACAATTTCTAGGTCTCCATCGTTATCCAAATCAGCATAAACCACTCCATTAGAAAATCCTTCGTATTCTATACCCCACTCCTTATTAACTTGATCAAAGTCAAGATTCCCATTATTCCTGTATACAAAATTGTCTATCTTTTCAGATGGAATTGCTAATGATTTTTCTAAAAATTCATCTTGACCAAATTTTTCAACTTTTAGTTGATTAAAATAATCTCTGTTATTTACTTCGCGTCTAGTTCCATTAGAAATAAAAACATCTTTTAACCCATCGTTATCCAAGTCAACAATTAAAGGACCCCAGCTCCAATCTGTTGAAGACATTCCTGTTATTCTTGATATATCACTAAAATTTGGTATTCCATCGGTTAAAACACCATTATTTAATTGCAAATTATTTTGCATATATTGATAATGAAACCCTGAATTAACAGTACCCCAAAATAACTTTGGGTTCATACTTGCCATATTAGCTTTTTGTCGGCGATTGTTTTGAGCCATCATATCAACTTGTAAAATATCAAGAAAAGAATCATTATTAAAATCGGCAATATCAACTCCCATTCCATAAAAAGCGATATGCTTTGTAGACTGTTTAACAGATTCTGTAAAAGTACCATCTTGATTATTTATATACATATAATCTGGTGTACTGAAATCATTTGAAACATAAAGATCTGGCCAGCCATCGTTATTCAAGTCTCCAACGGTAGTGCTAAGTGTTAATCCAAAAGATCTGACACCAGCTTCGTCTGTTACGTTAGTAAATGTATTATTACCATCATTTCTAAATAATTTATCTGTTTCTAGATCTGATATATTATTCATTTTATACAAATAATGACTGTTTGGAACACTGAAATGGGTTTTCGGATAGTTTCCAATATAAACGTCTAAATCACCATCTAAATCATAATCAAAAAAAGTTGAGTGCACAGATTCTCCAGATTCATCCAAACCATATTCTTTACCCATTTCTGTAAAAGTGCTATCACCATTATTTATGTAAAGTAAATTAGTATGCGGCTCAAATTTTCCACTCACAGAGCAATATATATCCATAAAACCATCATCATTAATATCTGCCATTGTTACTCCGGTAAACCATCTATTATCGCCAGCTACTCCTGCCTGATCAGAAATATCTTCAAATTGCAAGTTTCCTTTGTTTAAGTATAACTTATTTGACACCATATTTCCTGTAAAAAATAAATCTTTAAGGCCATCATTATTAATATCTCCCACAGCAATACCACCACCCATATACATATAAGCATAACTCATATAATTTAGTGAATCATTCTCAGTTAAAGCGTTATTAAAATGAATTCCGGTAAAATCTGGGTGTAATTTTTTGAAATTTTCTTTCACTTGTTCTTTACTATTCGATACACAAGAACTAACAATTAAGACCAATACAACTACAAAAAAAACGTTTCTCATATCCTCACTTACTCTTTTATATTATCGAAAACAATTTAAAAAAAAACGGAACACTAAAGCTTAGTGTTCCGAATAAATTAAATTTTATTTATTTCCTAGTAACCAGGATTTTGGTTTAAAATTCCACCACTTAAATCGATGGCACCAACAGGAATTGGAGCTAAATCATGCTTATTTTCATATGCAGCAGGCAATCCCGCAAAAGAAGTAACTGTTCGACCTTCATTTACGAAATAGTTTGACATTGTCGTTCCAGCCACATTCCACCTTCTAATATCAAATAGTCTATGACCTTCCATTCCAAATTCTAAACGACGCTCCATTCTTACTGCACGTCTAGCATATTCTTGATCTGGAAAAGATGGATAAGCTTCTATTTGATAATTAGCAGCTGGAGTAGCACCACCATCATTTGAAACATATGTCATTAATCTCGCTCTATCTCTTACCATATTTACCCAAGTTAAAGCATTTGGAATATCATTCGTTTCAACTGCAGCCTCAGCCGCCATTAAAAGAACATCAGAATAACGCATGAAATGATAATTGATACCAGATCTTTGTTCACCCCATGCTCCAGCACCCATGTTCGCAGATTCATCAGCTTGATAAACATTCTTTTTCGGAGTGTAAGGACCTGACAAATCAGAAAAATTCGATCGCACCCAATCCTTTCCTGGATGAACTCCGTAACCATTATATTCAATACCTCTTCTTCCAACTGTATAATCCAATCTTGGATCAAGCGGACCTGCATGAGGCACAAAAGGTTGAGCAGATGTAATTCCGTAATCATTTGCCACGTCTGGAACAGTATTATTTGCATAATCGTCTAGTAAAGGCAAACCAGAACCATCAGTTTGATATGCATTAACTAAATCCTGCGTTGGCTGGTAAAAACCACAGCAGTTAATTGGACCTGGATAATTAAGAGTTCCTCCAATATTACCGTTATAAGATAACCCTCCATCCGCTGTAAACTGAATTGCAAAAACAGATTCAGAACTATTATCACCAGCCAATCTAAAGTTATCTGCATATTCAGTCAATAATTGATACGGTCCTAGGTTTATTACAGTAGTTAAGTAACCTAAAGCTTCTGTATACTCACCTTGAAATAAATGAACTTTACCTAAAAAAGCAGTAGCAGCCCAGTTAGTTGGTCTTCCAACATCTGATTGCGTATCAGGTAAGTTTCTAACAGCAAAATCGAAATCCGCTTCAATTTCATCCCAAATAGGACCAGTATTAGGCTGGTTAAATTCAACATCTGCAAAATTTTGTTCAGAAATGTAAGCTACATTATGAAAAACTTTTACCAATTCAAAGTTAAAGTGACCTCTTAAAAAGCGCGCTTCAGCCAGCTGTTGGGTAAAGTCTCCTTCTTGCACTCTTGAGATAAGGTCTATAACTGCATTTGCTCTATTTACTCCTGCGTATAAACCTTTCCATTTAGCGTCTAAATAACCATTAGTTGTAGTCCAGTTCATTATTTCAAAATCATATAAATCTGGCTGGTCACCATTGGTACTCCCTTTGTGGGCGTCATCAGACATAACATCTAACCACCAACCATCGGCAGCTCTAGCGTAATCTGATCCTCCGGTATTACTATTACCATCTAACAACGAATAAGCACCAATCAACATTAAATTAATACCTTGTTCATTTTGTAATGCATCTGCACTTAAAGCCCCGTATGCAGGAGTTTCTGAAAATTCTTCACTACAAGAAACAATTCCTAAAAGCGCAAAAGCGATATAAAATATTTTATTTTTCATTATTTCTTAAAATTTTAAATTAATACCAAATGTATAAATCTGAGACACTGGATATATTTGATTATCTACACCCAATGTAAGGTTGTCATAAGATACAATTTCTGGGTCAATACCATCATAACCTGTAATAGTGAATAAATTAGTTCCTGTAGCATAAATTCTTAAAGATTGCATACTTAATTTTTCAGCTATTTCATTTGGGAAAGTATAACCGATTTGTAAATTTTTCAGTCTAAAATAAGAACCATCTTCTACGAAATGAGAATTAGGATCTGTTTCATTATTTCTAATTGATGCACTTAAAGCTGGTAAAGATGCATCAGTATTGTTTGGAGTCCAAGAATCTAAAACTCTAGTACTTCTGTTTCCATTAAAGAATGTTGGAAAATCTGTATAAATCTTTTGGTAATTGTAAATATCATTTCCTTGAGAACCATTAAAGAATAATGCCATATCAAATCCTTTGTAATTCAAAGTAAAATTAAGACCATAAACAAAATCAGGATGAGGCGAACCAATGTAAGTTCTATCTTCATCATTTATAGTTCCGTCTCCATTCACATCTTTATAGGTAAAACGTCCAGAATTGTCAATTCCTGTTACAACCCTTCCATAGAATTGAGAAATTGATTCTCCAACCTCAGTTCTTGTTACAGCTCCACCTCTAAATCCTCCATTACCTAGCTGAAATGCACTTACTAAATCAACTACTTCATTCTTGTAATGAGAAATATTTGCAGAAGCGTTTAAGCTTAAACCGTTGTCCCATGTATTGTTGTATCCTAAGTTAAAATCAATACCTGTATTTTTCATTTCTCCTAAATTAACGTATGGTGGGGCAGCATCAATTGCAGTTGCACTAACAAGACTAAAATCTTGAGCAATCAAGTCTGAAGTAACAATCTGATACCACTCTAATCCAGCAGATAACTTATTATCAAGAAAATCTGCCTCTATACCAATATTAGTTGTATTTGATGTTTCCCATTTTAAATCTTCATTACCAAAAGATCCTAAAACAGCACCTGTAGCAATAGACGAACCATTTATGGCATAATTACCAAATTGCTCATTTAAATTAAAAATATTTAATGTAGGGTTACTTCCTGGAACAACCTGGTTACCAATTTTACCATAAGAAGCTTTTAATTTTAATCTATTCACAAAAGCATCATCATTCCAAAAATCCTCCCCGCTTATTAACCATCCTGCGCTAAATGAAGGGAATACTTGCGATTTGTTACTACCTCTAAATCTAGAAGACTTATCGTTACGAACAGTTACACTAGCAAAATATTTGCCTGCGTAGTCGTAATTAGCATTAAAGAAATAAGAAAATAAAGTATTGTTATACTCGTATGCAAAATTAATATTTGCAGGAGAAGAACCTGTAGATAAATTATAAAAATCAGGATTCTCAAATAAGTAACCATTTCTAGAAACTTCTTTACCTCTTCCTCCGTCTTCAACTGCTTCAAGACCTATTACAGCATTAATATTATGGTCTCCAAAAGATTTTTGCCAAACTAAAGTATTCGTCCATGTCCATTCAAAACTGCTTTGATCACCTTCCGTTAAAGTATTAGTTGATCTAGGCTCTGCAGACTCTGGATCTAAAGCATTGAAATTTCTGTAATCAACATTATTTAAACTAACACCATAACTAGTTCTAAATGTAAAGTCTTCTCCCAAATCGGCTTCTAAATAAACATCACCAAATACTCTCATAGATTTACTAAAGTTATCTCTTCCTCTATACAAACTTGCATATGGATTATAAGCGTTTGACAAACCAGTAGAGTTACTATACGGACCAGCAAAATCTCCATTATCATCTCTTACTGGCAATAATGGGCTTGATCTGTTCGCTACTTCTATCGCATTTGCATCGCCAGAATTTCCATTTGAGTAAGCAACATTTAAGTGCTCCCCAATTCTTATGATATCCTTAATTTTAAATTCAGAATTCAATTTTGTCGTAACTCTCTCAAAACCTGTATGTTTAATAATACCCTCTCTATTAAAATAGTTAACAGACATCAAGTATTTACCGTTTTCACTTCCACTTTCCATTGAAAGAGAAATATTTTGAGTTGGTGCAGCGCGTGTCACTTCATCAATCCAATTAGTTCCATTTGGATTTACTGTTACAGGAACAGGAAGACCATTTAACGTGGCAGGAACAACTGGTGAAGCACCATTTCCATATTGAGGATGTGTTAAAGTTGCACCATCATTTAGTAAGCTTTGCCAAATCATATCGCCATGCTGTTGCGCATTTAAATTGTCTGGTAAATTTGCAGCTCTAGACATACCAGCATACATATCAACTGTTAAACTTGTACCTGCAAGATTATACCCACCACTTTTGGTTGTAACAATCACAACTCCATTAGCACCTCTCGAACCATAAATAGCAGCAGCACCATCTTTTAAGACGTTCATCTGCTCTATATCAGCCGGATTAATACTATTTAAAACATTAGCATCCGTAGTTTGCACTCCATCAATTATGTATAATGGATCGGTATTGTTTGTTGTACCTAAACCACGAATTACAATCTTAGGAGCAGCTCCAGGGGCACCAGAATTTGTAACAGTCACACCCGTTACACGACCTTGTAGTGCTTCTCCAGCATTTGCAACTGGAGCCTTTAGAGCTTCGTCCAAATCAACTGATGCAACAGAACCTGTTACATCTCCCCTAGTTTGAGCAGTATACCCAAATACTACCACCTCATCTAATTCAGATGAGTCTTCTTCTAATGTTACATCCACCGTAGACTGACCTGCAACAGCAACTTCTTGAGCGGCATACCCAATAAAGCTGAATACAAGAACAGCATCAGACGGAACATTGTCTAAAGTGTACTTACCGTCAAAATCGGTAGTAACACCATTTGTAGTCCCTTTCACAACTACATTGGCACCAGGTAACGGACCACTACTATCCGATACTGTACCAGAAACTGTCTGAGCAAATATGACACTGCCAGTGAGCATAAATGCAACAAAAAACATTTTTTTAAGTAAATTGTTTTTCATACTTAGTTAATTTAAATTAATTTTTAGTTATCAAAATTTAACTTCATCAAAAGCAAACTTTATATAGATTTCTTACAGCCAAAGTAAAATTCACAAATAAAAACAGCACAAGGTCTCCGACAGAAGCATCAAATTTATCGACAAACGGCACAAATAAATTTAGCTTCTAGAATAAAGAACCTTTTTTTTAATAAGAATGATATTTGGTAAGTAAAGCAAATTAGTCTACTCAAGTTAAATTTTAGTTAATTTCGAATACGCAATCTAACACATAAAATCCATAAATACCTTGCCATCATTACGAAAACGTTTTCGCTTTTTTATTTAATATAAAATTTAAAAGATTGAATTTTATACTTTATTCAAAAAAAACGTGATATTTTGATTTTTTATTAATTTTTGAGAAGTATTTTACAACTAGTAGACACAGCTCAAACACCTATCAAATATGCTTTTCATTCTCGAATCCAAAATCAATTAGTTATGACTAATTAACCTAAATTTTACATTTCTTTCAATTAAGAATAATTCAAAATAATACAAAAAATGGGATATAGACCAATAATTTACCTCCTCATGAGAACATTTAACATCCATTTTCATGATAGAAGTTGGCATCATATGAACTAATAAAATAAAAACGCCTTATATCCTTGTTCAAAATCTTTTTCATCAAAAAAGTGTATCTTCACTCCCATTAATGCTTAAGCAATTAGAGTGAGCAGCAAATAATTAACTTATTAATATCTCAAACTAACTAAAACTAATGCAATCAAACTCGCAAAGTCGTCGTTCATTCATAAAAAAATCTGCTGTAACGGCTGCGGGAATATCAATCATCCCTCGTCATGTTTTAGGACGTGGTTTCTTAGCTCCAAGTGACAAACTTAATATCGCCGTAATTGGTGGCGGTGGTAAAGGCCATTCCGATGCTATAAGAGCTTGGAACAATGGTGCCAATAATATTGTTGCTATTTGTGATGTAGACTACAATATGTCTAAAAAACTAATGAATAAATTTCCTAATGCTAAGAAATTTAGAGACTACCGTAAACTAATGGAAATTAGCAATGAATTTGATGCAGTTACTGTTTCAACTCCAGATCATACGCATGCTGTAATAACCTTAGCAGCAATGCAAGAAGGTAAACATGTGTATGTTCAAAAACCACTAACTCATAATATTCATGAAGCAAGAGTGCTTACCGAAGCAGCCAACAAATATAAATCTGTAAGTCAAATGGGAAACCAGGGAGCATCTAGTGCAGATGTACGACAAATGATTGATTGGTTTAAGGCAGGAGTTATTGGAAACGTAAAAGATGTAGAGGTTTGGACCAATAGACCTGTTTGGCCTCAAGGAATTAAAACTCCAACAGATAAATCAAAAATGATAGATGGCTTGGCTTGGGATGTATGGGTTGGTCCTGCGGAAATGGTGGACTATCATCCTTTGTACCATCCATTTAAATGGAGAGGTTGGTGGAATTTTGGCACAGGTGCATTAGGTGATATGGGCTGTCATCTAATAGACCCACCATTTAGAGTACTAGGATTAAAATATCCTAAGGAAGTAGAAAGTAGTGTTGGTGCAATGTTCTCTCAAGATTGGACACCTGATTATTTACCAGACTCTTGTCCTCCTTCTTCTAGAACACAATTAAAATTTGAAGCTACTGATATAAATCCCGTTGAAGTTAGTATGACATGGACAGATGGTGGATTAAGACCATTTCATCCTGAATTAATTCCTGCAGATCATCCTTTAGGAGATAACGATAGCTCAAATGGTGTATTAATGATTGGAGAAAAAGGTATTATGACCTGCGGAACCTACGCTAGAGATGCCAAAGTTTATTTAAACTCTGGTGAAATTTTAACTTTAAATAAAAAAAAATACAAAAATACTCTTCCTGAAAACGGACACCAAGTTGCTTGGACAGAGGCTTGTAAAGCAGGGTTTGGTTCAAAAGAATACAAAGACTTAACCTCATCATTTGATTATGCTGGTCCATTAACAGAATCCATTTTAATTGGTAATTTAGCCATTCGAAGTTATATGACCAAAACAGATAAAAACTTTGATGGAAGAAAAAGACTGCTATGGGATAGTGACAAAATGAAAGTAACTAATTACAATCCTGCCAATAGATTTGTAAAACGCGAATATCGAAAAGGCTGGAGTTTAGATTTCTAATTTAACTATGGGGCAAATTACCTTACAAGATCTTGCTTACGAATTAAACATTTCTGTAAGCACAGTATCAAAAGCACTTAAAGGATATCCTGATGTAAGTGAAAAAACCAGAAAAGCTGTGGTTGAACTTGCAGAAAAACTCAACTTTTCTCCAAATGTAGTTGCCTCAAATCTTAGAACACAGAATACCAAAACTATTGGTGTAATTGTACCAACCATTGTGCATCATTTCTTTTCAAATGTTATTGATGGTATTATTAAAGAAGCCGAAGCCAATGGTTACATGGTTTTATTGTTGCAAAGCAATGACAATTATGAAATGGAGAAAAAACAACTAAATCTATTAATACAACAACAAGTTGATGGAATTCTTATCTCGTTGTCTGTGCAAACAAAAAATGTTGAGCATATAGCGCGAATCCAAAAAAGAGGGATTCCTTTGGTTATGTATGATAAGGTTTCTAAAAACATCAATTGCTCCAAAGTAATTATAGACGATAAAAAGGCCGCATATGATGCAGTGAGCTATCTGATTAGAAAGGGTTATAAACGTATAGCTTACTTTGGTGGCTCTCTAGTAGCTCAAAACTTTAGTCAACGTTTAGCAGGTTACAAACAGGCTCTAAAAGAATACCGTATTCCTTTTGATGAAGACTTAACTTATTTGTGCGATGCAAAATCGGAATATCAAGATGGCTATACTAATGGTGAAAAATTAATCAAACATCATGCAATTGGAGGTGTAGATGCCGTATTTGCTGTTACCGATGTGATTGCCGTTGGAGTTTCAAAATATCTTAATGACAATGGTATTGTAATTCCTGATGATGTTGCTGTTTTCGGATTTAGCAATTGGTTTATGTCCTCTGTAGTTACACCATCACTTTCAACAGTAAATCAACCTGGTTTTGAAATGGGACGTAAATCTATTGAGCTGCTTCTAAAGGAAATTCAACAGAAAAACGATAATGAAAAACCAAAACCCGAAAGATTTATTCTTCCTACGGACCTTATAATTCGTCAATCCACTTAATATTAGTTACTTAGCATATTTTCGTATTTTTATAAAAACAAAAAAATATGCTAGCTAAAGTTTATGGCTCTGCCGTTTTTGGGGTAGATGCCACCACTATTTCTGTTGAAGTTAATATTGATAAAGGAATAGGATATCATCTTGTTGGGCTTCCAGATAATGCCGTTAAAGAAAGTTCTTATCGTATTTCTGCAGCGCTCGCCAATAATGAATATCGATTACCTGGAAAAAAAATAATAATCAACATGGCACCTGCCGATTTGAGGAAAGAAGGTAGTGCCTACGATTTAACTTTAGCCATTGGTATTTTATCTGCTTCACTACAAATTAAATCGAATAAAGTTTCTGATTATATAATTATGGGTGAATTATCTTTAGATGGAAGTTTGCTACCTATCAAAGGGGCATTACCCATTGCCATTAAAGCAAGAGAAGAGGGTTTTAAAGGATTTATTCTACCCAAACAAAATGCAGAAGAAGCTGCAATAGTAAACAATCTCGACGTTTATGGTATGGATAATATAACTGAAGTCATTCAGTTTTTTGAAGAAACTGAAACCTTTGATCCTCTTTTAATTGATACACGTCAAGAATTTTACAAATCCATACAAAACTCTGAACTTGATTTTTCTGATGTAAAAGGACAAGAGTCGATAAAACGTTGTATGGAAATAGCCGCAGCTGGAGGCCATAATATTATTTTAATTGGCCCTCCTGGGAGTGGTAAAACAATGCTTGCCAAAAGATTGCCAACTATCCTCCCTCCTATGACTTTAAATGAAGCTTTAGAAACCACAAAAATACATTCAGTTGTAGGCAGAATTAAAGATCATGGAGGTTTAATGACTCAAAGGCCTTTTCGGAGTCCGCATCACACCATTTCTGATGTCGCTTTGGTTGGTGGAGGAACTTATCCTCAACCAGGTGAAATTTCACTTTCACACAACGGAGTACTATTTTTAGATGAATTACCGGAATTTAAACGCTCTGTTCTCGAAGTTATGCGTCAACCGTTAGAAGACAGAGAAGTGACTATTTCGAGAGCAAAATTTACGATTACTTACCCAAGTAGTTTTATGCTTGTTGCCAGCATGAATCCTTCACCAAGTGGCTATTTTGCTGACAGTGAACAAGCAACATTTGTTTCTAATCATGATATGCAACGGTATATGAGTAAAATTTCAGGACCATTATTAGATAGAATTGATATTCATATTGAAGTTCAACCTGTACCATTTGAAAAATTAACAGAAGAACGTATAGGCGAGCCTAGTGAACAAATTAGAACTCGTGTATCAAAGGCTAGAGAATTACAATCCATCAGATTTAAGGAAATTGAACATATACATTACAATGCTCAAATGGGTACAAAGCAAATAAGTAAATTCTGCGAGTTAGATAATGATTCTAAATCCTTGCTTAAAAACGCCATGGATAAACTCAAACTATCCGCACGGGCATACGATCGAATTCTAAAAGTTACCCGCACTATTGCCGATCTAGAAGGTGCTCAAAACATTTCAAATCATCATATCGCAGAGGCCATTCAATACCGGAGCTTAGATAGAGAGGGGTGGTTGGGTTAAACAACTCTGTTAAAAATCTCTTAACAAAAAAAAATACGTTTATATATTCAATATTTTTGAAAGAACATTTCAATCATACACTTATGAACAAATTCTATAGTGCACTAGGTCTTGTGCTAGTGTCGACACTTTCACTGTTCTCACAAGAAAAACCCTTAATTAACACACCTACATTAAGTCCTGATGGCAGTAGCATCGCATTTAACTATCAAGGAGATATTTGGACTATTAACACAAACGGACAAAACTTAAAACGTTTAACCATTCACGAAGCCTATGATGAGAATCCACATTGGAGTGCAGATGGTAAAACAATTGTATTTAATAGCACACGTTATGGCAATAGCGATATTTACAAAATTGCAGCAAACGGAGGCACACCTCAACGTCTTACGCATCATTCAGCCAGTGATCGTGTTACTGATGTTACTAAAGATGGTGATATTTTTTTTACAACTTCTCGAAATTTTGTTCAAATTGAAAGAGAATCAGAAATCCATCACCTTAACATAAATGGTGGAACTCCATTTAGATTGTTAGACGCAGTAGGTTTTGATGCAACATTATCTCCAGATGGTAATTTTATTGCGTTTACCAGAGGTACATGCAGAATAGAGCGCGAGGCTTACAGGGGTCCTGCAAATAGAGATATTTGGCTGTACAATACACAAACAAAGCAATACAATCAAATTACAACTGATCAAGGTCAGGATTTAGATCCACAATGGGCCGATAACAACACCATTGTATTTCAATCTGCAAGAAGTGGTAAATACAATGTACATCAAGTAGATCTAGATGATACAGGTAAAAAGTCTGGTGCTATTTCTCAAATTACGAATCTTACAAAAATGGGGCTTTGGTCTTATGATCTCAGCGCCAATGGCAACGACATTGTAATGATTGTTGGAGATCAAGTAAGTACTGTAAATAGAAATTCAAAAGCTTCTAAAGATGTTGCAATCTCTATTTCAAGCGATTATCGTTTTGACCCTCAAGAGCGTAAAACTTTTACAAGCAATGCTTCTGAATTAGCGCTTTCTCCAAATGAAAAATACAGTGCCTTTACTATAAGAGGAGAAGTTTTTGTAACTGAAAACGATACAAAAAAAATTAAAACTGTAAACCTATCAAATAATCCTGCTAGAGATATTGATGTTTTATGGTTAACTAATGAAACGATTTTATTTTTATCAGATAGAGATGGTGTTTATAACTTGTACAAAGTGACCTCTGATAGTGCTGAGAAGAACTTATTCTTTTCTTTAAAACACAAGGTCACCAAATTAACCAATTCAAAAGCAGGATTAGGTAATCCAACGCTATCTCCAAATGGTAAGCATATTGCCTATACAGAAGGAAACGGAAAATTAGTAGTTTCTAATATTTCAGAAGATGGGAAATTAAGCGGTAGCAAAACATTATTAGAAGGATGGGATCAACCTTCAGGAATTGCTTGGTCTCCAGATTCTAAATGGCTAGCATATTCAAAAAGCGACCTGTATTTTAACGATGAAATTTATGTACACAAAGCAGATGGGTCAAAAGATCCAGTAAATGTTTCTATGCATCCTAAAGGTGATTTTGGTGCAACTTGGAGTGCTGATGGTAAAAAATTAGGATTCTCTTCTAACAGAAATAACGGTGACTACGATGTTTGGTTTATTTGGTTAACTAAAGAAGACTGGGAAAAAACCAAAGAAGATTGGGATGAAACACAACCTGAAAAGAAAGAGAAATCAGATAAATCTGATGATAAAAAGGAAAAGAAAGAAGTTATTGTTTCAATAGACTTCGACAATATTCACGAACGTCAAGTTCAAGTTACTTCTTATACAGGCGCTGAATTTATAGCTGGTATTTCTAAAGACGCCAAAACTTTCTATTATACAACAGGCAATGGTACTAGAGGAAATCCTGATGTTGAAAGCGACCTGTTTAAAATTTCTTGGGAAGGGAAAGATCGTAAAGCCCTAACTAAAGGAAGTTCAAGACCTGGAGCAATTACTTTAGATAAAAAAGACAAATACGCATATAACATATCAAGAGGTAAATTGGGTAGAATTAAAACGGCAGATGGTAAAAAAGAAAGTTTACCATTTTCTGCAAAAATGATTCTTGATTACACTGCCGAATCCAATCAGATTTTTGAAGAGGCATGGAAAACTATTGAAGATCGATTCTACGACCCTAATCATCACAATCAAGATTGGAATCAATTAAAAAAGATCTATAAGCCATTAGCCATGAAAGCCTCTACAAGAGCTGATTTTAAAGTAGTTTTCAATAAAATGCTCGGACAGATAAATGCTAGTCATATGGGTATGTATCGTGGTGAAGAACGTGCAGATACTCAAAGCGACCGTACTGGTATTTTAGGTATAGAAGTAACTAATACCAACGGGGCTTTAAAAGTGTCTTCAGTGGTTCCAAATTCTGCAGCAGATAGAGAAGCAAGTAAAATGATGATTGGCGATGTAATTACTGCTATTAATGGTAATGAAGTAAATGCTACAACCAACATGTATCAATATTTGGCAAGTACTGCTAATGACAAAATATTAGTCACTGTAAACAGAGGTGGCACTTCAAAAGAAATTACCATTCGTCCTAAATCAAGTGCAAGAACAGACAATTATAAAGCTTGGGTTGCAGAACGTAAACGATTAACTGAAGAGTATTCTAACGGTCGTCTAGGCTATATACACATTCAGGGCATGAACTGGACAAGTTTTGAGCGTTTTGAGCGCGAATTAACTGCTGCTGGTTTAGGCAAAGAAGGTATTGTTATTGATGTTCGCTACAACGGTGGTGGTTGGACTACAGATTATTTAATGGCTGTATTAAATGTACAACAACATGCATTTACCATTCCAAGGGGTGCTGCTAAGAATTTAGATAAAGAATACAAAAACTTCACGCAGTACTATCCGTATAGTGAGCGTTTACCTTTAGCTTCTTGGACGAAGCCATCTATCGCTCTTTGTAATCAGAATTCATATTCTAATGCTGAGATTTTCTCTCATGCATACAAAGAATTGAACTTAGGGAAACTAGTAGGTGTTCCTACATTTGGTGCAGTAATTTCTACTGGAGGTCAAACTTTAATTGATGGCTCTTACGTAAGAGTTCCTTTTAGAGGTTGGTTTGTTAAGTCTTCTGAAAAAAACATGGACTTTACTCCAGCAATGCCAGATTATGTTGTTTACAATGCGCCAGATGACAAGGCCAATGGTAAAGATACACAGCTTAAAAAGGCGGTTGACGAATTACTAAAAGATCTATAAAAATTAAAGGCTCGCATTGCGGGCCTTTTTTAATGCAAAAGAGTAGTAAAGATAAATCTTGTACTACTCTTTCAAAAGCTAATAGCGAAGAAAATAGTGCTAAAACCACGATTGCGGGATTAAACAAATAGTTAGATGTTTTCAAAATAATTTGTTAGTTAAGTTTAGGGTCTACAATATTAAAATGAAAAAAAGCTGTCATCATTTAAGAATCTAATAATCTGCCGTTAAAGCAATGGATAAACTTTTGCCAAGACAGGTACTTGCTTTTTATTTTGAATTTCAGTAATTTATGCCAATAATTAAGTACCTAACACTATTTACCATGTTACCGTTTAGATCTGAGATTCGTAATTCTCCAAGGGAGCAAACAATCAAAATTTACATTAAAGATTTGGCCAAGTTAACAGCGGTTAAATCTATTTTAGAAAAGTTAGACAGTATTGCACTATTAGAAATTCAAAAAAGTTTGAGTAGAAATAGAGTAAATAAAAACATTACTGTTTTCAGAAACAAAGGTGTTGATATCAATCAACTCAAAAACACTATTGACAATACTTTGTATCATTATTTTGCTTAACATTTAATCTTAAAAATAAAATTAGCTCACTATTTAGTGGGCTTTTTTTACGTCAAAACATTTATTAGATACTTCAATGCTAATTTAAGTCGCTTCGCTTAATTACTCACTCCAAAAATGGCACACTCAAAGTACATTTGAAGTATAAAATTTGAAGCCATGAAAACAATGAATTACGTATTAGACAGAAGTATATTTATCTTCACTTGGTTGACTATTGCAGCAACCTCAATATTATTTGCAAAAGTAGTAGTTACAGGATTGAAGTCACTAATTTAATCAAGTTGACTATCTTTAATAAACACCTGTTCTCAAACTTTTGCTTGAGAGTTTTATATATAAAGCAGCGCCAAAGTGTTGCTTCTTTTTTATCCTATTCCTATATATAAAAAAGCCACCCAATTGAGTGGCTTTTATTGTGGAGAAGATGGGAGTCGAACCCACGACCTCTTGACTGCCAGTCAAGCGCTCTAGCCAGCTGAGCTACATCCCCTATTCTAAAAATCAACGAAGGCGCTCAAAATTTGGCGGCAACGTGTGGTTGTTTTTTAGCTATAATTAATTTCGCATAATTTCAAACTTAACAGCATACATTTTATGACCTTGCTGCAATGAATCAGCCTTTGAATAAATAAGATAACCCTCTGATTGCATCTCATTTGTATAAATTAAATTTGGGTGCCATAGATAAGAGTGGTTAATCGACCAAGGTATGGACCAACCAGATAATAACTGTACCGGAGATTCTTCCCAATTTATACCATCATTCGAATACCTGTAATAAACACCCGATTCCGAAGGACTTACGACTCCACTATTAAACTCTCCCCAATTATTTTCTGAATAAACCATCAAATACTTATTTGAAAACTTATTGAATGTTACATGTGGAAATATGGCGTCAGAATTTCCCATTCCAATTACAACCTCTTTCGACCGAATCAATTCAGTCGTAAACTCGTTGTCTTGATTCAAATAAAAACATTCATTAAAATTGGGAGTACCATCTCCTTCAACATTAAATTTTGACATTGCGATATTTACACCTCTGCCATCTCTATTATGATCAACATAATAAACAAATACTTCGGTAGAGTCTTGAGAAAAAGTTATTGATGGTTCTCCTAATCCGCCATCAGCAAATCCGTTATTAATAGAAATATCATACAAATCCTCTATTAATGGACCTTCATTTATACTAAAACTGTTTCCATTATCTGAAGATATACCTAAACCTATTGAAGCGTAAAACCCTGGGATATTTCCAGGTAAAATAGAACCATCTTGTTGTTCTCCATGAATAACACTATATATAGTGCCATTCTTATCTTTTATCAATTGTCCCATTCCAATATAATCGGAATATATAGAATTTTCAATTGGACTTGCGATTTCTATAGCCTCTGAAATATTTGAAATACTTGTTCCTGTTAACAGATAAGAGGAATTTCCTGAGGCTGTAATCAGTTTAATCTCATCTTCATCTAACGATAAAACTCCTACTGTAATATCATTTAAATAATTTAATCCTAAGTCACTTCCAATTTGAAATGAATCTGTGAAATCAATTTCTATATGAGGAATAAAATCATTATCAACAATGTTTACAATTCTTTTCTCCATTGTTTGATTGCCCGATGCATCTTGAACCTTATAAAATACTTCATAAGAACCAACTTGATTCACATTCACCGCATCACTATTGATAATTATTCTTTCACTAATATCTCCATCTAAATTATCTAATGCTGTAGCTCCCAATTCCTGATAATTATTACCTAAATCTATTATTTGTGGATTAAAACCAATTAAGGTTATTACAGGAGGTATTGCATCCTCTATTGAAGATTCGATAGAATCATCAGTACAACCAACGATTACTAAAAAATATATTAATGTAAAAAACCTATTCAAAATACTTAATAAATAGGTGCAAAGCTACGACTAAATCCGACAAAATTGAAGATACTTATAATTAGATTATGAACAACTTTAAACAACAAAGGCGCTCAAATTTGAACGCCTTTATTATGCTATGATCAGACACACTTCGAAAAACTCTGTGTGACAATATAATTCTATTAATATCTGTAGTATTCTGGCTTGTAAGGTCCTTCAACCGTTACACCAATATACTCAGCTTGATCTTCTCTTAATTCTGTTAACTCAACACCAATTTTCGCTAAGTGTAACTTTGCTACTTTTTCATCTAAGTGCTTTGGTAACATGTATACTTTGTTACCGTATTTATCTGCATGTTTCCATAACTCTATTTGTGCAAGTGTTTGATTTGTGAATGAGTTACTCATAACGAAACTTGGGTGTCCAGTAGCACAACCTAAGTTAACCAAACGTCCTTCTGCTAATAGAATAATGTCCTTACCATTAATAGTATACTTATCTACTTGTGGTTTGATTTCAACTTTAGAAGCACCGTGATTATCATTCAACCAAGCAACGTCAATTTCGTTATCAAAATGCCCAATATTACAAACAATTGTTTTGTCTTTCATTGCTTCAAAGTGTTCACCTCTAACAATATCTTTGTTTCCTGTTGTAGTAATAACAACATCGGCAGTCGCTACAACACTTTCTAAACGTTTTACTTCATAACCATCCATTGCAGCTTGTAAAGCACAAATTGGGTCAATCTCAGTTACTGTTACAATTGCACCTGTTCCGCTAAATGAAGCAGCTGTACCTTTACCAACATCACCATATCCACAAACAACTACACGCTTACCAGCCAACATAATATCAGTTGCTCTTCTAATAGCATCTACTGCAGATTCTCTACATCCGTATTTATTATCAAATTTAGACTTCGTTACTGAATCATTAATATTAATAGCAGGAATTGGCAACGTACCTTTTTCCATACGCTCGTATAAACGGTGAACACCCGTTGTCGTTTCTTCAGATAATCCTTTTATACCTGATACCAATTCTGGATATTTATCTAATACCATATTGGTTAAATCTCCACCGTCATCTAAAATCATATTTAACGGTTTTCTATCTTCTCCAAAGAATAATGTTTGTTCAATACACCAATCAAATTCTTCTTCAGTTAATCCTTTCCATGCATACACAGATACACCTGCAGCAGCTATCGCGGCAGCAGCTTCATCTTGTGTTGAGAAAATATTACATGAACTCCAGGTAACTTCTGCCCCTAAAGCAACTAATGTCTCTATTAAAACAGCTGTTTGAATTGTCATGTGTAAACAACCTGCAATGCGCGCTCCTTTTAAAGGTTGCTCATCTTTATACTCTTCGCGCAAACTCATTAACCCCGGCATTTCAGCTTCAGCTAATTCAATTTCTTTTCTACCCCAAGCAGCTAGATTAATATCTTTTACTTTATATTTTACATACGTTGATGTCTCTGTGCTCATAATTGTATATTTTTGAGCTGCAAAATTACGAAATAGTTTCAGAATATTATGCCTCTTTTTAAAACAATACAACCCAATAAGGACACCAAAGTTTTGGTATGGAAAATTGAGGAAACTATTGATTCTCTGAAGAGTAACATTTTTTTAAATAAAAGAAGTCTAGAGCGCACAAATAGTATGAAGTCTGAATTACACCAGCGCGGATTTGTTAGTATTAGATATCTCTTAAAGGAATGCGGGTATAGTGATAAAGATTTGTTCTACACAAGCGATGGCAAACCACATTTAAAAGATGGCAAACATATTTCAATAACACATTCGTTTGAATTTTCAGGTATCATTATTAGCAACAATCCTGTTGGAATTGATATTGAAAAGAACAGAGATAAAATAACTCGGATAGCCTCTAAGTTTATAGGTAAAGAATCTGATTTTTTAGATGACAACCATTTAGTGGAACAATTAACAGTTATTTGGGGTGCAAAAGAGAGTTTATTTAAAATTCACCCAGATGGCGGATTACTCTTTAAACAACACTTGCCAATTGAGCGTTTTCAATTAATTGACAAACAAACAAAAGGTTGGATTAAAAAAGAGTCATTGTATGAAGCGTACAATATCTTCTTTGAGCAGATTGAAAATTTTACACTGGTGTATGCCATGAATTAATGGAACAGCTTCTTTTAGAACATATAAGAATTGCGAAACGCAACCATAGAAAATTAATGGCTATTTTATTAGATCCTGATAAACTTCCTATTGAAGAGATTAAGCAGAAAGTGGCACTTATTAATCAACAAAAAGTAGATTTTATTTTTGTTGGTGGCAGCACCGTTAAAAATGGTCAAACAGCTTTATGTGTTCAAGAGATTAAAAAACACACAACATTTCCTGTAATTCTTTTTCCAGGTTCGCATACACAGCTCACAAATAAAGCAGATGCTGTTTTAATGCTCTCTTTACTATCTGGTCGAAATCCTGAATACCTAATAGAGCAGCACATTAGAGCAGTTCCATTTTTAAAAAATTCATCGTTAGAAATTATGCCTACAGGGTATATTTTAATTAATGGGGGAAAAGAAACAGCTGTTCAAAAAGTAAGCAATACACAACCAATAGATCAAGGCAATATCGATCTTATTCGCGATACTGCTTTAGCCGCTCAATTTAACGGAAAAAGCCTTGTATATTTAGAAGCTGGAAGTGGTGCACATTTTCCAATTGCTACAGAAATCATAAAAGAGGTATCAGAAAATTTAGACATTCCATTAATCGTTGGCGGCGGAATTCGCTCTCAAGAGCAATTAGAACTTGCTTACAAGAATGGAGCTGATATTGTGGTAATAGGAACTGCATTTGAACAAAATCAAGAAGTAATCAATACTTTTAAAACACATACATTTAAATAGAACTAAAAATTTAAATCATGGATATTTCAGTTGAACTAACACTAACGCCTTTACAAAACGACTACGAGACTCCAATAATATCATTTATTAAAAGCCTTAGAGCAAGTGGGTTAAAAGTTTTAGAAAACCCTTTAAGCACGCAAGTTTATGGTAATTACGATGACGTAATGGCGGTATTAATTAAAGAAGGAAAAGCGGTACTCGAACTTATGGAGCGCGGTATTTTATTCATGAAAATTGTAAAGTCTGATCGTCGCGATTATGAGCCACATTTTTGATCTACTCTTTGCTCAATACAAAGGGTATGATACATTGCATATAGTACTTGAATTAATAGGCGTTGTTTTTGGCTTTTTATCTGTATGGTATTCTAAACGCAACAGTATTCTTGTATTTCCAACAGGATTAATTAGTACGGCCGTTTTTGTCTATCTATTATGGCAATGGGAGCTTATTGGAGACATGATGATTAACGCGTATTACTTCTCTATGAGTTTATATGGTTGGTACATCTGGACTCGTAAGGTAGACGCCACTCATGTAACACCAATTTCTAGAACTACAAAAAAAGAAAAGCAATGGTCAGCTATCATCTTTATTGCTACCCTTGTGTTTGTTTACGGAGTGTATGAAGCATTTGATAAATGGACGAGTTGGGTAGCTTATGTAGATACTTTAACAACGGCTATATTTTTTGTAGGAATGTGGTTAATGGCTCGTAGAAAAATTGAAAATTGGATTTACTGGATTGTTGGAGATTTAATTTCTGCCCCCTTATATTTATACAAGGGCTTTACATTTACTGGTATTCAATATTTTGTTTTTACTTTTATAGCAATAGCTGGATATTTCGCATGGAAAAAACACTTAAGCAGCAACCTGCAAACATCATAAAGGTCGTGTTATTCGGTCCTGAATCTACAGGTAAGACAACCTTGTCTAGGCAACTCGCACACTATTACAATACCGTTTGGGTACCTGAATACGCACGTGCTTACTTACAAGATAAATGGAACAACGAACGTTTAACTTGTCAACCAGAAGATTTACTTCCAATAGCTTATGGCCAAATAGCACTTGAAAACGACTTAGCAAAAAAAGCCGATAAAGTGTTGATTTGCGATACAGATTTGCTAGAAACCATGGTGTATTCTGAATCTTACTATGCAGGTGCCGTAGAAGATTTACTTAAAAAGCATGCTCTAGAAAACACATATAACTTATATTTCCTAACGTATATAGACACACCTTGGGAGGCTGATGATTTGCGCGACAAACCACACCAAAGAGAAGAAATGTTTCAAGCTTTTGAAGCTGCTTTAAATAAATATGAAAGACCATATTTGCTGCTTACCGGAGATAAAAAATCAAGACTTGAGACAGCAGTAAAAGCAATAGACAACATTTTGAAAAACCATAAAGATTTAGACAATTTTTCTAAAACTTTAGATTAAAATGAATGGTAATTTAATCTATAAAGAGTTAGTATTTAAAGCAGTAAGAAGCAGTGGCGCAGGTGGTCAACACGTAAATAAAGTTTCGTCTAAAATTGTTCTGACCTTTGATATTACCAATTCAATTGGACTCTCTGAAGACGAAAAGAATAGACTACTTTATAAATTAAAAAACAAATTAAATTCCGAAAATTGTCTTCTCCTTACCTGCAGCATAACTAGAAGTCAACACAAAAATAAAGAACTCGTAGTAACTCGCTTATTTGAGTTGCTAGAACAAAGTCTAAAGGTTCAGAAAAGACGTAAACCTACTAAAGTCCCAAAAGCAGTCATCAAAAAAAGGTTAGATAATAAAAGAAGATTATCAGATAAAAAAGCTAATAGAAAGAAGCCGCCTTTAGGCTAGTAATGATTTAATTATTCTTACGATCAAATTGAAGGTAATCACAAAGTATGGTAGTTCAAGATATTCAAACCTATTCCTATAAAAACAATTTTTCATTAAGTACACTAATTTTAAAAAGCCTGTGTTTTTAATAAACCTGAGCAACTGGAACAGTAAAGTATTTTTTGGATAGAAAAGGAAAAGATTGTAAATATAGACTTCGAGCATTACCCATTTGAAGATAATATCTTGTTCTTTTTATCATCCTAACAAGTATTTGCAATTGACTCAGAAAAATAAGAAGACCTAAAAAATTACATTAAATCTAGAAACAATAAAAGGTAAAGCAAAAGAATTATTTAATACAGTGAACCAAAAATTAGGTATTGCCCCTAATTTAATTAAAGTAATGGGTAACTCCCCAGCCACCCTAGAAACTTATTTAAGTCTTGGTCAATTAACAGCAGGTGAAAAATTTAGCAACAAATTTAGAGAGCAATTAGCTTTGATCATTGCAGAAGAAAAAAGCTGTAACTATTGCTTATCTGCGCACACTTCAATTGGTAAAATGAACGGTTTATCTGAAGAACAAACATAGCAAAACAGACAAGGGTTGGCGTCAGATGCTAAAATAGAATCTGCTTTACAATTTGCTCAAGAGATTACTCGTAATAGAGATCAAGTAAGTTCTGATGCCATTGTAGCGTTTAAAAATGATAGATATGACAATGGTAACGCTTTAGAAGAAGTATTAAATGTAGTTGCAAATACCTTAGCCAACTATGTGAATCACCTTGCAGAAACAGAAATTGATTTTCCAACAGTTGAAGCAGGTAAATTTAGCATTCTAAATTAAAATCGCCATCCATAGTTAGTATTAAAAAGCATTCTTAATCAGGAGTGCTTTATTTATGACCTTCTATATCTTTTTTTATTTCTTCTAGCTGAATTTGATTGATCTTTCTTTGACTTGTTGCTACTAGAATTTCTAAATTTCTTTTTACCGCGTTGTTGTTGTTTAGGCTTGTTCTCTGAAGGTCTATCTAAAGGCTCAAACCCTTCAATAATTTCACTTGAAAGTTCTTCTTCTAATAATTTTTCGATACCCTTAACATATCCAACTTCATCTATATCCACAAGAGAAATTGCGTCACCACTTGCTCCAGCTCTACCTGTTCTACCAATTCTATGAACATAATCTTCAGGAATGTTTGGTAATTCAAAATTTATAACGTGAGGCAATAATGGGATATCTAAACCTCGTGCTGCAATATCAGTAGCTACCAATACCCTAATTTTTTGACTTTTAAACCCTGACAGTGCCTTGGTTCTAGCTACTTGACTTTTATTGCCGTGAATTGCAGCAGAAGAAATTCCAGCTTTTAATAATTTTGTACTTAGTTGATTTGCCCTATGTTTTGTGCGAGTAAAGACTAATACTTGTTTCCAATTACCCTCTGCAATCAATTTAATAGTTACTTCAACTTTGTTTTTCTTATCAACTCTATAAATTTTTTGATCGACCTTTTCTGCAGTTGAGTTTTCTGGAGTCGCCTCAATTAGCATAGGCTTGTACAAAATACCTTCAGCAAGTTTTTTAATTTCTTTTGAAAAAGTTGCTGAAAAAAGTAGATTTTGTCTTCTGTTTGGCATTAAAGATATGATCTTTCTTATATCTCTTAAAAACCCCATATCCAACATCCTGTCTGCCTCATCAAGCACTAAAATTTCGATGCGTTTTATTGATAAAGCCCTTTGGTTCTCCAAATCTATCAAACGTCCCGGTGTAGCAACTAACACATCAATTCCTCCTCGTATGGTTCTGATTTGAGTTTTAATATTAACTCCACCAAATACAACCGTTGAACGTATATCTAAAAACTTACTATAACTCTTAACATTCTCATGTACTTGCGCCGCCAATTCCCTTGTTGGAGCTAGAATCAAAGCCCTAATAGGTCTGTGCCTTCTTTTACGCGTTGCATTGAGTATTTGCAACAACGGAAGTGTAAACCCAGCAGTCTTACCAGTTCCTGTTTGAGCAGAGGCTAACACATCTTTTCGTTCTAGTATTACAGGTATTGTTTTTTCTTGAATTGGGGAAGGCTCGGAGTACCCTTGTTTTTGAACTGCCTTAAGCAATTCTGGAATTAATCCTAAGGATTTAAATGACATAGTCTATGTTTAGACAGCAAATGTAGGCTAATTAAATTGGTAATGAACGAATTAAAGCGCATTAAAAAAAAACTTCTTTTACATATTGATAATTGAGAATTGTAAACTACTTTTGCGGCGTCTCAAAAGGGGTGCCCAAATGATAGTACATCATTTTATTAAAGGCTGAGATTATACCCATTGAACCTAGAACAGGTAATGCTGTTTAGGAAACGTGAAACAATTAATTATTCAAAAACAACCGAATAATTACCTCTTTTTATTCGTTTTAAATTTTATTTAAAATGAAAAAACTTTCGTTAATTTTTTTAATGTTGTTAGGGCTAAACGCTTTAGCTCAAAGCACATTTAACGTAACTGGTACGGTTTTCGACGAAACAGGAACGCCCTTACCAGATGCAACTTTACGTCTTGTTGGAAGTAACTTTTTCACCACTTCTGATGCTGATGGTGTTTACGAATTTGACGTTGTACGAGGTAGCTATACTCTAGAAGTACTCTACATTGGTTATGCAACATCAAAAAAAGAAATTGAAGTAAATGGACACTTAAAAGGTGTAGATTTTAATTTAGAAGTATCAAATGAGTTATTAGATGAAGCATTGGTATCTGCGGTACGTGTAAATGCTGCTTCACCAGTAACCCACTCTAACTTATCTAAAGAAGAAATTGCCAAACGTAATTTAGGACAAGACATTCCTATTATAATGAACTATTTACCAAGTGTGGTAACTACTTCAGATGCTGGTGCTGGTATTGGTTATACTGGTATTCGAGTAAGAGGTAGCGATGCTACTCGTGTAAATGTTACCATTAACGGTATTCCGTACAACGATTCTGAAAGTATGGGAACATTTTGGGTAAACATGCCTGATTTTTCTTCTTCTGTTGAGAACATTCAATTACAACGTGGTGTTGGTACATCCACTAACGGTGCAGGAGCTTTTGGAGCTACCTTAAGTTTATTAACAGATGCTGTTTCAGAATTACCGTATGCACAGATTTCTGCGTCAGCTGGTTCTTACAATACGTTAAGAACCAATGTAAAATTCTCTACTGGTAAGATTAATGACCATATTGAACTGGCGGGTAGATTGTCTTTAATTAAATCTGATGGTTATGTAGACAATGCGTGGTCTGACTTGAAATCTTACTTCTTACAAGGTTCTTATGTAGATGACAACACACTTATTAAAGCATTGGCTTTTGGTGGTGTTGAAGAAACCTACCAAGCATGGTTTGGTGTTACAGCAGAAGATTTAGAAAACGACCGTACAAAGAACTATTACACGTATGACAATGAGATTGACCATTACGAGCAAGACCATTACCAATTGCATTGGAATGAAACATTTAGTGATAATTTTTCTACAACAGTTGCTTTACACTACACAAGAGGTAAAGGGTATTTTGAGCAATTCAAAGAAGATGAGGCTTTTTCAGATTACAACCTAGCACCTATTGTTATTGGTGGAGAGACGATAGATGAAACAGATATTATTAGACGTAGATGGTTAGATAACCACTTCTTTGGATATACATTCTCTTTAAACTATACCAATGGTGATGATTTTCAAGCGACATTAGGTGGTGCTTGGAACAAGTATTTAAATGATCATTATGGAGAAATAATTTGGGCAGAATACGCTAGTGATTCAGAAATTAGAGATCACTATTATGATCACTATGGTAACAAGACCGATTACAACATCTTTGCTAAAGTTACGTATGATTTAGATGATCAATGGTCTTTATACGGAGATTTGCAATACCGACGTATTGGTTATAGAACTAATGGAGTAGCAGATGGTGAGATCTATGATATATTCAATTTCTTCAACCCAAAGGCTGGTGTTACGTATCAAGCTTCAGAGGCGAGTAATTTGTACTTTTCTTATGCACGAGCAAACCGTGAGCCAAATAGAACAGACTATGAAAATGGTAGTCCTGAACCAGAAACTTTAAATGATTTTGAATTAGGATGGAGATGGAAAAAAGAGAATTTCTTTATCAATTCTAACCTTTACTACATGCGTTATCAGAATCAGTTAGTATTAACTGGTGAAATTGATGATGTAGGTGCACCAATCAGAGCTAATGTTGGAGATAGTTATAGATTGGGTATTGAAATCGATGCTTTATTTAATGTTTCTGAGAAATTCAGCATTCAACCAAATGTTGCATTGAGTACAAATAAGAACGTTGATTTCTCAACTCAATGGGATGGTGAATTGGTAAACTTAGGGAATACCAACATCTCTTTCTCTCCAAACATTATAGCAGGTAATGCATTTAACTATATGCCAGTTGAGAACTTGCAACTATCATTACTATCTAAATATGTTGGTAAGCAATATATGGGTAATGTAGATACGGAAGGATCGATTCTCGATGCGTATTTTACCTCTGATTTTAATGCAAACTACGAGCTAAAAACAAATAAGATTGCTAAATCTATTGTATTTAGTTTATTAGTAAATAACATATTTAATGCTGAGTACGAATCAAACGGATATTATTATACCTTCGATGACACATGGTCTATACCTGGTGAAACAACAACTTTAGATGGTGCAGGATATTATCCTCAAGCCACTATCAACTTCTTAGCTGGAGCAACTATTAACTTCTAAAAACATATTAGAATAAATTAAAAAGGAGCGCTATGCGCTCCTTTTTTTATACTTTCCCTTTTAGAATATTACCGATTCGCTCATCAAATGATTTTGCTTCAATCGGTTTATGCGCTTTTGCAAACAAGTTCATAAAATCTTCTGAATGATCGGCTCCTTTTTGATGTCTGATATCAAAATATACAAACTTACCCCACATTACAGCCTTTAACTCCGATTTATCTTCGTTAAACATTCTGAACTCTGCTTGAATACTTCTTGGAGAAAAGTTGATAATTTGAGATTGAATAGTAACGGTTTCGGTAACTAAAGCAGGTTTTAAATAACTAATTTGATTTGTAACTACTACCCAACCTTTTCCCTGATTTTGCGCGTGTTTGTAAATATCTAAATCATAAAACTTTAGTAATTGATCTTCTCTAGCATTGAAAAAATAGTCGAGATAACTTGAATTGTTTAAATGGTTAAAAGGGTCGCAATCTTGAAATCGCACCCTAATCTTGCTTTCTAATACTTGTTCCATAAATTAATAGTGCTTATTCTTTGTTGGTTATTTCTCTTCCTTGTTCAGACCATTCTCCATAACCTCCTGTATAATTGAAGACTTTCTCAAAGCCCAGTTTTTCAAGAACTGCAGTCGCTTTAGTACTTCTGCCTCCTGCCATACAGTACACTAAAACTGGTGTTTTCTTATCTAACCTATTCATCTCATCTTTGAAATCATCTGATGTAAAATTAATGTTTTCCGCATCTAAAATATAGCCTCCTTCATACTCTTCTTCTGTTCTCACATCAATCAATTGTACTTCAGCAGCAAGTTCAATTAATTCATCTGCAGATACCTCAATAATCTCAGTTGTGATTTGTTTTTTTTCACACGCGAATATTGTTATAAAAAGAGCTATTAATACTCCTATCTTTTTCATATTATTTTGATTTAAAATAATGTTCCTGAATTGTTTTTTAGTCTACCTAAGTGTTTATAAGCCGCCTCTGTCACCTCTCTACCCCGCGGAGTACGCATTATAAAACCCTCTTGAATCAAAAATGGTTCGTACACTTCTTCAATGGTTTCGCTATTCTCACCTACTGCTGTAGCCAAAGTACTTATTCCAACAGGCCCACCTTTAAACTTATCAATTATTGTTGCTAATATTTTATTATCCATTTCATCCAGACCATGAGCATCAACATTAAGAGCCTCTAAGGCATATTTAGCGATCTCTATAGTAATGTTACCATTTCCTTTTATTTGTGCAAAATCACGCACTCTACGCAATAAGGCATTGGCAATTCTCGGTGTTCCTCTACTCCTACCGGCAATCTCAATGGCCGCTTCCATAGTTATTGGCACCCCTAAAATCTGAGCACTTCTTTGGACAATTGTTGTTAGCAATTCCGAATTGTAATAATGCAATCTACTGCTAATACCAAAACGCGCTCTCATAGGCGCTGTAAGTAGTCCCGAGCGTGTTGTTGCACCAACTAATGTAAATGGTTCAAGTTCTATTTGCACGGAGCGTGCATTCGGCCCTGTTTCAATCATTATGTCAATGCGGTAATCCTCCATTGCAGAATATAAATATTCTTCTACTACCGGACTCAATCGATGAATCTCATCAATAAATAAAATATCTCTTGGACTCAGATTGGTAAGTAAACCTGCCAAATCACCCGGTTTATCTAAAACAGGCCCAGAAGTTATTTTGATTCCTACTTCTAATTCATTTGCCAAAATATAGGCTAAAGTTGTTTTACCCAATCCTGGAGGACCATGAAATAAGGTGTGATCTAGGGCTTCACCTCTTTGATTCGCTGCCTGAACAAAAATTTGCAAATTTTCTAATACCTGTTCTTGCCCTGTAAAGTCATGAAAACTTAACGGACGTAATTTCTTTTCAACATCTAATTCTTGTTGACTAAAATGTGTATTCTCAGGATTTAAATTTTCGTTCATGTACTAAAAGTCTCAAAGTAAATAAACTAATACTACAATGAGTATTAATTGCAATTGAAACAAATATAGCGAAATAAAAAACCTTTCTAATTGCTTAGAAAGGTTTTTAAATATAATAGAATTTTTAATTCTTAACTCGATTGCTCACCTTCTAATAAAGGTGTTGTTTGAGCTACCCAATCTTGACCGTGTAACAATTCACTGTTCACATCCGTATCATCTACTCTTCTACTGTAGTCATAAGCCCAACGGTGTACCTCAGGAATCTCTCCTGGCCAGTTACCGTGAATATGCTCTACTGGAGTAGTCCACTCAAGTGTATTGGATTTCCATGGATTTTGCACTGCTTTCTTTCCATAAAAGATACTGTAGAAGAAGTTTGCTAAGAAAATAATCTGAGCTGTACCTCCTACAATAGCAAACATTGTAATAACCACATTAATATCAGCTAAATCATCAAATAATGGGAATGCTGTATTAGAATAATATCTACGTGGTAAACCTGCTAAACCAACAAAGTGCATCGGGAAGAATACTCCGTATGCCGCAATTGCGGTGATCCAGAAGTGCCAGTAACCTAATGTTTTGTTCATCATTTTACCAAACATTTTAGGGAACCAGTGGTAAACCCCTGCAAACATACCGTAGATAGCAGATACCCCCATTACTAAGTGGAAGTGAGCAACTACAAAGTACGTATCGTGTACATTAATATCTAACGCACTATCACCTAAAATTAACCCTGTTAAACCACCCGAAACGAATGTAGAAACTAATCCGATTGAGAATAACATGGCAGGATTCATTTGGAGGTTACCCTTCCAAAGTGTGGTGATATAGTTAAATGCTTTTACTGCTGATGGAATTGCAATTAATAAGGTTGTAAATGTAAATACAGACCCTAAGAATGGATTCATACCTGTAACAAACATATGGTGGCCCCATACAATTGTAGATAAGAAGGCAATTGCTATAATAGAACCAATCATGGCACGGTAACCAAAAATTGGCTTACGAGAATTGGTTGCAATAATTTCTGATGTAATACCTAAGGCAGGTAATAATACAATATATACCTCAGGGTGTCCTAAGAACCAGAACAAATGCTCAAATAAAATTGGTGAACCTCCTTGATAGTGTAAAACACCACCATCAATAAAGATGTCTGATAAATAGAAAGATGTACCAAAGCTACGATCGAAGATTAATAACAAAGCTGCCGATAATAATACTGGGAATGAAACCACACCAATAACTGCAGTGATAAAGAACGCCCAAATTGTTAACGGAAGACGCGTCATCTTCATACCTTTTGTACGTAGGTTTAATACTGTTACGATATAGTTCAAAGAACCTAATAAAGACGAAGCAATAAAGATAGCCATAGATACTAACCAAAGTGTCATACCAGCACCTGAACCAGGAATTGCTTGTGGCAGTGCACTTAATGGCGGATAGATTGTCCAACCTGCTGATGCAGGACCTGCTTCAACAAATAAAGACACTACCATTAAAACACTTGATAAGAAGAACAACCAGTAAGAAACCATATTAAGGAATCCTGATGCCATATCTCGTGCTCCAATTTGTAATGGAATTAATAGGTTACTAAAAGTACCTGATAAACCCGCAGTCAATACAAAGAATACCATAATGGTACCATGAATAGTTACTAAGGCCAAGTACATATCTGGATCCATAACACCATCAGATTGGTGATGTCCTAAAAAGGCCTCAATAATACTAAATGAATGCTCTGGCCACGCAATTTGTAAACGGAATAACATTGACATGAATACTCCGATAATACCCATGAATACACCAGTAATCAAGTACTGCTTAGAAATCATCTTATGATCCTGACTAAAGATATACTTGGTAATAAATGTTTCTTTATGATGATGATCTGACATAATCGCTATCTTTTTTTATTGTAACCAGTAATTATTTTAAAACTTGAGTAATTGTTTGTTGCTCTGACATCCACTTGTTAAAGTCAGCTTCTTCTTCAACTACAATTTTCATTTGCATATTATAGTGTGACGCACCACAAATCTTATTACATAATAATAAGTAATCAAACTCATAAGCATCTTCTCCTTTTTCTGCTCTAATGTTGTTAATGTTTTCAACTTTAGCAGCAGTTTTTTTGTTTAAACGCATTTCTTCTGTAGTCATAGAAGGTGTATATGCAAATTGAGTCACCATACCAGGTACACAATTCATCTGTGCTCTAAAGTGCGGCATATAAGCAGAGTGCAAAACGTCTTGAGAACGGAATTTGAAAATCACAGGTCTTCCTTTAACCAAGTGTAATTCTCTTACAGGAACGTCGTCAGCAGCATTTCTATCGGTCATATCAACACCCATAGTGTTTAAACCTTCAATATTTCTAACATTTGCTCTACCTAATTCGCCATCTGCACCTGCGTAACGAGCTTCCCAAGAAAATTGTTTTGCATATACTTCAATAACCATTGGGTCTTCTAAATCAGAAACATCTGTAATATCAGTCCAAACTGATAAACCGTAAATAATTATTCCTGCTAATACAACCGCTGGAGTAACAGTCCAAATTAATTCTAATTTGTGGCTATCTGCATAGAAAAGCGCTCTTGTATTTTTTAAACCTCTATACTTATAAGCAAAGTAAAAGATTAACGCTTGCATGATTGCTTGAACAATCAAAATTAATACAAACGTAATTAAGTATAAATTGTCATATGCTACTCCTTCTTCAGATGCTGCTTCTGGTAATAATACAGCACTGTATTTCCAGAAACAAAATATCATTCCAGCATAAAACAAAATCATAAAAGCAAACATTAATTTACCTTGCTGATCATTATCTTCTGAAGTGGCAATCTCTTGTTTTAAGTTAAAGATATTAGTCAACTGCCAAATGACACTTGCTACACCTACTGCTATTAAAATATAAAATAATGCTAACATGTTTTTCTACTTTTCTATATATAATTAATAGTGATATTGCTCACTTTCTTTCATAAACGGATTTCCTCCCATCTTCAGTGGAGCTTTACTCAATGTCTTAAATACTATTAAGATAAATAAGCCTAAGAAGAACAATGCTGAACCAATAACTTCTGGAGATATTAATTTCCATTGGCTACCAACAGAACCAGGTGTAATTAATACATACACATCTAAATAGTGACCTAATAATACTACAATACCTGTCATAACTATAAACCAGTTTACACGCTTATAATCACTATTCATTAATACTAATAATGGGAATACAAAGTTCATTACCACCATCGTTAAAAATGGAATTTTAATTTCCTCAAAACGCTGTGCGTAGTATGTAACCTCCTCCGGAATATTTGCATACCAGATTAACATAAATTGAGAGAACCATAAGTACGTCCAGAAAATACTGATACCGAACATAAACTTTGCTAAATCATGCAAATGGCTATCATTAACATCTGGTAATAAACCTTTTCCTTTTAAGTAAATTGTAATTAATGCAATGGTAGTAATACCAGATACAAACATACCTGCAAACACATACCAACCATATAATGTACTAAACCAGTGGTGATCAATGGACATTAACCAATCCCAAGACATCATAGATTCAGTAACTAAGAAGAATACCAAGAAAATAGCTGAATTTCTAAAGTTTTTCTTGTAATAAGTTAAATCCCCAGCTTCAGCTTTATCCATTTTTAATGAATTCTTTCTAAATGCTCTTTGGAAGAAAATCCAAATAATCGCATAAATAGCAGCTCTTATTAAAAATGCTGGTACATTTAAGTACGCTTTTTTATCGTATAATAAATGATCGAACTTAGGACTATCTGGGTTTACTAATTCTGGGTCCATCCAAGCAAACACATGGTTCATGTGCATACCAGATAATACTAAGAAAACAAATAGAATAATTACACCTATTGGTAAGTAGGCAGTGATACCCTCCATTACTCTAAATAATACAATAGACCAACCTGCTTGTGCTGCGTATTGAATAGCATAAAATGCCAACACACCAAGCGAAATCATCATAAAGAAAAAGATGGCTACATATAATGCAGACCATGGTCTGTTTTGTAATTGGTGTAATACGTGCTCGTCGTGAGATGCATCGTGATGTTCATCTCCATGGGCATCGTGATGTGCATCTGCACTACCAACACCACCATGGTGACCATCATTACTATGAGCAACAATTTCTTTAGCCTCTTCAACAGTAGAAGGTGCACTTAAGAAGCCCCAGCCAATACCAAGAGCTCCTATAATCATTAATGCAAAGGCTGCTATTTTTAATCTACTTGAAAACTGATACATATCTTCTAAATTCTAATTAAAAAGAATTATTATTTGTTTCTTAATTCTTGAACATAAGCAGTTACTTGCCAACGCTCTTCTTCTGTTAATTGCGATGAATGCGACCCCATCATGTTCTTACCATACATAATTGTGTGGTAAATACTACCTTCTGTAATTTCACGAGTCTTATAGTCTGGAACACCTAAGAACTTCTCGTTCTTAACTAAATCTCCTTGTCCATCACCATTTGCTCCATGACAAGATGTACAGTAAATAGTATATAATGCTTTACCTCTTTTTGTATCGATATCTTCTGATGCTAAAGGGCTTTTCAATTCAGCCTTTGCTAACTCATATCCTTCAATAGAGTTCTCATATTCAAACGCAAACTCAGCGCCTCTTGCAATTGATCCAGCTACTGGTAAACGCTCTTCCATACCTGGAGCATAATTAGGATTATCTCCGTATGTTTCATATGGTACTGGCTCATACATATTTGGCATGTACTGTACATTTGGTGTACGTTTATCATTACAAGAAACCATCACCACGGCAACAGCCAAAACTACTAGTGTATTGATTACTTTCTTCATTGAATTAGTGCTTTTCAATTACGTTAATTTCTACTGCACCTGTGCTTTCTAAAAATGCAGTCAATTCTTTTTCGTCACCAGTTACAGGAATTTCCATTAAGAACATATCATCAGTCGTTCTTGGATCTGGATTTTCTCCTTCTTTAAATGGCCATAACTTACTACGCATATAAAAGGTAATTACCATTAAGTGCGCTGCAAAGAATACAGTCATCTCAAACATAATTGGCACGAATGCTGGCATGTTATAAAAGAATGAAAAACTTGGTTTACCACCAATGTTCTGTGGCCAATCCTCAATCATGATATAATTCATTAACCAAATGGCCGTAGATAATCCAACCAAACCATACATGAATGCAGTAATTGCAATTCTTGTAGGAGCTAAGCCCATAGCCTTATCTAGCCCGTGCACCGGAAACGGTGTATATACTTCTTCAATGTGATGATGCGCAGCACGTACCTCTTTTACGGCAGACATTAATACATCATCATCGTTATATAGTGCATGTACAACTTTAGAACTCATACTTCTTATTTTTTAGCTGGATTAGATGGTGCTGGATTTTCACCTCCTGCATCTCTATATCTTTTATAATTATCACCTGATGATTTCAAGATAGATTTTACCTCTGCCTGCGCAATTACAGGGAATGTTCTAGCATACAATAAGAACAATACAAAGAAGAAACCAATCGTACCTACGTAAATTCCGATATCAACAAACGTTGGCGAGAACATCGTCCAAGAAGATGGTAAGTAATCACGGTGTAATGAAGACACGATAATTACGAAACGCTCAAACCACATACCAATGTTTACAACAATTGAGATAAAGAAAGAGAATCGGATACTTGTTCTTAAACGTTTAGACCACATAAACTGAGGAGAGAATACGTTACAAGTCATCATTAACAAGTATGCCCACCAGTAAGGTCCTGTAGCTCTGTTTAAGAAAGCATATTGCTCATACTCTACACCAGAATACCAAGCAATAACTAACTCTGTAATATATGCACACCCTACAATAGAACCTGTGATCATAATTACGATGTTCATCAATTCTATATGTTGTAAAGTGATATATGCTTCTAAATTCGACACCTTACGCATTATAATTAACAAGGTATTTACCATGGCAAATCCTGAGAAAATTGCACCAGCAACGAAGTAAGGAGGGAAAATTGTAGTATGCCATCCCGGAATAACAGACGTTGCGAAGTCCATTGATACAATGGTGTGTACAGAAAGTACTAATGGTGTAGCTAAACCAGCTAATACCAAAGATACTTCTTCAAAACGCTGCCAATCTTTTGCACGACCTGTCCAACCAAAACTCAATAAAGAATAAATTTTCTTTTGGAATGGTTTAACAGCTCTATCTCTTAACATGGCGAAATCAGGTAATAAACCAGTCCACCAGAAAACAAGTGATACAGATAAATACGTAGAAATCGCAAATACATCCCATAAAAGTGGTGAGTTAAAGTTTACCCATAACGAACCGAATTGGTTAGGAATTGGTAATACCCAATAACCCATCCATGGACGACCCATGTGAATAATTGGGAATAAACCTGCTTGAACTACCGAGAAAATTGTCATTGCCTCTGCAGAACGGTTAATACCCATTCTCCATTTCTGACGGAATAACAACAGTACCGCTGAAATAAGCGTACCAGCATGACCGATACCTACCCACCAAACGAAGTTGGTAATATCCCAGGCCCAACCAATTGATTTATTTAATCCCCAAACTCCAATACCAGTACCTATAGTATAAAGAATACACCCAATTCCCCAAAGGAAGGCTGCTAACGATATACCAAATACTATCCACCATTGTTTGTTTGCTTTTCCTTCAACTGGAGCTGCTACCTCAACTGTAATGTCGTGGTAACTTTTATCCCCTTTAATTAAAGGCTCTCTTATAGGTGCTTCGTAATGCGACGCCATAATCTATCTATAATTACTTAATTAGTATTTCTTTTTTACGCTTCTGTGTTTCTTACTTTCACTTGATAAACAACATTTGGTTTTGTACCAATGTGCTCTAATAAGTGGTATGATCTCTTACCGTTCTTTAACTTGTAGATATCACTATTCTCGTTATTGATATCACCAAATACCATCGCTCCAGTACTACAAGCATTCGAACATGCTACCTCAAACTCGTTATCACCAACAGGCCTACCTTCTTTCTTAGCTTTTAAGATAGTAGCTTGAGTCATTTGGATACACATAGAACATTTTTCCATGACCCCTCTTGAACGTACAGTAACATCTGGATTTAATACCATTTTACCTAAGTCATCATTCATATTGAAATTAAACTCATCATTATTAGCATAATCAAACCAGTTGAAACGACGTACTTTGTAAGGACAGTTGTTTGCACAGTATCTTGTACCAACACAACGGTTATATGCCATATGGTTTTGACCTTGACGACCGTGTGATGTTGCAGCCACTGGACAAACTGTTTCACAAGGAGCATGGTTACAGTGCTGACACATAATTGGTTGGAATGCAACTTGAGGATTCGCTGATGGCTCTTCCATTTTCAAGTATTTTTCTCTTGCACCAACACCTTCGTCATGTGCTTTCTCTTCTGTCATATCAGAAGAATAATATCTATCAATACGCAACCAGTGCATATCTCTTGATTTTCTAATTTCTGCTTTACCTACAACAGGAACGTTGTTCTCTGCGTGACAAGCGATCACACAAGCACCACAACCTGTACAAGCGTTTAAGTCGATAGATAAGTTAAAGTGGTGACCAACTGAACGATCAAACTCATCCCATAAATCAACTGAAGTAGCATCTACTTCTTGGTGCTTTAACGATACTTGAGGAACTGTATTCCAAGTTTCTTTGGGATCTAATGAAGCATCGTTATAAGTAGCAAGGGTAGTCTCTTTAATAATATCATTATTTCTACCCATTAATGTGTTGTGTAACTGCGTACATGCAAATTTATGAGTACCGCTTACCTTAGCAATCTTTACTCCAGTTTGCATCGTATTCATACCTGCATATAAATGATAGGCATTTTTACCTACAATCATTTCTTCTTTCAATCCAGCCTTACGACCATAACCAAGCGCTAAACCAACTGAACCTTCAGCTTGACCTGGTTGAATTAAAGCAGGAACTGTAATCGGCTCACCATCACCAACTGTTAACTCAACATAATTACCGTTCATTGCACCGTCTGCAACATACCAATTTTCAAGACCTAATGCTTCAGCATCGGCTTTAGAAATGGTTAAGTAGTTATCCCAAGTTGTTCTAGTAATAGGATCTGGCAACTCCTGTAACCACGGGTTACTTGCTTGTTGCCCGTCACCTAAACCAACTTTAGTGTATAATTGTAATTCTAATTCAGAACCTTGTGGGTTTTTGTAACCACCCATAGCAGCATCTATATCAAAACCATCAACAACAGATGGAGCTTCTGCTACTGCACCAGTAAAGAAACCATCGTGTAATGCTTGATTCCAAGAAGAAGTAGCCTCCATAGAAGCGAATACTTCTTTTAAGTACTCAAAATAGTTTTGTGAACTTCCATTCCATTTTAATAACACCTCTTGAACTTGACGTGTATCAAATAATGGCTGAATAGTTGGCTGCATTAAACTGTAATGACCTTTTTTCATTTCAACAACACCCCAAGACTCTAAGTAGTGTGGCGTAGCTAAAGCAAAGTCTACAGCGTTTGCTGTTTCATTATCTGCCATTGTAAAGGCAACAGAAACATCAACTTTTGCCAATCCTGCTTCAAACTCAGCAGCATTAGGCAATGTATATAATGGATTGCTGTTGTTGATGATTAAAGCACCAACTTTACCAGCATTCATATCTTTTATTAATTGAGTCACATCAGCATTGTTACCTTGACGCGTGTTGTTTGTTACAGCAACATTCATCGCTTCAGATTGAATAGCGTTGTTAATTGCCAACGCTAATAACTGAATGTTTTTGTCTTGAACACCTGTCACAACTACTGCTTTACTTCCTGCAGCTTTAACTTTTGCTACTGTTCCAGCAACGGCATCAGCTAATGGACCTGCTTCTCTTGTAGCAATGCCTTTAACAATACCTTGATATAATTTTACCATCGCAGCATATTGCTCAGATGGTTTTACTTTATAACGCTTATCTGCATTTGCTCCAGATAAGGTCATGTTCGATTCAAATTGAATGTGGTGAGACATTTTACCATTAGAAGGAATTCTGCTTTTTGCATAACTCCCTTCCACTCCACCACCTTGCCAATCTCCTAAGAAATCTGCACCTACAGCTACAATTACTTCAGCATTTGAAAAATCATATGAAGGCAACGCTCTATTACCATACATAGCCTCATAAGCATCTAAGGCAGCCGATTCTGAAACAGCATCATAAATCACATGATCAGCACCTAAGTCTGCAACTAAACTTGCAGTAGTTGGATTAGCATCTGTACTAGATAAGAAAACAACACGCTTACCAGCTTCTTTTGCTGCGGCAATTTTACCACCGATTTGCGCATCAGCATCTGCCCAAGAAATTCCACCTTCTTTAGATTTAGGACCTTTTAAACGCAATCCATCATATAAAGATAAAACAGAAGCTTGCACTCTAGCATTCGTTTCACCATGCGCTTCTTTGTTTGGCTCTATTTTAATTGGACGACCTTCACGAACTTTAACCAATACATTAGCAAAATCATGCCCATCTGCAATGGCTGTTGCGTAATAGTCTGCTACACCTGGAATAATTTCGTTTGGTTTGTTTATGTAAGGAATTGCCTTTTTAACAGGACCCTCACATGCCGCTAAAGAAGCAGCAGCTGTAGTAAAACCAACATACTTTAAGAAATCTCTACGAGTAGTAGATGAGTTATCTAACGTTTCTTTGTCTCCTAAAAACGCATCTGTTGGAATTTCTTCAACAAACTCATTTTGTCTTAACGTATCAACAATAGAACTATTTTCGTTTAGCTCTTCAACACTTTTCCAGTATTTTTTGTTTGATGCCATTTGTTACTTATTTAATGAGAGAAAGATTTAAATTGTATTAAATCTTTCAACTTTTTCAGTTTTAAATCGTTTTAATTAATAGTGACACTTTCCACATTCTAATCCACCCATCTGAGCTTCAGTCACTCTTTCTACACCGTACTTCTCAGCCAATTGCTCATGGATTTTCTTGTAGTATCCATTTTCTGTCATATCAACTTCTGTTTCTCTATGACAATCAATACACCATCCCATAGTTAATGGCGCATGTTGATATACTTCGTCCATCTCTTCTACAGGACCGTGACATTGCTGACATTTAACTCCAGCTACGGATACGTGCTGTGAATGATTAAAGTATGCAAAGTCTGGCAAGTTATGGATACGCACCCATTCAATAGGTTTTGTTTCGTACCCCTCGATATACTGTAATTTGTCTTTATCCCAACCTACAGCATCGTATAATTTTTGAATTTCTTTATCTAATACTTCTTTACCGTGGTTACCAATCTTCGTACCATCAGCTACTTCAGAAATATTCATATGACAGTTCATACAAACGTTTGCTGAAGGAATACCCGATGATTTAGAATGTTTAGCAGCAGAATGACAATATTGACAATCTATTTTATTTTCTCCCGCATGAATTTTGTGAGAGAATTCAATTGGCTGAATTGGTTGATACCCTTGATCTACACCCACTTGCAAAAACCAAGAGAATACTATATATGCACTCGATAAAAGGAAGAAAATAGTTAACAAAAAGTGTAAAAATTTATTCGCTTTAAATGCAACCCAAAGCTCACTTAATTGCTCACCTATTGGTTTACGTTTTACAACATCATCATCAACACGTAATTTTCGGACAGTTTTGTAAAGATTTACCACCATTAAAAACAATACAAAAACAATAGCCGCTAAAATATAGAGCAATGTATTGTCTTGCGGAGTAGGATCTCCACTAGGAGGCATAGGACCTTCAATTTTCTTCTCTTCAGGCTTTGCTGCAGTATACGCTAAAATATCATCAATATTTTGATCAGATAAAAACGGAAACGCCGTCATTGCAGTTGGGCTGTAATTAGCCGCTTCTTTTGCATCTGCATCAATCGCTTGGAAAGCAGCATTATCTTTAATCCATGCTTTCAACCACTCATTCGTACGCTTATCTGTAATTCCACCCAACGCTGGGCCCACTAAATCTTTATCTAATTTATGACATGCAGCGCAATGCATATTGAACAGTTTCTTACCATTCGCAGCATCTCCTTGAGCCGATAAATTTAATGTGAAAAAGAATAGGAAAGCAATACTACTAAACGCTAATCTCGTTATTAGACTTTGTTGTTTCACGCTTTTCATATAAATATATGTTTTCATCTTGTTTGGTACAATAATTTCAAATGAAATCAGTACTGTTAAAATAGTGCCCCAAAAGTACTACATATATGTAAGATTTAAAATCTAAAAATAATGTTAAACATAATTTATAATAGTTCTAAATAAACATAAAATCTAATAAATTAGAAAACAAACGTATAGATTTGCAAATGCTTGAAATATATGATGTTTTCAAGAAATATTTTAATATTTACAACGTTTTAAATTAGCATTATTAGCATTTTTGCACTTGACAAAAAAAACCGGATTAAAACATGAAAAATCGTAAATCATACTTAATTTTTGCAGCTATTTTGCTGACTGCCTTCAGCTCTAGTTTGGCTCAATCTGACTCTCAAAAAGCAGCAGAAGTTTTAGCAAAAAAGCGCGCATACAAAAAGAAAAATCCAACAGGAAAAGGATATAAAATTCAATTATATAATGGCAATGAGACCCAAGCTTATCGTTTTAAAAACGAATACGAATTGGTGTTTAAGAAGAAAGCAGAACTCTTGTATGAATCGCCTGAATGGAAAGTTCGCGTAGGCAATTACCGAACCAGATTAGAAGCTGATAGAGCTTTACTTGAAATTAAAAAAGAATTTAGAGGTGCCATTGTATTAATTACCGATATAGAACTTTAAAATATATTCTAAACAAATAAGCCGATGCAATTGCATCGGCTTATTTGTTTTTATAACCTATGATTTCAATTTCTTTTTAACGGCTACTTCTTGGTAAGCTTCAAGAACATCTCCAACTTTAATATCGTTGTAGTTCTTCATCTGCAATCCACAATCGTATCCTTTAGAAACTTCTTTCACGTCGTCTTTAAATCGTTTTAAAGATGCTAACTCACCTGAATGAACTACCACACCTTCGCGAATAATTCTAATTAATGAGTTACGGAAGATTTTACCGCTTACAACCATACAACCAGCAATATTTCCAATCTTAGAAATCTTGTACACTTCACGAATCTCAACATTACCTGTAACTTCCTCTTTAATCTCTGGAGATAACATACCCTCCATTGCATCTCTAAGATCGTTTATTGCATCGTAGATAATTGAGTAAGTTCTAATATCAATTTCTTCTTTATCAGCTACCATTCTAGCATTACCTGCTGGCCTAACATTAAATCCAACAATAATTGCTTCAGAAGCTGATGCTAACAATACATCACTTTCTGTAATTGCACCTACACCCTTATGGATGATATTTACTTGAATCTCATCTGTAGATAATTTTTGGAACGAATCTGTTAAGGCCTCTACCGAACCATCCACATCACCTTTTAAAATAATGTTCAGTTCTTTAAAGTCACCTAACGCAATTCTACGTCCAATTTCATCGAGTGTAATATGTTTTTGAGTTCTTACAGATTGCTCACGTTGCAATTGCGAACGTTTAACTGCAATCTGTTTAGCCTCCCTCTCATCATCAAAAATGTGAAAACGATCACCAGCTTGTGGCGCGCCATCTAAACCTAAAATAGACACTGGAGTAGAAGGCCCTGCTTCTTTAAGACTATTACCACGCTCGTTAAACATGGCTTTAACCTTACCACTGTTTTTACCCGCTAACATATAATCTCCGATCTTAAGCGTACCTTCTTGAACCAATACCGTAGAAACAAAACCTCTACCTTTATCAAGGTAAGCCTCAACAACAGTACCTACAGAATTCTTATCTGGATTCGCTTTTAGATCTAATAACTCTGCTTCCAATAACACTTTCTCCAACAACTCATCTATACCGAGACCAGTTTTAGCAGAGATGTCTTGCGACTGAATTTTACCTCCCCAATCTTCAACTAATAAATTCATATTAGCTAATTGCTCTTTAATCTTATCTGGGTTAGCAGTTTCTTTATCTACCTTATTAATTGCAAATACAATTGGCACACCAGCAGCTTGCGCGTGAGAAATTGCCTCTTTTGTTTGCGGCATCACATCATCATCTGCAGCAACCACAATAATAACTAAATCTGTTACTTGAGCACCACGTGCACGCATTGCCGTAAAGGCCTCGTGACCTGGAGTATCTAAGAAGGCAATCTTCTGACCACTCTCTAACTCTACTCCATATGCCCCAATATGCTGCGTAATTCCACCAGATTCACCTGCAATTACATTGGCTTTACGAATATAATCTAATAACGATGTTTTACCGTGATCTACGTGACCCATTACTGTAATAATAGGCGCTCTTGTTGCTAAATCTTCTTCCTTATCTTCTTGAACTTCGATAGCATCTTCTACCTCAGCTCCAATAAATTCTACTTTGTAATCAAACTCATCTGCAACAATGGTTAATGTTTCAGCATCTAAACGCTGATTCATCGTTACCATCATACCTAAAGACATACAAGCACCAATAATTTTATTTACTGGAATATCCATCATAGTCGCAATTTCACTTACTGTAACAAATTCAGTTACCTTAAGCACCTTGCTTTCCGCAGCTGCCATTTCTTGCTCCATTTCAGACTGCTGACGGTGAGAGTCTCTTTTCTCTCTACGATACTTAGCACCTTTAGATTTACGTGATTTACCTTGTAATCTTTCAAGAGTTTCACGTACTTGCTTTTGAACTTCTTCTTCAGACGGCTCTTCTTTTACAACTGGACGACGCCCTTTGTTCTGACCTTGATTGCGGCCTTTAAAGTTACCACCTCTATTATTACCTTGCCCTGGAGCACCTGGTTTAAATTCTTTCTTTATACGCTTGCGCTTCTTTCTGTTTTCAGAAGATTGACCACCAGCTTCACCAGCCTTTTTATCTTCAGGTTTCTTTTTCTTAGGACGTTCAAATTGTTTTAGATCAATCTTACCTGTAAGCTTCGGACCGTCTAATTTTTTGTATTGCGTCTTAATCTCCTGAGGACCTTTTGACTCTTCAGGTTTTTCTTCAACCTTTGCTTTTGGCTTTTCAACTTGCTTTGGAGTTTCAACCTCTTTAGGAGCTTCAACTTTTTTCTCAACTTTAGCAGGAACTTCTTCTTCCGGCTCTGGTTTTTCTTCAACCTTTGGAGCTTCTGTAACTACTTCTTCTAATGCTTTAGCCTCTTCTTTTGACGCTTCAACTTTTTCTTCAACTGGCTCAGGAATTTCTTGAACAATAGGTTCTTTATCCTCTTCAGCTTTCTTTGGCTCAAGGTCTATTTTACCAACAGTTTTAACTTCCATCTTTTCGGCAACCGCTTTCTTAACCTCAAGCTTTGCCTCTTCTTCTAAACGTAATTTCTCAGCACGAGCCGCAGCTATTGCCTCTTTTTCTTTACGCTTCTCTTCACCAACCTCTTTAGATTCAGCCTTTTTACTTCTATCGGTCTGAAAACCATCTAGCAACACTTCATACTCCTCACTAGATATTTTGGTAGTAGGTCGTGCCTCAATGACATGCCCTTTACTCGCCAAATGCTCTACAGCTCTATCTAAAGAAATATTAAGCTCTCGCAAAACTTTATTCAGTCGCATTGTTTTGTTTTCAGCCATACTCTATTGTTCCTCTTTAATAATAATTCTTTCTTAAGTGTTCAGCTATTAATTTTCAAATTCTGAACGTAAAATATTTTGAACCTCTATAATGGTTTCTTCTTCTAAATCTGTACGCTTCACTAATTCAACAGCACTCAATTCTAATACGCTCTTCGCGGTATCTAATCCAACGTTTTGAAACTCAGCAATGATCCACTCTTCGATTTCATCAGAGAATTCCATTAATTCTACATCATCGTCGTCTTCAACTCCTTCACGCTGTACATCTAACACATATCCGGTTAAATCACTTGCCAAACGTATGTTTACACCATTTCTACCAATTGCCTTAGAAACCTCTTCTGGTTTTAAGAACACATCTACACGCCCTTTTTTACCATCTTCTCTATCTTCTTCAGTAAAGATTTCCATGTTTGTTACTTTTGCAGGACTTAACGCACGAGCAATAAATAACTCTTCGTTTTTAGTGTAGTTAATTACATCTATATTTTCGTTTCCTAACTCACGAACAATACCATGAATTCTTGAACCTTTCATACCAACACAAGCTCCAACAGGATCAATTCTATCATCGTAAGAATCTACTGCCACTTTTGCTTTTTCACCAGGTATACGTGCCACTTTTTCGATAGTAATCAAACCATCAAACACTTCTGGAATTTCTTGCTCAAATAACTTTTCTAAGAAACGTGGTTCTGTTCTACTTAAAATAATTACTGGTTTATTACCACGTAATTCAACAGATTTAATCAAACCTCTAACCGCTTCACCTTTTCTAAAATAATCAGAACGGATTTGCTCGCTTTTTGGTAAAATTAATTCATTACCCTCATCATCTAACAAAATAATTGCATTGTGTTTGATGTGATGCACTTCTGCAGAGTAAATATCTCCTTCTAAATCTTTAAATTGCTTAAAGACATTTGTACTATCGTGTTCGTGAATTTTAGAAATTAAGTTTTGACGTAATGCTAAAATTGCACGCCTACCTAAGTCCATTAATTTCACTTCTTCAGAAACATCTTCACCAATCTCAAAATCAGGCTCAATCTTTCTCGCTTGAGACAACTCAATTTCTTCATTGTCATCTTCCGCCATTCCGTCTGCAACTACAATACGATTTCTCCATATTTCTAAATCTCCTTTGTCTGGGTTGATAATAATATCAAAGTTGTCATCAGAACCAAACTTACGTTTAAGTGCAGCTCTAAATACTTCTTCTAATAAGGCCATCAGTGTTACCCTATCAATACTTTTGTCATCCTTAAATTCTGAAAACGAGTCTATTAATGCTAAATTCTCCATCGCTTATTAAAAAATAATCTTCACTTTTGCTTCTGCTATATTCATATATGTCAAGGTAGCATTCTTTACTACCGTTACTTTTCCTTTACCAACTGGTTTTGGTTCTCTTGCTTTCCATTCAAGAGTAATATCTTGATCTGTTGCCGCAACCAAATTACCGTCGTATTTATTTCCATCTGTATCTTTTACTTTTAAGCCTCTTCCAATATTTTTTTGATATTGTCTTGCCACTTGCAGTGGTTTGGTAATATCTACTGAAGTTACTTCTAAAGCAAAATCTTCCTCTTCTCTATCTAAATTATGCTCTACATGCCTACTAACACGTATGCACTCTTTTAAATTCACTCCCTCGTCTCCATCTAACTCAACTAAAATCTTGTTATTTGGCAAAAAAGATAGGTCGATTAAAAACAATGAGCTATTTTCTTCTAGGGCTTCTTCTACTAATTCTCTTACGCGATCCTGTCTCATTTGCTTGTATAAAAAGAGGGGACTTGATGTCCCCTCCACTTTCCAATAATTCTTTGTTTTCGGATGCAAATATATAATTATTTTTTTAATGATAAAAATCATTTAATCGCCCGTTGAATTTTTATTATATTTACAAAACGTCTCACAACTTAAACTAATCGAAATGAAAAAGATACTCGTACCGATAGACTTTTCTGAACAAGCTGAATACGCTTTGAAGGTTGCAGCAAAAATTGCTATTGAAACAGGGAGTGAATTGCACTTACTTCACATGTTAGAATTACCAATCGATATCATTGACCCATCTAATTATGGGACCAGTAACAACTCACCAACAACGTTGTTATATTTAAAACGTGCTCAGGAAAAATTTGAAAAAATTATAAATCGTTATTACTTAAAAGAAGTTAAAAAGTCGCGTTCTGTACTGTTTCATGAGACTTTTGAAGGAATTATAGAGGAAAGTAAAAAGCAAGAAGTAGACTTAATTGTAATGGGCTCTAAAGGCGCTTCTGGATTTAACGAAATTTTGGTCGGTTCTAATACTGAAAAAGTAGTTCGGAGTTCTAATGTACCAGTTTTAGTAATCAAAAACGAAATAGATGACTTCAAAATTGACAATCTTATTTTTGCTTCTGATTTTTCACTTGAAAATAAAACTACATTTCCAAATGTAGTTGCATTTGCAAAAATTTTTAATGCAAAAGTTCATTTAACTAAAATCAATACACCTCAAAAATTTGAGGCAACTCTTAAAACAAATTCGCGTATTGAAGAGTTCTTAATTGGATATGATCGTGACATGTTTACAATTAATGTTCTCAATGATAACAGTATTGAAGAAGGGGTATTGAATTTTGGCCAATACATAAATGCTGATGTAATTGCAATTAATACGCACGGTAGACGTGGATTAATGCACTTTTTTAATGGAAGTGTTTCAAAAGACATATCCAATCATGCATTAAAACCGGTTATTACCTTTAGAATAGCAGATTAAAACCTAAAAAGGCTTGCGATGCAAGCCTTTTTATTTTATATTTTCGTAAGCACAAGTAAACTGTTTAATGAAAAATCCCCTTTTATATCTTTTTCTTGTATTCGGTCTTTTTTCGTATAACAACTTCTACTTTGAATCAAAAGAGATTAATAAGGAGCTTTCTGACAATTATGAAAAAGGGTTTATAAATTTTAGGAATGCATTAAAGTCTTTCAATAATTCAGATTATTCAAAAAATAATTTACCACTTCTTAAAAGCAACTTTAAACAAGTACGATACGCTTATAAAGAAATTGAATTTATTTACGATTATTTACAAACTACTTATAATTACTACAACATAAACGGATCTCCCCTACCTAAATACAACCAATCTTATACTCGAAATGAAGTGTGGCAACCCAACGGACTTCAAACTATTGATGAATTATTGTACAGCGATTACCATCAAGAAAAATTAAATCAATTGAATACTGAGCTTTATGAAAAAGTACTTGAAAGCTACAACAATCATTTCCCTTATGAATTAAATGATCAAGAAGTTTTTGAAGCCATGAGGTCTGGCTTAATCCGAATATTTACACATGGTATTACCGGGTTTGACACTCCAGGATCAGGTAATGGCATTAAAGAGAGTCATGTAGCTTTAAATGCAATTTTCTCCTATTTTAAATCTTTTAAAACTTCTCACTCATTAAATGATGTTATTTCAAAAAAATTCACCCTTGGATTAAAGCAACTGAAAGAGGCAGAATCATTCAACGAATTTAATCGTATGATTTTTTTGAAAGACGTTATCAATCCGTTGTTTAAAGATTTATTAGAATACCAAAAACACTTAAACATTAGTACTGACATCATAAAACATAGTGCCCTTAATTTTGATGTCACTAATATATTTGACATAGATTTAATCAACACAGAATATTATAATTACAGGAGTTACATCCCATTAAATAATGAAAAAGCCATTACCCTTGGAGAAGCTTTATTTTTTGATAAGAATCTTTCTAATAATGGGCAAATGTCTTGTGCTAGTTGCCACCAACCGGAAAAAGCTTTTCAAGATGGTTTGGCAAAAAGTCCAACAACAAGAAATAAAAAAACAACCAATAGAAACACACCAACCCTAATTAATTCTGCATATGCCTCAAGACAATTTTGGGATATGCGCGCTTTTAATTTAGAATTACAGGTGGCTCATGTGGTTGGAAATAATAATGAATTCAATACCAGTTTTAAAACAATAAGTAATAAGATTAAATCAAACCCAAGCTACGCTATACAATTTAGAGAATTATACGGTTCAATTGAAAAAGATTATATCAACCAGCGTTCTATAAGCAATGCTATTGCGGCTTATGTAAGTAGTTTGCGCTCTAAGGGCAGTTCATTTGATCGATTTATTGACAATAAATCAGAACATTATTCGGAAGACGCTATAAAAGGGTTTAACTTATTTATGGGCAAAGCTGCTTGTGCAACTTGTCATTTCCCCCCAACATTTAATGGCACTATTCCTCCATTTTATACAGAAACCGAATCTGAAGTATTAGGAGTCACAAATGGGTTAAATATTGAAAATCCACAACTAGATGACGATAAAGGAAGAGGTATAAACAAGCTTTTTAGAGATGATCACAAACATTTTTTACACGCTTTTAAAACCGTAACTCTAAGAAATATTGAATTAACGGCTCCTTATATGCATAATGGAAGCTTTGAAACACTGGAAGAAGTTTTAACTTTTTACAATGAAGGTGGTGGCGCTGGTCTTGGTATAGAAATCCCCAATCAAACATTATCGTCAGAAAAACTTAATTTATCGCAGCAAGAAATGGATGCTATTATTGTTTTTTTAAAGACACTTACCGATAAAGAATATAGAAAATAAAAAGCCACTCAAATGAGTGGCTTTCTTCCTGTTGTCCCACAAGGACTCGAACCTTGAATGACGGTACCAAAAACCGGAGTGTTACCATTACACCATGGGACAATTGCGGATGCAAATTTACTCACTTTTTACAATTCTGCAAACTATTTTTTCATTTTTTATTGGGTTCAGAATTTTTAACATATTTTTGATATGAAACCGTGCAAGTGACCGTTTCTATCAGTATCAATTTTTTACTAAATTCGCCATAACTAAAAAGTACTTTATGACTTCAAAAAACTATGCAAAACTCAATATCATTTTAGGATGGACAGTTTTTGTAATTGCCTTGGTTACCTACACTTTAACTTTAGAACCTACGGTTAGCTATTGGGATTGTGGTGAATATATATCTACAGCCGTAAAATTAGAAATTGGTCATCCACCAGGCGCTCCTTTATTTCAAATGTTAGGAGCATTCTTTGCAATGTTCACATCGGATGTAGAGCAAATAGCAGCAATGGTTAATTTTATGTCTGCTTTAGCGAGTGCTTTTACCATCCTGTTTTTATTCTGGACAATTACGGCTTTAGCCAAAAAAATGGCTCAGAAATTATGGGGCGAGTTATCTGACAGTAATATGATAGCCATTTTAGGTGCCGGTGCCGTAGGTGCTTTGGCGTATACATTTAGTGATAGTTTTTGGTTTAGTGCAGTAGAAGGAGAAGTATATGCTATGTCTTCTTTTCTTATGGCATTATTATTTTGGTTAGCACTGCGTTGGGAGGCCGAAATGGACAAACCTTATGGTCATAAATGGTTGCTACTAATAAGTTTTGTTGTTGGTTTATCTTTTGGAGTTCACATATTATCGTTGTTGGTCATACCATCAATCGTATTTATCTATTTCTATAAAAACTATAAAGATATCGATACTAAAAAGTTTGTTTTGGCGAATGCCGCATCTATTTTAGTGTTGCTATTTGTTTTTAAGTTTTTATTCCCTTTCACGCTGAAGTACTTTAGTATCTTAGAAATTTTCTTTGTAAACACAATCGGCCTTCCATTTAATTCTGGAAGCATAATTGCTGCAATCATTTTGGTAGGTGCATTTATTTACGGATTAAAGTACACACGTAAAAAAGGTCTTGTGGGTACAAATACCATATTACTTGCTATTTTATTTGTAATGATAGGTTTCTCTTCCTGGTTAATGTTACCTATTAGAGCCAACGCAAATACTACAATTAATGAGAACAATCCTTCAAGTGCTAGAGAACTTTTGGCCTACTACAATCGCGAACAATATGGAGATGCAAGTGTTTTTTACGACAAGTATTACTCTTTTATTTACAAGAGAGAAATGGATAAAAAGCAACCTTTTGTAGATGACAAACCTAAATATGAAAAAGATTTAAAAAAAGGTAAATATGTAATTGTTAACGACTATAAAAATGCTGTTGCCAACTATAGCGACAAACATAAAGGGTATTTACCAAGAATGGTAAGCACTGCCTCTGATCAACAATATAAAGCCATTGCAGGCATACCCGCTAACTCAACTAGAAGACCAACTTTTGGCGAGAATATTCGATTTATGATAGACTACCAATTTGGCTATATGTACGGTAGATATTTCTTGTGGAACTTTGTCGGCCGCCAAAACGACATTCAAGGTAAGCTAGACATACATAATGGTAATTGGTTAAGTGGCATTAAATTTATTGACGAAATTTTTTTAGGACCTCAATCCGATTTACCAGATGATATAGCAAATAACAAAGCTCGAAATACGTATTTCTTTTTACCATTAATTCTAGGAATCATTGGGTTGCTATTTCATCTTAAAAACGATCAAAAAAACTTTTACACTTTATTACTATTCTTTGCTTTTACGGGATTAGCCATTATTTTTTACACAAACCCAAAACCTTTTGAACCAAGAGAGCGTGATTATGCAGTAGTAGGTTCTTTCTATATTTTCGCGATTTGGATTGGATTTGGAGTATTGTCAATTTTTAATACACTACGCAATAAAGCACCTCAAAAAGTAGCAGCGTTAGGTACAAGTGTGCTGTGTCTTTTGGCTGTACCTGTTCTTATGGGGCAGCAAAACTGGGATGATCACGATCGCTCTAACAGGTACACTTCGCACTTAAACGCAAAAGCGTATTTAGATTCTTGTGATCCAAATGCTATCATGTTTACGATTGGAGATAATGATACTTTCCCGCTTTGGTACATGCAAGAAGTAGAGAATTACAGAACCGATATTAAATTGGTAAACTCTAGTTTGTTTGCCACTGATTGGTATATCGATCAAATGAAAAGAGCTACTTATGAAGCGCCACCTATTCCTTCTCAATTAACGCGAGATCATTACAAATGGGGAACAATGGATTTAGCATACCATTATCCGATCCCTCAGTTTAAAGACAGTGTTATGAGTTTGGATTTCTTTATGCGTTGGATAGAAGCTAAAGACGATATAACCTATATCGAAACTCAAAACAATAAAAAAGAAAAGATCTACCCTACAAATAAAATTCGCTTTGAAATCGATAAAGAAGCTGTTTTAGCAAGTGGGCTTGTAAAACCACAAGATGCAGATTTAATTGTGCCATATATCGATTTAACTATAGACAGTCAAGGCTTGACGAAAAATCGCATTATGATGTTGGATATTCTTGCAAATAACAATTGGAAACATCCAATCTATTTTACAGGAGGAGCTTCTGCAGATGAGGAATATATTTGGTTAAAAGATTATTTACAGGCAGATGGAATGGCATTTAAATTTGTTCCGATTTATACACCATTAAATGGTGCGAGCTTATTTGATATGGGACGCATAGACAGCGAGTTAAATTACAATTACTGGAAAAATGTTGATTGGAAAAATATTAACGATGGTAAAATCTATTTGGATACCGAAACTCGTAAAAATGTAGTTTCTTATAGAAATAACATACTTCGTTTAGTAGATCAATTGATTATTGAGAATGACACTGTAAAAGCAGAAGAAATTCTTGATATGGCTATGGAAAAAATGCCAGTAGACGGATTCTTACATTACGGTATGCTATTAGGATATCCTGAGGCCTATTACAGAATTAACAAACCAGAAAAAGGCAGAAAGATTCTTGAAGAAATGGCTGATAAATTTAGACAAAACTTAACGTTTTTTGCACGTTTTGAAGGTTATCAATTAGAAGCTGTTTTTGACGAGATAGAAAACGGATTGTTATTATTTGATCAAGTTGTTAAAACGGCTCAAAGATATGACGATCCTGATTACGCTCAAGCCTTGGAAGAAGAACATTTACAATTATTAAAAAACATAAGCGAGCGCTTAGAAGAATTAGAATAACCAATGAAATGGTATTTCGTTAAAACGCCACAATGGATTCAATCAATATACAAGAATCTATTGTGGCGTTTAACTACATCTGAAAAAGTAATATACCTCACCTTTGATGATGGTCCTGAACCAACGATTACACCTTGGGTTTTAAATATCTTAAAAAAATACAATGCGAAGGCTACCTTTTTTTGTATTGGTAAAAACGTAAATGCACATCCTACTATATTTCAGCAAATAGTAAAGGACGAGCACGGTATTGGCAACCATACGTACAACCATAGAAATGGCTGGAAAACTAAAACATCTAACTATCTTCAGAACATATTAAGAGCAGAGCAAGTAATTGGTCAAGAAGTCTTAAAAAAGTCAAAGCTTTTTAGGCCACCTTACGGAAAAATAAAACCTTCACAAATTAAACAAATAGAAAAAGAAGGATTCACCGTGGTAATGTGGGATGTGATTAGCGCTGATTTTGATAAAACAATTTCTCCTGAACGTTGCTATCAAAATGTTATAACCAATACATCAAATGGCAGTATTATCGTTTTTCATGACAGTTTAAAAGCAGAAGAAAGAATGAAATATTCACTCAAAAAGGTATTAGAAAAATACAGTAAAGAAGGGTATGTTTTTAAAGCAATATCTTAAACGTACTGCTCTACTAAAGTAATAAGTGTATTGGCATCTTGCTCGCCAGTTTGCCTCCACTTCATTTCTCCAGCCTTGTAAATAATGAAAGTAGGATTGCCTTTAATACGGAGTGCATTAGCAAGAGTTTCATTTTTATCCACATCAATTTTAATCACTTTTGCTCGGTCTCCTAATGCGGCTGCAACATCTCTTAAAACAGAGTGTAAGTCATCCGAAGCATCTGCAAAATCTTTATAGAAGTCTATTAAAACCGGAATATCAGAACTTATTAATTCTCCAAACTTTGCCATAACTCAATTTGTTGGTTGTATAGTAAACTAAAATGCAATCGATTTATTATAAACTACTGTACCTCAACTACATTTTTGTCTGACAAATATAGCATTTTTATTCACACGTTTTAAGCGATGAATTTTAGCACGAAAAACAACCATTATTAACGCTTTTTCTTTAAAGTAATTACAGATATTTCAGGCCATATTCCAACCCTACCTGGAAATGCTAAAAACCCAAAGCCACGATTCACATTTATAAATCTTCCGGCATTCTCATAGATACCCGCCCATTGCTTATAAACATACTGTACCGGACTCCAACGGATACCAGGAATCTCGATTCCGAATTGCATACCATGCGTATGACCACTTAAGGTGAGATGGTATTTATTTGAATGTAATTTTACTTCTTTATCCCAATGTGATGGGTCATGACTCATTAAAATTTTGAAATCATCGTTTGATACTTTTTCAGAAGCAATATTTAAATCTCCAGCTTTTTTAAATCGTGTTCCCCAATTCTCTACACCCACCAGAGCAATTTTCTCATCTCCTCGTTGAATATGCACACTATCATTCAACAATAGGTTAAATCCGATTTTTGGATGTATCCCTTTTATGTTTTCAAAGTTCTGTTCTTTTTGTCCAGGTTTTTCCCAACGCACATATTCACCATAATCATGATTTCCTAGAACAGAGTATTTACCATCTTTCGCTTTCAATTTCGCAAAATAAGGAATCCATGGCTCCATTTCTTCAGCCACATTATTTACAATATCACCAGTAAATAAAATCAAATCACTTTCCTGCTGATTAATCAAATCCATACCATGATTAATCTTTTCAGCATTATCAAAACTTCCACTATGTACATCAGAAATATGCGTAAGCTGATACCCATCAAAAGCTTCTGGAAGGTCATCAAAAAACAACGTATGTTTCACAATTTGATAATTGTACTTACCTCTGGTCATTCCATACAGAATAGAAGCAAAAGGTATTGCCGCAACACCCAGTGCAACTTTACCCAAAAATGCTCTTCTACTCGCCATTTCCAATGGTTCACCTCTAAAATAATCTATTGCTAATTTGGCCAAACGATACACGTCTTCTCCGAACATAACTAATAAGACCAAAAGTTTAGGCACAACAGACAAAATCATTAAACCGAAACTCCACATTAGTCCGTGAGACATACCATTAGTCCTATCATCTGTATTGATTTGGTAAATTACATTACAAATTACAAATAAACTAAATAACCAATAGGCCCACCAAATTGATTTATGCTTAGACACGGCTTTAAAACCCTGAAATGCATAAAAATCTATTAGAGTAAAAATTATGATAAAAATAATCCAACGTAGCATGTGGCAAATATAAATGTATTAGCCCATTCGTCGTAAGATATTTAAAAGCTTAGAATTTTTTTAACAGAAATTAGTCTACAACAATTTGAATAGTGTCAATATCAATATTTGTTCCGTTCGCATTAGATGCAAATAACTCTATGTAATCATTTTGAGCTAGAGAAACTGTTCCAACAATGGTAACTAGTTTCGAATCATTGTTCTTAACTCCAGGGAAACCTATTGTAGAGGTATTGTCGTCAAATTTAACAGAACTTGAAGTAGCAGCGACTACAGCTCCTCCATTTATACCTAACCCAAAAGAAAATGTTTCTTCAGCACCAGAACTACTTGAATTTCTTTTAAAAGAAATTGTTGCAGTTATATTAAAAACCTTTGTAGAAGCACCTGTATATCTCAATCTTCCATTACTTGGAGAATCAAAATTTGTTGAATTAACCATCGTAGTAACACCATTTATTAGAGTAGAGCTATAACCAATATTAAAATTTGAAACTGGTGATGTTAAATAAATATTACCTACTGAACGTTCAGTTTCGCCTAATACCAACCAAGAACTTCCATTCCAAAAATAATAAGCATTCTCATCAGTATCATAAACCAATAATCCATTATCCCCAGAATTCCCTGTACCTACAGGAGAAATAGCTATCCTCTGCGCTGTAGTCATTCTGGGCGGCAATAATCCTTTTGATGTAGATTCAATATCCAACATCGCATTAGAATTAGGACTTGTAGTTCCCACACCCATTTGACTATAAGAAGTAGCACCAATTAAAAAAGCTGCTACGGCTATTACTTTTTTTAAATTAAAAATTGTGTTCATTGTGATTAATTTAAAATTTTAAAAGAATACTGTTTATTTTCAGATACAATCTTTACAATATATATACCTTTTGCCTTTTCAAAAGGAATAAGCACTGATGATGCCCTATTTAATTGGTTTTCACTTGTTACAGCACTAATCAATTGTCCTGTAACATTAAAAATCTCTATTTTGTTAAGCACAACGCTTTCTGGATTATTTATTACAATACCTTCGTTAAAATAGACTTTAAAAATAGCTGTATCAAAATATTCGTCTCCCAACACCTGTTCAGATTGTTCAACAAATGCAATTTCAAATCTATCTTCATAAAGACCTCCTGGCATCTCTAAAAGTGCAGGTATTTCATGTAGTGGGTAATTAATTTGGGACAGCCTATCATAGAGATAAACAGGACCATCAAAATTTTCTAAAGCATCTAAAAGAATCTTATGAGATCCTCCTTCTTCTAACTGCAAAGTTACTGGAAAAGTTAGGTCATTATTAAATGAACCTACTCCTTGAATTACAAAGCCCTCTTCTACTCCTTCAATATCAAAATACATATCATCATTTCGAGTCCCAATCATTTTGGCATCATAGCTAGGATCGTAACCTAAAGATGCTGGTGAATTAGGCACAAATCCCAACGCTAACTGCCTATGAAAACCTTCTGGGTCTTCATACCCTATTCTTACGATGGTTTTCTTATTTGGGTCAAAGTTAGATGAGCTTAGTCCCCTGTAAAAATTAGAATCATCTGCAGGAACTCCTTCTCTTTTTGCAATTCTTTGAGCATTTGTAAAAGTAATGTCATCGTTACTAACACTTTCAACAAAAAATCCTTGCCCTACAGCAACATATTGACCCGGTGCTGGTGTCGTAGCAGAACTTCCTAAACCTGCAATCATAGAAGGAATTACAGATGGCGGTGCACCAGTAGTTAAATTTCTAATCGCATAACCCCCATAATAATCTGCTAAATAATGTGAATTACTTCCTCCATCTACCCAAAATAACAGTCTATCAACGGCACTATTATCGGTAATAAAAGCATCCGCATCTAAGGCAGAAGGGTAAGGATTACCCAATAAAGCAGATTGACCATTTGGTACATTAAACGAATAATCACCATTGTTTGGCTCACCCTTATATGTATAATTTTGTGCGGTAGTTGCTGCCCCTGTTCCTTTCATTGTAAAACCTGTGCCTGGAGTCAAAGTTATACTTTCATTAATCCGTTGCCATTGACTATAAGCCCCGTTACCAAGATAGGTATGCAACCAAAACTTATTTATTGTTAAAGGCGTGGTTACATTTCCTCCTCCGTCTAAGGTTGAAGGCAACCCATTGTAAGGAGAACCATTATTAAATTGCACATTTTGCGGAGTAAAAGCATTTACACCAGCATCGGTACCATCGTAAAAGTTTCCAACTAGAGAGTAAGAACCTCCAGTATTTACTGGTGACGACATATAATTATACCCTTGAGCTGAAGCAATACCTTGCCTATCTCTTAAAAGACTTCCATTAGTTGCAACAACAGTCGATGTTAACCCTTGCACCAATTGCGCCTCATCAATCAAACGCAAATCTCCATTAGTTAATGTCAAAACTCCTTTAACACTTAATTCAGCATTCTCTTCAATCTGAACACCTTTATTTACTCCCGTATTATTAATTACCAAATTATTAAATTCTACAGAAGTCAAAGTATCATCTCCACTATATATTCGTTGAACAAAGTTCCCTTCAAAACGAGATGTACCTGTACTACTCTCTATGTAGTTACCTCTATTTCTAAAATCACCTTCAAAAATAATTAAACCGTTATTAAAGACCTCATCTCCAGATTTTAATCTAAATAAACCTCCCACTCTTATTGAAGCACCTGGATTATTGATTAATTGAAAACTATTTACCAACCTTCTCACCACTACCATTTCACCATTATTAGTTGCAACAACCTCAGCTCTTACATAAAAATCATCTCCTACATTAAGAAATCCATCATTAGTAAAAGAACTTCCAGTTCTGTTATCAAAATCTTGAATCGATGCAACAGAAGTCCCCGGAGAAATATACACTACACCTGTATTGTGCACACCATATTGTCCGAAACCTTTATAAAAAATAATTGATATTAATAAATAAGCTAATTGGGAACGACTCATATTTAAATTAAATCGAGGGCAAAAATAGCTACAAATCAAAGCATAACAATATTTTTTAATCTATATTTTCTACTTATCCAATAAAAAGCACCAGTCAATCGACCAACAACCTAAAAAAACCAATAATTCACCGCAACAGTTCTCTGCAAAAAAATGGTATTTTTACTATTCTTAAATTTCCAATATGTCAGAACAAAAAAGACTGTTTCTTTTAGATGCTTATGCCCTAATTTTTAGAGGTTATTATGCATTAATTAAAAATCCTAGAATTAATTCAAAAGGCATGGACACTTCTGCCATTTTAGGTTTTACAAATTCACTTCTCGATGTTATTCGTAGAGAAAAACCAGACCACCTTGCGGTCGCTTTTGATAAAGGTGGTTCTTCAGCTAGAAGTGAAGCGTTCCCCGAATATAAGGCAAATAGGCAAGAAACTCCAGAAGCTATAAAAATCGCTGTTCCCTATATTCATCGCATTTTAGAAGCTATGAATATTCCGATTATTGAAGTTGCAGGAATTGAAGCCGACGATTTAATTGGCACATTATCTGTTCAAGCTGATAGGGCAGGATATCAAACCTATATGGTTACACCCGATAAAGATTATGCGCAATTAGTTACTGAAAATGTCTTTATGTACAGGCCTGCAAGGATGGGTAATGGTATTGAAATTTGGGATATAGAAAAAGTAAAAGAGAAATTTGAAGTTGAGTATCCTAGACAGGTAATTGACTATTTAGGCATGATGGGTGATGCTGTAGACAATATTCCAGGACTTCCTGGAGTTGGTGATAAAACAGCAAAAAAATTCATTAAAGCCTATGGCTCTATGGAAGGCTTATTAGCCAACACGCACGAGTTAAAAGGCAAAATGAAAGAAAAAATTGAAGCAAATGCTGAATTGGGCATACTTTCTAAGCAATTAGCAACCATCATTTTGGATTGCCCTGTGGAGTTTCATGAAGAAAATTTCCAACTCTCTACGCCAGATTTCCAAGCTGTAGGAGAAATTTTCCAAGAATTAGAGTTTAGAAGAACGCTAGAAAATTTTCAACGTATTTTTAAAAAGCCAAGTGATCAAAATAACGAGATAAAAGAAGAAGTCAAAAATTTAAGTCAAGAACAAACTGGCTCTCCTCAATTAGATTTATTTGCTTCAGTTGGAGATGCAGCTGCAGAAATAGAAACAGGATATAAAACTTCAGAAAATCAATCTCACTTTTATCAATATGTTCACAACCAATTAGCGCAAGATTTACTGCTCAAAAAATTGATGCAACAAAAATCTGTATGCTTTGATACCGAAACTACTGGGCTTAATACCTTGACGGCAGAATTGGTTGGAATTGCATTTTCATACGAGCAAGGAAAAGGATACTATTTACCTATTTCAGAAAATAGAGAAGATGCACAAAAAACGGTAGATCAATTCAAACCCTTTTTTGAAGATGCGTCAATTGAAAAAATAGGTCAAAATTTAAAATATGATATCAAGGTTTTGGATAAATACGGGGTATATGTAAAAGGTCCTTTGTTTGACACTATGCTCGCGCATTACTTAATCAATCCAGAAATGCGTCATAATATGGATGTATTGGCAGAAACCTATCTAAACTATCAACCAATAAAAATTGAAAGCCTGATTGGTAAAAAAGGAAAGAATCAAAAATCAATGCGCGATGTTGAGTTGAACAAACAAACCGAATATGCTGTTGAAGATGCCGATATTACTTTACAACTGAAATCCGTTTTTGAAAAAGATTTACAAAAAGATCAGCTTGAAAAACTTTTTACTGAAATTGAAATTCCTTTATTGCGAGTACTTGCCAAAATGGAATTAGAAGGCATTAATGTTAATGCTGATTTCCTAAAATCACTTTCAGAAGAATTAAATAAAGACATTCTAGCATTAGAAGAAAAAATTTATGGTGAAGCACAAGTAGAATTTAATTTGGCTTCTCCAAAACAATTAGGGCAAGTATTGTTTGATCACATGAAATTGGTAGAGAAACCTAAAAAAACAAAAACAGGTCAGTATGCCACGAACGAAGAGGTCCTTTCTTCTTTAGCTCCTAAACATGAAATTGTTTCAAATATTTTAGAATGGAGAGGATTGGTGAAATTAAAAAACACTTATGTGGATGCTTTACCAAATGAAATTAATGACAGCACTCATCGTATTCACACCACCTATAGTCAAGCTGTAGCTGCTACAGGTAGATTGAGTTCGAATAATCCCAATTTACAGAATATTCCAATTAGAACACCAAGAGGTCAACAAGTGCGTAAAGCTTTTGTAGCTAAAGATGCAAACCATGTGCTACTCGCAGCCGACTATTCTCAAATTGAATTGCGCTTGATAGCTGAGCTAAGTGGAGATGAAACAATGAAAACTTCTTTTATCAATGGAGAAGATATTCACCGCGCAACCGCTGCCAGAGTTTTTAATGTTGCCCTAGAAGAAGTAACCAGGGAACAACGTAGCCATGCCAAAACAGTAAACTTCGGAATCATTTATGGAGTTTCTGCTTTTGGATTGAGTAATCAGACCAACTTAAGCAGAAAAGAAGCCAAAGAATTAATAGATTTATATTACGCTACATATCCAACTCTTAAAGCCTACATTTCTAAACAGGTAGATTTTGCTAGAGACCATGGATATGTTGAAACTTTATTAGGTAGACGGCGCTATTTAAAAAATATCAACTCTCAGAATTCTATAGTTAGAAGTGCAGATGAGCGTAATGCCGTTAACGCACCTATACAAGGTAGTGCAGCAGACATTATTAAAATTGCGATGATCAATATTCAAAATCGTCTAGAAGGAGAGCAGTTTAAAACAAAAATGCTGTTGCAAGTGCATGATGAATTGGTATTTGATGTTCCTAAAGATGAATTAGATACAATTAAACCTATCATCAAACATGAAATGGAAAATGCTTATAAGCTTTCAATTCCATTAGATGTAGATATGGACACCGGCGATAATTGGCTTGATGCTCATTAGATTTTCTTAACAGTTTTGATTCAATAAAATCATAGTTTATTCGTAATTTTGAGCTTTAAATTTTACGAATTATGCAACAAATCAATTCCTATATCAACCAGCACAAAGATCGCTTTATAGAAGAGCTTATTGAACTATTAAAAATCCCTTCTATTAGTGCTGATAGTGCTTATAAAGAAGATGTTTTAAAAACGGCTGATGCCATAAAAATTTCTCTTGAGAAAGCAGGATGCGACCATGTTGAAATTTGTGAAACTCCAGGGTATCCAATTGTATATGGAGAAAAAATAGTTGACCCTAAAAAACCAACAGTTTTAGTCTACGGACATTACGATGTGCAACCTGCAGACCCAATTGATTTGTGGGACTCTCCGCCTTTCGAACCTGTAATCAAAAAAACAGACTTACATCCCGAAGGTGCGATTTTTGCCCGTGGTGCGTGTGATGATAAGGGGCAAATGTATATGCATGTAAAGGCTATGGAATTAATGACAGCCACTGATCAATTACCATGCAATGTAAAATTTATGATAGAAGGCGAAGAAGAAGTAGGTTCTGAAAGCTTAAGTTGGTTTGTACAACGCAATCAAGAAAAACTTGCGAATGATGTTATCTTAATTTCTGACACGGGAATGATAAGCAACACCCAACCATCTATTACAACTGGCTTAAGAGGTTTGAGTTATGTAGAAGTAGAAGTTACAGGACCAAATAGAGATTTACATTCCGGTCTATATGGAGGTGCTGTTGCAAACCCAATCAATGTTTTAACCAAAATGATTGCCTCATTGCACGATGAAAACAATCATATAACCATTCCAGGATTTTATGACAAGGTTGAGGAACTCTCTAAAGAAGAACGCGCTGAAATGGCTAAAGCTCCATTTTCTTTAGATGCTTATAAATCTGCTCTAGATATTGACGATGTTTATGGAGAAAAGGGATATACAACCAACGAAAGAAACTCAATAAGACCAACACTTGATGTAAATGGAATTTGGGGTGGATACATTGGCGAAGGTGCTAAAACAGTAATAGCGTCTAAAGCCTATGCAAAAATTTCTATGCGTTTGGTTCCAAACCAAGATTGGCATGAGATTACAGACTTATTCAAAAAACATTTTAAAAGCATTGCGCCAAAATCCGTAAAAGTAGAAGTTAAACCTCATCATGGTGGACAAGGGTATGTAACTCCAATTGACAACATAGGTTACCAAGCAGCAAACAAAGCATATACTGAAACATTTGGTGTTCAAGCCATTCCGCAAAGAAGTGGTGGTTCTATTCCTATTGTAGCACTTTTTGAGCAAGAGTTAAAAAGTAAAACCATTTTAATGGGCTTCGGGTTAGACAGTGACGCCATTCATTCTCCAAATGAGCATTATGGTATTTTTAACTACTTAAAGGGTATTGAAACTATTCCATTATTCTATAAGTACTACACAGAAATGTTTGAATAATAAAACCTGATTGTATTAATAATAAGATTAGCATATTAGGTTGTGGTTGGCTAGGATTGCCTTTGGCTAAGAAATTGGCTCAACAAGGTTATTCAGTTAAAGGGTCGAATACCTCAAACAAAAAGCGCAAAGAATTAGTGACGTATGGTATTTCGTCATACATTTTCTCAATTGAAGACTTAAATCAAATAAGTGATTTTTTAGAATCAAATACGTTAATTGTTGCGATTACCTCAAAATCTATTGAAGCTTTTGAAAAGTTCATTTCTAACATTGAGCAATCATCTATACAACAGGTATTATTCATAAGTTCAACCTCGGTATATCCTTTCAATAATGCTGAAGTTACCGAATTGACTGAAACAATAAATAAACCACTCACTAAAATTGAACAACTGTTTATTCAAAACAAAAAATTTAAAACAACCATAGTTCGTTTTGGTGGCTTATTTGGCCCCAATAGACATCCTGGTAATTTTATCAAAAGAGAAAGTCAATTAAACAATCCTAAAGGCATTGTAAATTTGATTCACTTAGAAGATTGTTTAGCAGTTTTAGAACGTATAATAAAACACGGGCATTGGAATCAAATATTTAATGCTTGTGCTAACTCACATCCAACACGCGAATCGTTTTACACAAAGCAACTATTAAAATTAGGTAAGCAAAAACCCGTTTTTAATCACAATTCAGAAACAAAATATAAAATCGTTAATAGTGATAAACTCCAAATTTTGCTTAATTATAGCTATAAGTTTGACGATTTAATGCTTCTTTAGCATAATTATTGTTTAATACAAATTGCAATTTATCATAACCTTAACGACTCAATTTGCTTAAAATAGTATTTTTGTCGGCGTTGTTACTTTATGAAATTTAGGAAACTCCACATATTAGTAGTTTTTGCGTTCTTATTTATAGGATGCGTCCAGTCTTTTGCTCAGTTAGAAGATCCTAGAAAGAAGAACGAAGTCAAAGTTCCATTAGAAGATGTTCAACCAGATATTGAAGTTGAAAAAGCAGAATTTAATGACCCAAGAAAAACAGATGATTCTGGTATTGAAGATGCCATAGATCAGATGCTTGCCAAAATGCAAAAAGAGCAAGACAAGGCAAATCTTAAAAATAAAGGGATTACCAACGCAGCAGATTTACGAGCGCAACGAGCACAGCAAAAAGTAAATGAAGTCAACAGAAAATATCCTAAGGTCGATCAATATCTGGGAGGATTTAGTACAATATCTGATCGAGTTGTTATTGTATGTCGAGATTTTCAATATCCCGATGGAGATACGGTTACAATTTATGTAAATGAGCAACCTGTGATTCGAAATATCGTTTTAACTACAAGTTGGCAAAAGTTTGCATTACCACTTCAAGATGGATTAAATGTTATTTCATTTAAAGCTTTAAACCAAGGTACTTCTGGTCCAAATACTGCGGCATTTGTTGTGTTTGATGATGAAGCTCAAGTAATTTCTTCTAATGAATGGAATTTAGCAACTGGTGCTAAGGCAACTCTTACTATTGCCAAAGTAGATGAAGACGAAGAATAGCCTTACAATTTCTTTACATATTTTGTAACAATCACAATGGCTTGAGGCCCCACTTTTCCTTCTATATACTCTGCATTATTAGGATCTAATGATATACGTCTTACTGCCGTACCTTGTTTTGCAACCATACTAGAACCTTTCACTTTTAGGTCTTTAATCAATACTACAGAATCTCCTGATTGTAAAATAGCACCGTTTACATCTCTGTGAATCACTTTCTCGCTTTCATCCAACCCCTCTCCTGTAGCTTGAGCCCATTTTAAAGTGTCGTCATCTAAATATAGCATGTCCAATAAATCCTGAGGCCAACCTTCAGTCTTTAATCTGGAAAGCATTCGCCATGCAACAACTTGCACAGCTGTAAATTCACTCCACATACTATCGTTTAAACATCGCCAATGGTTTACATCGGTTAATTCAGGATTTTCATTTTGAGAAACACAAGTTTCACAAGCAAACAGACTACCATCCAATCCTCCAGTTGAAACTGGTGGCACTTCATAAATTTTTAAGTCATGAGTGGCTCCACATAACTCGCAACAATTATTACTTCGCTTAATTAAATCCTCAAGTAAACTCATACAAATTAGCTTTCCCGCAAATGTAGTTTTAATAAAATAGATACACCCTAAAACTTCTTGTCTGATTTTTAAAGCGTTAAAAATCGTTAAATACTCATATTCGTGTAACAATTTGTCAAAAACAGTCGTTATAACCTTAAATACTTCACCATGCTTACTAAATTCTTTTGGATCTGCTCTGGAGCAGACATTGACATTCTTGAAAAATCTTCAAAAGCCGAACAACAAAAATATGTAGGTATTGGAGGCACCGTTTTCTTTACAGCAGTTATGGCAACGCTTGCTGCTGGATATGCACTTTACACTGTTTTTGACAATGTTTACATCGCCCTAATTTTTGGCTTAGTTTGGGGGTTGCTAATTTTTAATTTAGATCGATTTATTGTTAGTACTATCAAAAAATCTGATAGTAAATGGAAAGAAATTGCTCAAGCTACTCCAAGACTCATATTGGCAGTAATCATTGCAGTTGTAATATCTAAACCATTAGAATTAAAAATCTTTGAAAAAGAAATAGATCGCGTTTTACTCGAGCAAAAAAACGATTATCTGTTAGCCAATAAAAAACAAATTGCAATTCAGTATGCTCCAGAAATTCAACAACTACAAGCTGGAATTGCCCAACTAAAAAACGAAGTAGCTCTAAAAGAGCAAGCTGTTGATACTTTATATGAAACGTATATTGCTGAGGCCGAAGGGAGAAAGGGAACACAGTTAGTTGGTAAGGGACCTGTTTACAAGGAAAAAAGAGACAAGCATGATGCAGCTTTGGCCGAACTAAAAGAATTAAAAATTGTTAATCAAGACAAAATTGAAGCAAATGAAGCTGCCATTGCCTCATTACAAATAGCACAAAAAGAACGTGAGACAAGTACTGCACCAATAATAACAGGATTCGATGGATTAATGGCGCGAATCAACGCCTTAGATAAATTACCATTGCTGCCATCACTATTTATATTCTTACTGTTTTTAGCTATAGAAACAGCACCAATTTTTGCAAAACTCATTTCTCCAAGAGGGGTCTATGACATGCAATTAGCAGATAATGAAGATGCCATTAAAACTTGGGTAGCCCAAAAAGTACAACAGCGTAAAGAAATCTTTAAAACAGATAGTCAATTGAATGAAGAAATTTATTCTGACTTGACAGAGGAAGAAGAATTGTATAATTACAAACGTAAGAAAGCACGCGAGTTATTGCAGCAACAAGCCGATGCTTTTCATATGAGTCAACAGAAAATTGTTTAGAAGGTAATTAACTATTTATTACAACTTTATCCTCCCTAAGTACTTACTTCGCCATTTTGCGGGTATTTTTTCATTAGCATCACCTTTTCATTATTTTTGATTAATGAATGAAATTATACAAAAAGGAACCGCACATAATAGAGGTGCACATACATTTGTTGTAGACCTTATGAAAAATAGGGTTATTCTGAGATAAGCAATGTATATTAGAGATTGAAAATCACGTAATGGGAAACTACAAAAACATAAAAATCAGTCTCCAAGAAGCATCTGAAATTCTTGAAAAATTATATCAAATTTCAGGTGAAATCTCTGAACTACCGGGCGAATTAGACTTTAATTTTAAAGTAAAAGTTTCTAAAACAGAAAGCTACGTTCTAAAGATTTCTAGACCAGATAGTGATTTAAACGCCCTAGATTTTCAATCGTCTCTATTGACATCAATTCAAGATACTACTGAAATTATTACTCCCCAAATAATAGAAAACACAAAACAAGAATCTATTTCTATTTATACAGATAAATCAGGCTGTAGGCGTTATGTAAGATTACTATCCTGGATTGATGGAAGGATATATGTTGATGTGAATCCTCAAACTGATGATTTGAGATTACAGCTTGGTACTTATTGTGGAAATTTAACCAATTCACTTCAACATTTTAAACATCAAAATGCCAATTACAAATTTGATTGGGATATCGCTCAATCATTATGGACAAAAAAACACATTCAACTATTCAATCAAGAAGAACAAGAAATAATTATATACTTTCAAAATCAATTTGAAAAACAACTAAAATCCTATAATTTACTTAGAAAACAAGTTGTACATAACGATACGAATTATGACAATATCGTTGTATCTATGGATTTAATACAACCAAAAATTAAATCTGTTATAGACTTTGGAGATGCGATTTACACACAAACAATAAACGATTTAGCCATTGTTTGCGCTTATGCAATTGTCAATTTAGAAGATCCGCTTTCGGCGTCTGTTTCTATAATTAAAGGCTATCACAGCAAATTCAATTTACAGGAAAAAGAATTAGAACATCTTTACACCTGCATTGGCATGCGATTGATTATTTCTGTTACTAAAGCAGCCATTAATAAACAAAAAGAACCTGATAATATTTACTTACAACGCAGTGATGCTAGTGCGTGGGAGTTATTACTAAAATGGAAAAACATCTCAAGTGAATTGGCATTATATCATTTTAGAGCTGCATGTAATTACAATCCACACCCAAATCAATCGCTATTTGAAAAATGGTCTAGTCAGCACAATTTTGTTTTAAGTGATTTGTTCCCGACAATCAACAAAAATGAAATACACCTCCTTGATTTAAGTGTATCAAGCACTTGGATTGGGCATCAAACCGAGTTTAACAATCTAGATTATTTTCAGTTTAAAATTAACGAGCTTCAAAAATCGGTACCACAAAAAATAATTGCTGGCGGATATTTAGAACCGCGACCAATATACACCTCAACAGAGTATGACACTATTGGTAATAAGGGTTCGCAAAGCAGAACCATTCATTTAGGTATTGATTTTTGGTTACCACATCATACGCCAGTTCATGCATTATTTGATGGCGAAATAGTTATTGCAACTAACGATGCTGGAAACAAAGAATATGGCGGACTAATTGTACTTAAACATCAACTAGAAAATTTTAGTTTTTTTACCCTCTACGGACATCTAACTGTTGATTCTGCTTTACAATACAAAGTAGGAGATAAAATTTCGAAAGGCACTCAAATCGCAATACTAGGAAATTACCCTGAAAATGGTAATTGGGCACCTCATTTACATTTTCAAATCATGTTATCTCTTTTAGATTTTACAAATGATTTTCCGGGTGTCGCTTACCATAGTCAAATTGATATTTGGAAAAGTTTATGCCCTAACCCTAATTTACTGTTCAACCTGCCTGAATTCAATGAACTTAACAAAACCAATTCTAAAGAGATTCTTGACTTTAGAAAGAAACACTTGGGTAAAAGTTTAAGCTTGCAATACAACAATCCAATTCATATGGTTCGCGGTCAAGGCGTATATCTTATTGATGAAAATGGCAAAAAATATATTGATACTGTGAACAATGTCGCTCATGTTGGTCATGAACACCCATATGTAGTGAAGGCAGGTCAAAATCAAATGGCTGTTCTAAATACCAATACACGTTATTTACACAACGAAATTAATCAGTTAGCGAAGGAAATTATTGAGACATTACCTCCAGAATTGAGTGTTGTTCATTTTGTAAATTCAGGCAGCGAGGCAAATGAACTTGCCCTTAGAATGGTAAAAACCGTTACAGGATCTAAAGAAATCATTGCCTCTCAAGTTGGTTATCATGGAAACACCAATGCTTGTATTGACATTAGTTCTTATAAATTTGATGCAAAAGGAGGAAACGGTTGTCCGGACCACACTCACATTTTCCCATTACCAGATTCCTACAGAGGGAAATATATAGGAGAAAAAGCTAGTGTTTTATACGCCAATGAAGTTAGAAACTGTGTAGCCCAGATCAAAAGATTAAATAGAGTGGTTGGGGGATTAATTCTTGAACCTATAATAAGTTGTGGGGGACAAATTCCTCTTCCAAAGGGATTTTTAAAAGAGGCCTATCAAGTTGTTCGAGATGCTGGAGGTGTATGTATTTCTGATGAAGTTCAAGTAGGTTGTGGACGTGTAGGAAAATCTTTTTGGGGATTTCAATTATACGACGTGATTCCAGATATTATTACCATTGGAAAGCCATTGGGTAATGGTCATCCTTTGGCCGCAGTGGTTTGTACCAAAGAAATAGCAGAGGCATTTGCTAATGGTATGGAATACTTTAATACATTCGGAGGTAACCCTGTTTCTTGTGCCATAGGTTCAGCTGTTCTACAAACTGTAAAAAATGAAAATTTACAACAAAATGCGCTTGAAGTTGGCACATATCTAAAACAAGAATTAAAACAACTGGCAACAGAGTTTCCTATTATTGGTGATGTGCGTGGAGAAGGACTCTTTTTAGGTATTGAATTGGTCGATTCTGACAAGAATCCATTAGCGAATCAGACATCTTATTTAGTCAATAGAATGAAAGAATTTGGAGTTCTTATGAGTACAGATGGGCCAGATCACAATGTGATTAAAATTAAACCTCCATTAGTTTTTAACATCAAAAATGCAGATTACCTACTCACCTATTTAAAAAAGGTACTTCAAGAAGATTTTATGCAATCAATCAATACTTTATAATCATGCGAACTTTATTACTATCTATTTTTATATGTTGTCTACTTTTATCTTGCAACTCTGCTACCGAAGAACAAGACAGAGAAGCTATCCTTTCCATAATGAAAGCGCAAGAAAAAGCATGGTCTAATAATGATATCGAAGGCTTTATGGATGGCTACTGGAAATCTAAAGATTTAAAATTCTACGGAAAAAGCGGTGTAACCTATGGTTGGCACAGCACCTTTGAAAGGTATAAAAAAGGGTACCCAACTTCAGATAATACTGGAACGCTAAAGTTTAAAATCAATGATATTTCCAAAATAGAAAATGAATCTTATTATGTTATGGGAGAGTTTTATTTAACCCGTAACGTTGGTGATGCCAATGGAATTTTTATGATCATCTTCAAAAAGATTGACGGCGAATGGAAGATAGTAGCCGATACTTCTTGCTAATAACCAAAAGGATTTTCTAATCAATGTGCCGGTTGTGGAGTTGCTTTTAATAGGTGTATATCTCATAATTAAAATGTTCTATCTGGATGAAAAGCATCAATAGACATGCTCAATTTCTTTTCTGAAATTATTTCTGAAACTATTTTACCAGTAGCAGGACCTAAACTCCAGCCCATCATAGCATGTCCACTGGCAATTGTTAAATTATCAACTTTAGCAGATTTACCGATATATGGCAATCCGTCTGGTGAGCAAGGACGCAAACCGCAAGCTGCCTCTTGTTGTTCTATATCATTAATTTTTAAACCGTGATAATAGCGACTTGCAGCATCAGCAATTGCTTTTACACGTGCAGGATTAATTGTATGATTGATGCCTCCTATTTCCATTGTACCTGCAAACCTGGTCAATCCGTTCATAGGGGTCACAGCTACTTTTGCTTCCATTAATATGGCAGGTAATGTAATCCCCGTTTCTCTTTTTACATTTATGCGATATCCTTTACCAGCTTGAATTGGAATTTTAATACCGAGTGATTTTATCAAATGAGGACTCCAAGCACCTCCTGATAGAACAACCTCATCAGCGCGATAGGTGTCTTTATCGGTAACAACCTCCTTAATAATAGTGGCACTTTGATTTAGCCTATTTACGGTTTCATTCGTTTTAAAAACAACACCTTTAGACTTCAAATAACTTATTAATTGTGGCATAAATTCATGTGGCGTCATATGGGCATCTGAGTGGTAATAAACTGCGCCTTTGACATCGAGGTTTGCATGAGGTTGTAATTTTGCCACTTGTTCTTTTGAAAGCAGTTCAACTTTCAACCCTTCTTTAATTGCTCGCTGACCAACATGCCATTCTTCTTCTCCAGATGCTTCGGTTTGATAACACATTAACAATCCGTTGTGCTTGTAAAAGAAATCAAAATCATTCGAGTTTTTCATCTCGGCATACAATGCTCTGCTTAATACATTGATATCTTTTATTATCGGTATGGCTTTTTCTACTTTGTATTTGGTGGCAGATTTTTTAAAAGCCCAAGCCCATTTTATAAAATCAGCATCTAATCTAGGTTTTACATAGAACGGACTCGAAGAATTGAACATCCACTTAATTCCTTGAGTTATAATACCTGGGTGTGCTAAAGATATGATATGGCTTGGAGTGATATATCCAGCATTTACAAAAGATGCTCCACTATCGATAGAAGACTTATCTATAATCGTAACCTGATGTCCTTCTTTTTGTAAATAATAGGCCGTACTCAAACCTATGATTCCGCCCCCAATAACTAGTACATTTTTACTCATATTACTTCTAATTGAAATCTCAATTTTGTGTTGCTGTTTTTAAATATTCTCTAAATAACATAAATACACTTTGATAATTAATCTGTTATTATCTATTAAAAAAAAGCTAATAATTATTCAAAAGATTTTTTAATCATATTCATCAATTTAGGAAAGCGTCCGCCGAAACGGACGCCATAACAAAGATATATTTGAATAAAATTCTCAAACTGCCCTAACAGAATGGAATGCTTTAAATCACTTGAAAACCATGCGCATACGGATCATCTTCATCATCAATAATGATATTGTTATAACCGTAAACTTTGGCCCAACCTTGAATACTTGGCACTATGGCTTTTTTGCCATTTAATACGGTTTCTTCTTCAATCGTTCCAATAAACTTAGATCCGATAAAACTCTCATGGATATAGCGCTCTCCTTTGCTTAATTTTCCTTTTGCAAATAGTTGTGCCATTCTGGCCGAAGTGCCAGTTCCGCAAGGCGATCTATCAATTGCCTTATCACCGTAAAAAACAGCATTTCTACCTGAAGATGTTGGGTCTAACGGATCACCGGTCCATAACATATGAGAAACATCTCTTATGGTTTCATTCTCAGGATGAATAAACATATCAGGATACTTTTCATTTATCCTCTTACGCACTTCTTGGCTATACTGAATTATTTTACTCGCAGTAAAATTGTGAACACCACTAAAATTTTGTTGAGGGTCTACTATGGCGTAATAATTTCCTCCATACGCCACATCAAAGCTAATTTCTCCCAACTCTGGACACATTACTTTCAAACCTTCAGCCGCTAAATAACTCTTAACATTGGTCAACTTTACCCAATCTACTTTTTTACCCGTTTGTTGGTACTCAATCAACACCAAACCTGCTGGCGCTTCCATTCTAATTTTACCTGGAACTTTAGGATTTATTAATCCTTCTTCTATTGCAACTGTAATAGTACCAATGGTGCCATGACCACACATGGGTAAACATCCAGAAGTTTCTATAAACAAAATTGCTACGTCATTAGAAGGGTCATGTGGTGGATAGAGTATACTACCACTCATCATATCGTGACCTCTAGGCTCAAACATCAAACCTTTTCTAATCCAATCGTACTCTTTTAAAAAATGTTGACGTTTTTCACTCATTGTAGCACCTTGTAAATCAGGTCCTCCTCCAGCAACCACTCTCACTGGATTGCCACAAGTATGTGCATCAACGCAAAAGAATGTTTTTCTACTCATTCTTTGATCTTTCTATATAGTTATTTACTCTAGTTTCTAAAATTGATAGAGTTACCGTGCCTTGCTCTAAAATAATTTCATGAAAGTCTCGAATATCAAATTTAGAACCTAATGCCTCTTCTGCTTTTAAACGCATTTCACGAATTTTTAATTCTCCTATTTTATACGATAAAGCTTGCCCAGGCCATGAGATATATCTATCGGTTTCAGTATTGATTTCGTGTAAAGACAGTGCCGTATTTGAGGCCATAAAATTAACAACCTCGTCACGCGTCCAACCAAAAGCATGGATACCTGTATCTACCACCAATCTACAAGCTCGCCACATTTCGTAGGTTAATTGCCCAAATTTTTCATAAGGTGTTGTATACATTCCCATTTCTTCAGCAAGAAATTCGCAATACAAGCCCCAACCTTCTCCGAAGGCAGACAAATACAAGTTTTTTCTAAACTGCGGTATACTATCTCCTAACTCGTTGTTTAAAGATCCTTGTAAGTGATGTCCCGGTACAGCTTCATGCACTGTTAATGCCGGCATAGTATATAGGGTTCTACTTGGCAAATTGTATGTGTTTACCCAATAATAACCAGGTTCTGTACTATTTTTAGAAGTTCCAACATAACGCCCAGTTGTATATTTTGGGGCAATTGCATCTGGCACCGGTGCAACACCGTATGGTTTTCTAGGCAAAGTTTTAAAAAATCGTGGTAATTGGGCATCGGCACGTTTGGCCATATCTCTAGCAATCATCAACAACTCTTCAGGAGTTTTTGCGTAAAATTGTTGATCTGTTCTTAAAAATTCGAAAAACTCGTCGAAGGTCCCCTCAAACTTTAGGTCTTTAATAATTTGTTCCATTTGCGCACGAATGCGAGCAACTTCATTTAAACCTATCTCGTGAATATCTTTAGCGGTATATTGAGTACTTGTAGTGTAAAAGTTGATTCTATTTTGATAATATGCACCCCCATCTGGAGTTTCTGACACTCCAATTGACTTTCTTGTTTGTACATAATATTCATCTTCAAAAAAGGCCTTTATTCTCTTGAACTGAGGGATTACTTTTTGTTCTACCAACTCTTTTGCAACAACCAATACTGAATCTTTTTGTTCTTTAGTTAAATCAGATGGTAAACTCTTAAATGGCGAATAAAAATAGCTGTCTTCAAAATTGTCTACTATATGATTGTCATAAGTAGATTCATATCCCTTAAATATTATGAGCGGTTGAGAAACTCCTTTTTTAAGACCCGCTCTTAGATTTACAAAATGCTGATCTACAAATTCAGGTAGCGCATTCAATTTGTTTAAGTAGTTTTTGACATCTCGGTAATTATACAATGACCGAACATTGTATCCTAAACTACTATGAAATCCACTATCGGAAAGCAATGGGTTTAAATAACGTTCAAACTTGAAATAATTGATTTTGTCTTGAAGTACAAATTTTAATAGTTCTAGAGAAATTCTATCTGTTTCTTTTAAATCATCACTAGAAACATCATTTGCTTCTTTTAATAAGGCCTTAGCAAATTTTGCTTCGGACTCATAATACTCTTTTGTAAAAAGACCTAAAGGGTAATCTTTATAATCATACCCTTTATGGTCTTGATATTTCAAAATTAACTTTTCTAAATCGGTGGATGATTCGCGTTGCGCATTAATAGTTAAACAACTAAATAAGATTAAAAACACAACTACAATACGCTTGCTCCTCATAAGACAAATATTAAATTTTACCGGTTGATTGTTCGCCATTAACCAATCTAGAAATTCCTAATACATTGCTATTCTGAAGTACTTCAGGTAATAATGTATCTGGCCAATCTTGATAACTAATAGGTCTTACCCAACGTTTTATAGAATGTATACCTACCGCTGTAAATCTGCTATCTGTTGAAGCTGGATAAGGACCACCGTGATTCATAGATGGACAAACCTCAACACCAGTAGGTACTCCGTTAAAAATCAAACGCCCTACTCTATTTTGAAGTGCGTTGATTACGTTGGTATAATTATTTTCTTCATTAGCATCGGCAATAACAGTTCCTGTTAATTGCCCCTCTAATTTTGAAATGATCGTTTCTAATTGCGCTGCATTATCACACTGTACAATCAAACTAAATGGCCCGAAAACCTCATGATGCAACGTTGGATTATTTAGAAAAGTGGCTCCTTCTACAGTAATTACTGCTTGTTGTGCATAGTTTTCTTGCACCTCGTTTTCATAAGCCCCAACAATTTGCACATCAGCCTGCTGTATAGCATTTGCTTTATTTCCTGCATAAGCTGCAGCAATATTTGGATGCAACATACACATAGGGTCAACTTTTAAGATCTCTGTTCCTAAAGCATTCACAAATGCCGTTAAAGCTTCACCCTTAATTCCTAAAATCAAACCTGGGTTAGTGCAAAACTGCCCAGTACCAAGTGTGATAGAACTTGCATAAATTGACGCCAATTCAGCCCCTCTATTTTGAAGTGCTTCTGGCAACATAACAACAGGATTGATTGACCCCATTTCTGCAAAAACAGGAATAGGCTCTTCTCTTTGAGCTGCCAAATTAAACAATGCTCGCCCCCCTTTAATACTCCCTGTAAATCCGACAGCCTTTACTCCAGTATGCTGTACTAATTGCGTTCCAACATCTATACCACTACTGTTGATATTAGAAAATACGCCGTTTGGCATTCCGGTTTTTTCAGCGGCTTTAATTATTGCCGAAGCCACCAATTCTCCTGTACCTGCGTGCATTGGATGAGATTTAACAATCACAGGACAACCTGCTGCAAGTGCAGCTGCTGTATCACCACCTGCTGTAGAGTATGCTAATGGAAAATTACTTGCACCAAACACAACTACCGGACCTAACCCTGTAAGCATTTTACGAACATCTGGTTTTGGCATTGGCGCACGGTTTGGGTCGGCTGTATCAATTGTTGCTTCTACCCAACTACCTTCTTCTACCAATGCTGCAAAAGAACGCAATTGCCCAACAGTTCTATCGCGCTCTCCTTGAGCTCTACCAGCCGGAAGACCCGTTTCTGAACAATACGTATCTATTAACAATGAATCTAATGCTAAAATTTCATCAGCTATTGCATTTAAAAACGCAGCTTTTTTAGAACCAGACATTGTACTGAAACTCTTAAAAGCATCAGATGCTAAAGCTACCGCTTCATTTATTTCTTCTATAGTCGCTTCTGAGTAAACCTGACTGTTTTCTGTATTTGTTTGCGGATTAAAGGTTTTATATGTTTTGGTTCCTTTGGCGGATACCTTATTTCCTATCTGGTTTTTCCCGGTAATCATCTTCACTTATTTTTTAACTATTTATTTCAAATTTACTCGTTTGAAAGTTTCATTTTTTTAATATTCGAATGGCCTAAACTAAATCTAGAACTTCAAGCCTTTCTTTTGCTAATATATACCTAGCTTTTACATCATTAATCTCTTGTTGCGTTAATTTCTTACCAAAGGTACGAAGTCCTCCTGCAACATCATTATGATGAATCCCCATTGCAAGTTTTAAATATTCTAATAACAAAGGCTGAGCATCTAGATACGATAATGAATTTAAAGCTTGAGAAATTTTGTTTGCCTTCGCCCATTCTCCATGTAAAACATACTCCTGCATCGTAACACTTGCTTTTGGAAAAATACAACCTACACCTGTAATTCCACCACATGCTCCAGCAAGTCCCGCATGCACAGTGACTGTGTCTACACCTGCCAAAATTTTTAATTCTTTATTCGCTAATAGCATCGTTTCAATAATTGAAACATCAATAGTTGATATTTTTAATGCCGTTACATTAGGAAGCGCAGCAAGCTTTAGAAGAAGATTTGTTGAGAGCGCATGATAACCGGCTGCATCAGGGTTGTTATAAGGCATAATTGTTACCCCCACATTATTTGCAGTAGCCTCAGAAAGCGCATAGTATTCAAACATTTCTTTTTCAGAAGGAGCCATCTTTGTTTTTGGTGGCATGACCATTACTGTATCTACTCCAACTGTCGCAAGTCCTTCAACAATTTTGGCAAGGTCTTCCTTTGTTTCTGCAGCTGCTCCACTAATCAGCGGAACATTGTATTCTTTAGCAACCTCAGAAAGAGCTTTAAGTAAAGAAAGACGCTGCTTGGTACTCAGGTAACTATTTTCACCCAAAGTTCCAGAACCAACAAGTCCGCTCATTCTGCTCCCTCCTTTTCCTTGAACTTTTAAAATACCTGCAGCCTGTTTTTGAGTTGCATCAAAGTCTATTTCAAGGGCTCCTGAATTTGACTCTTTTAACCATGTAAAAACAGCAGGCATTACGCCATTCCATTGTGTACTCATTGTATGCGAATTATTTTTTCGTAAAATTACATGGAGCTCCTTAAAACTCATACATTAATAATATCCACTACTTGTACATTTTTATCCATATATTTTATTCTTGTTGAATATTAGAATAATTATCGCTTAATTTGACTACCAATCAGAGTTAGTATTGTATCAATGAAAGTATTACCCTTTAAAATACCTAAGCCAGAAAATGAGGCATTGATTTATCAAGAAGATAAAGAAGTACAATTCTACAATAGGCTGCACCAACATGCAGAAATTCAAATAAGCTACATTAAAAGTGGTGAAGGTAGTTTGGTTATTGGCGATTCAATAACCGACTACAACACAGGAGATATTATAGTAGTTGGAAGTAATATACCTCATGTTTTTAACTCAGATATAGGAAGTAATAAACCAAGTTTTATGATGACGTTGTTTTTTACAAACGATTCTTTTGGTGAGGGCTTTTTTGACTTAAATGAATTTAGGAGTTTAAAGCGTTTTTTCAAACAGAGCGCTTTTGGTATGAAATTACTTTCGAACAAAAAATCCTTAGCATCTCATTTTCTAAAACTAAAAAAAGCAACCAAATTAGAGCGCTTTATCTTGTTATTTGAAATCATGAAACTTATTAATAAGTCTAAAACACAGCAGATTTCATCTTTTGTATATCAAAAACACTATAAGGATAATGAAGGTAAACGTATGAGCGCTGTATTTAATTACACCATGAGTCATTTTAATCAAGACATTACTTTAGATAAAATTGCCTCTGTAGCCTCTATGACTACCAATGCCTTTTGCAAGTATTTTAAACAGCGTACCAACAAAACATATTTTCAATTGTTAAATGAAGTGCGCATTGAACACGCCTGTAAATTACTGAATAGAGATAGAGATTTGTCTGTTGCTGAAGTAGCTTTACAATCTGGATTTCACAATATCTCTAATTTTAACCGAAAGTTTAAAGTAGTCAAGCACATGACTCCAACTACCTATAGAAAGTTTATTTTGACTTAAAGTGCCTCTAATTCTAATCGCACTTTTTTTGGTAGACCTTGTACTACTAAATCATAGGAGTGATCAATTAATTCAAAGAAAAAATCATTTGAAATACGGCCATCTGGTGTAACTGTATTCCAATGTTTTTTATTCATATGAAAGCCACCAATAATTGCCTCTCCAAATGTATCTCTTAATTCTAATGACCATTCTGGATCACATTTCAAGTTCACAGAAAAAGGAATTTTCTCTAGTCCACAGAGTGCAAACATTTTACCCATTACTTTAAAAACCAAAGTAACATCATCAAAAGGGAAGTGCTCTGTCACTCCTTTTTTAGCGATACAATAATTACGAAGCAATTCTATGTGCATAATCAATAAGATTTTAAAACCTTCTCTTCAAATATAACATACTTTGATGAGCGGTATCTTTTCGATTTTAACAAATTTGACTTTTTATACTTTCAATTTGGAAAGAATGACTCATTCAATATGAATGAACTTGATATAATTTCATAAAGACTCTTGGTTCCTTCATGGAGCGACATCTTTTTGACATGCATTTCCGATTTAGGTATGAAATTTATAAGTAAATAAATTCTCTAAAAATCTTCAAACTCTCTTTTGGATTTTCCTCCATAGGGACATGACCCGAGTTTTGAATCACTTTTAGTTGGGAGTTGGGCAGCAAACCATCCATGCGTTTTCCATTATCTAAAGGAATCCAAGTATCTTTTGCTCCCCACAACAATAAAGTAGCATTTTGAATGCTTTGTAGTTTCTCTAGATTTTCTTTTTCGTTCGGTTTAAAGTCAATTTTTGCTCTATCTATAAAAGCTTGCCGATTGCCTTCTCTTAATGCCAATTGATGATATCGAGTTACCAATTCATCCGTAATTTTTGTATCGTCTTCATACACCTCTCTCATGTTTTTCTTAATGAAAAACTTAGGTGTGATATATAAAAACGAAGAGTTAATTAACGGAGTTTTTGCCATTTTAAAAACAGCAGGTTGTGGTTTGTTGGTAGGTAATCCACTAGCATCTACAAGCACTAACTTTTTGACTCTATTGGGATTTTCTGCAGTATAATTCCACGCAATATTTCCGCCCAAAGAATTCCCAGCTAAATGAAACGTATTAAGTTTTAATTCGTTAATAAAATGATTTAAAAACTTTGTATAAAATTCAATAGAATAATCTCCTGAAGTATTCGGACCTGTTAAACCAAAAGCCGGTAAATCCATTCGAATCACTCTGTATTCTTTTTTCAATTCTTGAGTCCAATCATCCCAAGTATGAAGCGAAGAAGCTGTTCCATGAATTAATACAATGGGAAATCCTTGACCTTCATCTCGGTAATGAACTTGCATTCCATCTAGCTCAATAAACTGCGAGAACTCATTGGCATAATCTTTTTTGAGTTCTTCAACAGGAATATCAAAATAAACAAATGATGAAATAGAGAAAATTACAATCACAAGAATTGCAAGAAAAACAATTTTTCGTGATACTATTTTTTTAATCATGAGTTGAGAATCTTATACAAAATAGGTTTACTGGGTGTTGCATCATTTTCAAAAGGAGCGATCATAAGGTTTAATAAATATTCACCATCCTCTACGTCATTTGGCACATAAATGAACTCCGTAATTGTAGCGTCCATTCTAAGCTCTCCATCAGTATTCCAGAATGCATTGTGCGATAAAAGCTGACCATTATCTTTCTCTTTATCCACAGATGGCAAGTCCACCAACAAATGTTTGATTCCTTTTTCTCTCAAGTAAATGGCAGCTTTTTCAGATAAGTAGGTTGGATTTGTATTAGAGTATCTCATACTCTTTTTGTCTTCTAAATTAGGTAACGTCCTTATAATAATCGCATCCCGTTTTTTATTTCGTAACGCTGTTTTTAATTGCTTTACGCCAATAATAAAATCGTCATTATGAAATAAAGGCGCAACGGTTACGAGTTCTGCTAAATGAAAATAATACTTCAAATTTTGATTTACAGAATGAACTTTCTCAGTAATATGCCCAACGCATTCGGTATGAGTAATGTGTGAATGAGGGTTGAAATGAATGGAGTTGAAATTTACTACAGCTCCATTTACAACGGTCACCTCACAATGGTCAAACTTTTCTGGTCGTATTTTTGGATCGTCTATATACCAAGCATTGATATTTTCTTTACTCGGATCAATGGCTATAGATATATCAATGGGCAACGATACATCTATTTCTATTTTTCTGGAATTGTATTCTATTAATGCTTTCAATTTTTTTCGGTTAAATTCAACATAAATAATTCCGACGCTATTCCGTCTGCTAAAAACTTTCCTTTTTTGGTGGTCTTCAGAGAGTTGTTTTCAATATACAACAAATCTTCCTGAAGATAGTTTTTAGACTGCAAGGTTAGATATTCTAGATATGACTTTCCAAAGTTCTTTTCTACATATTTTAATGAAACTCCCCAAATGGTGCGTAAACCTGTCATTACTGTTTCATTGTATTGATCTGTTTTGGATAAGATTTCTCGTTCTATGGGCAACTCATTTTTTTGAATCGCTTCAATATATTTTGAATTATTACTCACATTCCAGCTTCTTTGTTTCCCGTTAAAAGAATGTGCCGATGGACCAATCCCTATATACGATTTCCCCTTCCAATAAGATGAATTGTTGATACTAAAAAAACCTTCTTTTCCAAAGTTAGAAAGTTCATAATGAATAAAATTAGCCTTCTGTAACTCTTCTATCAAAATATGAAACTGTTCATGTGCTTGCTCATCATTTACATCTTCAATAATACCTTTTTCAACGAAACTAGCCAAAGCAGTTTTAGGTTCTACAGTAAGTGCATAACTGGAGATATGAGGTACACCAAAAGACAACGCCGTTTGAATATTCTCTCTCCATTCTTCATGGGACAAACCCGGAATTCCGTAAATTAAATCTAAGGAAATATTATCAAAGTGACGAATCGCCTCGGATAAGCATTCTTTTGCTTCAACTGCATTATGTGCTCGATTCATTAATTTCAAATCTCGTTCAAAAAAAGATTGAATTCCTATCGAAAGTCGGTTGATTTTAGATTTTGATAACTCTACAATTTTATCCTTACTTAAATCATCAGGATTCGTCTCTAACGTAATTTCTGGTCTATCAATAACTCGATGATTTTCAAACACAGAATCGATAATTGCATCTATTTCTTTTTGTGACAAAAGACTCGGAGTTCCACCACCAAAATAAATAGTCTCAATAATTTCTCCACTTAATTCGTCTTTTCGAAATTCAATTTCTTTTATCAAACATATTATTATTTCATTCTTCTTTTTTAATGATGTGGAAAAATGAAAATCACAATAATAACAAGCTTGTTTACAAAACGGAATATGTAGGTAAATCCCTGCCATTAGGGAATATACACATATTGTAAGAATATTTTACCTTCTGTCTGTTCATCTGCTTCAGGTAAATCAACTAATTTATTCTGTCTTCCAATAAATCTCAATGGAACTTTAAACTTCTTTACACTAAATGTAATAAGCGATTCTGAAGGGTATTTTCCCTCTTCATAAGTATGAATTGCCTTCAGGGCTCCGTGCTTTCTTGTATTTATAATCGCTTCATAAATTTGAAACGTATCTTTGTTAAAAACTATATCTGCAGTTACCCATTGACTCTGATCATCTAGTGAAACAAGTTTATAAACTAGACGACCTTCTTTTTCTCCCATAGCAATTGCTTGCATGGGTGTTTTAAATAGTTCTTGAAATTGATTTACCAGTCCTTTTTTAGGTAATAATGCCAATCCTTCTCCTTTTACTTTTGGCTTTTGTCCCTCCTGAAAATCAACCAGAATGGTCTTTCTAGGAATTTGCATTCCCTCTACATGAATCGTTACAGTAATCTCACATTTGATTTTAGACTCATTACTATAAGCATCAATCAATTGCTGAATATTATCGTCTAGAATCTGTTGGCCATGTAATGAAAAGCAACATAAACTAATAAAAAAGCAAACTAATCTCATTCTGTAATATTCATTCGTTTAAACTTAAATAAGCAAATTGTAAAACAAATACCTATCATTAAAATTAAATATATAACGGAATTTAAAATAGAATCATACGGTATATCACGTACAAAAAACAATTGCCATTTAGACATGTGATAACTGAACAAAAATGGCTGCCAAGAACTAAAAATTCCGAAAACAAATGTTTGTAACAAAGTTAATAGAATTAAAATTCCGAGAGATACCAATATGGCAGTTAAAGTATTTCTAAACCAAATAGCAAATATCATAGCCAAACTAGAAAAGGCTACCATGGCTAAAGTTGCAAATACTAATGTTTGGAAAAACCTCTTTAAAAAAGAACTTTCTAGGATAAACTGTATCCCGTCAATAAACACAACCACATCTCCAGTACCAAAAATCGAAATGGAAGGAATTAATGCTGCAAAAGCCACAATAAGCATAAAGCAAATGACATATATAACCATTGCTAAAAACTTTGCGATAAAGCATTTTGTTCTGCTGGGTGATTGTGTTAGGAGTAATCTAATAGTTCCATATTCAAATTCTCCAGCAAAAATATGCGATGTTACGATTACAATAAGAACTGGAAGGTGCACCCACAATGTGTTTAAAGCTAGATAGGATATTAAATACCCATTTACCAAATTTCCTTCTAAGTAGAAGTAATTATTTATTGCTTGTAGCAAATAATTAAACAACTCTTCTCCATCACTATATAAACCTAAATCAATTACCAACATTAAAACGATGGCAATACCAAAAGTTAAATAGGTTCTACCTGATTTAAACAACTTAAAAAGTTCTATTCTAGTTAAGGCAATCATGCAGTAATTTCAAGATATTTCTGTTGTAATAAGGTTAAAGTGTTAACTCGGGTTGGAATACAAGATGCATCGACTAATTTTTTTACTAACATGGCAACTTGATTCTCTGGTAGTTTAACTTCATATGATGTTTCATTTATTTTTTTCACCTCTAAGTCACTGATTAATTTATTACTTGAATCATTAATTGGTTTATCAAATTCTAATTGAATGGTATTCTTAGATTGTTGCAGTTCTTCCTTCGTAATATCTAAAGCAATTTGACCATGATGCAATAGAATAAAATGATCTGCTAATTGCTCTAACTCATTTAACAGGTGTGATGATACAACAATAGTAATACCTTCTTCATTTAGTTCTCTTAATAACTGAATTAAATCTTGAAAACCATTTGGATCTAATCCGTTAAATGGTTCATCCAAGACCAATAAATATGGAGACCTCAACAAAGTTTGAGCAATCGCTAAACGCTGTTTCATACCCGTAGAAAAATGCGATACCTTTTTTGAGCCAACTTGAGACAAACCCACTTTATTCAGTAAATCTTGCACATCAACTGAGAGATTATTCATCCGCATAAGAATTCTTAAATTTTCTGCAGCAGAAAGAAAAGGATAAAATGAAGGAGCATCAATATGAAAGCCTGCGTACTTTTTTAACTTATCAAAGTTCAAATTTTCGTTCCTATATTTCAAAATTCCCTCATCGGGAAATACAAGTCCTGCTAAAATTTTTAAAATAGAACTTTTACCTGCACCATTTGGCCCTAGCAACCCAACAATACTTCCTTTCTTAAGTGAAAAAGAAACTTGTTTAAGAACATCCTGTTTACCGTATGATAAACTTAAATGAGTTACTTGTAACTGACTCATTACCAATAAAAATTTTTGAGTTGGTAATAGCGCGTAAAAAGAATCTTTTCCCAGAATTTTTTATGAAATAACACCAAAGGGTTTCTTATCCAAACTTGAGGAAATACATGATACCAGCGATATCCTTGAGTGTAGAAATACGCTTTAACTTTATCAGCGCAATTCAAATCTGCGGCCGCTGTAAGAATAGATATGCGCTGGCAATTAGAATACATAAATGGCCTTACTAGTCTATAATCAAATCCGTTGATGTGCAATTTATCTTTTATAAGCTTGTAATTTTGATACCTACCAAAGGCATCTAATTCTGAGAAAAAGGGCAAGACAAAACCTATCCATGTCAACAAAAGCCATTTATAAAAATAAAAATCAATGGTTTGATTCTTATATAAAAAAAGAATTTGCAAACCATTTATAAATAGCCACAGACCAAAAATCGCCATAAGGTGTAAAAATGCTCCAACTTGTATATACCTCATAAATCGATAAAATATTATAGCCATTTTTGATGGCTTTAACGCTTTATTTTCCGTTTTGACCATAGCCAAATATAACCAAAAATGTTTTCTATTTCACTTTATCTGGATTCTGACTGATAAACGATTTCCAACCCGAATAGCTCTTGTCAACACCAATCCTACCTTGATTATAAAAATGACAAACCGCTGCTGCAAGGCCATCTGTTGCATCTAAATTCTTTGGCAACTCCTTTAGTCCTAAAGTATTTTTAAGCATGCCCGCAACCTGTTCTTTACTAGCATTCCCATTTCCAGTAATGGCCATTTTAATCTTTTTGGGAGAGTACTCTGTTACCGGCACTTGTCTACTCAATCCTGCAGCCATTGCAACTCCTTGAGCTCTACCCAGTTTTAACATGGATTGCACATTTTTGCCAAAAAAGGGTGCTTCAATTGCTATTTCATCTGGATGATAGGCATCAATTAGTTCAAGAGTTCTTTCAAATATGTGTTTAAGTTTTATGTAGTGATCGTCATATTTTTTTAAAACTAATTCATGCATAAGCATAAACTTCATAGTTTTTCCTTTAATTTTAATCAAACCAAAGCCCATGATTGTTGTTCCTGGATCAATACCTAATATGATTTTTTCTGAACTCAATATTTTGTTTCTTTGCTGTAAATGTAACAAAAGTGGAGGCTATATTAAATTCTATGATCTATATTTTTGGAAGTATTCTTATTATTTATAGCCTATTAATTTTTTGGCTTTTTATTGGTTATTTAAAGGTATCAACAGCCACCAAAAAAACAAATGATTTTTATAATTCATTCTCAATTATAGTTCCATTTAGAAATGAAGCTGATAATTTGCCAAAATTGCTGCACAGTATTGAAAAGCTGCACTATCCAAAAAACAGGTTTGAGATAATTTTTGTTGACGATGCATCTACAGATAATGGAAAAGAAATTATTGAAAAATTTAATAAACTAAACTTAGAAATCCAGCTAACTATTTTAGCAAATATTAGGCAAAGTAAATCTCCAAAAAAAGATGCTATTGAACATGCAATTAATGCTGCAAAATACGACTGGATAATAACAACAGATGCCGACTGCAGCGTACCAAAATCATGGTTAAATATATTTGATTCAACCGTCAAAGAGCGTAACCCTGTTTTAATGGCTGGAGGCATTTATATTAAGCCTCGTAATTTTTTACAAATTGTAGAGCTCTTTGATTTAATTAGTTTACTCGTTTCAACTATTGGAAGTTTTGGCAATCGTAAACCTATGATGTGCAATGGTGCCAATCTTTGCTATAAAAAGTCCGTTTTTTATGATGTTAGTGGATTTAATGGTAATAATCATTTAGCCACAGGAGATGATTTTTTTCTGCTTCAAAAAATTCAGTTAAAGTATTCAACTCAAGTTACTTACATTAAATCTAATGAGCATTTAGTAGAAACTAATGGGAACCTTAGTTTAAAACAGTTAATAGAACAACGAATACGTTGGGGCTCAAAAACAACAATGGCAAATAATTTCACTAAGTTAATTGGATTCATAATACTTTTATCAAACTTGATATTTATAATATTTTTACTTATTTCTTTATTACTTGATGTTTCTTGGTATTATTTCACAACATTTCTTTTATTAAAATCTATTATTGATCTTTTACTAATATTTCCGGGACTTCTGCTGTCGAGGCAATGTAAATTTCTATTGTTCTATCCATTTATAAGTTTTATACATCCTTTCTTGCTGACTATCTTTAGTTTTGGTTCCATCTTCAAAAGAAACTATACCTGGAAAGATAGAAGTCACATTTCTTAGACACTCTTTATAAATCTGATATTAATCTTTAACATTTTTAACAAATTTCATATACTTGTAACCGTAAAACCAAAAATGAAAATGAAGGCTTATACTACATATAAAATTTACCCTAAAGCTATTGAAGAATTTATAAAAGACCACTACGATTTAAATACTATAAATTTTGGAAATATTGAAAATAATGTAAAAGCCATTCTTCAAAAGTTGAAACTTGATACTCAATTGGAATGCGAATGGGATATAACCCCTATGTATTTTTTTGATAAAGTAGATATAAGCAGAAAATACAACAAGCCTTCAGATTTTGATCAATATTCAAATTTCACCTTTGCATTTACCAGTAAAACGGATAAGAAAACCACAAAAGAATATGAAAAAGCAATTGAGACTCTAGAAGATGAGTTTATTGTAAAATATCAAGACAGAATTAAAGCAGAATACAAACTAATTAAAAAACAAGAAATTAAAATAAAAAAGAAGAGAGAACGTTTAATTTATATCGCTTCTGCTTTAATATTTACTGCACTAGCAACGTTTGTAATCGTTTATAAATCAATCCAAAACTAAAATTTACTTTTAGAGATCATAAAAATAAAAGACAACACTAAGCAAACAAACAGTTCGTTTTTTTAAATAAAATGCATGTTATTGGCAAATACTTGCAAATTAGAATATTATTCATATATTTGGTACTTGTCAACCCCATTAAGCCCCACACTATGGCTCTTTATTATTACAAAACCTCGAACCCAGCGTTCAGTAGAGATGTATGGAAAGGCTATGCATCTTCTTCAAACAAAATGACCGTTAACGGCATTATTTTAAAATCTTTTTTTTGCTCTTTATTAGTTGCAAGTGCTACTTGGATTACTTGGCAATTCGCAGACAAAGGATATAATCCAAGATTATTTATGTATGGTGGTCTAATTGCAACAATATTTTTTAGTTTAATTACGGCCTTTATTCATCGATTAGCACCGGTTCTTGTGCCCTTATATTCATTTGCTTTAGGATGTTTCTTAGGAGGACTAACGTTAATAACTGAAAGTAAATTTAAAGGCATGCCATTACAAGCAATTGGTGTTACAATTACAACATTCTTTGTGATGTTATTTTTATATAAAGCAAAAATTGTTAAGGTAACCGAAAGATTCAGAAGTGTTCTAGTTGTTGCAATAACAATTATAATGACCATCTACGCAATGAGTTGGACATTACGATATTTTAGTATCGAAACTCCTTTTACAATATTAGATAGTACATCTTATTTATCCATCGGATTTAATATCATCGCTTCTGGAGTAGCGGCGTTTACACTACTTTTAGATTTCGATTTCATTGAAAGAAAAAAGAATCACGTTCCAAAATATATGGAATGGGTAGCCACTTGGGGTCTTCTTATGACGCTCGTATGGGTGTATGTTGAAGCCTTGAGAATGATGAAAAAAATCGCTTTGAATTAATTTTTAAACAACCATTCTGTTATAGCACCTGAATTTAACCAAATGGTAAGAACACCTAATAAGGCAACGAGTAAAATTATTAATCTTGTTTTATTAGGTTTTTTTCTTTTTCTAAATCTTTCAAATTCCATAATTACTCTATTTAGGTTTTATCGCTCTTAGCATTTCTCTTTTTCCAGGGGGTCCAGGTAATTTTTCAACTTGAAATCCAACTTCAAGCATTGCTCGTCTTACACTTCCTTTTGCAGCGTAAGTTACCAAAATACCACCAGATTTTAATGCATTAAACATGCGGTCAAACATTGCTTCAGACCATAATTCTGGTTGAACTCTTGCACCAAAAGCATCAAAAAAGATTAAATCAAAAACTGAAACATCATTTATTTCCTCAAAACGTTGTTTCCTTTTCTCAAGGACAAAATTCTCTGAAATCTCAATCGGAATTTCCCATTGTTCTTCATGCATATTACTAAACTCTTTTTCATACAGTTTAGCATTTAAAGCATCTACATAATTCAATTTTTGTACTTCAGAAGCAGCAACTGGATAGGCCTCAACCCCCACATAATTTATTGATTTATTTAACCTTTTAGATTCCAAAAAAGTAATAAAAGCATTTAAACCTGTGCCAAATCCTATTTCAAGAATATTAATTGTATTATGTTGAACAATATGCAATCCATGTTTTATAAAAACATGCGTAGCTTCTTGAATAGCCCCATGTTTTGAATGATAGTGCTCGTTCCAATCTTCCAAGAAAATTGTTGTAGAACCATCAGCCGTTTTGATTACCTTTCTTTTCACTAAGGAATTTTGAGTTTTTCTATTCTAGGTATTGGGCCAGTACAAGATGTTTGATGACAAGCAACACATGTATTTATCGCAAGATTATAAACCTCTTTTACAGAATCTTTCGGGACACTATAAAGTTGCTCTTGATAATTTTCAAAAACTTTTGCAAAGGTTGTAAAATTCTCATCACGATTAAAATTCTCAGACATAGAAGCAGAATGTATCAGTTGCAAATTATAAGGCATTTGCAAAAGAGAATCTCCAAGTACAATGCGTGTCTTTAGACTGTCGTGAAACACATACATCTCTTCCATCATTTGTGCCAATTCAGATGTTTGATACATTTCAAATGACTCTTCAGCTGTTGGCTTTTCATTTGAACAAGAGTAAACTATAACAACAATAAATAGTACAACTATTCTTTTCATACTATTTTGCCATTAAAACTCCATCTGCAAGAAAAGAATACGTTCTTTTAGCCTCTGTGATAGCAGCAATTTCTTCTTCGGATTTTCCTTCATCTTTGGCGTAGTGTTGCAACTCAGAAACAGATACTTCTTTCACAAAAGCTTTTCCATGCACAATTACTTCACGCTCTTCTGAGTTTAGAGGAACAAAAAATCCATAGTCTTTAAATTTCACCATTGATTCTAGATCATCTCCTAAATCCAATTGCATCCAACAACCTTTTGCCTTACAAACTTTATTTACTTTAGATTCAAATGTAACTTCTATACTATCTCCAGGTTGTAAATTTTCGAATTTGCTCATCATAGCCTCTTTACTAATTGCTCCTTCAGAATTAAAAGTTGCACCAAAAGAAGCATAATCTAACTGTACTTCCTTTTTGCAATTCATTAAAAAAACCGCAAATAAAATGAGAATTCCTACTTTTTTCATGGTATTATTTTTAAAGGTGATTACAAATGTAAACAATCAATAAATGCTGTTAAAAAATATGTGCAGAATAATCATGCCTTTATGTAATTTCATACCTTTACACTAGATTAATAATACAATTGTTAGAGCACAATGGCACACAAAATCAAAGTTAAGAAAGTAGCTACATCTAAAATCAACGACGTTGATTTTGACAATTTAGCTTTTGGAAGTGTATTTTCAGATCACATGTTTGTAGTTGATTTCAAAAATGGAGAATGGCAAAATGCCACCATTCAACCATATGCACCAATTAGTCTAGATCCATCTGCAAAAATCTTTCATTACGGTCAGTCTATTTTTGAGGGAATGAAAGCCTATAAAGATGCTAACGGAGACATCCTACTATTTAGACCAAGAGACAATTGGGATCGACTTAACAAATCTGCTAGTAGATTAATGATTCCAGAGGTTCCTGAAGAAATTTTTATGGATGGCCTAAAACAACTTTTACAAGTAGATAGCGATTGGATTCCTACTCAAGAAGGAAGCTCTCTATACATTAGACCATTTATGTTTGCCTCAGGCCAAGGTTTTCATGCATCGCCAGCAGATGAATATAAATTGATTATTTGTACTGCTCCTTCAGGTGCTTACTTTTCAGGAAAAGTTAAAGTATTGATAGAAGAAAAATATGCTCGTGCTGCCAATGGAGGTGTTGGTTATGCAAAAGCTGGAGGTAATTACGCCGCGCAATTTTATCCTACAAAATTAGCTGCAGACAAAGGATATGCTCAAGTTATTTGGACAGATGACAATACACATGAGTACATTGAGGAAGCTGGTGCAATGAATATATTCGTTCGAATTAACGATACTTTAATTACGAGTCCAACTAGTGATAGAATTTTAGATGGAATTACCCGTAAAAGTATTATTCAAATTGCTCAAGATGCTGGAATTAATGTAGAAGTACGCAAATTGAAGGTAACGGAAGTTGTTGAGGCTGCTAGAAATGGAAGTCTTAAAGAAATGTTTGGTGCTGGTACAGCTGCAGTTATATCACCGTTATCGGGATTCGGATTTAAAGATGAAGATTTTGATCTTCCAGAACTAGATGATTCTTACGCAGATATGTTAAAAAAGAAAATTACAGATATACAAACAAATAAAGCAGCAGACCCCTATGGTTGGAGAGTAGTTGTAAAGTAAAATATATCCATTTAAATAATAAAAAACCCGATGCTTTCCCATCGGGTTTTTTATTTAAAATGATTCAATCGTAGCTTCTCCTAAAATAAGCCCTTTATCTACTTTTGGATTTCCTTTATAATAGACTTCTGTTTCTCCATAAGCTGTTACTTTTAACCTCTCTGCAACATTAACCTTTACCTCTCCATCTCCGTAAGCTGTAATTTTAGCTGTTTTACTTTCTACGTTACTCAGCAAAACCTCACTATCGCCATATAAAGTAAGTTTTTGATTTTCTATTGCACCTTTTTTAATTTTAAACTCGCATTCACCATATATTGTGGTTTTGGAGTTATTAAAATCAACTTCATCTATTGTAACCTCAGAATCTCCATAAATGGATAAAACAAATTTATCTTGTTGTAAAACATCTTTAATTTTATACTCCTCCTCTCCTCTTAATGACAGTTCACTAATGTCTTTATAAGTAACCGTTGCACGAACTACAGTACCCTTATAAATTGGCACCTTCTGTTTCCAACCTTCATAATCTACTTTTTTATTTTTAGTAGTCATCTTGGCATCATCTAGATAAATCCTTAAAGTATTACTATTTACTTCAATATTTAATTTATCTCGACTTTCACTTATAGAATTAATGGTTACCGACTCTTCAGTTCCTTTTTGAAAAACGACCTCCACATGTGGGCTTATAATAACCTTCTCAAATGAATTTACTTTTACTACTTCTGATTGTGCAATTGTTACAGGCACAGCAAGCATAAAGGCAACCGCTGCCAGCCAAAACAATCTTTGTGATTTTAAATTTTTCATAGCTTCTTATTTTATTTATCCAACACTTCTTTAATATTTGGTTTAAAGTAATTAGGTCCTTTCATCACTTTTCCATCTTCTCTGTAAATAGGCTTACCATCTGCCCCTAACTTACTCATATTACTTCGTTGAATTTCTTCAAACACTTCTTCTATTTTATATTGCATTCCATGCTCTAATATTGTTCCACATAAAATATAGAGCATATCTCCTAAAGCATCTGCAACTTCAACCAAATCCCCATTTTGTGCAGCCTCAAAATACTCTTCATTTTCCTCTGCCATCAAATTAAATCGCAATGTATTCTTAGCACCTCCTAAATCCGCTGTTGGCTCTTGCTTAATTCCTAAACCAAAAGCTTCATGAAATTGCTGTACTGCACCTATTTTACTCTTCATTATTCTATGTTTTTATGTAATTTTGTGGTATAAATATACATTTTTATGCTCTCACCTGGTCAGAAAATATTTGCAGTTTTTTTTGTAATCGCATTTACAATTTTTATGATTGTTATGTATCGTAAGGATTTAAAACTTCACAGAATATATTATAAAAATGTGTACAAAGTTCTATTAGCAATTATTGTTGTAATTGCACTGTTCACAATCATAACATTTTCACTTCACTAAACAGATTGTGCTTCTTTGAATCTAAAACAATCCGTAGTGTGATCATTTACCATGCCTGTGGCTTGCATAAATGCATAAACCACTGTAGCACCTACAAATTTAAAACCTCTCTTCTTTAAATCTTTAGATATTTTATCTGAAAGCGCAGTGTTTGCTGGAACATTTTTAATTGTCTCAAAATTATTGATAATCGGTTTACCTTCGGTAAAACTCCAAATATAATTGGAGAAAGAGCCAAATTCATTTTGAATTTTTATAAAAGACTGTGCATTTGTAATAGCAGAGTTTATCTTCAGTTTATTTCTGATAATACCTTGATTCTTCAGCAAGGACTCATATTTCTTTACATCATAATTGGCGATGGCGTTATAATTAAATCCATCAAAAGCCAATCTAAAATTTTCTCTTTTCTTTAAAATGGTTATCCAACTCAAACCAGCTTGAAAAGTTTCTAATAGTAAAAATTCAAAGAGAGTTTTATCGTCAAAAACAGGAACACCCCATTCTTCATCATGATATTTTATATATAAAGGATCTAAACTTACCCAATCACATCTTTTAGGCATAATTCTTGTTTCTTACAAATTTATCAGTTTAACCCACAATTAACTTTTATTAATCTTTAAATTTGGAATGTCATGAAACAGTTAATTGTAATTTTAGTAAGCATTTTATGTTTAGCTGCTTGTAGCTCAACAAAAACAACCAAGGTAAAAGAACCTAAAGAAGAACCTGTGGTAATTGAAAATGACAGTCTAGAATACAGAATAATTATACTAGACCTCGGATTTAACACCTACTTAAATACTATTGCAAGGCCTAAAGAGTTTTATACGCAACAGTACTACGAAAACAAAAACTTATTTTATGTAAACGAATGGAACATTCGTAACAGAGACCCATTAAGATGGGGTGATTTTTATCAATCAAAAATCGATTATTCTCCACAAGTTGATTATGGATTGGATGTTAATTACAAACTTTATAACTATTTTAAGTTTTGTGAACATAAATATGGCATACGATTTTTTTAGGGCTTTACCTCGCCAGTATAAGTATTATCATTTTCCAAATTATTTAATCGTCGTAAGTTATCGTTCATTCATCGATAAAAAAACACCTTTTGACTAAACATCATTTATTTAAATGAATAAAAAAATGATTTTTAAAGTGGTATATTTAAATACTATTTATGAAAACATTAAAAATTCTTTTTATCGATGATGACGAAATTGAGCGTTTAAAATTTGAACGAATTATTAAACAAATCAATATTAGCAGTCACGTTACATCGGCATATGATGGCGAAGATGCTCTAAATAAATTAAATCATTCTACTATTGATTTAATTATATTAGATTTAAATATGCCTAAAATGAATGGAACAGAATTACTTCATTCATTAAAAATGAATGAATCACTTAAATATATTCCAATTGTAATTTTAACAAGTTCTACCTTTCACGTAGAAATTAAATATTGCTTTGAAATTGGAATTGCGGGCTATTTTATAAAACCTCTACGATATGAGAATTACAAAAAGTTAATTGAAAAAATAATTTCTTATTGGGGGCAAAATAAATTTATTGAATAAACTATGAAAGGAATAGTATTTACAGAGTTTTTAGATCTAGTTGAAAATAAGTTCGGTATTGAAATGGTGGAAACAATTATTAATAATTCGAAACTAGAATCAAATGGGGTTTATACCTCAGTAGGCACATACAAGTTTAATGAAATGGTATCCTTATTATCGAATCTTAGTAACCTCACAAAAATCTCTGAAAATGATTTACTAATGGTTTATGGTTTACATTTTTTTGATGTATTAGTCAAAAATTATAGAAGCATTTTGAATTCATACAAAACACCTTTAGAACTCCTTGCTTCAATTGATGCGCATATTCACGTAGAAGTTAGAAAACTTTATCCTGATGCTGAACTACCTTACTTTGAAATCTTAGATCACTCTGAAAAGAGTTTAGTAATGGTTTATCACTCCTCAAGATGCATGTATGCTTTTGCACATGGCTTAATGATAAAATCATTTGAGCATTACAAAGAAAAAGCGAAAATCAATTATACCTTACTAAAAGAGGATGGCTCAAAAGTGAGATTTAATATTCAAAAGCATGAATAATGAGCAGTTCAACATATTAACACAAGCTTTAAAACGTGAGAAACTAGCAAGAAAACAAGCTGAAAAAATTCTTGAGGAGAAATCATTAGAGCTCTATAAGACAAATCAAAATCTTTCAAGAGTCCTTAATGAAACAGAAATTCAGTTAGAAGCTCTATTTAAAACAATTCCTGATCCTTATATTTTAATCGATCTTTATGGAAATGTTTTAAAAATGAATAATGCATCCATCGATTTTTTTGGATATAATATTGAAAAAGAATCATTTAATGTTTTATCTGTTTTACACAAAGAAGATTTCGAATATGGCCAAAGCTCATTTAAAGAATTACTTAACAAGGGATTTTTTAAAAATTTTAGAGTTCGAGTAATCAATCGAATAAAAGAATTGAAATGGATTGAAATAAATGCAAGTGTAGTATATGACGAAGAAAGTAACCCTACTTTTGCTCAAGGTATTATTAGAGATATTACAGCTAATTTAAAAGCGCAATCTGAAAGAGAAAAGCTTCTTAAAAACCTAACTAAAAGCAATCAAGAACTCAATGATTTTGCACATGTTGTTTCTCATGACTTAAAAGCCCCTTTAAGAAGTATGAATACCTTAGTAAATTGGATTATGGAAGATTCAAATGCTTCAAAGAACAATTTAGTAATTCAAAACTTTGGAAGACTTCTTCAAAAGATTGATAAAATGGATAATCTTATAGATGGTATTTTAGAATACGCGAGTATCGACAAAGAAGAGATTAAAACTGAAAAAGTAAACCTAAATTCCTTAGTGTCCGAAATTATTGAAGCTATTAACATCCCTTCTAATACGTTAATAGAAATTAAAAGGCCGTTACCTGTAGTGTCTGGTGATAAGTTTAAATTTTATCAACTTTTTCAAAACCTCATAAGTAATGCTATTAAGTTTTCTGACAAACCAGATTCAAGAATTTGTATTAGATTTAAATCTCATTCAGAAACCAAATGGGAGTTTAGTGTAGAAGACAATGGAATAGGTATTGAAAAAAAATACTTTAGTAAAATTTTCAAAGTATTTCAATCGTTAGATACTTCAAAAAATTCGACAGGAGTAGGTTTAAGTATTGTTAAAAAAATTATTACTCTTTATGAAGGCGATATTTGGCTAGAATCGACCCCGAATAAAGGGTCCATTTTTTATTTTACTTTACCGAAATAATTATGGAAAAACCTAATTTAAATTATATAAAAAAAATTGCTCCTGGAGACGAAGACTTTCAGAATAAAATATTGAATATAATGAGAAAAGAAATTATTCATGAAAGTCAAGAGTACAAAAACCTTTTAGATCAGAAAGAATATAAAAAACTGGGGCAATTAATCCATAAGATTAAGCATAAAATGAATATTTTAAATATGGAATCAAGCGTCCAAATAGCCAATCAAATTGAATATGATTTGAGAACTAACAATATATCGAATCTTAATAAAATCGAGTTAATAATTGTTCAAATAAAACAGTTTTTACTAAATCATTAAAAAATTAATTTATGAAAAAATGTATCATAATTGACGATGACGCTATTGCTCGCACTATAGTGAACAAATTATGCAGTGAATCGCAAGAATTAGAAGTTATAGAAGAATTTTCTAATGCTATTGATGCTATAAAATATTTGAATACCAACAATAATATTGATTGTATCTTCTTGGATATTCATATGCCAACTTTTTCAGGATTTGATTTTATTAAAACTCTTAAAAAATCTCCAAAAATAATTTTAATTTCTTCTGATAAAAGTTTTGCTTTAGACGCGTTTGAATACAATTGCGTGCTGGATTATATCGCTAAACCAATTACTAGAGAAAGGTTTGACTTGGCTTTGTCCAAATTAGACCTATCACTGTCAGCTTCTGCCTCAAACACCAATTCTTCTGAAACCAATGACTTATACATAAATATTGATCGAAGACTGGTTAAAATAATTATTCCAGAAATTTTAGTAATTGAGGCAAATGGCGATTATATCAAAATCAAAACTGAACAACAAAATTTTATTGTTCATTCAACACTAAAAAAAATCGAACAAAAGTTACCGCCAAAAATCTTTTTAAAAGTTCACAGATCTTATATTATCAATATCAAAAAGATTGTTGATATCGAAGATAATAGCATCTTAATTAATCAAGATATTATTCCCGTTAGTAGAGCTAATCGTACTGAATTAATGCAACGGCTGAATTTACTTTAACCGAACAAAACTTCATTTTACCCATTTAAGACTGCCAATCAACGATTTAAACACGTTAAACTGTAGTTTCAATCTATTTTCGGAATATGAAATTGATTGGAGTTCAATTATTGTTTCTACTTTTCTATCATTTAGGTCTTGCCCAAACTCATTCCGAGCTAATAGAAATGATAGACAGTTTGTATTTAGAAACAAATGTCCATCTCATTTTTCCAAATAAAGAGGGAAAAATTGATATAATATCAGCTCAAAATATTGATACAATTTCAAATACCAACTACTATCAAATTAAATTAAAAGAATTAAGAGCGAAACAGTTTAATCAAGATGTTGGACTAACAATAAAAGCTGTTACAAATTACAATTTTGAAGATGCTTTTGATGAAGAAGCAAATGTATTTAATAAAGTTAGAATTAAGGGATTAATTGAATGGGACCTCATGAGGGAGGGGTTTTTTCAAAATAAAAATAAAGCCAAAATAAGTCTAAACGAAGCAGAATCGCTTAAAATTGACCAAGAATTAAATGCAAAAAAACATTGGAGAGAAAAATTTAGAATTGAATGGAATTATACAGTAAATCAAGAAGAAATAAAATTACTTCAAGAATATCTTGAATTTGAAAAATCCTATTTTGATATTCTTCATGAACTATACAGTGAAAAATTAATTGAAAAAGAAAAGTTACTGACTACTGCAAATGAAATAATTGTTCTAGAAAATAAGATCAAACTTTTATCCCAGGAAAACAAAGTTCTTAAAGATGAAATTTCTACAGAGTATAAGTATGAAACTCTTCCCTTAATAAAATTAATTATCGACAGTATTTCACCAAACAATGAATTTTCTTTACGAACTTCATTAGATAAAAAGAATATCGATCTAAAATACAAATTGACCAATGATCTAAAACTGAGTATTTATATGGGCCAAAACTTCAATCACTCTCTTACTAGAAATCAATTTTATCCATCTGTTGGCTTTCGATTTGAAGCTCCATTAAGATTTAACCAAAAAAACCAAATCAAAGAAACTGAAATGGCAATTTTAGAGATGAAGCAAACTGATGATAAAACACAAATTCAAAATAACTTTATAACACAAATAAAATCGTACCGCGATAAAATTTCAGCTATCCAGATTCAATATCACAACTGGGAATTAATAAATGAACATATTAGAACTAGTGCCCTGTTGAAAAACCATTTTTATAAAGAGACAGGAATAATTGCATTACAATATTGTGAAGAAAAATTTAAAATATTACTACAATTAATTCAATTAAAACGACAGTTATACAGCACCATAAGCAATTTATTTATCCTATTGCCTAACTACCAATTCTCCGAATTAATTGAACCCTTCCATTTCAATTCTGAAAAACACTACACACCGGTTATTATCCAAAAAAATAAAGATTTCAGTCTTGAATTTCAATATCAATATAGTCTAGCCAAAAAAAACTTGATCCTATTGGTAGCAAGAAATGATCATGAAACACAAAACTTTCTTAACGAGAAACATGTTTCGTTTGAACTAATAGAAAGTCAGGAAGATTACACATCTATTTGTGAATTAATTTCAAAAGATTTAAAAAAAATGAAATATGAAAAAATTCTCATATCAAAAAAGTAAAGCAACTATTAGGACTTTAAAAGAACCTAAAATCAAAAAGAGAATATTCAATTTTGATAGACTATTGTTTGTCCTCATTTTAATAATTCTATTTTTTTGGTTAGCAAGTTTTATATATAAAAGAACGATATGGGTTTATGGAAATGGTCAAATGCATATGGAAAAAGTTGATGTGAACTTCACAAATGACATAAGGCTCAAAGAAATAAAAATACAACAAGGAGAATATGTTTCAAAAGGCGAATTACTTTTTAACTATGTTCAAAATCAATTTGATAATGATGCCAATTTTGTTATTAAAACATTAGACAAAGAAGAAAAGAGAAATTCCTTACAAAATCAATGGCAACACAAAATTGATTTAAAGAAGTTGGAAATTACACATATTGAAAATGAAATTCAAATGCAGCAAATTGAACATGAATCAATCCAAGAATTAGTTCTTTTAGATGTCTATACAAAAACTAAATTAAATGAAGTTTATCTTCATCTTCAAGGCTTACATTCAAAAAAATACCTTTTAGAAAGAGAATTAAAATTACTCGAAAAACAGAAATCACTTACTAATTCAAATTATTACGATAATCCGAAATTCAGCAACGCCTATTATTCACCTATTAGCGGCGTAATAGGTCAAATTCTAAAAAATAGTGAAGAATCTTGTTATAAGTCCGAAAATGTTATGACAATTCATGATTACAATAAGGTCTTTGTAAAAGCCTATTTCAATCTTAAGGATATTGCAACAATTTCAGAAGGAAGGGCTGTAATCGTTGAATTCCCAGATAAATCGACTTCCAAAGGAATAATTAACAAACTATTTATTTCCACATATGAAGCACCGAATGAATTTCAAAAGAAATATGAACCAACAGAGCGTAACATCTTGGCTGAAATAATCCCTACAAATAAGAATGAAATTACTAATTGGAGTAAATATTACAAACTCAATGTAAAAGTAAAATTGTACAAATTCTAAAATTGACCTATATTCAATTTAACTGAACAAGACCTCCATTCACCTAAACCAAAAAGACCTTTAACTAATAAATACTGGTAGACTCATAGCTTCATTTACTTTAGTGGTAAAGAAATAAATTTATGAATACTGTGAAACAACACCAAAGCGGCAAACAATTAATTAACTACCCTACTCTAGCGTATAAAAAGAATAATCTTTACAAAAAACTAATCAACAAGAAGCATTCCGTTGCGGTTGTTGGATTGGGATATGTTGGTCTTCCCCTTGCAATCCATATGGCCTCTAAATTTAAGGTAAATGGATATGATTGTAATGTCGATACAGTTATGAAAATCTCTCAAAAAATAGATCCTTGTAATGAATTATCTCCAAAGGACTTTACTGACAAAGACATTATTTTTTCCTCAAATGAGAAAATTCTACAACATTCAAAATTTTATATCGTTACGGTACCCACTCCTATTGATGAATTAAAAAAACCAAATTTAGGACCGCTTAAATCTGCAACAGCTACTATCGCAAAATATTTAAAAAAAGGAGACTACGTAGTTTTTGAATCTACCGTATTTCCCGGTTGTACTGAGGAAATTTGTGTGCCTATATTAGAACGAATTTCTAGACTTTCTTACAAAAAAGATTTCTCAGTTGGATATTCACCAGAAAGAATAAATCCAGGAGATTCAAATCATACATTCACTAAAATAAAGAAAATTGTTTCTGGTAGTAATGAAGAAGCTCTCAATAATATTGCAGCCATTTATGACGAAATTTTGGAATCAGGAATCCATAAAGCTCCAAGTATTGTTGTTGCTGAATCGGCAAAAGTTGTAGAAAATATTCAACGTGATGTAAATATTGGCTTAATGAATGAACTTTCGCAAATATTCGGAGTTTTAAATATAAATACAAAAGATGTACTTGAAGCAGCAAGCACCAAATGGAACTTTCACAATTACTTTCCGGGTCTAGTAGGAGGTCATTGTATTGGAGTCGATCCCTATTATTTAATAAGCAAGGCGAAAGAAAACAAATATACCCCAAGATTATTAGAACAGGTTAGAGAAGTTAACGAAGGAATGATAAATCATATTATTCATCTTTTAGAAAGAAAACTTTATCCAAAGAAATTTTTAAATGCACCCATATCAATTTTAGTAAGAGGAATAACATTTAAAGAAAATGTAAACGATATTCGGAACTCTAAAACCGCTGAATTATCAGTGAAATTAACGAAAAAGGGTTACAACGTTATTGTACAGGATTATCTAGCGTGCCCAAAAGAAGTGAAACGAAGATATGGTCTAAACCTGGTTTCTGAAACAAAGGAAATTTTTGATGTAATAATACTAGCGGTAGAACATGAACAATATAAAGATATTAGTTATATGGAGTTGCTAAATAATGGTACATCTGAGACACTAATATTTGACATTAGAGGAAATAAAAGAAATAGAATTCCTAAAGAAGTGTATATGTCTTTATAATCAATTTTACTAGAAATGAATCTCGTAAGTCCTCATAATAATTCAAGTATTGTAAGAGTTGAAAATTGTTCAATTCTTTTAATTTCCAGTGCATATGGTCTTCGAAAAGAGCAATTGAATGATTATGATGGATTTATAATTAATGTGAATGAAGAGAATCGAGTATTAGAAATCATTAAATACTTACGCACTGTAAAAAACATAAAAAATGCTTTAAAACCTTTATTTGTTAATTCTATTTATAAATTATCTAAAAATATTTTAGATCATACGGATGGATATATTTCATTGGAGAATCTACCCTCTTACTTGCAGCCTATAACAGTAATGAACAAGAGGATTGAACAAATAAATTATTCGTTTAATCTCGACTACACCGATTTGTTAAAATTGAAAATAACAGCATTCTGTTTTACTCGAAATGCAGTTTTAGAACCATTTCCCTCAAGAAAAAGTTTGATTGGTTTTGAATATCCATTCATCTCAACTCTTTTTAAAGAAAAAGATGAATTAGCACAAGTAACCTTATTAAATCAAATGAGTAAGGACAAACTACTTTCGCAATCGTTTTTTGATCAAGTACATCTATGCAAAAATTGTAACGGAAATTATCTCAACATAAGAGAGTGTTGTCCAAATTGTAATTCAATTGATATTGAAGAAGAAGATATGATTCATCATTTCGTCTGCGCCCACATTTCTGTTGAATCAAAATTTAAATCTGAAGATGATTTAATCTGTCCGAAATGCTATAGAAAATTACGCCATATTGGTGTGGACTACGACAAACCTTCTTCAATATTCAAATGCAATTCTTGCAATACAAATTTCCAAAATCACGGGATGAAATCATTATGCATAGATTGCAATACAGAACAAAAAATCGATGAGTTAACACCACTAAATCTAAAAGTATTTGGTCTAACTCAAATAGGAGAAAATTTCCTTAAACATGGAAAATCTTTATCTCAGAATCCTGAAAAATTAGATTATATAAGTATTCCTGTTTTTAAAATTTTATTAAATCAAGAAATTACTCGGATAAAAAATTTTGGTAATAAAAGTCAATTTGTTGTTATTGAATTTAAAAATAGTTCATTGGAAGTTCTTAATAAAAAAATTAAATCCAAGCTTTCAATTGAAATTCAATCCATCATTTCGTCATATCTAAAAGATACCGACATCCTAACAAGCAAAAGATTCAATCTGTATTATTTACTGTTACCCGAGACAAAAGGTAATAAAATTGAAAGATTAGAATTGATACACTATAACTTAACAAAACTATTAAATGATAATATAGAATTTAACCAAAAACCAATAGATATTTATATTCAAGAATTATCAGAAAAATCAGAGGTGAATAAACTACTTCAAAATGTTCATTAGTATTCACGACATAACACCAGAATACATTTCTTATTGGTTTGAAGTTGGTTTTAACAAATTTATTAGAGTGTTTTGGTATTTTGTAATTTTTGAATTTACAAGATATATCATATTAGATTATATTATTGCATTTATCTTTTTCATTAACAAGAATAAAAGAAATCAAGCATTTCAAAATGCCAAAATCAAACTTTACAATGAAAACCCATTTGTTTCAGTAATAATTCCCGGTAAAAATGAAGGTAAACATTTATATAAATTAACCAAATCACTTTCTGAACAAAGCTTTAAAAATTTTGAATTAATAATTGTTGATGATGGTTCTGATGATGAAACTCCTACCATAGGAAGAAATTTAGAAAAATTAGGACTTATTGATTTATTTCTGAGAAATGAAATGCGTGGAGGAAAAGCATCCGCTGCAAATCTAGCTTTAAGTTATTCTAAGGGTAAATACATCATTCATTTAGATGCTGATTGCTCTTTTGACTATAACGCTGTAGAAAAAGTTTTAATTCCATTTTATTTAGACAACAACATTGGTGCTGTTGGTGGTAATGTTAAAGTACGTAATTACAAAATGAGTCTTTGTTCAAAACTGCAAGCAATAGAGTATTTAAAAACCGTTTCTGTTGGACGAATTGTTACCTCCTATTTGGGTATTTACAAAATCATATCCGGAGCCTTTGGAGCCTTTCGAAAAGATGTTTTAGATAGCATAGGTGGCTGGGATATTGGTCCAGGATTGGATGGGGATATTACGGTGAAAATTAGAAAATCTGGTTATCAGGTATACTTTCAACCAGAAGCAATTTGCTTAACTAACGCACCCTCTAAATTTAAGATTCTTACTAAGCAAAGATTAAGATGGGATAAATCTATTATAAGATTTAGAATTAGAAAACATCGCGATATATATTTCCCTAATTCAAATTTTAAATGGTCTAATTTTTTTGCTCTTGCTGAAAACGTTTTTTACAATGTCGTATTAGATTTGTTGTGGTGGATATACATAATTGATATTATCATTAATTACACGGGGCAACTTTATTTTGTTATAGCTATGAACTTAACACTCTACATTGTAATGTCATATATTCAAATGCTAAGTATTTATTTATTTTCTGAGAGAAAAAAAGAAGAGTTTTATCTTTGGCCTTATGTGGTATTTATGTCTATTTACACTGGAACCTATTTGAGAATTATTCGAACAATTGCCTACTATAAAGAGTTTTTCTTTAAGAGATCTTTCGAAGATTCTTGGAATCCGTATAAATCCTCTATTCAGGCAAAGAGATACAATTTGTAATTACTTAAATTAAAAAGGCTCTGAATATTCAGAGCCTTTTTAATTTAATGTGAAAATCTTTGCGGTCCACCTCGTCGTATCTCTTCATTTGAAGCCATTTCAAACTTGTCGAAATTTTCTCTAAATGCATTCGATAATTTAAATGCCATTTTATAGTAGGCCTCATCATTATTCCAAGTTGCTCTAGGACTTAAAATTTGATCTGGAACTCCTGGACATTTTCGCGGTTGTGCCAAACCAAAAACAGAATGAATATGGTAATCTTCATAGCAATATTTACCTAAGTCTCCGTTCAAAGCTGCATTAATCATTGCACGCGTATATTTTAATTTAATTCGCTCACCAACACCATATGGACCGCCAATCCAACCGGTATTTATCAACCAAACATTGACATTGCTCTCTTTCATTTTAGCACTCAACATTTCAGCATATTTGGCGGGATGTAACGGCATAAATGGCGCTCCAAAACAAGCAGAAAAAGATGGTTGCGGTTCTGTTACCCCTGCCTCTGTTCCTGCAACTTTTGCAGTATATCCAGAAATAAAATGATAAGCAGCTTGATTTGGTAACAATCTAGAAATTGGAGGTAAAACACCAAAAGCATCACAGGTTAAAAAGAAAATGTTCTTAGGATTTTTACCAAGAGATGGTATCTGAATATTATCAATATGATGTATTGGATAACTTACACGCGTATTTTGAGTAATTGAAACATCATCAAAATCAACTTCATTCGTCCCATTTTTAAAAACAACATTCTCTAACAATGCTCCTTTTTTTATAGCCCCAAATATTTCTGGCTCATTTTCTTCTTTCAAGTTTATAGCTTTAGCATAACAACCTCCCTCAAAATTAAAAACTGTATTATCCGAAGTCCAACCATGCTCATCATCACCTATTAACTTTCGTTTTGGATCAGCAGATAAAGTGGTTTTACCAGTTCCAGATAATCCAAAGAAAATAGCTGTTTCTCCATTTTCTCCAACATTAGCAGAACAATGCATTGGCAATGTATTCTTATCAACAGGTAAAATAAAATTCAAGGCTGAGAAAATTCCTTTCTTCACTTCACCGGTATAACCAGTTCCTCCTATTAGAATCGTTTTACGTTTAAAACTAAGAACCGCAAAGTTATGCTGACGCGTTCCATCTTCTGCTGGAATTGCCATATAACTTGGCGCTTGCAAAATTGTCCATTCGGGTTTAAAAGATTTTAAATTCTCTATAGAAGGACGCAAGAACATGTTATAGGCAAACATATTTACCCAAGGCAACTCAGTTATTACACGAATGTTCATTCTATAACGGTCATCTGCACAGGCATACGCTTCTCTTACATATAACTCTTTACCAGAAAGATGATTGGTAATCTTGTTGTACAATTTTTCAAATGCAGCTTCTTCAAACGGAATATTAATATCTCCCCACCAAACTTTATCCTCTGTAAGCTCATCTTTCACAATAAACCTATCCTTTGGTGACCTACCTGTAAACTCGCCTGTATTTACGGCTAAAGCTCCAGTAGAAGCCTCTTTTCCTAATTCTTTTTCAAGACAAATAGCATGTAATTCATCGGGAGTTAAATTGTAGCGAACCACCACATTTTCAATCCCATACTCGGTTAACGAAATCGTTTTCGAAATTAAATCGTTAGATACCATTAGTTTTACAAATTTAATATTGGTTTTGCAGGCAAAACTAAAGCAACTTTTTTAATTATATCATTTTAAAACCTATTTTTTTACCTAATATTTAATTTGACTGTTATTATTTGGCTCTAAAAAACGAAATTGATAATTTTAGCCACCCGAGTATTAATATTGTACCACCTATAGGTGTTGTATACCAAATTTTTGAAGCCGGAATATTGAAAATGGTAATCGCATAAATCGATCCAGAAAAAAACAAGATTCCTATAAAGAAAAGTAAACTTAAATTCTTTTTAGTTTTATTTGGAAACTTCTGATATATGTTTACAAACAGTAGCACTAAAACATGGTACATTTGGTATTTTACAGCTGTCTCAAAGCTTTGTATTTGTGTGATAGACAATTGTTCTTTTAAGGCATGTGCGCCAAAAGCTCCAAGAACAATAGTAATAGCTCCAAGTATAGCTACAGCAATTAATATTTTTTGCATGATTCAATTTTTATGCATCAAAAATAAACCATGAACTATGAAAAAAGAAGAAAATAACTTAGTATCTATTTTAAATACGACTGCATTACATGAAGTTCAAATCGTAAAAGATCAACTTGCAATTGAAGGCATTAATAGCTTTTTAGCAGATCAGTATGCCACTTCTACAATTGGAACATCTTTTTCTGATGGATATAGACTCCAAGTGAATGCTACAGACTTAGATAAAGCCAAACAAACTTTACAATCAATTTTTGAATGAGAACAATTCTAATTATCGGTGCTGGTAAATCTTCTGCTGTACTAATAGATTATTTATTACATAAATCAACCTCTGAGCAATTTCAAATACAACTTGCAGATACTTCTATTGAGAATGCTCAAAAAAAACTAAACAACCACCCAAATTCAATTGCAATTGAGTTGGATGTTTTTAATAAACCTGAAAGGCAGAAAGCTATTTCTAATGCCTCTATTGTTATATCTATGCTGCCAGCACATTATCATATTGAGGTAGCCAAAGACTGTATTCTATATAAAAAACATCTTGTTACGGCTTCTTACATTTCCAAAGAAATGCAAGAATTAAATGAGGCCGCCATTTCAAACAATCTGACCTTTATGAATGAAATTGGTGTTGACCCAGGTATTGACCATATGAGTGCAATGCATGTTATAGATCGTATAAAAAATAAGGGGGGTAAAATGCTTTTATTTGAATCTTTTACGGGAGGATTGGTTGCTCCTGAATACGATAACAATCTCTGGAATTACAAATTCACATGGAACCCAAGAAATGTGGTGATATCTGGTCAAGGAGGCGTCGCTAAATTTATTCAAGAAGGCAAGTACAAATACATACCGTACCACAAATTATTTAGACGAACAGAATTTTTAAGCATTGAAGGCTATGGTAAATTTGAAGCCTATGCCAATCGCGATTCACTAAAATATCGCAGCGTTTATGGGTTAGATACTATTCCAACCCTTTATAGAGGAACTATTAGACGCGTTGGTTTCTCCAGAGCTTGGAATATTTTTGTCCAGTTAGGTATGACCGATGATAGTTTTGTTATGGAGGGATCAGAAAATATGTCGTACAGAGATTTTATTAATTCATTTTTAGCGTATCACCCAACTGATTCTGTTGAACTCAAATTACGCCATTATTTGAAAATTGACCAAGATGATATTTTATGGGCAAAACTCATTGAACTTGACTTATTCAACCCTAACAAAAAAATTGGTCTAAAAAATGCTACACCAGCGCAAATGCTTCAAAAAATTCTAACAGAAAGTTGGAGTCTAAAAAAAGACGATAAAGACATGATTGTTATGTATCACAAGTTTGGTTTTGAAATAAATGGAGAAAAACAGCAAATAGATGCTCAAATGGTCGTATTAGGGGATAATCAAGAACATACTGCTATGGCAAAAACAGTAGGCCTACCTGTAGCGATTGCTGCTTTAAAAATATTGAATGGTGAAATTACAAACAAAGGAGTTCTCCGCCCTATATCTAAAAAGATTTATACTCCAATTTTAAATGAACTAGAGCCTTATGGCATCTTATTCAAGGAGTATAAAGTACCCTTTTTAGGATATAATTCAGAAAATGTTAGCTAGTATCACACAAACTCTATATATTTGATAGGTTTTAAAAATAGCCAACTAGAATGGATACTAGCATAGTGGAGAAAAGAACATTTACCGCCCAAGAAATTGCGGTTTTAAATAAAAAATATAGAACCTTAACAATTAGAGAACGAATCAAAGCCTTATACCAAGATTTTGATGTTAACGAGGTTATGTTAACCAGTTCTTTTGCTACTAGTTCAGCCTTTTTACTACACGAATTCTCTCAGGTAAACAAAGAACAAGTTATTTACTTTATCGATACCAAATACCATTTTGAAGAAACCTTAAAATACAAAGAAGAGCTAACTAGACTTTATGGTTTGAAGGTTGAATCTATTGGAGCTAACAAAATTGACAACGATTTCACCACTCGAAATGAAACTTGGAAAACTACACCTGAGTTTTGCTGTGACATCAATAAAGTAAGGCCCTTAAGCCTTATAAAACAACGATTCAATTTATGGGTTTCTGGCTTGATGGAATGGCAAAGTGACCATAGATCTACCTTAGACATTTTTGAATTGAGAAATGGTATTTTAAAATTCTATCCACTACTAGATGTTAGTAAAGAAGAAAGAGAAGTATACATTAAAGAACATAAATTGCCTTTTCATCCATTAGTAGCAAAAGGATATAGTTCTGTGGGTTGCAAACATTGTACAGTACCCGGAGAAGGTAGAAGTGGCAGATGGAATAACCACCCAAAAACTGAGTGCGGTTTACATCTTTAAGTAGAAGTCTTTAACCAATTCAGTGTATTCTTTGGTATACACATGCCTTTCTAATTCAATAATTAATTCATCTTCTTGAATTAATTTATTTTCAAAAGACAACTGTAATAAAGTTCTTTTTACAGGAGCAGATTTCTTGCCTTTCACGCGGGTTATTCTATTTGGGAATAAACTAAACTTTTGAGCGACTTCTAAGAATTTCACTTCTTCTTGAAAAGGAATTATAAAAGCACACGAGCCATGTTCTGACAACAATTTTGCCGTACCACCTAATAGAATTTCAGCCGGTAAACTTTTTTCATGCCTTGCTTGCTGCCTAGAAGCAACCATAGAACCTTCTTTTACTGTGTTTGTATAAAACGGCGGATTCGACACTATAAAATCATACTCTTCGCCTTCCATTTCAGCTACAAATTCCTGAAAAGAAGCATGATAACAAAACAAGCGATCTCCCCAATCTGACTGCTCAAAATTTTCAACAGCTTGTACATAAGCACCTTCATTCAATTCGACCGCGTCAATAACTTCAGCAAAAGATTTTTGAGCCATTTGCAAGGCGATTAAACCCGAACCAGTACCAATATCTAAAATTGAAAATATATCTTTTGGTTGAGCCCAAGCACCAAGCAAGACACCATCTGTACCAACTTTCATAGCACATTGATCTTGGTGAATAGTAAATTGTTTGAATTGAAATGGTTTCATCTAATAAATTATAATGAAAGGTAAGTACGAGTAGATTTTGATAAAAATCATATCGAGAATTTATTACAAGAAAACTTCTCGATACAAAAACTCGCTATGCTCATATTCACTCCAAGTGCTAAAATCTTAGCAGTACAATATTTTATTCCAAATAAAGGTCTATTAATCCTTCAGGAGTTTCTACTAGAATAGTTCTATTACTACGATCTACCTTTTTTATAAAATGGTCTATCATAGGAATTAAGAGCTCCACTCCTTCTCTATCAACTTCAAAAAGAGGTTGCGCTGTAGTGTCATTAATACCGGTAATCTCACCAACTATACCTTGATTAACGTCTTCTAATTGAAATCCAATTACTTCGTGAAAATAGAACTTATTACCTTCTAATTTCGGTAAAAGTGATAATGGTAAATAAATACTTGATTTCATTAAGGCCTCAGCATCTGCCTCTGTATCTACCCCTTCAAATTTAACACGTAGTTGATTACCTTTTTGAAGCAAGGTTTTCTCCATAAAAAAAGGAATCAGATTTGCGCCGTGTTGCACAAACACTGATTCCAAATTTTCGTATAAATGAGGTTCGTCTGTATCTAATTTAATAACAACTTCTCCCCTAAAACTGTGTTTTCTAACGATCTTACCAAGATAAAAGCAATCGTCTTTTTTCATGGTTGTTAGAAATTTAAACTACTCTGCAGTTTCCTCAGTTGCTTCTTCAGCTGCATTCTCTGCAGGTGCTTCTGATCCTTCTTCAGCCGCTGCCTCTGCCGCTGCTGCTTCAGCCTCAGCCTTAGCTGCTGCTTCAGCTTCTGCTACTGCATTCTTACGAGCTTCGTTTACTTCTTTCTCTGCTGCTAATGCTGCCGCTTTAGCATCTGCTTTTGCTTTTGCTAAACCTTCAACTTTTGCATTTACCAAACCAGCTTTCTCATCCAACCATGCTTGGAATTTCTTTTCTGCTTCTTCTTCAGAAAAAGCACCTTTTCTGACACCTCCTAATAAGTGATGCTTTAATAAAGCTCCTTTGTAAGACAATAATGCTCTCGCTGTGTCTGTAGGTTGTGCTCCATTTTGTAACCACTTTACTGAACCATCAACATCTAAATCAATAGTTGCAGGATTTGTGTTAGGATTATAAGTTCCTAACTTTTCTAAGTATTTACCATCTCTTTTCGCACGAGCATCAGCTGCTACGATCCAATAAAATGGCTTTCCTTTTTTACCGTGTCTTTGTAATCTAATTTTTACAGGCATTTTTTAAAATTTTAAGGTACTCGACCTTGATTATTAAATACTCCCCGAACTCGTTTCGGGTTTGAGGGTGCAAATGTACTGATTTTATTCCTTTTAACAATCACTATGCTTTAAAAATTGCAGTCTATTTTTAGCTTCAAATAAATACAAATGAATTAAACATCTCACACACCTATTATTCCTGCGTAAATCACCCCATTTTTTGTTGATAAATAATGAGAATTAAGCCGATAAAAAAAGACTGTTTTTTGCTACTTTTAACCTTTCAAACCAAGGCCATTTATGTACCTAATTTTTGATACTGAAACTACTGGATTACCTAAGAATTACAACGCCCCTATAACAGATACAGACAATTGGCCACGTTGTATTCAAATTGCATGGCAATTGCATGATAATTTGGGTAATCTAATAGAGCATCAAGATTATTTAATAAAGCCTGATGGCTTCAATATTCCGTATGATTCTGAGCAGATTCATGGTATTTCAACACAACTTGCCGAGGTAAAAGGTATCCCGTTAGCTGAGGTTTTATCAAAATTTAATATCGCACTTTCTAAAGCTACTCATGTGGTTGGACAAAATGTAGGCTTTGATGTAAATATAATGGGCTGTGAATTCTATCGAGAAGGTGTAGAAAGTCCTTTAGTAGAACTTCCTGTTTTAGATACTTGTACCGAAACAACAGCAGAACTATGTAAAATACCAGGTGGTAGAGGTGGTCGCTTTAAACTTCCGACACTAACAGAATTACACCAACATTTGTTTGGTGCTGCATTTAACGAGGCACACAATGCAACCGCTGATGTTGAGGCAACAACGCGTTGTTTTTTAGAATTAATTCGTCAACGCATTTTTACAAAGGAAAGTTTAGATGTAGACGAAACCTATTTTAAAGAATTTGGTGAGCACAATCCGCAACCAATTAAAGTTATCGGATTAAAACACCTCAACTTAAAAGCGGAAAGTGCTCTACTTAAAAAAGAACAGATTACAGATACACCTGTTGACTCTGTAAGCAAAGTAGATATTTCTGCATTAAAAGATGCGCCTTTTGCGCATTTACACAACCATTCGCAATTCTCCATTTTACAATCTACAGCGAGTGTAGGAGATATTGTAAAAGCAGCCATTAAAAACAATATGCCTGCAGTGGCTTTAACCGATGCCGGTAATATGATGGGGGCGTTTTATTTTGTGAAAGATATACTCGCTCATAATAAATCTGTTGAAACGCATAATGCCGAATTAAAAGAAGGTGATACACCAAAACAGAAAATCACTCCTATTGTTGGGAGTCAGTTTAATGTCTGTGAAAATCATTTAGATAGAACACACAAAGACAATGGGTATCAAATTGTGCTATTAGCAAAGAATAAAAACGGCTATCATAATCTTGCTAAACTTTCTTCGATATCTCATACCAAAGGATTTTATTATGTCCCTAGAATTGACAAACAATTAATAGAAGAATATAAAGAAGACGTTATTGTTTTAAGTGGTAACGTTTATGGTGAAGTATCAAGTAAAATTTTAAATATTGGTGAGCAACAAGCAGAAGAAGCACTGATTTGGTGGAAAGAACAGTTTGGAGAAGATTTTTATTTAGAAATTACCAATCATGGTCAAGAAAATGAGCAGCACTTAAATCAAGTGTTACAAGAATTTTCTAAGAAACATGCCGTTAAATTAGTTGCTACTAACGATACTTTTTACATCAATCAAAACGATGCCACTGCGCATGATATTCTGTTGTGTGTAAAAGATGGCGAAAAGTTTGACACACCAAAAGGTCGAGGTCGAGGATTTAGATATGGCCTACCGAACGAAGAGTATTATTTCAAGAGTGGGGAAGAAATGAAGGAGATCTTTAAAGATACTCCTGAAGCTATTTTAAGTATTGCAGAAATTATAGACAAGGTAGAACCTTATCCCCTAGCAAGAGATGTACTCTTACCAAAATTTGATATTCCACAACAGTTTGTTCACGAAGAAGATGCTGTTGATGGTGGAGTACGTGGTGAAAATGCTTACTTAAGACATTTAACTTATGAAGGAGCCTATAAGCGTTGGGGTAAAGAACTGGATGAATCAACCATTGAACGCCTTGATTTTGAATTAGAAATTATCGAAAAAACTGGGTATCCAGGGTATTTTTTAATTGTTTGGGATTTAATTCACGAAGCACGTCAAATGAATGTTTCAGTTGGACCTGGTCGTGGTTCGGCAGCAGGTTCTGCAGTGGCATATTGCCTTTGGATTACTAATATAGACCCTATTGCTTACGACTTACTTTTTGAGCGTTTCTTAAATCCTGATCGTGTTTCACTTCCTGATATTGATATTGATTTTGATGATGAAGGTAGACAGCGTGTTATTGATTTTGTAATTGAAAAATACGGAGCAAGTAATGTTGCACAAATTATTACTTATGGTACCATGGCAGCTAAATCTTCTATTAGAGATACTGCTAGAGTACTTGATCTACCGCTTCATGAAGCAGATAGAATTGCAAAGTTAATTCCGGGTACCAAACTAAATCACATCTTTGGTACAGACGAAAAAAGTAAGTCTAAAATTGCAGGGTTAAGAAGTGAAGAAAAAGAACAAGTAGCAGAACTTGTTACTATTGCAGATGGTGATGATTTATCAGCAAAAACAATTAATCAAGCAGTTTCTTTAGAAGGCTCTGTAAGAAATACAGGTATTCACGCCTGTGGTGTTATTATTACGCCAGAAGATATCACCAATTTAATTCCGGTTTCTACGGCCAAAGATTCTGACATGTTCGTTACACAGTTTGACAACAGTGTAGTAGAAAGTGCAGGACTATTAAAAATGGATTTCTTGGGTCTTAAAACCTTAACCTTGATAAAGGATACGGTTAAGATTGTAAAGGCAAAACACGGTGTTGAATTAATTCCAGATGATTTTCCGTTAGACGATGAAAAAACTTATGAGTTATTCCAAAGAGGAGAAACCATTGGTATTTTTCAGTACGAATCTCCTGGAATGCAAAAGCACATGAAAAACTTAAGACCGACAACTTTTGCGGATCTTATTGCAATGAATGCGCTATACAGACCTGGTCCAATGGAGTACATTCCTTCTTTTATTGATAGAAAACACGGTAGAGAAGAAATTACCTATGACCTTCCTGAAATGGAAGAATACTTGAAAGAAACCTATGGTATTACAGTATATCAAGAGCAAGTAATGTTGCTTTCTCAAAAATTGGCTGACTTTACAAAAGGTCAAGCCGATATGCTACGTAAAGCCATGGGTAAAAAAATATTTGCCTTACTAGAAAAGCTAAAACCACTTTTTATGGGTGGTGGTGAAAAAAACGGGCATCCAAAGGAAACATTAGAGAAGATTTGGAAAGATTGGGAAGCATTTGCGGCCTACGCTTTTAACAAGTCGCACTCTACCTGCTATGCCTATATTGCTTATCAAACGGCTTATTTAAAAGCGCACTACCCTGCTGAATATATGGCGGCTGTACTCTCTAATAACATGCGAGACATTAAGTCTATTACTTTCTTTATGGAAGAGTGTAAACGAGCAGGCTTGCCAGTATTGGGTCCAGATATTAATGAATCTTATTATAAGTTTGCTGTAAATAATGAAGGTGCTATTCGTTTTGGTATGGGAGCCATTAAAGGTGTGGGAGAAGGTGCCGTTGAAGCCTTTATTAACGAACGAAAAGAGAATGGTCCGTTTAGATCAATTTTCGATGTTGCCAAACGTGTAGATCTCAGAGCGGCAAACAAAAGAACGTTCGAAGGACTTGTGCTTGCTGGAGGTTTTGATAGTTTTAATCAACATAGAGCCCAATATTTTATGTTGGATGATCGCGGTCAAACATTCCTAGAACGTGCCATACGATTTGGCTCAAAATATCAAGAGAACAAAAACTCATCGCAAGTATCACTTTTTGGAGAGGCTTCAGAAGTACAATTTGACGAACCGTTGATTCCAGAATGTGAAGAATGGGGAATGATGGAAAAACTATCTAAAGAAAAAGAAATGGTGGGCATCTATATTTCTGGTCATCCTTTAGATGATTTTAAAAATGAACTTCGCAGTTTCTGCAATGCTCATTTAGGCATTTTCAGTGACCTAAAACACATGGATGGTAGGACCGTTTCTATTGGCGGAATTATCACTCAAGTAGAACACCGTATTTCGAAAGCAGGAAAAGGGTGGGCCACATTTACTGTTGAAGATTATCAAGCTGCACAAGAGTTTAGAATATTTGGAGAAGAGTATATGAAGTTTAGACACTTCTTGGCTCCAAACGCATTTTTACATATTCGAATTTCAGGTCAAAAGAACTATTATAACGACGATATAAAATTGAAGTTTACTGAAATGCAATTATTGCATGATGTTATGGAAAGACTCGCCAAAAACATTACACTACATTTATCTGTAGATGATATCAATGAAAATACGCTTAAAAAATTAGAACATATCATAGTTACAAATGTGGGTCAAAAACCTATTTATTTTAAATTGAATGATTTAAAAGAAAAAACGAGTGTTACTATGAATAGCCGCACAAAAAAAGTCAACATTACTAACGAATTGCTAACCCAACTTAAAGATGAATCTGTTGCCTTTAAGCTCAATTAAATGCTCAAATAAAAATATAATTGCTCTTTTATTTGTTTTAGCAATTGCATTGCAATTACAAGCTCAAGATGCGGAACCTAATGAAAGCGTACCTCGACAATACAGTTTTGTCGCTGAGTATTTCTATGGTAATATTTTGAGGCATCAACCCACTGTAGCTCCTATTGTTGCAGGTCATCCACAAGGGTTTATATTGAGCTACAATCGCAAAAATTTTGGTAGAGAATCTTGGGAGCAAGGATTTAATTACCCAGACGTCGGTTTTTCTTTTGCCTATCAAAATTACAATAGTGAGATTGTTGGAGATTTATACTCGCTATATGCGCATTACAATTTTTACCTATTAAATAGAGCTAGTAAAAATCAGTTAATGCTGCGAGCTGGTATTGGTTTAGCATACAATACCAATCCGTATGATAAAGAAACAAACAATAAGAATGTTTCGTTTGGTACACATCTAAACTCAAGTACCTATTTTAAATTATACTACCAACGAGAACGTATCTTTAATAATTTAGGCGTTCAAGCAGGCTTAACATTTATTCATGCGTCAAACTCAAATTATAAATCACCTAATACAGGTTTAAATACATGGGGTGCAACTGTAGGATTACACTACAATTTAGAACAGGAAGATGCGCCTTTTTATAGACATGATGTAACTAACAAATATATTGAACCTATCAAATTTAATTTTGTGTTTAGAGGTGGTGTAAATGAATCCGAAAATATTGGTAGTGGCTTATATCCGTTTTTTGTTTTTTCTGGGTATGCTGATAAACGCGTTAGTAGAAAAAGTGCCATCCAATTGGGGACAGATGTTTTTATTTCTCCTTTCCTAAATGAATTTATAGAGTATTACCACGTTAATTTTCCTGGAGAATCTGATGCTAGCACTTCAGATATTACTCGTGTAAGTTTGTTTGTGGGACATGAACTATTTGTAAATAAATTCTCCGTAATAGCACAAGTTGGTTATTATGTGTATTGGCCATTTAAATATGAGACAAGGTATTACGAACGCCTTGGATTAAAACGCTATTTTGGAGATAAATGGTTTGCTGCTATAAGTCTAAAAGCACATGCGGCCAATGCTGAAACTGTAGAATTTGGAGTCGGAATTCGCTTATAAATATGAAAAAGTATATTCTGTTTAGCATATTTTTTACAGTCCTTTTGAAAGGGCACTCTCAAGGCAATAACTCTATTGATGCCCATATTTTTTATGGCAATATTATTGAACACGCTCCAGAATTGAAACCGCTTATAAAAAAGCATCCTACGGGAATTATTTTACAGTACAACAAACATCTATTAGAAAACAACCTTTTCGGCAATCAATTCAACTTTCCCGATGCTGGTTATACCGCCATTTTTCAAGATTTTAAAACTGAAGAAATGGGCGAAGTCTATTCTATTTTGCGTCATTATAATTTCTATTTACTAAATAGAAACAATTCACATCAACTTAAATTAACAAGTGGTTTTGGTTTGGGTTATGCCACTTCTCCATTTGATAAAGAAGAGAATCCAAAAAATTGGGCAATAGGATCTAAAGTAGTGGCCGCTGTTTTGTTAAAACTACAGTACCAGCACGATTATTTAATTGGCAATTTTGGTATGAATGCTGGGTTTTCTCTCATTCATTACTCCAATGGTAGTTTTAATGTTCCTAATTTAGGTGTCAATACCATTGCAGCAACGGTTGGTGTACATTATGATTTAAACCCTAAAACACTTGCTCCAGACAGAGTCTTAGAAAAAGAAACCTTAAAAGAACCAATTCATATAAATGCAGTGTTAAGAGCGGGATTTAATGAAAGTCTTATAAATGGAAGTGGGTTATTTCCATTTTACACCTTGTCTACATATGGTGATAAAAAGTTGACAAACGTATCCACCATTACTTTTGGAGCAGACTTCTTTTTTCCTGTATTTATGAAAGATTATATTGAATGGGACAGCATACAAAATGATGAACCAGTTTCTGATGCAGATTGGAAAAGAGCAGGTTTATTTGCTGGATACGAAATGAATATGCACAGTTTTTCTGTGATTGGACAAATAGGGTATCACGTGTATTACCCTTATGAATACGTGAGTAGAATTTACGAACGTTTTGGATTCAAAAAACGATTTGGAGAGCACTTGTTTGCTGCTCTATCTTTAAAAATTAATATGTTTAGGGCTGAAGGATTGGAATTCGGACTGGGCTATCGCTTTTAAATAAAAAGTATGATGAAAAAGTTTTTATACATAGTTTGCTTTGTATTGATTTTTGCTTGCAACAATGAAGATGCAAGCGACTGCTTTCAAACCACAGGTACCACCATTCAAAACGAAATTGAAGTGGCCGCTTTTGATAAGATTCTAATTTATGAAGGTGTAGAATTAATAGTAAAAGAAGGTGCTGAACAAAAGGTTGTGATTGAAACAGGTCGTAACTTACTGAATGATGTAACTGCTGTTGTTTCAAACAATGAACTCATTCTAACAGATAATAACAGTTGTAATTTTTTTAGAGATTACAATATCACAAAAGTATATGTGACATCGCCTAATATCACCGAGATTAGAAATTCTTCACAGTTCCCAGTACGATCAGATGGAACACTTACCTACCCTAATTTAACTGTTTATATTGAAGACTATTTTGGTGACTATTTAAATACTGGGGATTGCTTTTTATCAATTAATAACGAAGAGTTGAGAGTAATTTCAAATGGAAATGGAAATTTTTACATTGATGGAAACACAAATTCACTAAGTATAACATTTGCTGCTGGCGATTCGCGTTTTGAAGGTCAAAATTTAAGAGCTAATAAAGTTTTTTTCACTCATAAAAGCACTAATGATATGTTGGTTTATCCTATAGATATTATTAGAGGTAGTATCTATTCTTATGGAGATGTGATTGCATACAACCAACCAACTACAGTTAATGTAGAAGAACTATTTCAAGGGAAATTGATTTTTAGATAAATTACTTTGTCAACGATCTAAACAAAGTTTCTAAATCTGCGTTTTTGGTTTGTAATTGTAGAATTTTTAATCCGTGATTTTTTGCAAAATCAAACACAGTACTCGCCATGTCTTCTTGTGTGTTAAAAGTCAGTTCCCAATTAAAATCAAAGGTGTTTTTGGCTTTTACCAAATGCGGTATTTGTTTTACAAATTGCTCTTCTATTCTTAAATCAAAGGCAACTTCAATAATTTGATGTTTGTTAGATTTTAACTCTTTTAGTTGCTTATCTGCAACCAATTGCCCTTTATTTATAACAATAACACGGTCACAAAGCGCCTCTACCTCTTGCATGATATGCGTAGAAAACAGCACTGTTTTGTCTTTACCAATTTCTTTAATTAAACTTCTAATTTCCACTAACTGATGTGGATCCAATCCAGTGGTTGGCTCATCTAAAATTAAAACAGAAGGGTTGTGCAATAAAGCAGCTGCAAGGCCAACACGTTGCCTATACCCTTTAGAAAGTTGCTTTATCTTTTTATGTGATTCAACACCTAAACCCACTTTTTCAATAATTAATGGTATTTGATCTTTTGACACCTTGTAGATTCGAGCACAAAATTGCAAATACTCTTTTACATACATGTCTAGATACAACGGGTTGTGTTCTGGTAAATATCCGATTTTAGCTTGAGCGTTCAATGGTGCCTGAGCTAAATCTATACCATCTACCGTAATGGTTCCTGTATCAGGTTTTAAGTAACCGTTTATTAATTTCATAGTGGTTGATTTACCAGCTCCATTCGGACCTAAAAAACCTACTATTTCACCTTTATCAATGCTAAAACTGATGGTATCAACTGCTTTTTGAGTACCATAACTCTTAGATATTTCTTGTAATTCTATAGACATGTTTGCAAATATAAATGTTCTTAACTGATAACGGGTGATTTGATAAAATCTTGTTGCTGAAACCCAATTTCAACTCCTACCTCAGAACCATTTACAAAATGAGTATGTAACAATTTTGCTCTTTTAAAAACTGGTGGCAATAAATCTAAAACTGCTCCATATTCAGATACTTCAGTATTTTTTGAGAATGCCCATAGCTTGTGTTGGATTAGGTACACCTTAGAACTTAAATCTTCATTCTTTACAAAAGCAACATACCTGTCAATTATAAAATGATCAAAACTTTTTATTTCAGGCTCCATAAATTCTTGAGAGGCATTTACCGCGAGAATTCCACCTGGAAAGTTATATTGGGTATATATAGATTCACTATTATGTTCTTTACGAATTTGAATCGATTTGTAATAGAATGGTTCATTATAAATCTTATTTGCAATAAATGCGATTAATGGTTTTGGGGCAAACTCCCTTAAAAACACCACCCCTTTGCGACCGTCAATTTTAGATTTTACATACACTCTAAAATTAATTTCACCAAAACTTTGATGAAAAGGCACTTTAATTCCAAAGAATTTAACTTTAGAAAATTGAAATGCAACAGCACTAAAAACAGCTTTGTTATTGAATAAATCGAGTTCTACATCATTGGGTAAAAATGGTACTAATACATCCGGTTCTATAGTATAAGAGCGCATAATTAAATCAGTCCAATGTCCGGTCATAAATGTGGTTGTTTTCATAATTTTTCTTTTTATACTTTCAATAATTTTTGAAAGTTTGTGTGTAAAAAAATTTACTTTATTACTTTCAGTAGATTTTTATAAAACCAATGCTCATCCGATTTCACAAATTTATCTACTACTCCGTTCAAAGAACCTGTAAATGATTCTAAATCGGCTATGGTTTTAGTAAATTCTTTTTCTTCCTCTGTTTGTGCTTCCATCTTTTTTAGGTCATTCAGCAATTTTAACACAGGCTCTACTTCTCGCTTTTGACGCTCTCTCATAATTTTTCTACCGATCTCCCAAATATCTTTATCTGCCCTAAAGAAATCACGACGCTCTCCAACTTTAAATTCTTTGGTCACAATACCCCAATCAATTAAACCTCTTAAATTCATATTGGCATTACCTCTCGATATTTGCAATGCCTCCATAATATCTTCTGTAGATAGTAATTCTGGTGTTACTAAAAGTAATGCATGAATTTGCGCCATTGTTTTATTAATGCCCCAATTAGAGCCCAAAGAACCCCAATGTTGAATAAATTTATGTTTCGCTTCATCTAATTGCATGGAACAAATATAATGTATTTTCTAAACTTTCAGTATTTTTTGAAAGTTTTTTTTATACTCAAAAATTCAAGACCTTTGTAACATAATTTTAATTCACTCGTTGAGTTAATAGAATCATGGTTTTTAAATACTTTTAATTTAATTTATATATGAGTTGTTTAAGAGTATTATGTGCCATATTATTTCCGCCGCTAGCGGTTTTTGATAAAGGTTGCGGATCTATAATTATTGTTTTTCTATTGACTTTATGCGGATGGATTCCGGGAGTAATTGCTGCTCTCATTATTCTAAACAATCCAGATAATTGAAAAAGGTAAGCATACAAGATTTAGGACGCAAAGACTATAAAGAAACGTGGGATTATCAAACTGTTTTATTTCAAGAAACAGTAGATACTAAATTTGAGAATCGCAAAAACAATACAGAAGTACCTACTAAGAATCACTTTTTATATGTAGAACATCCTCACGTTTATACTCTAGGTAAAAGTGGAGACCTTTCCAATCTTTTATTAAACGAAACACAGTTAAAAGAAAAAGGCATTGATTTTTATAAAATCAATCGTGGTGGTGATATTACCTATCATGGCCCAGGTCAAATTGTGGGCTATCCTATTTTAGATTTAGAGAACTTTTTTACAGATATTCACAAGTATCTCCGTTTACTAGAAGAAACTATTATTCTAACGATTGCTGAATACGGATTAAAAGGAACACGTAGTGATGGCGAAACTGGTGTTTGGCTGGATGTTGGAACGCCATTTGCTAGAAAAATTTGTGCTTTAGGTGTACGTGCTTCACGTTGGGTTACCATGCACGGTTTTGCATTAAATGTCAATACCAATTTAGGATATTTTGATCATATTATACCCTGTGGTATTAAAGGTAAAGCAGTAACTTCTCTTCAATTAGAATTGGGTAGAGAAATACCTATAGAAGAAGTAAAAGAAAAAATTAATAAACACTTTTCTGCTCTATTTGAAGCGGAATTGGTTTAGCTATTTTTCTTCATTAAAGTACACTTTATAATACTTCATTTTCTTTTCTTCGTCGTAGCCACGTTCCATATATTCTGTTGGCGCATCAGGAGCGTCTACATCTATCTTGATTTGAATATTGGTGTCTAGCTTGATTTCAGATTTGATTTTAGATTTTTCTTTCTTCAACACCAATTCAGAAACCGGAAAATCATTTCTAATCAACACATCATGTAAAGTTTCGTATTGCTTTTTATACGATTCAAACTGCTCTTTTTGGTTATCGTCTTCAAACAACTCTTCTTTAAAGTTGTGCACATTTACATGATCATTCTCCTTAAAGTAGTCTACCGAACTCGCTAAAAATTTACTGCGTTCTTGATGTCCATAATCTGGTTTCAATATCTCATCACTAAATTCTTTACACAGCTCAATATAATTTTGGGTGTGCAAGTTGGCATCGTCAGCAAACTTTATGTTTAAGAAATTTTTTGTCCAATACTGCGCGTCATAATTGTTGTTATCTACACTCAATACTGTCTTACCTTCATCGTCTGTATAATTAACAATCAAACAGCCTTTATCTAGTTTTTTCGTACTGATTCCTTTCTGCACAAACACATCAAAATTGTCTTCTTCTAAGTATGTTTGAAAGAAGTCTATTTTATTTTCAATTTTAAAAATACCAAGCGCATTGGTAATTACATCTTTATACTCAATATCTTCAAACAATGCTATAATTACATCACCTGTTTTAATTTGTGCAGAATTAGACTGTTCGTATAAATGGTTTACAATATGCTTAGATGTTTCAACAAACTCATCTGGCGATTTTAGCAACTCTGTTGCGTAATTGTTGATTTCGTTTAACTCTATATTGGCATGATGACTAAAACGATAACTCTGCGAAACATTACCAAAAGGACGCAATAAAAATGGCAACATTAATTCATAACTCTCTTGATCAAAAGTTACTGGGTTTTCAGAAAAAGCGTTTGTTGCACTGTTGAATTTATTTCCAACTTTATGGATAATAAATTTAGAAATTGCTGCTCTCGATCTTTTAATCATGCCAATAGTTTTAAGGTCAGCAAAAATACATTTTCACCCACAAAATTGAAACATGATTCTAAAATAGTTTCAATTGCTCTTCAGGTAATAATCGAAATGATTTACGGTGATATTCAGTAGCACCATGTTCTAAAATAGCTTTACGGTGTGCTTTTGTTGGATAGCCTTTGTTCTTATTCCAATCGTACATAGGAAACTCTTGATGAATTTTCTCCATGTAATCATCTCTATACGTTTTTGCCAACACAGATGCTGCCGCAATATTCATATATTTTCCGTCTCCTTTTACTACTGTTTGATGAGGAATATCTTTATAAGGCTTAAATTTATTACCATCTACAGCAATATATTCTGGAATTGTTTTTAGTTGATCAATAGACAAATGCATTCCTAAAATTGAAGCTTGTAAAATATTGATCTCATCAATTTTTTGAGGACTAACAAACGCTACTCCCCATGCAATGGCCTTTTTTTCTATAATGGGCCTTAACTCCATTCTGTGTTTTTCAGAAAGCTGTTTCGAGTCGTTCAAAAGAGGATGTGAAAATCCATCGGGCAAAATAACTGCAGCTGCAACAACAGGTCCAGATAAACAACCTCTACCCGCCTCATCAGTGCCAGCTTCTAATGTTTTATGTTGAAATCTTAAGTCTAGCATTAACCAAATATTCCGTCTAAAAATAAGTCTTTTTTGCAAATAATTTCAATGGAAGTTATTCGTTTAAAAACTTTACCTTTGCTGCATTAACAAGCATTATGAAAAACATTTTATTGGTCTTTTTTTGTGTACTGTTTTCTGGTACGCTTATTGCTCAAAGCAAATCTAAAACTGGATTGACAAAAGAACAATATTACAGTAATGATATAAGCACGCAACGTCAAGATTCACTTTATAATAATCGGCAAGAGATTACCGTAGAATTAGATGGTGAAACCTCTATTAACGATTACAAAATAATTACCTACGAACGCGATACTTTTTTGATAGATACCACTTTAACTATGAAAAAGTATTACAAATTTAATTTCGTAAGAAAAGACGATTTTGAATACATGCCATTTCACAACCAGGGTCAACAATACAATAGTTTAGGATATGATTTTTTAGGAACTTCATACATCCCAAAAATGGGGATGACTGCTAAGCACATTAATTACAAAGAAGTTAAAGATGTAGTATACTACCATGTTCCTACCCCTATTACCGAATTACAATGGCGCACCGGTTTAAAGCAAGGACAGACACTGGATGCTAAATTTGCCATGAATATGTCTCCAAATCTAAATGTTTCGTTTTCTTTTAAGGGACTTCGTTCTTTAGGTAAGTATCGAGAAACCTTAGTAAGTAATGGTAATTTTAGAACCACTTTTAATTACTTCACTAATAATAAGCAATATTACATTAGAGGGCATTTTGTTTCTCATAAATATCGTTTTGAGGAAAATGGTGGACTAACAGATGAGTCTGTTGAATTGTTTGAAAGTGGCGATTCTGATTATACGGATAGGGGTCGATTGGAAGTAAATTTTGATGATGCTGAAAATAGAATTTTAGCAAAACGCTATCATTTTGAGCATGATTATAAAATTTTTAAAGAAAAAGATTCTGTCAAAAATCAATCAAATTTAAAAGTTGGTCATCATTTCAGCTATGAAACCAAACATTACGAATACAAGCAAACCCAAAATGATTTATTAGGTGATTCTTATGATAGTTCCATAAACGATGACACTGGACTTCGAACTATGAATAACATGGCATTTATCGACATTATTTCGCCATATGTTCTAGGTACAATTAAGGGTAAAGCTTCTTATTATTATTACAATCATTACTTTAATGGAGAAGTGCATTTAGGAAATGGTTCTATTGTTGAAAGGCAATTAGAGGGAGATGCTATTTCTATTGGAGCAGAATGGGATGCACATATTGGAGATTTCAATTTACAAGCCGATATATCAAGTATTGTAGTCGGAGATATTAATGGTAATACATTGGCGGCAGCGGCAACTTATGCAACAGATAGCGTATTTAGTGTAACAGCAAGCATACAAAATGTATCAAAATCACCAGATTTTAATTTTTTACATTTTCAAAGTGATTATGTAGACTATAATTGGCAAAACACTAATTTCGATAACATTCAAACTAGTAGCCTAGCTCTAGATTTTAACTCTGTTCAATGGTTTAATGTTTCAGGTAGTATTCATCAAATTAAGAACTTTACTTATTTTGATCATGACTCAAAGCCACAACAAGCCAATGAGAATGTTGCGTATTATAAAATTAAAGCTGAAAAAACATTTAATTTCTTTAGACGTATGTCTATAGAAAACACAATCATGTATCAAAATGTTACAAAGGGCGCAGATTATTTAAGAGTGCCAACATTTGTTACAAGAAACTCTTTGTATTATAGCAACCACATCTTTAAAAAGAAACCAATGTATCTTCAAACTGGTATTACCTTTAAATACTTTAGTGAATACCAGATGAATGCGTACGACCCTGTATTGAGTGAATTTTATTTACAAGACCAGGATTATGGAGGATTTCCAATGTTTGACTTTTTTGCCAATGCACGTGTAAGAACAATGCGCATCTTTTTTGCCTTAGAAAATATTACTGCTGGTTTTACAGGACGAAATTATTACAGTGCTCCATTGCATCCTTATCGCGACTTTACGGTGCGTTTGGGTATTGTTTGGAATTATTTTATCTAGAATTTTTAGATTCTAATTCTAATATTTGTTCGAACTCCTCAAAAGTACCCGAAACATATATTGGTTTTTCTTTCATACGTTTAATTCCAATTACTGGTTGAGAAGTATCATTTATTAAGAGTAAAACATCTCCAGAAGCAGTTTTAAAATTCCCCTTTTTAATCTTGTCAATTGCAAAACCATTTCTTTTGGTTGCTTTAAACTTAGAAAAGTCTTCAAAATAATGAATTTCTACTAACTCACTAGATTGTACAGTGAGTCCATATGAACCTGTAATAGTAATAGCATTTTCTGAAAATTGAATTTTGGTTTCCTCTAATCCTCTAAAGAAAAGACCTGCAATAACTAATGCCATTACAACTAATGAGACAGCTGCTAATTGGTACATTCGTTTTCTATTTTCGTCAAACTCCTTCGAGTTATATATAAAATAGGCATAGGCAAACAAAGGGTACAAACCTATAAATAAACCTAAATATCTCGTGCCAAATAACAATCCAACTAATGTTCCAACAGCTATAAAAGAAACACCTAAGTATAAATGAAACTGCTTAAATCTTTTTAAATATGCTTCAATCGGAAACTTTGCTTGTTTTTCAGCACTCATTGTATTATAACCAGATAAGAGCAACTTAGCATTACTTTTATTCAGTAAAAATGCCATACCAATAAACAAGGCTCCAATACCCAACATTACAAAGAACATTTGATCTGTAAAAATGGAATATGTCATAGTAATTTTATTTATAGATTATTCAATTCCTCAATTTTAGAAGAAGTAAGTAAATTCAATTGATTGGTGGCACTTTCAATTGCTTTTTTTAATTGTTCTTGATCTGCATTTGAGATATCAGAAACAGATTGTATCGCTGCAACATACCATTTATTCCAAGATTTAAGAATTAATAATTCACTTTCCAATTCGCCTCCATTCTTAATTATATCAGCACTTAAAATAAATTCATCTTCTATTCTACTAGCCGCTCGTTCTTCTAGTAATTTTAAAATTTCTAATGCCGTTAGCGTATCTGCATTTAATAAAGTAAAAGCACTTACCAACGCACCTGTTCCAACATTTCTCAATGTCTCTTGGGACACTTTGTCTAAGCGATCGTTATCGGTATGATAAAACTGATCAGTAAAATGCCATAATAATAAACCAGGAATATTTTCTTTTAAAAACGGTATATGATCGCTCCCTCCTTCAAATGGATTGGTATTTACTTCCCAGTTTGCAAATGCACCTTGTTCCTCAAAAATTGAAATCATAAAATCGTTGAAATAATGAGGCATCATATCTTCTTCTTTTAAAACCTCACCTCCCCATTCTGAGTGCTTATCTTTACCTCGTGTCCAGATTGCACTAGGATCAGGCATTTTTTCAATCAAAAAAGAGCCCCCAGTTATGGAAGTGTTCTCCCCAACCATATCCAAACTTAATCCCCAATTAATTATAGAATTGCGTTTTTCTTTTTCTTTTACATACCTGCGAGTTGAAATAATTTCATCTCCCCATAGCATGACTAAAGTTCGTTTTGTATCTAACTCACCTGCGTTAATTTTAGAAGCAGCTAATTCAGCCATTTCTAATTGCACTCCTACTCCAGTTGCATTATCGTTAGCACCTGGTTCTTGAATATGAGCGCTCATTACCAAACTTTCTTCCGGCAATTCACTTCCTATAATAGATGCAATTATGGTAAGCTCTTTAGAAGGGTAAATTTTAGTTTCAATAGTAACAGCAACTTCTAGAGATCCTTTCTGCAATTCTGTTTTTAATGCTTCTTTTGCTTTATACGATAAGGCGATGCCCCAAACAGGATAATCTTTGTTAAACGGAATTGCTCTAAATTGTATTGAAGTATCATTTTTCTCAGGTTGTAAATACGCAGGATTATTATATGTAATTAAACCAATTGCTCCTCCCTCTAAAATTGCAGTTTCATACAATCTATAGGGACTCATTTCTGCAAAGACAATCTTTCCTTCTACATCTATCGTTTCAAAGTCTTTCATATCATGAATATGAATAACCTCGCTTTTTACTCCCTCAGAAGGAGTAGATGAAGAATTCAAATAGACCATATTTCTATTTGTAATTTGTTCTAATATTGGAGCATCTTGTCCAACGATTTGTAGCGATGCACTCACTGGTTCCCAAGTTGGATTGCGCATCTCGCGCTCTTCTATTCGATATACCAATCTGTCTGACTCTGTTGCATTAGATTCTAAAACATAGCCCGCCTTTTTCAGTTTTTCTTCTATGTAATACACTGAATTATTAAACCCTGAATTTCCAGCAATTCTCCAATACTTTTCAACGAAAGTAGTGGTTTCATAGGCTGAATTACCTGTATAACTTGATCTAAAAAGTTCGAAATATTGTTTGCTTATAGATTGTTCTTTTGAACACGATATCAAAATAAATACAGTTAAAATCGAAAAGACTAGTTTCCTCATGAATCTATGCTTTTACTAATTGCTTTATTTTAATTCTAAAAGCAGCAAAAATCAATGTCATAAACGGACTTAACCAATTAAAAACAGCATAAATAGCATAGTCAAAAACAGGTACTCCTAATACACCAGATTGGTAGGCACCACAAGTATTCCATGGAATTAACACGGATGTAACCGTACCAGAATCTTCTAAGGTTCTACTTAAATTTTCTGGTGCCAATCCTTTATCTTCATATGCTTTAGCATACATCTTACCAGGAACAACAATTGCTAAATATTGATCTGAGGCTGTAAAGTTTAACCCGATACAGGTAAAAACTGTAGATGCAAATAATCCGAAGATGGAATCAAATAAATTCAACATAAACTTACTTATAGCAGCTAAAGCCCCAATAGCATCCATTATCCCACCAAATACCATGGCGCATAGTATTAACCATACGGTACCCAACATTTTACTCATTCCTCCAGCTGTAAACAAATCTGCTAATATTTCATTATCTGTAGGCACTGAAACTTTTACCGTTATAGCATCCATCACTCCTCTATATGCTGATACCAAATCTAGCCTTTCAACACCGGCTATAGTAGCTACCACTTGTGGTTGAAATATTAAAGCAAAAATGGCTCCTAAAATAGTACCTGCCAATAAAGCAACTAAAGGTGGTGTTTTCTTGACGATAAGAAATACAACGGCAGCTGGCACTAGAAATATCCACCCAGTAACATTAAATGCTTTTTCTATATCTGTCAACATTGCAGAGGTTTCTGCCTCTCCAGTCGTATTTAAGGTTAAGCCAATTATTACAAAAACAACTAAACTTATTAAAACCGTTGGAACCGTAGTGTAAGTCATGTACTTTATATGCGAAAATAAAGTTGCACCCGCCATGGCCGGGGCTAAATTTGTAGTATCAGACATTGGTGACATTTTATCACCGAAATATGCCCCAGACAATACTGCTCCTGCCGTCATACCTATCGAAATTCCCAAGGCATCACCAATACCAATAAGCGCTATACCTACGGTTGCAGAGGTAGTCCATGAACTTCCCGTTGCAATAGAAATAACCGCACAAATTACTAAGCAGGCTGCGAGAAAAATAGTGGGATTCAAAATTTTGAGTCCATAATATATCATAGAAGGAATAATACCACTTATAAGCCAAGTACCCGCCAAAGCACCAACCATTAATAATATAAGAATTGCCCCTGCAGTAGATTTAACATTTTCTGCAACCTCTTCTATCATGGTTTTGTATGAAACCTTATTAAAAAATCCAACAACTGCGGCAGCGGCGGCACCCAACAACAGTACAAACTGATTACTACCACCTAGTGCATCATCTTTAAAAACCGATACGTTAAAAGCTAATAAAGCAATCAATACCACAACAGGTATCATTGCTTCACCAATACTTAATTCTTTGTTGTCAATTATTCTTTGCCCTCCTGCTTCAAAAGATTCGAGGTTGTCTTTGTTTGCCATAAAGTAGTTATTAAGAGTTCCAAATTACGGCTTTTTTGGGCACAAAAAAAAGTCTGAGTAGTGAACCACTCAGACTTTAAAGTAATTAGATTTTTTAATTTATTTTGACGCTTTTACTATAAAGCTCATTTCAAATAAATCATCTATTGATTTTTCTTTAATTACGTCTGCTAACTTTGTAGACTTATATTGAATTCCGAATTCTGTTCTATCTACTTTAAAGGCATCACTTGTAATTACCATTGCACCATCTACTGTTGAAACAGCTGCAGGAATTGTAATGTTTTTAGTAATTCCTTTTACAGTTAAGTTTCCACTAATATTAATTTTTGCCTCAGCTTTAGCAACTTCAGTAATTTCAAAAGAAGCAGTTGGAAATTTTTCTACTTCAAAGAAATCTCCAGATTTTAAATGCTCTACTAATTTTGCATTATACTCATTATCGGCTGGCATATCTGTAACTACAATTGAGTTCATATCAAATGTAAAGGTACCTCCTACCAAATTTCCATCAGCAGTTTTAAGAGTTCCCTCTGTAATTGTTACTGTTCCAAAGTGTTCTCCAGTTGGTTTAAATCCTTTCCAATTAACTTCTGAAGCTGTAGTATCAACAGCAATATCTGCAGCGGCAACTTCCTTTACTTCTTTAGCATCAGATGTTTCAACTTTGTTTTTACTATCAACTTTACAAGAAAATGCAGTAGCAGCGATTAATAAAGCAACTATAATTTTTTTCATTATTTGAGTTTTAAAATGTTTCTGGTGCTAATATAAAAAATAATTTAAATATATTCCTAGGAAAATAATTTTATTTTAATGAAAAACCTCCTTAAAAAATAAGGAGGCTTCAAAAGTTTTATGGAATCTGAATGATACTCGGAAGTTCATCAATTATTCAACGTAAGAATTTGAATATTAGTATGTAATAGACTCATAATCTTTATAAAATTATCCTTCCACAGGAACCAAAACAATTTTCTCCGTTTGTTTTGATATCATTAATTGATAAAATCCTTTCAATTCTTCGTAATTAAATCCAGAAATAACACCTGCATTTATTTCGAACATAGAAGTAACTTGAATCTTGTTTCCCACTACTTTTACTCTATATATAAATGTACCTAGTTTATCCGTCATTCCCACAGCAACATCTTCTGGCAAAGCTTCTACCGCAAAACCTGCTGGAATGGTAATATTAACAATATTTTTATTTTGGAATGGAGATCCGAAATCTACTGGATACTCTCTTTTTTCCAATTTAAATGGATTCTCCGTGTTAGCTAAAAATAACAAAGGAGAAAAATACAATTTACCACCAATCTCTTCTACAGCATCTTCCTTTTCGAACTTATACATTTCAACCACAGGCTTAAAAACATCATCTCTATTGGACAAGCGGAAGTTTACTATTTCAATATCATCATCTTGCGATTCAATTTGACTGATTAAATCCTCTTCATCTAAACGACCTTTTCGTTTTCTGTAATTTAAAGCTCTAAGATTATCATATTTACGTCTATTCATTCCAGTCACAAAACCATCTTCTTCCAATTTATAAGAAAGATTGCTTTCTGTAGTAGATTTTAAATTTGAGCCAAGATCTGTATACCCAATGGTTTTGTTTTTTCTTACAATTATACCTTGATAATTTACCGCTCTCAAAGGCAATAAATTTGGTTTACTATATTTTTCTGATGCATCCAATAAAACTTGCCCTTTTGGTGTTTCTATTACTGCAATTACGTAATTAATTTTATCGGTGGTAGGAAATAATGGAATACCTCTACTTCTTGTAGTTATTAGTACAGGGTTTGCATTTAAGCCTAATTCTCTTAAGAGGGCCACCAAATTCAGATTTATATCGCCAATATTTCCTGCACCTTCCCTAAGAGCTTTTTTCAATCCATTTTGCGGATATTCTCCATAGTTACCATTCCAAGCAATTTTAGATTTTATATAGTCTAAGGCTGCAGCAGATTTGGATTCAGTCGTTTGATATTTAGTCATTAATTCTAATGCCGCTTCTTTTAAATGACCACTTCTACTTAATTGACCACCAAAATTATCTGAATTATAAATGTCTTTTGCAATTTCTTCCCAACTTGTCGCGTAATTCTGATAAATACCAAGTTTAGGTGCTGTTAATGCTACCACTTCTAATTCTAAACCAGTGGCATAATTCCAAATATTATCAACATAAGGTTCTACTTTTAAGGCCGGAATATTAGACTCCACTACGGTTATAACTTGGTTACGAATATCCAAATCTATATTTGAATCATATGATTCTTTAATATTAAACGGAATATACCCTTTTTGAAGTTTTCTAAATTTGTACCACTCTAATAATTTTAATGTTGCCTCATACCTTTTAACAGGAATATCCAATTGAATTTCTAATGGATCTATTTGAGACAAAAATGGCGATATTATTGTGTATGACCATTCTATAACAGATCCTGGTTTAAGGTTAGGCATTGTAAATTTCTTAACTTTCAACCTTTCGCTTAAATTTTGTGTTTTAATTGCTTTCTTTTCAAGTTTGGTACTTACTATTTTATCTCCTTCCAAATTATATGTTACAGCTTTAAAACTACCTGCAGATTCTGCATTAGAATTAGAACCCATATATAGAAAAACTTCTTCTGTTGCATGATCAAAACCTTCTTTATCATACAGTTTCATTCTAACATGAATATCAGTAACAATTTCTAAGCCGCTACCCGTTGATCTTGTATGGGTACGTCGCTTTTTATATAATACAGCCGCATTTGCACTGCTATCTAAAGGATAAAATTGCTCTTGCAATTCTTCTTTTGATACTTTACCAAATTTGTAGTTTTGTGCATTCATTGGCAATATAATAGCCAATAGCACAGCAAAAATAATTGCTCTCATGATGTTTATTGGTTGGTTAATTATTGTTTTATAAGTACGATTTTAGATTTATCACTTTTCACGATTTTTCTGTAAAAGTTTCTAAAATCTGTATACTGTTCTTTGCTGTAGTTTCCTGTTTTAAATAGTAATTTTCGAGTTATTTTCAATTTATTATTTTCTAACGATTCAAAGGTTGTTTCGTAATTACCATATTCTGTTTCTACCTTTATATCTTTGGCCATTGCTTCAACTGTATATCCATTAGGCAGCTGCATTTCAACCTCATCTACATCATAAAAACCCCGAGTAATTTCTATAGGCAATTTTCGATCTCTTACACGTCTTGGAGCAGACTCTATAACATTAAAAACGTTTAAGGGAATAATCATTCTTGTACCACTAATAACTCCATAATTAGTTGCTATAAAATCTATTTCTTCTTCGAATTGAGAACTCTTTTTATTATTAGTTACTGCTATTTTTCTCAGCTCAATATTGTTAATGTTGCTAAAAAATTCTTTATAAAGTTTCTCGTTCTCTTTTTCATTATTACTAGCAGCTCTTAATCTATTGTCAAATTGTGAACCCTTACTTATAATAGAAACTTCTGCTTCTAAATTTCCATCGGCTCCTACACGAACATTTCCATTTGTGTACTGGCTATTCTCTCTATCGTCATATATTCTAGTGTGCTTAATTACACCTCCTTCTGGCTTTATTACTAGTACGTCTCTATCATCTGTAAAACCTGCAATTTCTCCAAACGGAACATCTTGACTTGTACATTCTAACCAAATATCTCCTTCTTCTGTAGGCAAATTTAAAATCACATGATTGCCTTGCATTGAAAATATTTCTTTTTCAACATTTATTTTAGATTCATCTCCCCAAAGCACCGTATAGTAAGATTCCACACCTACTGCTTTTAATAGCATTAATGTATAATTGGTGAGGGCTTTACAATCTCCGTATTTCAATCTATGAACTTCATCCGCAGGGAAAGGTGTCCAACCACCAATACCTTCTTGAATACTAATGTATCGCACTCTATTTTGCACATATTCATAAACAATTTTAGCCTTATCAATTGGGTCTTCTACCCCTGCAACTAGGTTTTTAATTTCTCTTGTATTTTCTTCAGAAATAGATCCGCTACCATTTTTTAAATTTATGTATCTCCACTTTCCAAACTCTTGCCAGTTAGCAGCTGAACCCTTAACTCCTTCTAATGCAAAATCAGATATACCAAAATAAGCAATTGGCAAAAAATCTGCTATATCTGGGGCATATGGTTCATAGGCCATGGCTGGAAGATTAAGCGTTGTATATGTAATCTTATTAGGAGTTTCATTAATTTCGATATTATCATACCCTTCGAAATTTTTATGATATTTTCTGAATCCTATATCAGTTGGATAGGTAATTGACATTACAGAACTTTCAATACTTGTATAGTAACTCCCCAAATAATACCATTTAGGGATAAATGCAGTACTAGATTTTACTTCTCGCTTTTTATAATGTATTGTATATGGATAAGAGGTTGGTGTATATTTATAACTTAAATACCTACCATCATTAAATAAAGAAAATCCATCATAAGCGCTTCTATCTTCAAAATCTCGCTTTTTAAATTTATGTATTTCATTACCCATGGCATCGTAAACAACACCGCTAATTTGCTCAATCTTTCGAGAATCATCATGATATACATTAATCGAACTAAATCTATCACCTAATTTATTCAAAACGGTAATCGCGTATTCAGTTTCAGTAATCATATGATCCTGAGACTTAATTTCGATGTGCATATCATCTTTTCTAACAACTACATTGGCATTCTCCTTTAATTCAGGAGAAATAGTTAATACATTGTATTGAAATTCTTGGGTGTAAGAAGTAGATATGGAAAGGCATAAAGCCATCGCAATAAAATACTTGCGTATCATAGGAAATGTCTGTTGGTTAGTTTTCAGTAAATGTATAGTTTTACCGAATTATCCACAACAATTACTGCCTGTTTTTTGAATCAATGATAATAGTTACGGGACCATCGTTAATTAATGATACTTTCATATCTGCGCCAAATTCTCCAGTTCCAACCTTTTTATCAATGGCTATCTCTAAATCTGAAACAAACTTTTCATACATAGGAATTGCTATTTCTGGTTTTGCCGCATTTAAATAAGACGGTCGATTTCCTTTTTTTGTACTAGCCTGTAACGTAAATTGACTTACTACAATAACATCTCCGTTTTGCTGTAATAAGGATTCATTCATTACCCCGTTTACATCATTAAAAATCCGAAGATTGATGACCTTTTTAATCAACCAATCAATATCCTCTTCATCATCATTATGGGTAACACCAAGTAATACCAACAACCCCTTTTCAATTGCGCTAATTACAATTCCATCTACAGTTACAGAAGCTTCAGAAACTCTTTGAACTACAACTTTCATTTTTCATATTGGTTTACACGGTAATTCTCTTCTTCGCCATTCAACATTTGCAAATAACTAAAATATCTAGATGGCGCAATCCTATCTTCTTCTAGCGCCTTTTTTACAGCACATTTAGGTTCTTTTTGGTGCAAGCAATTGTTGAACTTACAATCTTTCTTTAAGGCAAAGAATTCAGGAAAGTAATCTGTTATATTTTGAGGCTCAAAATCAACAACTCCAAATCCTTTAATACCTGGAGTATCAATAATAAATCCACCAAAAGACAGTTCATGCATTTCTGCAAAGGTTGTTGTATGCTGCCCTTGTTTGTGTTGTTTAGAAATTTCTGCTGTTTTAATCTTTAACTCAGGTTCTATAGCATTTACCAAGGTACTTTTACCAACCCCGGAGTGACCTGAAAACATTGAAACCTTATTCTTCATTAACGCTTTAACTACATCAACATTCACATTTTCTATAGCAGATATTTCTATACACTCATACCCAATATTATTATAGATTTCATATAACTCTTCTACCATTTCTAACTGATCGTCATCATAGGTATCCATCTTATTAAATAGAATTACTGAGGTAATATTATAGGCTTCAGCTGTTGCTAAAAATCGGTCTATAAAACCTGGAAAAGTTGGAGGATTATCAATCGTCACCAATAAAAAGGCAATATCTATATTTGCCGCAATTATATGAGTTTGTTTAGATAGGTTTACAGATTTACGAACAATATAGTTTTTTCTATCATGTATGCGTTGTATAACACCCTTTTCCTTTTGAGGTTCTAGCTCAAAATCTACAATATCTCCTACTGAAACAGGATTGGTACTTTTTATACCTTTCATTCTAAACTTACCAGGTATACGGCACTCATATATTACCCCTTCCTCTGTTCTTACATAGTACCAACTACCTGTAGACTTTGTTACTAACCCTGTCATAAAATACTGCCTAAAACTAAATTACAAAATAACACTTTATTCAAACAATTAGTCCTATCTTTCCATAATTAATTTCAAACTTTCCGAACATGAAAAAAATCTTTTTTGCCTTATTGTTAATTGTTATTTGCAGCTCTGATATTGTTGCACAAGTTGAATATAAGGTTGTTACAGCAGTCGAGTCTTTGGTAACAAGTGGAGTTGGTAGATCTAGAATTATAGATGCCAATGAAGAAAAAAACTATGAGGACTATACTACAATTAGAACAGACGATAAAAATACTGACAAAAAAAATAAGTCTGACAGAGGAGATATTAGAATGCGAAATTATGAAGAAACTAAATTGTTAAACTTCTATAACATTACAGGTATACGCTTTCAGAACATTGCTGCTAACGATGCGGTAATGACTTCTAAAATCAACAAACTAGTTTCTGAAGGATGGGAACTTGCTTTTGTAAATACAGGTGTTGAAAGTGACGCGGGAAAAGGTGATGGAAATGCCATTTTTATTACTCGATACATATTTAAACGCAACATTCAATAAATTAAAAGGCTCGCAATTGCGAGCCTTTTTTTATTCTTAAGATTTTAAAATCTTTTCTTGATGATTAATTGATTCTTGGTGAATGGCTTTAAACATTCTCAAAACAAATTCTTCACTTAATCCTTTACTCTCCCCTTCTAAAATCATACGTCCTAAAATTTCATTCCAACGGTTAGATTGTAAAACGGCAATATTACCAGATTTTTTCAAAGTCCCTATATCATCAGATATTTTCATGCGCTTACCAAGAGTTTCAATTAAACCATTATCAATAACATCTATCTGAGCTCTTAAATTCGATAATTTATGTTGGTACTCGGCTTCTTCACTACTCTCTTTTCTTATTTTCAAATCTTTCATAATTTGAACTAGAGAAGTTGGTGTTACTTGTTGAGCAGCATCACTCCAAGCATTGTCTGGATCGAAATGGGTTTCAATCATCAATCCATCAAAGTTTAAATCTAAAGCAGTTTGTGAAACGTCAAAAATCATATCACGCTTTCCTGTAATATGTGATGGGTCACAAATCAATGGTAAATCTGGAAACTTATTCTGTAATTCAATAGCCAATTGCCACTCAGGAATATTACGGTATTTTGTTTTCTCATATGTTGAGAATCCTCTATGAATAACTCCTAAGTTTTTGATATTAGCAGTATACAAACGCTCAATACCTCCTAACCATAAAGCTAAATCCGGATTTACAGGGTTTTTTACCAATACAATTTTATCAGTTCCTTCTAATGCATCTGCAATTTCTTGAACAATGAAAGGACTCACTGTAGAACGAGCTCCAATCCATAACAAATCGATATCGTGCTCTAATGCTAATTTAACATGGGCTGCATTTGCTACTTCTGTAGCAGTTTTCATACCAGTTTCTGCCTTTACTTTTTGCAACCACTTCAAACCTAAAGCTCCCACTCCCTCGAAGTTTCCAGGACGCGTTCTCGGTTTCCAAATACCTGCTCTAAAGTAATTTACATCGGTATCTTTTAGCTCATGTGCTATTTTTAATACTTGCTCTTCAGTCTCTGCACTACATGGCCCTGCTACTACGAGTGGATGATCCAAGTTCAATGCATCCAACCATGATCTCATTTCTTTTTTGTTTTCCATTATTCTATTTTTACTTGTTTTGAGTTGCCAAAGATATTGACAATTTTTAATTAATATGTTTATGTTTGTTGTTGATTCCGTTTAAGATATCTTTTAAATGATTGGTTTCTTCCATCACCTTATACAAGGCGTCTAAATCATTTTTTTCTATCAATTCTTTAAAGTCTTTCAAATTCGCAATGTAAGTAGAAAGTGCTTTTAATAAATTCTTTTTATTCTCACTAAATATAGGTGTCCATGTTGCAGGTGAGCTTTTAGCCAATCGCACAGTAGATTCAAATCCAGAACCAGCTAAATCAAAAATATTTTGCTCATTCTTTTCAATCTCTAAGACTGTTTTACCCAACATAAAAGAACTCACATGCGAAAGGTGTGAAACATAGGCAATATGTCTGTCATGCTCCACCGGACTCATATATTTATATTCTAAGCCTAAAGCATCAAAAATATCAAATGCTTTATTTGCTAAACTTCTTTTTGTTTTTTCTAGTTCACAAATGATATTAACTTTTCCATCAAACAACCCTTCTAAGGCCGCTTCTGGACCAGAAAATTCTGTGCCAGCAATTGGATGTACTGCTAAAAACTGGTTTCTTTTTGGATGGTTCTTCAGCGCCAAACAAATATCTTCTTTTACAGACCCCACATCAAAGACTATTGTGTCTCCCCCAATAGCATCTAGAACTTCTGCACAAATTGATGCAATTGAATGAACAGGCGTTGCTATAATAACAGCATCTGCTTTTGTAACATCTGCAATGGTACCAACACTATCTATAAAACCAATTTCTTTGGCTCTGATACCGTGTTCTTCATTTGCGTCAACACCAACAATATGACTCCCAAATGCCTTTTTTATATCAACGGCAAAAGAGCCACCAATTAAACCAAGTCCTATCACTACAACATTCTTCATGATACTACTCTTTTTAAAGCTTCTAACAATTGATCTTCACTTACACACAAAGAAAATCTAATATATCCTTCTCCATTAGAACCAAATACAGTACCAGGAGTTATAAAAATGTTTTTATTGTACAACAAATCGTCTACTATTTCTTGCGTTTTTACACCCTCTGGTAATTTAGCCCACACAAACATTCCCACTGCATTGGTATCATATTTACAGTTTAAAGCATCTAAAATTTCATATACAATTTCTCTACGCTTTGCATAAATACTATTAATATTTGCATACCATTTATCAGATAATTGCAACGCAGTAATGGCTCCTTGCTGAATACCGTAGAACATACCAGAATCCATATTACTTTTTACCTGTAATACTGATTGTATTAAATCTTTATTTCCTAATAACATTCCTACACGCCATCCTGCCATGTTAAATGTTTTGCTCAAAGAGTTTAACTCGAGTGCAACTCCATCTGCTCCTTTTACAGAAAGCATACTTAACGGATTATTGTTTAAAATAAAACTATAAGGATTATCATTGACCAATAAGATATTATGAGCTCTTGCAAAATCAACAAATTTCTGATACAGTTCTATAGAAGCATTCGCTCCTGTTGGCATATGAGGATAATTAACCCACATGATTTTTACTTTAGACAAATCTTTTTTTGCCAAAGCATCAAAATCTGGTTGCCAGTCATTGCTAGCTTCTAAATCGTAAAAAACAGGTTTGGCACCCAATAAATTTGTAACTGATGTATATGTTGGATACCCAGGGTTTGGAATCAACACCTCATCGCCTTCATTTAAAAAGGCCATAGATATATGCATGATTCCTTCCTTAGAACCCATAAGAGGCAAAACTTGATTTACAGGATTCAAATCAACTCCATAACTTTTTTGGTAAAAAGCAGCAATTACCTCCCTTAGTTTTGGCAAGCCTTGGTACGACTGATATCCGTGTGCTTTTTCAAATGTTAGCGAGTCTTTTATGGCAGACAAGACTCCTTCTGACGGTGCCAAATCTGGGTTACCTATTGCAATATTTAATATAGGCTTGCCTTCTGCCACTAATTGAGCCACCTCTCTTAATTTAGTTGAGAAGTAGTACTCTTTTACCTCTTGTAATCTCTTTGCCTTTGCAATCATTATCGCTTACTTTTTTTGTACTCTCCTAATATTTTTATCGACTCTACTTGATGAGCAATTTCTTCTAAACTTTTCTCATAATTTTTATAATCATCAAAAACTAAATCTGCAAAGAATGCATAGCGCCAAGGTGTTTCAATTATTGGCATAGACTGAATCTTAGACAAACTCACATTATTCTCTCCAAAGGTGGTAAGTATTGTACCTAAACTTCCCGCTTTATGAGAAGCAGTAAATCTAATTGAGGCTTTATTTCCCTCTTCAAAACGCACCTCTTCATTTCTATCTAAAACAAAAAAACGCGTTGCATTATTCTTAATGGTTTGAATACTTGGCGCGAGAATGTCCAGGTCATAAATATCCGCAGCCAATGTACTTGCAATAGCTGCTATACCTTTCAGTTGACCCTCTTGAATTCTCTTTGCCGTTTCCGCGGTATCTTTATCTTCAACCAACTTTATTTGAGGGTAATTCTCAAAAAACTGAGCACATTGCAACAACGCCATCGGGTGTGAATGCACCTCTTTAATATCATGAATATCTTGACCTTTTAACGCCATTAAGTTTTGTTGAATCCCTAAATGAAACTCTCCAATAATATTTAATTGATATTTATCAATCAAAGCATAGTTTGGCAATATAGAAGCCGCAATAGAATTTTCTATGGCCATAACCAATGCATCTGCTCTATTGTTAATCAATAGTTTTGGCATTTCAGAAAATGTCATGCACTCTATCAACTCAAAATCTTCGTTAAAAAACTCTTGAGCTACGATATGGTGAAATGATCCTTTTGTTCCTTGTATTGCTACTCTCATTATGCACAAAAAAAAAGTCTCGACTTAAAAACTTCGAGACTTTACTAATTTATTTTGTTATTATCTTAAACACACAAAGCCTCTATCTCTTATTGAAAAAATAAAAGTAGAAATAGTTAAAAAACCAAGTGCGTTGTACTGTCATTGTTTTGTTATTGAGGGACAAATCTAAAAATTAAAATTAAAAATACAACAAGTGCTTTATATTTTTAGCAAATAAAAACTTTAACCTTGTTTGTATTAGTAATATATTACTTTTGACACATAGTATTTATCACAAATTCAAAAATCTGATTATCAGAAAATTAAAATTTCAAGCAAACAGGCATAGACATTTCTAATTCATGTCCACTAAAAGTTAGCACACCTGTTGACGCATCTCTATTAAATACTACAATGTTATTTGAAAGTTGATTGGCAACAAGCAAAAATTTCTCGTCAGGAGAAAGCGTAAAGTTTCTTGGCCAATTTCCTCTTACTGATTCATGTCCCATTAAAGTTGGCATACCATCAGTATCTACTTTAAATATTGCAATATTATTCGGACCTCTGTTGGTAATGTATAAAAACGATCCATCTTTCGTCATATGAATGTCGGCGCTAGAATTTTCGCCTTCAAAACCTTCTGGCAAGGTACTAATAGTATTAATTGCAGTCATTAAGCCTGTATTCAAATCTACTTTTGCAGTTGTTACTGCTCCTGTTAATTCATTTACAATATAAACCAATGGCTTGTTTGGATGAAACTCTATATGTCTAGGGCCTGCTCCACCTTCTAATTTTAAAGCAGTTTGTTTTTCTCCAACTGCCTTTCTATTTTCTCCTATTTTGTATAAGGCAATTTCATCAATACCTAAGTCCACAACATAGATAAACTCATCTTTATAAAAAGTTGCAAAATGGGCATGTGGTCCTTCTTGTCTTGCAGTATTCGGTCCCTTGCCTTCATGTTGACGCATTTCAGGTGATTCTGATAATGCACCATTCTCATCTATTGCATAAATAGCGGCATTTCCTGATGAATAATTTGCAACTACTACCAAATCATTCGACTCATTCAAACTAATATGGCAAGGATGCATTCCGTTTGTAGGCGCTTCATTAATCAATTCTAAAGAAGTTTGATCTGCATTCCATTTGAAGACCATTGCTTTGCCCTCTCCATCTTCTGCAACAGCATATATCTTAGACCTATCTTTACTAATCGCAATATATGAAGGATTTGAAGCTTTTGCAATTAATTGAGGTGTGGCTAAAGCTCCTGTTTCAGCATTAAATTCTAATTTATAAATGCCTTCACTCGATTCTCCAGTGTAGGTACCTACAATAATATCTTGAGTTTTCTCCACAACTTCTTCTATTTCTTCTGATTTATTTTTGTTTGAACAGCCCGTAATTAAGGTTGCAAACAAAATAGCGCAACATGATTTTGCTAATAGTAATTTCATAGTTTAAATAGTTAAGGCGCTAAAAGTAACAATTCAACTAGAGAATTGAATAGTTCTTTAATATTAATTTTCAAAGGGAACAAATTATTTAACTATTCAAAAAAAAGAAGCGGGTCTTAAAAAAGATAGTGGGAATGAGTCCAAAAGAATATATAAAAACGTACTCCTCAAATTAATTATTTCGACCAGGTTATCTTACTATTAAATGATAATCCAATAAATAGTAAACTCCTCTATTATGTCGAATAAAAAAAGCCCTCGAATAACTCAAGGACTTTTTCGGCGGTTTAATAATTAGAGAGATGTTTTATTTAGGCATTACAACATCGCTAATCACATGAATTACTCCATTATTAGCTGTTACATCTGTTGCTACAATTTGGCTATACGCACCATTTTGATCTTGTAGCCAAATCTTACCATCTTTTTGTAGCACCTTTAATTTTTGACCGTTTAGGGCAGTAACTTCCACCTCACCATTTCCCTTTTCTAAAGCCCCAGCAACATCTTTAGCCATAAGCTTACCTGAAACTACATGATAAGTTAAAATGTTGCTTAATGCTTTTTTGTTAGCTGGTTCTAAAAGTGAATTTAGAGTGTTAGCATCAATTTTATCGAAAGATGCATTGGTTGGGGCAAATACTGTAAAGGGTCCGTCACTTTGCAAAGCTCCTACTAAGTCTGCTGCCTTTAAGGCCGCAACTAAAGTTGAAAAATCATCGTTACCCACAGCCACATCAACAATTGTTTTTTGTGCTGAAATCGATTGGCTTACAAATAAGGCAACACTTACAAATAGAATAGAAAATACTTTTTTCATGATAATATTATTTAAGTTAAAAATCTCCACTTCTAATGTGGATTCAATCTATTTACACCTCGTCTTTTTTAATAGATGAGCTACATTCTTTTTTTTCTTATTTTTAGGAAATATTTAACAAAATATGCCAACGGATAAATTGCTCATAGCTCGATTAAAATCTAAAGATGACAAAGCACTGTCTCAGCTATACGATTTGTATTCTGGAGCTATTTATGGGGTAATTATTAGAATTGTTAAAAACGAAGCCACAGCACAGCAACTTTTACAAGATACTTTTCTTTCGGTTTGGAATAAGATTGATTTGTACAATCCTTCTAAAGGCGCATTTTATACGTGGATGTATCGAATTGCTCGAAATAAAAGTCTCAATGAACTCAGAAAAAAGAATGAGCTCATCTATACAGATAATTTAGGTGTATATAAAATTGAGAGTACAGATCTAAATCTTAGTGATGATTTAAATCTTAATGGGGCCATACTAAAGCTAAGCAACCATCATAAACAAGCTATAAAGCTGGTATATTACAATGGATATACCCATGAAGAAGCGCATAAAGAAATGAATGTTCCATTGGGGACATTTAAATCTTACATACGACAAGCAATAAAAGAATTAAAATCAATTTACAAAGCATTGCCTACGCTATTATTAGTGTTTTTTAAGAAATGAATTCGGTAAATGAAATATTAGAAAACGATAGTTTATACCAATATGTTTTAGGAGAGTTGTCTGCAACTGAAATTCTAGAATTAGAGGCTCTTATTGCCGAAAATGTAGAATTGCAGAATGAGTTAACACTCATAGAAGAAACTCTTGAGTCTGTTGCAAATGAAAATAAGATAAGACCACCAGCTTCTATTAAGAATCATCTTGTAAGTAAAATTTCAAATCGAGATAATCAGACAATTTCATTGCCTAATTATTCCAGACTATATTACGCCGCAGCTGCTATTGCCATGATTTTTATAGTTAGTACAACTTATTTGTATTTAAACCTTTCAGAATTACAAAATAGGATGGTAGAAGTGAATGATTCTAACACACTTTTAAAAGAAAATTTAGAGACTTTATTAACAAATTTTGAAACTACTCAAGATTGGTACCAGCGAATCAATCAGCCTGACGTTGAAAAATACACTTTAACTGGAAACGATTTATCTCCTAACTCTGTTTTAATTAGTTATATCAATCCGGTTGAAAAAATTGCATTTGTAAATGTCGAACGTCTGAACGAATTAGATGAGGATCATGATTATCAATTATGGGCAGATGTCGATGGAGAAATGTTAAACATGGGTGTATTAAACAGTGATAACAAAATGATGGCTGTTACCTATTATGAAAATGCAACTTCACTAAACATTACCATAGAACCTAAAGGTGGAAGTAAACACCCAACGGTAACCCAATTAGTTTCTAATATTTCTATTTAATTATAGTTTCACTGTAGTAATTCCGGCATCAAGCTGAAATACTTGACCAGAAACAGGTTTTGAAATAGGACTCATAAGATATGTTGCCATTTGCGCTACTTCTTTAGGTTGTAAATATTGTTTATAAGGATGCCTTTCAACCATAGCTTCTCGCATTCTATCATTTCTAAGCACTCTGCTCCCTAAAGGAGTATCTGTAATTGTAGGTGCAATTATATTACACCTTACTTTAGTGGCATATTCTGCTGCTACTGTTTTTGCCAATCCTTCTAATGCCCCTTTTGCCATCGCAACACTGGCATGAAATGGCATACCCAATTTAACAGCCACCGTACTAAATAAAACAATACTACCATTTGAAGATACTTCTAATTTTGGCAAGTACTTTTGCATTATTCTAGCAGCCCCTAAAACATTGACGTTAAAATCATCAATTATTATGGATTCTTTTAAAGATTTAAAAGGTTTTAAATTGATAGAGCCTATGCAATAGACTAAACGATCAACTTGTTCAATATCGGGTAATGCATCAACCAAGGCATCGAGTGAAAAGTGTTTTAAATTTGCGTGATTCAAATCAGGAGGTGTTCGGCTTATATTTATAACATAATTATCCGAAATGTTTTCTTCAATAATCGCTTTTCCTATTCCTTTACTACCACCAATAACTAAAAGTGTTTCCATAACAATTTATTTATCTAAATATCCTTGTAATTCAACAATGCGCTCTTGCTTTTCAAAAGCACCTCCATAAAAACTAGTAACCGTAGCACTAGAATCATCTTGTACACCTCTTGATGACACACACAAATGCTTGGCATCAATAATTACAGCTACATCTTTTGTTTTTAATAATTGCTGTAATTCAACTCCAATCTGATTTGTAAGACGTTCTTGAACTTGTGGTCTTTTTGCATAGTATTGAACAATTCTATTTATTTTCGACAAACCAATCACTTGACCTTTCGAAATGTATGCTACGTGTGCTTTACCAATTATTGGAACAAAATGGTGTTCGCAATTAGAATAAAAAGTAATGTTTTTTTCAACCAACATTTGGTTATATTGGTATTTATTATCGAACAGAGCCACCTTAGGTTTGTTCTTAGGATTTAATCCTGAAAATATTTCGTCAACATACATTTTAGCTACTCTCTTCGGAGTACCTTTCAATGAATCATCAGTTAAATCAAGTCCCAATAAATTCATTATCTCTTTAAAGTGAAAAGCTATTTGAGCCTTTTTATCCTCATCTGAAATAGAAAAGGCATCTTTTTTCATAGGAGTTTCTAAGCCGGTAAATAAATGATTATCGCCAATTTCTTCTAAACTAAAATTGTCAATTGAAATCTTGTTAATTGCGGGTTCTATTAAAAACTTTTCCATAATTGTTACTTTTATGGATACGAATATACAATTTTTTGTTTAACTTTTCAACATTAATAGTTGAACAAAAATTTATTTCTTTAAAAATTGCGCTATTAATTTCGTTTTGTAGGAAGTTCCTATTACAAAATAGATCCCACTTTTTAACAAAGAAATATCTATTCTACAAAATTGATTCGAAGTTAATACAAGAAAGCAGAGTACATCATAAATTTTTACAACATTTACCGGAGCAAAACTACCAATAGTAATATAATTATATGAAAGGTTTGGATAAAATTATAGTCTTTTTTTATAATCTGGTTTATTCAAACTAGAACTGTTCTCAATAGCCCCAATATCTGTAATAGTAAGACTTCTATCATTTCCAAAAAATCGATTCTTGGTAAATATTGTTCAACAATGGTATTACCAAGATTACTAAAAATCCAGAAGCAGTAATTGCATGAATTGCTGAACTGATTGCTGTAAAGTAAAAATTATAAGCTGCAACATTCACAAATAAAGGATCAAATTGAAATACTGTTGTAATTTCATCTTTACTATTCATTCCATTAACTTAAGCATTAAGGATTTACCAAATTCGATAGGAAACACAAAAACTTTGAATGGTATTATCATTGGTAAAAAGCATTCCTTCTAAAGCTAAATTATCTAAAGTAGCGGTTTGAACTCTCGAGTTGCTATGCACTCTGCAATCTAATTGATCTTGGTCATCTGCCAAACAGAAAAGAAAATTAGGTTTTTGACTTGATTTCAATTAAGATTTAACGTCAAAATACATAAAAAATCATTGTAAAATTGGATATAGCTTGTCATTCTTTAATTGATCAGAATCCAATTTTAGATGAACAATTAATGATAAAATTGTAATTATTCTTAACACAAATCGTTTTGAAAATGATTCAATCAAAAGACCTGGTTCGATATCGTATTTTGGGGTTGATACTTTCTTACTAAAGTGAAATGGATAATAATCATCAAAAGAAAGGTAAAAACAATAATCATACATTCTTTATACATGGAAATATTTGTTTATATTTGAAAATCAATTATTTTAATAAATCTACTGAACCCCATGAAAAGAAAGATTTACCCCCAAATACTTATTTTTCTTTTAAGTATTCAGGCAATAGCTCAATTAACTGTTAGAAACACTAGTTTTATTTATGCAGATGATGTTGTTGTTTTTGTTGAAGACGATGTTAATTTAGAAGAAAGTACTGCAACTTTTTATTTAAGAAATGACAGTCAACTAATACAAGGTACTGGAACAACGGGAAATTCCGGCACCGGTAAATTAAGCTTATATCAAGATGGAGAGGTTGATCAATTTGAATATCACTATTGGGGATCACCAGTAGGAAATACAGTTTCCAATACAACAGGTAACGAAGAGTTTATTGCCAACGATGTCTTGCATGATATAGTTAATGATACGAATAGTAATTTAGCCTCTTTTACTGTAAATTTTAATGGAACTTCAAGTCCTTTGAATATTTCTACTCGTTGGTTATACGCTTTTGCCCCAGGTACTTCCTATAGTAATTGGAGTTATCTTGGTCAAACAGGGCAATTAGCCGCTGGTTATGGTTTTACTATGAAAGGAACTAGTGGTCATGGTGGTTCTCAAAACTATGATTTTAGAGGTAAACCAAACTCAGGAGATATAGCTGTTAATGTTCTTAATGGGAATTATACTTTAGTTGGTAATCCATATGCCTCTGCTTTAGATTTAGTTGATTTTCTGTACGATGTAAGCAATACATCAAATATTAGCTCAACTATTTATTTATGGGATCAAGATAGAGCAGTAAATTCTCATTTGCTTGCAGATTATTATGGAGGGTATGCTAGCTATACTGTAACTTCTGATGGATCTGTCGAAACGTTCACACCTGCAACCTATAGAACTTATAATGTTGATGGCACAATTAATGGCGGAGGGCCATCACTTCCTCTACCTCCTGGCGGAAGAGATGTTAGAAGGTATTTACCAATTGCTCAAGGTTTTATGGTAGAAGGCACAGCAAATGGAACAGCAATATTTAAAAATTCTCACCGTGATTTTGTTAAAGAAAGTAATCCTGGATCTTCCGCCTTATTTAGGCCTGCTACTGCTAGTTTAGAAATGGATAGAAGGGAGGAAAGTAACTCATACCAAGTTGAAAATCTAATTCAATATGGAAATAATGGGTTTAGTTTAGTTCCAAATGGCTTTATGAGATTTAGAATTAATATTGATTTTAACAACACCTATACAAGGCAATTAGTACAAACATTTACTCCATCAGCTACAATTGGTTATGACAGAGGATATGAATCTAAAACAGCTTCAACTTTAACAAACGATATCCACTGGCTCATAGGGGATATAAAATATGTTTCTGAGGCTAATGCTTACAGTGATGACTTAATTATTCCTTTACACCTTGACGCAAGTGATAATCTCGACATTCGATTCAGACTATTTGATATCCAACAATTTGATAATAATCCAATTTATTTGCATGACAAACAAGAGGATATTTATTACGATTTAATTACGCAACAACCAGAATTATTTGTTGAAGCAGGTTCCAATTCTGATAGATTTGAGATTACCTTTAGAACTAACAGTTCATTATCTGTTGGTGATGAGCGATTAACTGAATTAAAAATTTTCCAAGATAATGGAGCAAAAGCATTAAATATTCAAAATCCAAATACAGAAGGTCTTGAAAATCTTGAAATTTATGATGCAACAGGTAAGTTGATTTATGCTCAAGAAATCAATTCAAATGACAGCAATACTTCAATCAGCACTTCTCAATTAAGCACAGGAGTATATTTTGCTCGACTTTCTTTAATCGAATTTGGAACTCCAATTTCTCAAAAGATTGTGATTCACTAATAGGAATCTTTGAATTAAATATGATAAAAAATAGCCGCTTTTTAAGCGGCTATTTTTGTTATATCATTTGACTAAATATTCTCCAATAAAAAAGGGAAGTAAAAACTTCCCTTTTGCGGTCTGGACGGGACTCGAACCCGCGACCCCCTGCGTGACAGGCAGGTATTCTAACCAGCTGAACTACCAAACCGTTGCTGTTAGCGGATGCAAATATACAGTGGTTTTTTAAATCTGCAAACTATTTTATAAAAAACTTTTTCTACTTACTAAATAAGCAATTAGTACTGCTTCAAACCCTTGATGGATATCAACAGGAACATAGCTAATTTTGTACTGCATACACTTTAACTTAAGTGTTTCAAAATAAGTATTCACCTCATCCGAATATGTCTTTTTAATATTGTTGGCATAAACATTTATAGCCTCACCTGTTTCAACATCTACAAATTTTTTTGGTCGATTATCAAAATCAAAATTACGCTCTAATTTTCCGTCAAAAGTGTGAAATAAAATTACTTCATGCTTGTTGTATTTCAAATGCCTTAATGCTTCAAATAACTTCTCTTGATTTACTGTTGATTGAAACATATCAGTAAACAAAAACACCATCGATCTTTTGTGCATTTTCTCAGCAATCTCATGCAACACTTTAAAAGTATCTGTAGCTTCAATAGAAGGATTGTCTAAAACTTTCTCTAATTGAGACAGCAATATTCTTCTGTGCGCATCACTACCTTTTTCTGGAGTGTAATATTCCAATTGTTCATTATAAATACTCAAGCCAACAGCATCTCTTTGTCGTTTTAAAATTTCCATTAATGCTGCAGCACCATAAACCGAATATCCAATCTTGTTTAACGAATTTAAATTCACCTCTTTTACCTGCGGATAATGCATGGAAGCAGAGTTATCTATAATAATATGACAGCGTAAATTTGTTTCCTCCTCATATCGTTTTACATAAAGTTTATCTGTCTTTGCAAAAAGTTTCCAATCTATATGTCTTGTGCTCTCTCCTTTATTATACAAACGATGCTCAGCAAACTCCACAGAAAATCCATGAAACGGACTTTTGTGCATGCCAGTAATAAATCCTTCCACCACTTCCCTAGCGAGCAGCTCTAGATTTTTTAATTCGGCTATATGTTTTACAGAAATATCACTCATTAAAACAAATATACTTATTTCAATAGTTGTGTTATCTTGAAAAGTTGTTAAATAAAAAAGGCTCAACGCATTGTTGAGCCTTTTTATATTTCTAAGATTCTTACTAATTAAAGTGCAGCATCTATTTTAGCAGTATACGTGCTTTTTGGTGCCACACCAACTTGCTTATCTACTACTTCTCCGTTTTTAAATAATAAAACAGTAGGAATGTTACGAACACCGTATTTAGCTGCATATTCCTGATGTGCATCAACATCTACCTTACCAACAACGGCCTTACCATCGTAATCTGTAGCGATTTCTTCTATAATTGGACCTACCATTCTACAAGGACCACACCATGCTGCCCAAAAATCTACTAATACTGGTTTATCTGACTTTAATACTACTTCATCAAAAGAAGCATCTGTAATTTCTAATGCCATAATCTTATTTGTTAATCTGTTATAAGTTCATTTTGTATTGCAAAAATAGTTAATTATTGATGCCCTAAATATCAAATTTATCACTTTTATTTATAACACTATTTAAACTATCATTTTACCATCACAATAGTCTATCTAATCTAGTAATACTTATATTAAAAAACAGCTTTAGCAATTGCTTGAATATTGCTAGATTTACCCATAGAATAGTAATGCACTACTGGTACTCCAGCTTCAATTAACTCTTTACTTTGCTGAATTGCCCATTCTATTCCCACTTGTCGAACTGCCTTATTATCTGAACAAGCATTTACAGCATTCACTAAATCTTCCGGTAAGTCTAAACTAAATACCTGAGGAAGAATATTTAAGTGTCTTTTTACTGCCATAGGTTTAATTCCAGGGATAATTGGAACTGTGACACCCATATCTCTAGCGGCTTCAACAAACTCAAAATAACGCTTATTATCAAAAAACATTTGGGTAACTACATAGTGTGCACCGGCATCAACTTTTTGTTTTAATCTATGTAAATCAGTTTGCATACTCGGAGCTTCCATATGTTTTTCTGGATAACCTGCAACACCTACACAAAAATCTGATGAGTATTTTGACTCTATAGTTTCGTGTAAATATTTTCCTTCATTCAAATCTGCAATCTGCTTTACCAAATCAGACGCGTACGTATTTCCTCCTTCTACTGGTTTGAAATACTGTTCATGTTTTGCACTATCGCCTCGCAGAGCCATAACATTATCAATTCCTAAATAATGACAGTCAACCAAAACATATTCTGTCTCTTCTCGCGTAAAACCACCACACAGTACATGTGGCACCGCATCTACATCATACTTATGTTTAATAGAAGCACAAATTCCTACAGTACCCGGACGCATTCTTGTTGTTTTTCGTTCTAAAAGACCTCCTGCTTTTTTAACATAAACATATTCTTCTCTTGAAGTTGTTACATCTATAAATGGTGGTTTGAACTCCATTAATGGATCTATATTATTATAGAGCTCCTGAATATTCTGACCTTTAACTGGTGGTACTATTTCAAATGAGAATAGGGTGTTTCCGTTGGCGTTTTTTATATGTTCTGTTACTTTCATTTAGTTACTTTCTGTTTTAACAAGATACTTTGTCAAATTCTGAATAATTTAACTATCAACTATATTCGGGTTTAACCATTTCTTTGCAATTTCTAGAGGCATTCCTTTTCTTTCAGCCAAATCAGCAACTTGTTCTTCGGTAATTTTTCCTAAACCAAAGTAAGTAGCTTCTCTATTGGCAAAATAATATCCAGAAACAGAAGCAGCTGGCCACATGGCTAAACTCTCTGTTAACTCAACACCAATTCGCTCTTTAACTTTTAAGAGCTCCCAAATAGTCTCCTTTTCTGTATGATCTGGACAAGCTGGGTACCCTGGAGCTGGACGAATCCCCCTATAAGATTCAGAAATTAATTCTTCGTTCGACAAGGATTCATTTGCAGCGTAACCCCAATAATTTGTTCTAACCTCTTTATGTAAAAATTCAGCATACGCTTCTGCAAATCTATCTGCTAATGCCTTTACCATAATCGAGTTATAGTCATCTCCTTGTGCTTCATATTTATCGGCTAATTCTTTAGTCCCAAAACCAGTAGAGACACAAAAACAGCCCATATAATCTTGAATATTGGCTTCAGAAGGAGCTATAAAATCTGCTAAGGCGTAATTAGGCTTTCCTACCCTTTTATCCAATTGCTGCCTTAAAGTTCTAAAAGTGAATTTTTCTTCTTCACTTTTAGATTTCAGAGTAAGCTCAATATCGTCATAATTCACAGAATTGGCTTCAAATATTCCAAAAACAGCTTTAGTTTGCAATAACTTTTTAGATACAATCTCATTTAACAGCTTCTGAGCATCCGCAAATAATTCTGTAGCTTGTTTTCCTACAACTTTATCCTTCAAAATGTCAGGGTATTTTCCGTGCAAATCCCAAGATCTAAAAAACGGACTCCAATCAATATAAGGTAAAAGCTCTTCTAAGGTTATATGCTCTAAAACATAAACACCTAACTTATTAGGTTTAAAAATTTCAGCATTATCCCAATCAATCTTAAACTTTCTAGAACGTGCTTCTTGTAAGCCAATTAACTTTTTCTTTTTGGTTCTACTTAAGAACTTACTTCTAAAATCTTGATATTCAGTTTTAAGATTCGAAACGTAATTTTGAGACTGACTGTTCAAAAGGTCACCAACAACGGTAACTGCTCTAGAGGCATCATTTACATGCACAACTGCATTCTGATATTCAGGATCTATCTTTACAGAGGTATGCGCTTTAGAGGTAGTTGCTCCACCAATCATTAATGGCAGCTTTAAATTCAATCGATCCATTTCCTTAGCTAAATACACCATTTCATCTAAAGATGGAGTAATCAAACCACTTAAACCTATAATATCAACATCTTCTTTTTGAGCGGTTTCTAAAATCTTTTCTGGTGGCACCATAACACCAAGGTCTACTATTTCGTAGTTGTTACATGCTAGAACTACACCAACAATATTTTTACCAATATCGTGCACATCTCCTTTAACTGTAGCTAATAATATCTTACCATTTGAATCCGAAACATCTGAACCCGATGCTCTTTTTTCTTCTTCAATATAAGGTAGTAAGTATGCCACAGCTTTTTTCATAACACGTGCAGATTTTACAACTTGGGGCAAGAACATCTTTCCAGACCCAAATAAATCTCCTACTACATTCATTCCTGTCATAAGATGTCCCTCAATTACCTCTAAAGGTTTTGCAACAGATAATCGTGCTTCTTCTACATCTGTTTCAATATAGGCATCAATTCCTTTTACCAAAGCTCGTGTAATTCGATCTTGAAGTGGCTCTTCTCTCCAAGACAAATCCTCAACAATTTCCTTTTTTGTGCCTTTTACAGTCTCTGCAAACTCAAGAAGTCTTTCCGTAGCGTCATCCCTCCTATCGAGAATAACATCTTCAACATGTTCTAATAAATCCTTTGGAATATCGTCATAAACTTCTAACATAGTAGGGTTAACTATCCCCATATTCATACCTGCTTCTATGGCATGAAATAAAAATACCGAGTGCATTGCTTCTCGCACAGTATTATTCCCTCTAAAAGAAAACGAAACATTACTTACACCACCACTTACACTTACATGAGGTAAGTTTTGACGCACCCAACGCGTAGCCTCAATAAAATCTATGGCATTTTTTTTATGCTCCTCCATTCCAGTTGCTACTGGAAAAATATTTAAATCAAAGATGATATCTTCTGGCGGAAAATTCACTTTTTCAACAAGTACATCATACGATCTTTTAGCAATTTCTATTCTACGATCATAAGTATCTGCTTGCCCTACTTCGTCAAATGCCATAATTATTACAGCAGCACCATATCGCTTTATTTTCTTTGCTTGTGCTATAAACTCAGCTTCACCTTCTTTTAAACTGATAGAATTTACAACACATTTTCCCTGAACTACTTGCAATCCTGCTTCGATAATTTCCCACTTAGAGGAATCAATCATCATTGGTACCCGTGCAATGTCTGGCTCAGACGCAATCAGATTTAAAAATCGAACCATGGCTGCTTTTCCATCAATTAAACCATCGTCCATATTTACATCAACAATCTGCGCTCCGCCTTCAACTTGATGACGCGCAATAGCCAAGGCTTCATCAAATTTTTCTTCCTTCACCAATCTCAAAAACTTACGAGAACCTGCCACATTGGTACGTTCACCAACATTGATAAAATTGCTGTTTTCATCAATAATCAAAGGTTCTAAACCAGATAATCTCATTGGTTTTCTTTGCAAAGTATTTAAATCTTGACTATTCAATTCTAATTTTACTTATAATGTTGTACAGTTGGAAAAGGGTCATAAAAATGATGTAATAATTCTTTCCACTCCTGATATTCTTCTGACTTTCTAAATCCTATTTCGTGATCTTCTATTGATTCCCAATTCACTAAGAGGATATATTTATTCACCTCTTCAACGCATTTCTTCAACTCATGAGAAATATATCCCTGTATCGAAGAAATTATTTTTTGTGCTTTTTCAAAGGCAATTTCAAATTGATCAGTTTGTCCATTTTTAATATTTAATATGGCAACCTCTAAAATCATATTTTTCTTGGAGAATACTTTGATGCTACTTCTGCAATAGCACTTATATGATCAGGAGTTGTTCCACAACAACCACCTATAATATTAATTAATCCTTTGTCCAAATATTCTTCTATTTGAGATGCCATTTCTTCTGGAGTCTGATCATACTCTCCAAAAGCATTTGGTAATCCCGCATTTGGATGTGCAGAAATTGCGTATTGCGACTTATCTGAAACTATTTGTAAATATGGCGTTAATTGATTTGCTCCCAAGGCACAGTTAAAACCTACTGTTAATAAATCTACATGAGAAACAGCAATCAAAAAAGCTTCTGCTGTTTGTCCTGATAGTGTTCTTCCGGAGGCATCAGTAATGGTTCCACTTACCATAATTGGTAAATTCAATCCTCGTTCTTCATTAACTTCCTCTATAGCAAATAAAGCGGCCTTCGCATTTAAAGTATCAAAAATAGTCTCTACTAATAAGATATCAACTCCACCATCTACAAGTGCCTCTACTTGCTGTTTGTAAGCAATTCTCAACTCGTCAAAAGTAACTGCTCTAAAACCAGGATCATTTACGTCTGGGGACATACTAGCAGTTCTGTTAGTGGGTCCCATAGAACCAGCAACAAATCTTGGTTTATTTGGTTCAGTTTCTTTAAACTCATCTGCTACCTCTCTAGCAATTTTTGCAGATTGATAGTTTAATTCATACACATAGTCCTCCATGTCGTAATCAGCCATGGCAATGGTTGTGCCAGAGAAGGTATTTGTTTCGGCAATATCTGCACCAGCATTAAAATATTGTCTATGAATATCTTTTATCGCTTCTGGTTGCGTAATAGAAAGCATATCATTATTTCCTTTTACAGGTGTGTGCCAGTCTTTAAATTGTTCCCCTCGATAATCCTCTTCAGTAAAATTATGACGTTGAATCATGGTTCCCATGGCACCATCTAAAACAAGTATACGTTCTTTTAAAATGTTTTTTATTTCTGACATGCTGTATATAATTTGACTCTAGGTTTAGTTTAAACCATTTTACTAATTACAAAAAATCAAGCTGCAAAGATATTTAATCCCGCCACTAAATACTATATAGATTGTTTAAAAAAACCCTCAAATAATTGAGGGTTTTAATTTTATACGTCTGATTCGGGGGCGAGTTCAATTTCTAATCCTTCTAAATCTGGAGTTATTTGAATTTGACACCCTAATCTACTATTATCCTCAACATAAAATGCTTCTGCCAACATCAAATCTTCATCAGTACTCATCTCGGGTAATTGGTGATCTGAATGCACATAGCACTGACACGATGCACACATGGCCATACCACCACAGATACCAACAGTACCTTCTGGAGCCAACTCATAAGCTCTTACTACTTCCATTACATTCATTGCCATATCTGTTGGGGCTTGAATATCGTGAGTGACTCCGTCTCTATCTTTTATTTTTATGTTTATGTCGGACATCGTTTTTTTATTTAAAATGGTTCTTGTTACACTATTATCAGCGTGTTAACAAGAACCACAAAAATACTTATTTCGAATTTCTTTTAATGAGGTTATCCAATACTTTTTACAACTGCAGCCTCAGCTTTCTTAGTCTCACCATCAAAACCAGTAACTCCATTTACCGTAGTATATTTCATTACATAACGCTTACCTGGGTGAATGATATTATAGGCGTATTGCACTGCAATAGTGGCTTCGTGAAAACCACAAAGAATTAGTTTTAATTTTCCAGGATATGTATTAACATCTCCAATGGCAAAAATTCCAGGAATATTGGTTTGATAATCCAAAGCATTGTTAACAATAATGGCATTCTTTTCAATCTCTAGCCCCCAATTTGCGATAGGTCCTAATTTAGGAGAAAGACCAAATAGCGGGATAAAATGATCTGTAGACTTTAGAATATCGCCATCTGTTTTATGTTTAATTAATACAGAATCTACATGAGAATTCCCGTAAATTTCTTTAACCTCGGCATCAGTAATTAAATTGATTTTTCCTGCCTTATATAGCTCCTCTACTTTTTCTACAGAGTCTAATGCACCTCTAAATTCTTTGCGACGGTGTACTAAAGAAACCTCGCTCGCCACATCGGCTAAGAATATAGACCAGTCTAATGCAGAGTCTCCTCCACCAGCAATTACAACTTTCTTATTTCTATAGATTTCTGGATCGCGAATAATATATTCAACACCTTTATCTTCAAAATCTGTAATGTTTGGAATAGGTGGTTTACGCGGCTCAAAAGAACCTAAACCACCAGCTATAAAAATTACTGGTGCATTGTGTTCTGTACCTCTATTAGTTGTAACTAAAAACGAACCATCTTCTAATTTCTCAATAGTTTCTGCACGTTCTCCCAACGTATATCCTGGCTCGAAGGGTGCAATCTGTTCTGATAAATTATCGATTAATTCACCCGCTAATACTTCTGGAAAACCAGGAATATCGTAAATAGGTTTTTTAGGATAGATTTCTGCACATTGACCACCTGGTTGTGGTAGAGCATCTATAATATGACAACGTAATTTTAGCAATCCGGCTTCAAATACGGCAAACATTCCTACTGGGCCTGCACCGACTATTAATATATCTGTTTTAATCATAAGCTATGTATAAGGGGACTCCTTATTTCTTAGTTACTAGACTTGAAGTTAATTTATTTAATTGCGAAACTTTATCACTAAAGTTTCCTTTTATTAGTTTTCTGTAGGCATTCAAATTTTGTACTAAATCGTCAATATTATCAGGAATCACTTCCTCAAAAAATTGACGCAATCTCTTAGCCATTGTCGGTGATTTACCATTGGTAGAAATAGCAACTTTTACATTGCCTTTAGTAACTATACCTCCTAAATAAAAATCACATAATTCTGGAGTATCTGCTACATTAACTAACAATTGTTTTTGCTTTGCATCTTGATGAATTGTTTTATTTACCTCTTCATCATTTGTAGCGGCAATAACCATATGCTGTTTGTGTAATAAGTTTTTAGTATAAGGCCTCCACATTAATGGAATCTTATACTTTTTAGCTAAACTTATGAGTTCTTTAGAAAAATCTTTTGCAGCCACTACTACATTGGCATTAGGACTTGATTTTAAAAGAAAAGACAATTTTTCAAATCCAACAGTACCACCCCCAATAATCATTACATTGAGTTTTGATACTTTCAAAAATACAGGATACAATTCATTTTTCATCACACCACGCTTTTAAGTTCAACTTCTCTATAAGCAATTATATTTTTGATAAATAGTCTAGCATCTTGTATATAGTTTACAGCAAACTCTTTTGAAGGTGCGTTCTTATTTATCTGATACACAAAAGTACTAAAATCGGTTGGTAATTCTATATTTTGATTTTCTACAAAATAAGTATTGAAGTCACGGACAATTCCGGCATGTGTATTTGTCTTTTTACCTTCTGATAACAACAATGCTTTTGCAGCGTTAACTATACCAGCATAGGCATGATAAATTGCATCTGACCATTGCTCATTGGTAAATGCTGCATCTGCCAACTCCAATTTTTCTTCACTCTCAAAAATTAGTGTTTGTACAAGATCAATAACTACACCTGCACATTCACCTACTCCAATTGCTTTTACATATTTTTCTTCATTACCCCAATCAATAAAATCAGAAGGTTGTAAATTTTCTATATCAGCTAAAGGTTTTAACAGTTCATAAAAGTACTTCTCACCCTGGCGGTCATAATATTTTAAAAAGCGTTCTTCACTTAACGCATTCTTTTCAAAATCATTTAATAGGTATCGTAATGCATCATCTCCTCTTTTCGAAGGCACTTTTATAACTTTATCTGCAAACCTACCTTTACCATTGCCAAGATTTCCTCCTCCGAGCAAAACTTGTAATGCAGGTGCCACTTGCTTGTCTTTGGTTCTTATAGTCATACCTTGAAAGCCTATTTCAGCCATATTGTGCTGACCACATGCATTCATACAACCCGATATTTTTATAGTAATATCTTTATTGTTAATGTACTGAGGATACTCTTGCGCCAACACTTCTTCTAATCTTACTGCAATACCAGTACTGCTCGAAATACCTAAGTTACATGTATCTGTACCTGGACAAGCAGTAATATCTTGAGTCGCGTTGTAACCTAATTCTACAAAACCTAATTTCTTTAATTCTGTGTAGAAAAACGGTAACAATTGCTTTTGTACATGTTTGATTAAAATATTTTGACGAAGACTTAATCGGATTTCATCTCCAGCATATTTTGTAACCAAATCTGCCAATTTTCTCGCCTTATCAGTATAAAAATCACCCAACAATACTTTTACACCAATTGCATACAAACCAGATTGCTTCTGAGTAATTACATTGTATTTCTTCCATTGTTCATAATGCTGTGCATCATCTATATGAACTGTTGGAGCAGTTAAAGTTGATAATTCTATTTCTTGTTCAAAGTTTGAAGCATCGATTGCCACTGTTTTTTTAGATAGTGCTTTTTCTTCATCGGCTATCAATTCTTTAAACGCTTCTAAACCTATTTCTTTAATTAAAAATTTCATACGAGCTTTCGCTCTTCTACTTCGCTCACCATAACGATCAAAAACTCTTAAAACACTTTCGGTTAAAGGAATTATTTTATCTACAGCTAAAAAGTCGAACAACACATCTGCATGCCTTGGTTGTGATCCTAAACCTCCACCAAGTAATACTTTAAACCCTCTAACTCCATTATTAATTTTGGCTATAAAACCAAGATCATGCATATAACTTAAACCAGAATCAGCATCTGTAGCAGAAAAGGAAATTTTAAACTTACGACCCATTTCTTGACACACTGGGTTCCTCAAGAAAAAACGAAACATTGCGTCAGCATAAGGCGATACATCAAATGGCTCATCAGGATCAATACCTGCAGTTTCTGAAGCTGTAATATTTCTAACTGTGTTACCACATGCTTCTCTAAGTGTTATATCACTTTTTTCTAATTCCGCCCACAATTCTGGAGTTCTATCTAAGCTTACATGGTGTATTTGAATATCTTGACGCGTTGTTATATGCAACCTACCTCTTGAATACTCATCACTCACATCAGCAATTCTGCGCAATTGTGCTCCAGAAACTCTGCCAAAAGGTAGTTTAATACGAATCATTTGAACACCTTGCTGACGCTGACCATAAACACCACGCGCCAAACGTAGCGATCTAAAACGCTCTTCATCAACCTTACCTTCTTTAAAGGATCTAATTTTTTGTTCTAATTCAATAATATCTTTTTGAACAATCGGATTTTCTATTTCGGTTCTAAAGCTAAACATAATTTCTAGTTCTTAAAGGTGTAAACCACATTCTCTATTTTCTAAGACCTTGGTAGGATCAAAATATTTAAATTCATTTGACAACCCATGATCTTTTAAATACACATCCAATTCGGTATCAGACCAATGGTAAAAGGGACTCACCTTCAGCACACCGTCTGCACTAACCGATACAATATCTATACTATCTCTAAAAGCAGTCTGTCCTTTTCTAAGGTTAGTAAACCAAACATCTGGTCGGTGTTCTTCCATAGCTCTTCTGAATGGCTCTAACTTTACTTGCTCTGTAAATATTTTATGATTTCCACTTTCTATATCAGGAATACCCATCTCAACATTTCTAAATGCCACAGATTGCTTTGGCACATATAAATGCACATTTAATTTAAAGCGTTCTATAATATCTTTCGCATGACGATATGTTTGTGGCGTGTTATAACCAGTATCACACCATACAACAGGTAAGTTTCCTTTAACCCTGGAAGTAGCATATAAAATTGCTACTTCATATGGTCTAAAGTTTGTTGTAACTATTGGTCTGTTGGCCATTTCCAATGCCCATTCTATTATTTCTTGAGGCGATTTAACCTTAAGTACTTTATTAACCTCAGCAATTTTTTCTTTTTCAAGTTGTATGTTCATTCTCCCAATGTTTACAATTACTCTTTTTCCCTATCGGTTTAGTAGATTTATTTGCAAATGTAAGAATATTTTATTACCCTACAAGTTTAATAGGAAATAAATACATTAAATAATTGAGAAGTATTTAGGCAGTTAAATCTGCTAGTGTTGTATTTCTAAAAATCTCGAGAGTACTATCTCTAACTTGAATCATAAGTTTATGAACACTGCAAGTATTCTCATCTGGACAGTCATCACATTTCTCGTAAAAATTCAAACTAACACAAGGCAACATAGCAATTGGACCTTCCAATACTCTAATAACCTCTGTCATTAAAACATCCGACGGATCTTTTATTAAGTAATAACCTCCACCTTTTCCTTTTTTAGAACCGAGAATGCCTCTCTTTCTAAGAGATAGTAAAATACTTTCCAAAAACTTTTGAGAAATATTTTCACTTTTGGAAATTTCTGCAATTTGAACAGGAGCTTTATTGTTGTGTCTTGCCAAATAGGCTAGTGCTTTTAGTCCGTATTTCGTTTTCTTTGAAAGCATATTTTCTAATTTATAAAGCCAATTCCCTGACTCAATATTTGATTGTATTTAACAGTATTTATGGAATATAGATAAGGCGCTTTGTGCGCACCACAATTTAATTTCTTTTCATGTCTATCTAAAAACCCTAATTTAAGCATCTTTTTTTGAAAATTCCCTCTATCTAATGGTCTTGCCAAAATACTTTCATAAAGCTGTTGTAAGTCCTTCATGGTGAATTTCTGATCTAAAATATTTAAACCAATTGGCAAATAGTTCAATTCATGTCTTAGTTTTTCGATACCTTTTTCAATCATCAAATTGTGATCTAAAATTAAATCTGGTACTTCATCAATTGCAATCCACTTACAAGCATCAGATAGATGGTCAGGTGCAATATTACATTCATCTATCTTTACCAAAGAAATATAAGCAGTACTAATGAATCTCTGCATTATCCAATCTTTTAAATCCTCAGATAGCACTTCATTGCTAAAACTATCAATTATCTCTTTAGAATGCTTTCTATCATTATCTCCGAAAGTATAAAGTTGATCTAAAAAAGGGAGTGAAACCCCTGTTCGTGTCTGTAAAATTCTTACCGCTGCATTATTAAGATTTTCTTCTTTCTGTATGAATCCACTAGGTAAAGCCCATTTATCAATACCCTTCCACTTCAATAAAAGCACATGCAATCTACCTTCTTTAAAACCAAAAACCACGCAATCAATTGAAATTGATGAAAGTAAATTGCCAATATTAACCCGTTTTGACATTATGATGTAATTAATTTCCCCATAGGACAAATATAGTAATAAATAAGCGTGTCAATTATACACAATAATATTTTTCACATCATTGTGTGTTTTTTTACACATGTAATTTAAAATAATTGATAAATCATTCTTTACAACTCCAACTTTTGACTTTATATCCTTTTTAGCAATGCCATCTTGTTCTAAAATGATAGCTAAACGAAAAATGAATCGTTTTAATATTGTTCATTATAACAAAGAAATATTTTATCCAGTTTCTATAATAACATTTAAAAGCGCTTTTGGAAGAGTTTGGCACTTCAGATGAAATACTAGCTGACATTCTATTTGGTGCACAAACTACTTCGGTTAAATTACTGTTTGAATCACCTTCTTCTCAAGAAGCTGTAGAAAATCAAAAAAAAGATGTTCCTTTTGACTCCAAAGACTCATTATACGCATTTGGAGCAGGAATTATATATAATTAAAAGTAGTTTGATTAATTAGATTTCAAATTTTAGGCCTCAATTTTATTGAGGCTTTTCTAATTCAAATAGATCTAGTTATCGAGTAAAGGCCTCTCCTATTCTGAAATAAAGTCCCCAATCGTCTTTACCAACGGCAACATCTATTCCTATATTAATTCGTTGTTTAGGCAATGCTTTAAATCGGATACCAGCACCAGCTGCTGGCAATAAATTATCAAAACGCATTTCATCTAACTTATCTACTGCAGTTGCCACCCCAGCAAAAGTTACAAAACCCCATCGATCTGCAAACCAATGCCTATATTCTGATTGAACTGCATATACTTGATCTCCTCTATATTTTCCTTCAGAATATCCTCTAAGATCATCTCTCCCAACTACATTCTGACCAGAAAATGGTACATCTCCAATTGATAAATCACTGTAAAATCTTGCTAATATTGTATTCTCTTCTCCAATTGAGAAATAATGATTGTAGACCAAATTTAATCTTGTATATGAATTTGTACTTCCAATATTCTCCGAAAAACTCATATTGTTCGCTTTTGCATGAAAACCATCTACAGGAGCAAACTGATTATCTCTGGTATCATAAACTAATGAGACACCAAAACCAAACTGACTAATTTCTTCTGAAGGAATAAAAATACTTTCGAACGTAGTTTTGTTTTGAGAATAGACAAATTGCGGACCAACATAAAGCTTTTTATAAACATTATACAACAACTCCGTATAAGCAAAAAACACCTTAGTTTGATAATCCACAAAAACTCCATCATCTTCTGTTTCACTATAAGCAAGACCACCAAAATATGGAATGTCACTTATAATATTTGGCCAACCAATAAAAGTTTGAAAATTTATGGTTCCAGCACCCATTGCCGTTTTTAGGCGAAATGTATCTTCTTTAAAATAGAATTTATTAATCTGAGCTATAAACCATGTTTTATTGGTTGAATAAATACCAAACAATCCACTTGAAGAAAGCGGAGATATTGTATCAGATGCACTTACATTATAATAAGCAGATCCGAATCCACCAAACGAAGCCCCAAAACTATTACTGTAATTAATTATTGGTATACCAACTAGTCTTACTTTTTTTTCGTCTTTAACCAAGACTGAATCATTTTGAGCGAACAATGATGCCGTGAAAAGATATAAAAAACAAATTAAAATTCTATTCATAGTAATTAGCTTTACTACAAATATAATTAATCTAATCTTCGAATTTAAAGGCTTTTATTCGAGTGCTTGCTTTAAATCTGCAATAATATCTTCTACATTTTCTAATCCTACAGAAACTCTTACCAATCCATCAGAAATTCCTACTTCAGCTCTCTCTTCAGAGCTCAACTTACTATGGGTAGTAGACGCAGGATGCGTTGTGATTGTTCGCGTATCTCCTAAATTAGCAGAAAGACTGCACATTTTAAGTTTATTCAAAAATGCTCTACCAACTTCAATACCACCTTTAACTTCGAATGCAACAATATTGCCTCCAAGCTTCATTTGTTTTTTAGCTACTTCATATTGAGGATGCGACTTTAAGAATGGGTATTTCACCCAATTTACATTGGAGTTTTCCTCTAAAAACGAAGCCACTTTTAAGGCGTTTTTACTGTGCTTTTCTACACGAATACTTAGTGTTTCCAGACTCTTTGATAATACCCAAGCATTGAATGGAGACATTGCAGGGCCTGTATTTCTTGAAAACAGATAAATCTCTCTGATCAATTCTTTCTTTCCAACAGCTACACCTCCCAAAACACGACCTTGCCCATCCATTAATTTAGTGGCTGAATGCAATACTAAATCAGCCCCAAACTTAATTGGTTGCTGGATATATGGTGTTGCGAAGCAATTATCGATTACTAATAATATTTTGTGCTTTTTGCAAATTGCATTTAACAATTCTAAATCTATGATATCTATACCAGGATTAGTAGGTGTTTCTGCATATAGAATTTTGGTATTTGGTTGAATAAGCCCCTCAATTGTTTCAGGTTTATTAATATCAAAATACGAAGTTTCGATATTCCATTTAGGCAAATACTTTGTAAATAAAGAGTGGGTAGAACCAAATACTGATCTTGCCGAAACAATATGATCTCCACTATCCAACAAGGCTGCGAAAGTTGAAAAAATTGCAGCCATACCTGTTGCAAAGGCATAACCATCTTCTGCCCCCTCCATGGCAACTACCTTAGAAACAAATTCGGTCATATTAGGATTACTGAACCTACTGTAAAGATTTTTTTCTTTTTCTTCAGCAAAAGAGGCTCTCATATCTTCTGCATCATCAAATACAAAACTAGATGTTACAAACATAGGTGTAGAATGCTCTGAAAATTGTGAACGCTCTATTTGATTTCTGATAGCCTGTGTTTCAAAATGGTACTTATCCATGATTTCTATATTACGAAATATCGAAATAGCTCAATACCTCAATTTAATTAAAATATGTCTTTTAATAATTCTTCTAGTTGGTCAAATTCAATTAAAAATCCATCATGACCATAAATAGATTTCAATTCTTTTAAACTGTTTTGAATACCAAGTGCATTCAATTTTTCTGTAGTTTCTATATTCTCTTCAGGTACAAAAAAGATATCTTGATCAATGTATACCTGTGTAATTTTTGCTTTAATTTGTTTGGCAACCTCTTCAAAAGTTCCCCTGCCTCTGGTGATATCAATATGTGTTAGCAAATGATTCATTAATTGATAGGCTTCAAAATCAAAACGTTCTCCAATTCGTTTACCATGGTGCAATAACCAACTCTCTGCATTAAAGATTCCTAGTTCATCATTTTTAGTTCGATTAAATCGCCTTTTGAATGAAATAGGTGTTCTATAAAATAACATAGCCATTAATCTGGCATCGTGCATTGGGTTTTTAGAGTTGTTTAAAATCTGTTCTTGCGTAAGGTTATGAGCTATTATCCAGTCAGAGGTCTTCCAATCAGAACCAAGTGGAATAAGGTGCTCGATTAAATCAGGAAATAATACGGCCATCTCCCAAGCAATTCCACCTCCTAAAGATGGACCAATAACAGCATGTAATTTCAAAATATTTAATTGCTCCAAACAGTTGCCAAAAATTCCTGCGATATCTCTAGGTGTATAATCTTTATAGTTCTTGATTAACTTATCAGGATTTGTGTCGTAGCCATTACCAGGAATATCAAAGGCGATAACCGTGTATTTATTCGTATCAATGAGTTTATCCTCCCCAATGATTCCTTTCCACCAACCTTGTTCACCGGCCACTTCAGAATTTCCTGTAAGCGCATGACTTATTTGAACTATTGGTGCGGTGTGTAAAGGTTTCCCATATACCTGATATGTTATATCATAAGAACCCGTATACCCAGATTCTGTTGTAAAATTATCTACCTCAATATGATGCAATGGTTGTTTCAATGCACTAATTTTTAAATTAAAATTGTGTTCAAGAAAATTGTATAAAAAAAGTGTAGAATAGCATTGACTCTATTGTTATCTATCCAAACTTTAAGTAAACTTAAAGTAACGTAGCTCGGTAGAATTTAGCACCTTCTTTAAAAGATAAAGGGTTGCTAAGGCTTCATCGGGTCTATTCCCTCTGCCTTTCTTTATAACATTTTCAATAAATAGCTGAACTTGCGTACAAAGTAATGCATAAAAAATGTGACCGCCAATGTTTTTGTTCATTTTCTTAAAAAACAAAAAAGTATCGAGAAGAAACCTTTGTTAGTTTCGATCTCGATACTTATACAAACAAATCAACCTTTCTTATGGAATAGCTTGCTCAATATCAGCAATCAAATCGGCAACGTTCTCTAATCCTACTGATAATCTGATCAAGTCTTTAGTCACACCACTCGCCTCTTGTTCTTCATCATTTAACTGTTGGTGTGTTGTACTAGCCGGATGTATTATTAACGACTTGGTATCGCCAATATTGGCTAGCAATGAAAATATTTTGGTGTTATCTGTTAACTGTTTTGCGGCTTCAAAGCCTCCCTTTAAACCAAAAGTTACAATTCCGCTTTGACCTTCTGGCAAATACTTTTGAGCAATGTTGTAATAGTTACTACTTTCTAACCCAGGGTAATTTACCCAAGTAACAGCCTCATTACCTTCAAGCCATTTTGCAAGTGCAAGTGCATTTTCACTATGTTTCTTGATTCTGACTTCTAAGGTTTCTAAACCTTGAATAATTTGAAAAGCATTGTATGGACTTAACGCTCCACCATAATCACGCAACCCTTCTATTCTTACTTTTGCAATGTAAGCAATAGCGCCAAGTGCCTCTGCATAATTTAATCCATGATAACTCGGGTTTGGCTCTGTAAATTCTGGAAATTTACCACTCGCCCAATCAAAAGTTCCGGCATCAATAATAACACCTCCAAGCGAATTCCCTTGACCTCCAATGTATTTTGTAAGAGAATGAATAACAATATTAGCACCATGTTCAATTGGGTTCAGCAAATAGGGTGTTGCAACGGTATTGTCTACTATAAACGGAATTTTTGCTGCTTTGGCCTCATTGGCTATTGCTTTTAAATCGAGAACGTCTAGTTTCGGATTACCTAAACTTTCTGCGAAAATTACTTTAGTATTTTCTTGAATAACCTTACCAAAATTTGAAGGGTCAGACGCATCTACAAATGTTGTCGTAATCCCTAATCTTGGAAGGGTATTGTTCAATAAATTAAAGGTCCCTCCATATAAAGAACTTGAAGCGACAATGTGATCTCCTGTTTTTAACAAAGTAAGTAATGCGGTAGAAATTGCCGCTGTCCCAGAGGCAAAAACTGCCGCTGCAACTCCTCCTTCTAAAGCTGCTAATCGCTGCTCTAAAATATCATTGGTAGGGTTGTTTAATCTTGTATAAATAAATCCTGGTTCAGCTAAAGAAAATAAATTTGCCGCGTGATCTGTATCATTAAAAACGTAGGAAGTAGATTGATAAATTGGCACAGCTCTTGTACCTGCTGTTGCAGTGGTATCGTGCCCTGCATGTAATGCTTGTGTTGAAAATTTTTGTGAACTCATTTTAAAATTTGTTTTTTATATTATGAAATGGGTCTATAAAAATGTTTGGGGTATTACCGCATTGACCTCTAGTTTCGAAGAGCGGCAATACCTTGGCATTATCATGTTATTATATCTATTCATTTGTTTGCTGTTCTGTTCTTAAAAAACCTCTGAACAAGTTCAGAGGTTTTGCATAGTTAATTAATCAATTAAGTAGTCACCTCATTAAATCTTTCTCCGTTTGGTTTTAATTCAAATATATCTTAATCTCTCTATTACTCTACTTATTCGATAGGCAAATATGATAAACTGATTTTTCTCCACCAAATAAATCTTCTAAATTTTTGAATTTTAATGATATTCATAAAAAAAGACTCTTTTTTTTGAGGTTAATTATTTTTAATTGTTATAAATTTGCAGCCGAATCACCGAGGAAAAATTTGACTGATTGCAACCTCTTTCAAAAAAATGCTAAAGCAGTACTTAAAAGCACTTCCTTTAGACATATCCCTCTCTTTGATTCTTAATTTATTAAACAAAAATAAGACTATGTCATATTTATTTACGTCAGAATCAGTATCTGAAGGACATCCAGATAAAATAGCAGATCAAATTAGTGATGCATTAATAGATCGTTTTTTAGCATTCGATCCAAACTCAAAAGTGGCTTGTGAAACGCTTGTAACTACTGGTCAAGTAATTCTTGCAGGAGAAGTGAAGTCTACTGCCTATTTAGATGTTCAAAAAATTGCCAGAGATGTAATTAACAACATTGGATATACTAAAGGTGAATACATGTTTGATGGTAATTCTTGTGGGGTATTAAATGCTATACACGAACAATCTCAAGATATTAATCAAGGTGTTGATCGAGCTTCTTACGAAGAGCAAGGTGCCGGTGATCAAGGAATGATGTTTGGTTATGCAACTAAAGAAACAGAAAACTATATGCCTTTGGCATTAGATTTAAGTCACCGTATTTTAAAAGAGCTCGCTTCTTTAAGAAGGGAAAATAAGGAAATTACCTATTTAAGGCCTGATGCTAAAAGTCAGGTTACTATTGAGTATTCAGATGACAACGTACCGCAACGTATAGACACGATTGTTATTTCTACTCAACATGATGAGTTTGATGAAGACAACACCATGTTAGCAAAGATTAAAGAAGATTTAATCAGCATTTTAATACCTAGAGTAGTTGCGCAATTACCAGCAAACATACAAGTATTGTTTAACGATGATATTACGTATCATATCAACCCTACAGGAAAGTTTGTAATAGGTGGACCACACGGTGATACAGGTTTAACTGGTAGAAAAATTATTGTGGATACTTATGGAGGTAAAGGCGCACACGGTGGTGGAGCTTTTTCTGGTAAAGACCCAAGTAAAGTAGATAGATCTGCAGCATATGCTTCTAGACACATTGCAAAGAACTTAGTTGCTGCTGGTGTTGCAGACGAAGTATTGGTTCAAGTATCATATGCTATTGGTGTAGCTCAACCAACATCTATTAATGTAGAAACTTATGGTACTGCAAAAGTTGATTTAACCGATGGCAAAATTTCAAAAATAGTAGAGCAAATCTTTGATATGCGTCCTGCAGCTATTGAAAAGCGTCTAAAACTTCGAAATCCAATATATCTAGAAACTGCTGCATATGGTCATATGGGTAGAACACCAGAAGTTATTACTAAGAAATTTATTTCTACAGAAGGTAGAGAGGTAAGTTTAGAGGTAGAAACATTTACTTGGGAGAAATTAGATTTTGTTGAGAAAGTGAAAATTGCTTTCAATATTTAAAACCTATTAAAATATAGAAGTGAAAAGCCGAGGTAAACATTATTTACTTCGGCTTTTTTATATATTGAAATTAAACTATTCTTTAATATTTGAATAATTTAATTGAGCTTTTTTTTGAGTCGGATTTAATATGCAAAACATACACTCCCTTCGGCAAATTATTAACATTAATTTTTTTCGCTCGAATATTTGAAAATTTAGAATGCATTTGCACTTTACCAGTCATATTAATAATCTTAATTTCTATGTCTCCATATTCTCTTCCCAAATCAATTTCTACATATTCTGATGTTGGATTTGGATATACATTAAACGCAAATAACTCATCATCTTTATTTGTACTAAGCACCTGATTTAATCCTTCAACTTTAGAAACCCCTCCATCTGTGGCAAAGTAAATTACATCTTGACCAGACACTACTTTTATAGCCTTAACTTTATTATTAACTAAATCACTGCTTGCGGTGGTAAAACTATTCCATAAAACGCCATCGTATTGTGCAACTCCGCCATCTGTTGCAAACCAATAATCTCCCTCGTTATCTACAACAATTTGCCTCAAAATATCATTTACCAATCCGCCAGAAGTTGAAGCATTAGAATAGCTCGTCCAAGAAACGCCATCATAAACCGACACACCACTAGAAGTGCCAAACCAAAGATTGCCCATAGCATCTGTTGCAACTCCTCTTACTATGTCTGAATTTAATCCTCCAGATGTTGAAGCGTTTGTATAACTTGTCCAAGTAGTACCATCAAAACTTGAAACTCCAATTTGAGTTACAAACCACATTGTACCAAAAACATCTTCTGACATATAATGTACATTGTTATTGACCAATCCGCCAGCAGTGTTGCCATTGGTATATCTCGTCCAAGTAGTACCATCAAATTTAGAAACACCAGATTGTGTAGCCACCCAAATATCTCCCAAAGTGCTCTCATAAATTTTTCTAATTCTATTGGAGCCTATTCCATTTGAAGTACTCGTTTTGGTGTAGTTGGTAAACGTATTTCCGTCAAAAAAGGAAACTCCTCCATCTGTTGCAAACCAGTAATCTCCATTTGTATCTATTAAAATATTTTTAACCTTATTGTTTAACAAACCATGTGTGGTTGTATAGTTCGTCCAATCAACTCCATCAAACATAGATACTCCACCATCAGAAGCGATCCATAAATTATCTGAAGCATCAATTTCAATATCTTTTACTTTGTTGCTTAGTAAACCTTTATTAATTATAGTACTATTTACCGTATATGTTGCCCAATCGGAACCATTAAACTTTGAAACTCCAGAATTTGTAGCAAAATAAAGTTCATCGGTGCTATTTCTTATTACGTAAAATGTTTTATTATTTAACAACCCACTTGAAGTACTTGCCTTTGTATATGTGGTCCAAACAGAAGTTCCATCAAAAACTGATACCCCAGCATTGGTTGCAAACACTAAATTATCTAAAGAATCAAACTCAATACTTCTAACAATGTTATTTGCTAAACCATCTAGATCGGTATAAGAAGTCCATGCAGTACCATCAAATTTTGAAACTCCTCCTTCTGTTGCAAACCAATAATTGCCAGAACTATCTTGATTTATGGCCTTTACTTTATCATTTACTAAGCCGTCTGCAATAGTATAAGAGCTCCAAGTAGTTCCATCATATTTCGAAACTCCTCCATCAGTAGCAATCCAATAGTCTCCCGCATTATCAATAAAAATATAGGTTGTTCTATTACTCACTAAACCATTTGACGTATTACTAGTTGTATATCTCGTCCAATTTGAACCATCAAAAATAGAAACACCACTTCTTGTTGCAACCCACATATCGTTAGATGCATCTTTAATAATATGTCTAATTTTATTATGACCTATTAAATTACTGGTGTTTTCTTTTGTATAAGTTGTAAAAGTACTTCCGTTGTATACACTAATGCCTCCATCGGTGGCAATCCAATAGTTGTTACTTGCATCTTGAGTAATTGCTTTTGTTTTTGCATTTACTAAACCATCTGAAATAGTTAATGAACTCCATGAATCACCATCAAAACTAGATATTCCGAGATCTGTAGCATACCAATAACCTCCTCCATCATCTATGTACAAATATTTGATTTTATTATTGATAAGGCCGAGATCTGCGGAATTGTTAAAGGTGTAGGAAGACCATGTTTGACTTGATAGATTTAAAACTGATAATACAAATAGTAGATGTAAAAAAATACCTCTATTGTGATTACGATTTTTGGGGAACTGCCTCATAATATAAGGGGGTTACATATTAGAAGTTGTGGACAAGATACTGATTTAAAATAAATTACTCCTTCCGAAAAGTCGAAAGGAGTAATGATATTTTACAAGAAAAAATAATTCTCTAATTAAATGTCGTTTTATTATCTCCAAAAGCAATGATTAAACCACCGCTAAAGTTCAGCATTGCAGCCACTTTAGAGTAACCAGCATAACCGTATGGCCCACCGTAATATACACCACCGCCATAAACTGGCAACAGTAATTGAGATTGCAACCTAAAACCTAAATAATCGTTAAACATGTATTTTACACCACCAGAAAGCGCAAATGTAAATGTGGTATAAGAGCTCAAATTAAATTCTGCAGCTCCATTATTTTCTGGGTTAAAAGTAGACCAACCAATGGCAACGCCAAAAAATGGTTTTACTTGATCGTCATTACCAAAGTCTTGAATTGCCCCAAACAAATAATGATTAATTGCCACATCTCCCCAATTACGCTCTTCATAAGGGTTAAATAAAATATCTTTAATTCTAATCTCACTGTCCTGATGTGTCCAAGAAAATTCAAAATTTATGCGATTTCCTGTATTAAAACTTCCGGTAACTCCGTATTGCTCTCCACCAGGTAGTTTTACATAACCACCATTATAGTTCAGTTTCGAATTAATTTGATATCCGAATTGTGGAGTTATTTCAAAACTTTGAGCTTGAAATCCAATTGTAAACAATAGTGCTCCAAAAAATATAAAAAGTGTCTTTTTCATAAAAAATAGTTAAGCAGCAAAACTACTTAAAAAAATGATTAAAGATTGTACTTTATGTTAAACATTACTCGCCTACCCATTACTAAATAACTTGAAGTACTCGTACTAAAGTTTGGCACAAAATTATCTCTATTTATGGCTTCGTTATCTGTTAAGTTCTTGCCAGAAACACTGAACTCCCATTTACTATCGGTTTTTTGAAAGAACAAAGTAGCATCTAAAAACGAATATTTATTTTCTACAGTACCGGCATCATTTGAATAATTGTAATAGCTATAGTCTGCTACAAAACTAAAGTGTTTTAAGAACACCGCGTCTAATCTCGCAAATGGTCTGTCTGTAGTAAATTTATTTTCACTAAAGGACGATTGGTAATCATTAAAAGATTTGTTGTAACCTACTTCAATATTCGGAGCAGTTTTAAAATTGGTCGCAAAACTAACCGTATAATTCTGATTATAACTTTCAGATACATCTGGTGTATCTTCAACAAAACCATTGAATTTATTATAGCTTAAATTAATACGACCATTTACTTTAAACTTTCCGAATCTTCTACCATAATTAGCGCGTGCCGTTAATGTTTCGTCTGCCAAATTTGAATTAAATGGTTCTGAAATTGTTTGATTTCTACCTGAAAAAACAGAACGATTTTTAATTGCATCTACAGTTTTGGTATAAGTAATCGCTGCGTTTATATTGGTAAAATTATACATGCTAAAACTAAAGAAATCTAATGAGTAACGGTTTACCAAAGAACTCTCTAAGTAACGGTTACCTTGAAATAACGAGTTAAAATTATTTAACACATAGCCTTCAGCAATATTATTTATATCTGTATACTGCCTAGTCATTCTATAATTAAAACGAAGCGTTTCAGACTGTTTAATCTTAAATAGAATCAATAAATCTGGAGTAAAATTGAAATCGTTCTGTTTGTACGAATCTCCTAATTGCTGATCTTTTGTAATATAATTATGCACATTAAATCCAGGTGTAAATGTAAATTTACCAACCACCGCTTTGTAATGCACACCTAAGAATAGATCTGTAAAATTATAGGTAACATCATTGTTTAATTCGGGCTCGTCAAAATCTTTCTTACCACCATTACTTAATATTTGAAATATACCAGAATCAAAGCGCTGTTCACTTAAAGTAGTACCAAGTGTAAAGTTTAAATTACTCTTACGGTTTAAAATAAAATAGTAATCAAGCTTTGCATCTAACTTACTTGTAATATTCTGCTCGTTCTGATTCATATTATAAATCGTCTCTGGATCAGTTGGTATAATATCTTCAAACGGTTGGTTATTTCTTAAAAAATTCAAATATGGATTTTCATTCTGATACATGTGCTGCGCCTCAAAAGAAAAAATGTTCTTATCATCCATCACCTTATAATAATTCAAATTTTGATTTACCGATGTTGGTTTTTCTTTTTGACGATTTACAATATTCTCTTCGGTACCATCATTTAATTGAGAGTTGATCATCTCTTCTTCTGAAGAGCTTGAAGTTTTTAATAACACATCATAATCAAATTGTGTATTGTTATCTGGCTTATAGGTAGAACTGAATTTAAACAAGCCTAATTTTGTGTTTTGACGTGTTAAATTGGTTCTATTTTCTATGGTACCAGTAACAATGTTTTGAATTATTGTATTGGTAATCATCTCTACATCTTGATCATTAAAAATACTAAAGCCACTAATGGTCCATGCTTCTTTAGGCGTATAACTAAAATTAGCAGCGCCAAACTTAGTTTCTATTTCATTGGCCATATTGTTCTGCAAACCAGATAGACCTAACCCTGCATTTCCAGCGTTGAATGATGTGCCACCCCTATTCATAATATTTCTGAAACCACCAGTAAATCGAAAATAATCTTGACGCGTAAATGGCACCTCTCCAATATTATTCATATCTCCAATAATATTGATACTGGTTTTTGGACTGTAATAAAACAATTTAGGATGCACTAAATACCCTTCATCTTCGCCAACACCCGCTTTTACATCTCCAAACCAGAAGTTCTTTTTACCCTCTTTTAGTTTAATGTTTAAAGCTATATTATCAGAATCATCGCCAACACCTCGCATAGGAGTTACTTCGTTATAATTTCTTAACACCTCAATTTTATCTACCGCATCAGCAGGAATGTTTTGAGAGGCTACTTTGGAGTCGCCATCAAAAAAGTCTTTGCCTTCAACCATAACCTTCTGAACTGTTTTCCCCTCTACTTCAATCTCTCCATTTTCGGTAATTTCAACTCCTGGTAATTTTTTAAGAACGTCTTCCAATTTCTTTTCAGTACCATTATTAAAAGAATCTGCATTATAGACAATGGTATCTCCTTTTATAGTTACTGGCATTTCAAACGTGAGTTCCACATCATCCAAGGTGTTTTCTTCTTCGTACAAAGTGAAATTGCGCGTTTCTACCGAGGACCCATCCGGAATAAACAACGAATCTGTAGCTGTTACAAAACCAATATAACTTATACGCAAATTGTAGCTCTGATTGGTTGGTAAAACCAATTTAAACTCACCTTTATCATTGGTAATAGAGTATGATTCTACCTTACTCGTACCTTGAACCAAAGCAATAATATTTGCCAATTCAAGTGGATTTCCTACACTGTCTTTTACTGTTCCTTCTAAACGTGCCGTTTGAGAATAGGCACAAAAGGATATGAATACAATCGCAATTGTAAATAGTTGTTTCATAATAAATAAGTCCGTTTATTCTTGGTTAGATTCCTCTGCGCTGTTGCCCTTGGCTTCTTCTGCCTCCGTACATTTCACGCATCTCTTTCATTTTTTCTATTCGTATTTCCGAAAACTCTTCTCGTGTAACTTTAGATCCTTTTTTAGGTGCTTTAATTTCTGCTTTCTCCTTAGGGTTTATTACAATTTTTGTACACAAAATGGTGGTATTATCTGCGTTAACCTCCAAAATTAAACCCGGTAATCCCCAATATTCACCTGGGCCATGACTCACAGGAATTTCTGGAGTATACCACGCCACAATTTCGATTTCTTTAAGAGAGTCTTTCGGTTCGTCATTTTCACTATTTTGACTATTTCCTCCTCTTCTGCCAAATCTAAATGACGGTGTATTGGGAACCATTTTTTTAGCAATAGCTTTAAATGCTAAGTGTTGCCCTATTACTTTTGATTCGTCTTGAAACTCCCATACGTAGTTTTCTAGACTATCTGTCACTAAAAACTCTTTTCCCATTAGATTTTGCTCTTGCAAAAACACTTGGTCTTTTGTGTTCTTATAAGTCTTTCCTGCTCCAAATCCACCAAAGCGCATTCTACCACCACTTTGACCAGGTTGTTCTAATTTCTCTTCTTCTTTATACAAAGATTCAGCTTTGGTAAAACTTAAGACAAATTCTTTCTCAGTCATGTCTTTCATACGTTTTTTAATACGTTCTTTTTGTTCAGGAGACATTTGAGAACTGTCTAAGTTTAATTCTATTTGAGTTTTAGATTGGTAAACTGCTTTCCCTTGAAAGTCTTGTGCAAATGCACTTGCAGTTACTAAAAAAGTTAGTAAGATTGGTTTTAAAAATTGATTCATTTGACAACTATTTACAATTAGTCCAAAATTAAGACTATAATAATTGCAATAGGTTTAAATCAAACTAAAAAATTACCCCCCAATTCTTATACTAAATGTACCTCCATCTTCTCCTTTACGTTCTCTACCTCCAAAGTTCTTTTGCATTTCTTCAATTTTTTCACGCATTAAAACTTCGTATTCATCAGCGGTAACTTGTTTCCCTTTTGTTGGTGCTTTTATATCGGTTTTGTCTTTACTATTCATAACAACTTTAGTACACAAATAACTCATATTATCTCCATCGTGCAATTCTAAAATCAATCCTGGTAAGCCCCAAAAATCATCTGGACCATTACTAACAGAAATTTCAGGTGTATACCATGCTACAATCTCACGTTTATCAATTGTTTCTTCCTTTTCTGCTTCTTCATCAGTATCACTATCAAAACGAATACTCATTCCCTCTGTTTCAAAAGTTGCCACCGCTTTAAAACATAAGTACTTACCAATTACTTTAGATTCTTCAGTTAATTCCCAATTGTAGACACGCAGTGAATCTTTTACCAAGAATGGTTTCCCAAAAAGGTCTTCTTCTTCGGCATAAATTTTAGTTTTAGTGTTTTTATAGTGTTTTAATCCAGCTCCACCGCCTCCAATAGACATCACTCTAATTCCTCCAGAACTCACATTTGCCTGAGGAGTTTCTAACGATTCTTCTTCCTTATAAATGGAAGCCTCTTTATTAAAGGTCAAAATAAAAGTGCGTTCAAATTGCTTCTTTAACATGGCCTGCATCTTGGCTTTCTGATCGTCTGTCATTCTATTATCATCGAGTCCAATCTCAACTTTACGTTGTGTTTGATAATAAGCTTGTCCTTGAAATTCTTGCGCAAAAATATTCGCAAAAAATGTAGTTGCAATTAATAGTAATGTTAATACTAGGTTTTTCATTTTTTCAGTTTTTTGGTTTTGTCGTTACAAATGTATGAGGTGCTTTTACAACACAGCGTTAAGTAGTGTTAACGAGTGTTAACCACCTTTTTTCTTCGCATTTAACTCGCTACTTTTGAACCACGTAAAACCAAAAAAACAAATAATTATGAAAAAATACGGAATTCTTTTAATCGCTCTTTTATTGCTTTCTTATGTAGGATTTAGTCAAAAAACAACCTATACAAAAACCAAGATAACTAAAGTTGCAGATTTTAAAATAGAGACCGACAATTTTGAAGAATTAACTTCTTTTGACTGGGCTTCGATTCATGAAATATTTGAAAATAATAATCCTGAAGAAACCATTACCTTAGCATTTGTTTACACAAACAAAGCTGAGAAAGAAGAAGGTGATGATGTTTATATAGACAACCTTGAGTTTAAGGTTACAGGTAAATCATCTGAAATAGATAAATTAACCAAACAAATGTCTAAAACCTTGTCCAAAATTTCTAAGTTAGAAACGCGAACTAGATAAAGCTTAATTGATTTTATAGTATGAATACTAAAAAATATCAATGGATAATTCTTTCTATTGCACTCACAATTGTAGCAACAATTGGAGTGCAATTTTATTGGAATTATAAAAATTACTCCGAAAATAAAGTACGTGTAAACAACGAAATACAGAGTAGTTTAGACAATGCCATTGATGAGTATTACAGCACGCTTTCAAAAGACAAGTTTCTTACTATAATTAATGTTGATAGCCTTAATAATGACTACAACTTATTCGCTAATTTTTACCCTGAAGAATCAGATTCGTCACCAAAAAAGAAAAAGGCAAAATTTACTATCAACTCATTAGAAATTAAAACTGACGATCCAAATGAGTACGCAAAAATGCCAGAACTTATTAATGAGCTCTTATTTGATGGTGATAGTGCAGAGTTGAAAGAACTGAATCAGAACGATCCAGTTATTGAAAAGAAACCGTTGCGTGTATACCACGATAAAAAAAGTGTAGATAGTATTCGAGTTTTAAAAGGTATTCAATCTGTAATGATTGCATTTTCTACAGATACTTTAAACCTCCAACAGATGGACTCTCTTTTTTTAAATCAGTTGGCAAAAAACAGTATCTCTACACCCTATTATTTTGAACTAAAAACAAACGATAGTATCTCTCAAACCAATAGAGCTTCGAATCAATTGTTCGAGTATAAAGTGAGTTCAAAATCTACTTATTTACGCCAGAATCAATTTTTCACAACCTATTATAAAGACCCTAGTTTATCGGCCTTAAAAAAGAGTTCCTTCGGCATTTTTCTCTCACTAATTCTATCAAGTGCTGTAATTCTTTGCTTGGTCTATTTATTGAAAATCATTAATGAGCAAAAGAAATTATCTGATATTAAAAACGACCTCATCAGCAATATTACACATGAGTTTAAAACTCCGATTGCTACTATTGGTGTTGCTTTAGAAGGATTACAAAATTTTGATGCCATTAAAGATCCAGAAAGGGCTAACAAATATGTAAACATGTCTCAAGAGCAGTTAGGCAAGTTACATTTGATGGTTGAAAAACTGCTAGAAACAGCCACCTTAAAAAATGGTAGATTCAATCTAGAAAAAGAATTGGTAGATATTGTTGCATTGGTTCAATCTTTAGTAGAAAAGCAACGAATTGCTAACCCAACTTGTACCATTCAGTTTTCTTCGGCATTAAGTAATAAAGAGTTAAATTTAGACATCCTCCACTTTGAAAATGCAGTATTAAATTTGATTGATAATGCCATAAAATACGGAAACAGAATGGTAGAAATTCTTATTCAAGATGACGCTTCAATATTGATAATTGACAATGGAAAAGGAATTGCTAAAAATCAGCAAGAAAAGATATTTGACCAGTTTTACAGAATCCCAACAGGAAATGTACATAACATAAAAGGTTTCGGTATTGGATTACACTACACCAAAAAAGTACTTAATAAACATAATGCATCCTTATTTGTAGCTTCTAGCGAACCTGGTAAAACCGTTTTTAAAATTACTTGGAATGACAACTAAAATCCTCTTAGCAGAAGACGAACCTAGTTTAGGACAGATAATCAAAGAGAGTTTAGAAACTCGAAACTTTGAAGTGATGTTTTGTCAAGATGGAGAAGCCGCTTTGCAAGCTTATTTGAATGATAGTCCGCAATTGTTGGTACTAGATGTCATGATGCCTAAAAAAGATGGCTTTACTTTGGCCAAAGAAATTAGAGCGTTAGATAGTCAAATTCCCATTTTATTTTTAACCGCCAAATCACAGGTGAAAGATGTGGTTGAAGGCTTTGAAATTGGAGGGAATGATTATCTAAAAAAACCATTTAGTATGGAGGAATTGATTGTCCGAATCAATGCACTACTAAAAAGACAAAAAACACAAAGTAATGATGTAGCTATTGGCCTATACTCTTTTAATTTACTCAAACAAGAGTTGTGTTTTGAAAATGACTGCACCAACCTTACTCATAGAGAAGCACAGCTGCTTTGGCATTTGTACAGCAAAAAGAACGAAGTTTTAGATCGGTCTATTATTCTTAAAAAATTGTGGGGTGAAGACGATTTTTTTAACGCGAGAAGCATGGACGTCTTTATCTCGAAACTACGTAAAAAATTGAAGAAAGATAGCAGTATTCAAATACTAAACGTGCGAGGTTTTGGTTATAAAATGATATGTTAACCAATTTAAGTATCTTTGATACTATGAAGCGCTTTACTTTCTTTTTACCCCTTCTTTTTGGTATTACCATCTTCGCTCAAAGCACAGAAATAGATACATTAGGAATCGATATTTTTAGTGCTACTTATACATTAGAAAACAATATTCTTTATAAAACTACAGATCAAGAAACCTACAATTACCAAAATCTAGCACTTGGCAATGTAACCAGTGTAGATTTTGTAAATACGTTAGAAATTGTTGTTTTTTATGCCGATTTTAATGCTGTTGTCATACTAGATAATAGATTAAATCAAATTCATGAATTACGCTTTATTCCAACTATACTTTTTGTAAACAAAGGCATTGTTAATACCATTTGGCGCTATAACGAAACCGCTCAGGTATTAGAATTATATGATTATAAATTAAAAAAAGTAATTAGTTCTTCTCCTGTTATTGCCAATTTTGTTCCGATAGAAATGAAAAGCAATTTTAATTCTGTTACGCTAATTGGTGAAAATAAATCACTAATTTTTGACCAATATTTAGCTTTATTAGAAACAAAATATCATCAAAAAAATAACTAAATTAGCCTTATAAAAATTTGACACATGCATATAGCTGTTGCAGGAAACATTGGCGCAGGTAAAACGACTCTAACCAAGCTTTTAGCCAAACATTACAAATGGGAACCTCACTTTGAATCTGTGGATGAAAACCCATATTTAGATGATTTTTACGGTGAAATGGAACGTTGGAGTTTTAACTTGCAAGTATATTTTTTAAACAGCAGATTTCGTCAAGTTTTAGAATTGCGTAAAAGTGGAAAAGACATTATTCAAGATCGTACCATTTATGAAGACGCAAGCATCTTCGCACCAAACTTACACGCAATGGGATTGATGACTAATCGCGATTTTCAAAACTATGCATCTTTATTTGAATTAATGGAAAACTTGGTAACACCTCCAGATTTATTAATTTATTTAAGAGGAAGCATAGAAACCCTTGTGGGGCAAATTCACAAAAGAGGACGCGACTACGAGAACTCAATCTCCATTGATTATTTAAGTAGGTTAAACGAGCGCTATGAAGCTTGGATTAGTCAGTACAACAAAGGTAAATTACTCGTAATTGATGTAGATAATTTAAACTTTGTCGATAATCCTGAAGATTTGGCTTCTGTTATAGAGCGAATAGATGCCCAAATTCATGGATTATTTTAAACACATACACCACATCGGCTTAAAAGTAGCTATCTTATTTTTTGTACTCCCATTATCGAGCTGTTCTGATTCAGATGCACAAGAAGCAGATCCGAATCCTCCGACTGAAACACCTAATGCTTTTTATCTAGGCACAGATTTGTCTTATGTAAATGAACTAGAAGATTTTGGAGCAACATATCGTAAAAATGGGAATTTAATCGATCCTTTCACACTCTTTTCTGAAGCAGGTTCAAGTATGGTTCGGGTGCGATTATGGCACACTCCACCTAAGGGGTATTCAGATTTTGAGGATGTCAAAAAAACCATGTTACGAGCAAAAGCTGCACAAATGGAAACCTTGTTAGATTTCCATTATTCAGACTTTTGGGCAGACCCTCAAAAACAAGAAATTCCTGCAACATGGGCACATATTACGGATACGGAAGAACTGGCAGAAACAGTATATAATTATACCTATAATACATTAGAGCAATTTCGAACTGCCGGCGTGGTGCCAACAATGGTTCAGATAGGCAATGAAATTAATATAGAAGTCATGCAATATCCTGGTAGCACTCCCGGACCAATTAATTGGGATCGTAACAGCACATTATTGCAATCAGGCTTAAATGCCGTTAAAGATTTTAATTCAAATTATAATACAGACATTCAAACCTTGCTGCACATAGCTCAACCTGAAAATGCATTTTGGTGGTTTGAACAAGCGTATCAAAATGGATTAACTGCATTTGATATTATAGCGCTTTCGTACTACCCGAAATGGTCTGACTATAGTTTGGATCAGATTGATACAGCAATTGCTTCTTTGCAAACCCAATTTGGGAAACCCGTATTTATTGTTGAAACTGCTTATCCGCATAGTTTACAAAATGTAGACAACGCAAATAATATTCTTGGTAATGATGCTTTGATTTCAGGTTATCCAGCAACAGCTCAAGGACAATTAGATTACCTAATCGACTTAACAAACGAGGTAAAAAATGCCAATGGATTAGGTGTATTATACTGGGAACCTGCTTGGGTAACATCAAATACACAAACTGCTTGGGGAGAAGGTTCTCATTGGGATAACGCTACTTTTTTTGACGCTTTTAACAATAACGAAGCATTACCAGCTTTTGAGTTTTTTGATTTGAGTAATTATTAAATTACAATTTATACTAACATAAAAAAGGGCGTGCAAATGCACGCCCTTTTTATTACAATATTTTAAACTGTTAGCTCACACTCTCTCCATTTTCAACAGCTTGTTCTGGTTCTATAAAAGCTAATTTACCATCAGGGGTGTCAGTCATTAAAATCATTCCTTGACTTTCAACACCTCTAATTTTTCGAGGAGCTAGATTAACCAACACACTTACTTGTTGCCCAATAATATCTTCTGATTTAAAGCTTTCGGCAATACCACTCACAATTGTTCGAGTATCAATTCCAACATCAACTTTAAGCTTCAATAATTTCTTAGTTTTTGGAACTTTCTCTGCTTCTAAAATCGTTCCTATGCGGATATCTAATTTCAAAAAGTCATCAAAAGCAACCGTATCTTTTTGAGGTTCTACCGTTTTATTTGCAGCCTCGTTGGCCTGCTTTGTAGCTTCCAATTTTGCCAACTGAGCCTCAATTTCTTTATCTTCAATTTTATTGAATAACAACTCAGCTTTACCAATTTGATGTCCTGCAGCTACCAATACTTCTTTAGCTTCAACATCAATCCAAGAAATTTGAACTGCTTCAGAATTCACCTTTAAAATTCCTTTCAATTTATCAGAAGTAAAAGGTAAAAATGGTTCTGCTAAGGTTGCTAAAGCAGCGCTTATTTGTAGCGCAACATACATAATGGTCTGTACACGCTCTGGATTTTCTTTTACTTGTTTCCAAGGCTCTTCATCCGCTAAATACTTATTTCCTAATCGGGCTAAATTCATCAATTCACCAAGGGCCTCTCTAAATCTATAACGCTCAATTGAATGCCCAATAATACTCGGGTAGTCTTTCATTTTAGCTAGAGTTTCTTCATCTACAGCCTCAAATTCATTGGGTGTAGGTACAATACCAGTGTAGTACTTGTTTGTTAGAACAACAACACGATTGATAAAGTTTCCAAAGATTGCTACTAGCTCACTGTTGTTTCTTGTTTGAAAATCTTTCCAAGTAAAGTCGTTGTCTTTGGTTTCAGGTGCATTGGCTGTTAAAGTATAACGCAATACATCTTGTTTACCGGGAAAATCTTCTAAATACTCGTGCAACCAAACTGCCCAGTTTTTAGAAGTCGAAATTTTATTTCCTTCTAAATTCAAAAACTCATTGGCTGGCACATTTTCTGGTAGAATATAATCTCCATGTGCCTTTAACATCGCTGGGAAAATAATACAGTGAAATACAATATTATCTTTTCCAATAAAGTGAACCAATTTGGTATCCCTATCTTTCCAATAAGGTTCCCAATCAATTCCTTTCTTTTCGGCCCACTCCTTTGTTGATGAAATATAACCAATAGGTGCATCAAACCAAACATACAACACTTTGCCATCTGACCCTTCAACAGGTACAGGAATTCCCCAATCTAAGTCTCTAGTTACTGCTCTCGGTCTCAAACCATCGTCTACCCAAGACTTTACTTGACCCAACACATTGGTCTTCCAATCTGCTTTATGCCCAACCAAAATCCATTCTTTTAACCAAGACTCATAAGCATCTAAAGGTAAATACCAATGCTTTGTTTGTTTCAATGTTGGCACATTACCAGTAATCGCACTTTTAGGATTTATAAGATCTGTTGCATTATGGCTAGTACCACAACGCTCACACTGATCACCATAACTTTCTTCATTTCCGCATTTAGGACATGTGCCTATAACAAATCTATCTGCTAAAAACTGCTGTGCAGTTTCATCGTACAACTGCTCTTCTGTTTTCTCAATAAACTTACCTTGCTCGTATAAGTTTTTAAAATATTCTGATGCCGTTTTATGATGAACCTCTGCAGACGTTCTTGAATAATTATCGAATGAAATTCCAAAATCTTCAAAAGACTTTTTAATGATGGCGTGATATTTATCTACCACTTGTTGCGGAGTAATTCCTTCTTTTTTGGCTTTTAAAGTAATAGGTACTCCATGCTCATCTGAACCACAAACAAAAGCTACATTATTTCCTTTTAATCTTAAATAACGTGCATAAATATCAGAAGGAACATACACTCCCGCTAAGTGCCCAATATGAACCGGACCGTTGGTATAAGGAAGCGCAGAAGTAATAGTATATCTTTTTGCCATTTGTCTTTATTTGAAGGCACAAAAGTACGTAATTTCTTCGTTTTAAAGCAGCAGATCTAAAGGCATTTTAATGCATTGTATGCAACGAAATCGCTATATTTACCAAAAGCCAAATGTATGATGGGGAGACCTTTAATTCTTTTGATTTTCACCCTATTGCTATCGAATTGTTTATCGGCTCAAAATGATAAAAAAACAATGATTCAACCACCTTATTTACAAAAAGGAGATACTATTGCAATAGTTGCGCCTTCAGGAATTTTAAAAAATAAAGAAGCACATATACAACGTGCTACCAATTTATTAAAAAGTTGGGGGCTTGAAATTCTAGTAGGTCAGCATGTATTTAAAGATGGAAATCATTTTGCGGGTTCAGACAAGGAACGTACAGAAGATTTTCAAATAGCTTTAGACAACCCAAATATTAAAGCAATTTGGTGTGCAAGAGGTGGTTATGGCGCTGTTAGAATAATAGATAATTTAGACTACACCAAGTTTAAAGAATCGCCGAAATGGATTATTGGTTATTCCGATATCACTGCAATACACAACGATTTAAATGTACTTGGTTATCAGAGTATTCAAGCAATTCTTTGCACGAGTCTTACTGAAGATTTAAAGAACTTAGATCAAAGTATTGACACCTTTAGAAAAGCCCTTTTTGGAGAGCAATTAAACTATGAAATTGATGCTTCAGAATACAACAAATTAGGCAACGTACAAGGCGAATTGGTTGGAGGCAACCTTACCTTATTACATACAATGTTAGGCTCTCGCTCTAGCATTAATACTGATGGAAAAATCTTGTTTATAGAAGAAATTGGCGAATATGCATATCATATAGATCGCATGTTACAAAGTTTAAAACGAGCTGGTTATTTTGACAATCTCAATGGTTTAATTATTGGAGATATGAGTAACATTCGAGAGAATACAACAGAATGGGGTTCCAGTATAGAACAGCTCATTTTAGATGTTGTTGACTCCTATGATTTTCCTGTGGCATTTAATTTTCCTGCAGGTCATGAAGACGACAACCGAGCTTTAATTTTTGGAAAAAAAGTAACTTTGTCTGTTTCTAAAGTTCATACCACATTAGATTTTTAATGACTTTTATCGAACAACTTGTTTCAGACTTCTCCTCTTTTGTTTGGGGACTTCCATTACTGATTTTATTGATTGGCGGAGGATTGTATTTGTTAATTGTATCTCGCTTTTTACAATTTCGATTTTTCGGACATGCTATTCAATTATTGAGAGGTAAATACAACGATCCAAATGATCCAGGTCAAATCAGTCATTTTCAAGCGCTCACTACTGCCCTATCTGCAACCGTTGGAATGGGTAATATTTCTGGCGTTGCCGTAGCTATTGCTATTGGTGGCCCTGGAGCCATTTTTTGGATGTGGGTAAGCGCCATTGTTGGTATGAGTACAAAATTTTTTACGGCTGCTTTGGCTATTATGTATCGTAGTAAAGATAGTGCCGGTGAAATTCAGGGTGGCCCAATGTATATGATTACCGAAGGATTGGGTAAAGCATGGAAACCTCTAGCAGTATTTTTTAGTGCTTGCTTAATGTTAGGAGCCTTACCTATTTTTAATGTCAATCAATTAACACAGGCAATAAATGATATTGTTTTAATTCCGAATGGTTATGAGGTAAGTCTTACTTCCAATATTGCCATTGGTATGGTATTGATTGTTATAACTTCCATTGTAATTCTAGGAGGTTTAAAGCGCATTGGAAAAGTTACCTCTAGATTAGTTCCTGCTATGGTATTACTTTATTTTGTTCTTGTAGCAATCATTTTAGCTACACATATAGAAGAAGTACCAAAGTATTTACAACTGATTTTTACAGACGCATTTTCAGCAAATTTTATTGATAATGAGTCATTATTTGGTGGAGCGTTAGGTGCCTTAATAATTTACGGAGTTCAGAGAGGCGCGTTCTCAAATGAGGCTGGTATTGGTACCGCCCCTATGGCACATGGCGCCGCTAAAACATCTGAGCCAATAAGAGAAGGTTTAGTAGCAATGCTCGGACCATTTATAGACACCATTGTGGTTTGTACATTAACCGCCTTAGCAATTTTGGTAACAGGTGTTTGGCAATCAAGTGATGTCAATGGAGTTAGCTTAACCGCTGTAGCATTTAGCGATGCAATGCCCGTTTATGGCACATACGCATTAATGCTTTGCGTTGCAATTTTTAGTATATCGTCGTTGTTCTCTTATTCGTATTATGGCACCAAGGCCATGTCATTTATTTTCGGAGCCCATAGAAAAAAGTATTACAACTACATTTATATAGCAAGTATCCTTTTAGGTACCACTACAAGTTTAACATTAGTGCTAGGTTTAATAGATAGTGCTTTTGCACTTATGGCAGTTCCAACAATGTTAACTACGGTAATTCTGGCTCCAAAAGTGCGCAAAGAAACCAAACGCTATATCACAGAGCTTCGCAAAAAATAAGTGTATGGCACAGCACAATGAGTTTGGTAAAAAAGGAGAAGCACTTGCGATTGAACATCTCAAAACTAATGGTTATGCCATACTTGAAAAAAATTGGCGATATCAAAAAGCTGAAGTAGATATAATCGCTGAAAAAGATAACACCCTTATTGCTGTTGAAGTAAAGGCACGATCTTCTGATTATTTCGGAGATCCACAAGATTTTGTGTCTAAGAAAAAAATTCAACTTTTAGTTCTTGCTATGGATGCCTATGCAAAAGAGCAAAATAGTGACAAAGAAATTCGATTTGATATTATTGCGATTCTAAAAGAGGCAAATAAATTAAAAATAGAACATATTGTAGATGCTTTTCTATATTTTTAGCAAACGTAAAAAACAACCAAATGAAATTCCGTGTATTATTCACTGCAATCCTATTAGGATTCTATTGTATAAGTTGCACCCAACAATCCACTCCTGAAAAACCAAATGTTGTCATCTTTTTTCTAGACGATGCGGGATTTGCCGACTTTAATCCATTTACTGACTCAAATAATGTTATTGCCGAAACACCACATGTAAACAAATTAGCATCAGAAGGTGTAACCTACACAAACTTTCATGTGCCACAAGCAATTTGTTCTGCCTCAAGAGCTGCTTTACTTACAGGTTCTTATCCAGGGAGAACAAAAGTGTTTGGAGCACATCCACCAAAAGCAAAAGGATTGGATACCATTTATCCAACCATGGCTGAAATTTTTAAACAAAATGGATATACTACTGGCATCTTTGGAAAATGGCATTTAGGTGATCAAGAAGGCACTAGGTCGCATGATCGCGGTTTTGATTATAGTGCTGGGTTAATGTACTCAAATGACATGTGGGAGCATCATCCGGAAAACCCAAGATATTGGGGGAAATTTCCTTTGCAATATTGGAAAAACGGCAAAGTAACCATAGATAAAGTTACAGGAGCACATCAAAAACAATTAACGCAATGGGCTACTCAAGAATCTGTAGACTTTATTAAAAATCAAAAAGAGGAACCATTTTTACTGTATGTACCCTACTCTATGCCTCATGTACCTTTATACGTTAGTAATGATTTTGAAGGAATTTCAGGTAAAGGTTTGTATTATGATGTTATTAGCGAAATAGACTGGAGCATTGGTCAAATTACAGCAACTTTGAAAGAGAACAATCTAGATGAAAACACCATAGTAATCTTCACATCAGATAATGGTCCGTGGGCTGTATATGGCAATCACGCTGGAAAAACTCCTTTTAGATCTTATAAAGGCACCTCTTTTGAAGGAGGTACTAGGAGTGCTTGTATTATTAAATATCCCCTTCAATTAAAAGGCAATACCACATCAAATAAATTATTTAATTCTATTGATCTTTTGCCTACTCTAAGTGCTTTAGCAAATATAAATTTAGAACACGAAATTGATGGGAAAAACGTATGGCCGTATTTGAATGAATCTTTTACAAATGTTCCTCATACCTATTACGCTTATAGCAACGTTGCTAATTTGGAGGCAATCGCTTCTGGCGATGGAAAATGGAAACTACATTTAGAACATAATTATATTGAACTTGATTCTATTGGGGCCGATGGGCTCCCAGGAAAATACATTGACCTAAAGCAACCTTTGGCATTGTACGATATGGAAAATGATCCGTTGGAGTCAAAAAATGTGATTGAATCAAATCCAGAAATTGCTGAAACTTTAACGGATTACGCTAAAAAACATCAAGAGAAGTTTTACAATACTACTCCGTAAAATAACTTTTTACGTCTTTAAATTCTTCTGGTTTAGCTATAATATTTTTATCAGCATCTAACACAAAATAACTTGGTGTAGCACTGATTTGATACTCTTTGGCATATTCATTCTCCCATTTACCTAATCCTAATACATGTATCCAATTTTGCATGGTTTTGGTTTGCTCTTCAAAAGCTTTAGGTTCGTCTTCTAAAGCAACAGCTACAATCTGTAATCCTGTTTTATCCTGAGCCCATTGATACAATTGAGGTATTTCTTCTAAACAATGTGAACAGTCCGTGCTCCAAAAAACTACTAAATAGTTAGCTGCCCCTTCTAAACCATGTAAATCTTTTTGAACTCCAGCCTCTTCCCAAGAGAGATTTGGAGCCTTAGACCCCAAAGCTGTAGACAACATACCTTCTATGGTTTTAAGTAATTCTTGTTGCTGAAATTCAACAGGTAATTCTAAATAGTTTGCTCTAACAAACTCTGTCAATTCTATGTGTTCATCAGAAGCAAAAGCATACATTAAAGATCCTAATATTTGTCCTTTAACAAAGTCTTCTTCGCCAATAGCTTCAATAGTTCTTGTAATGGCTTCTTTTTTAAGTAATATATCAGTGTTTACATCTTCAGCTGTATTGATAAAAAACACATATTCAACCACCTTGTCCACAAAAAACGTTGAAGGATATAAAGCGGTATCAGAAAAGTCGATATAATCGAAAAAGTGATTTTTAGTATCGTTTAAAAATGCATTTACATCCGAATGAATTTCTTGCTGATTGTATTTTCTATTCACTTTTATAAAATGCTGCGCTAACAAATTTTCTGAAGCCTCTTCAAAGGAATTTTGAATCGAATCTAATGCTACTACAGCCTTTGCATAAGCGGCATTATTGATTGGCAAAGGGCTGCTAAAATGAGCGTATTGAATTGAGTCTACTCTGTATTGAAAAGCACTTGTTTCGTTTAAATAAGATTGATACATCTTATTTTCTACAGACACTTCAAAAACCGCTGTTTCTTCCGGGTTTTCAGCCTTAAACTTTACCTTTACATTTTCTTGATTATAGATGAAATCAAAATAGTCGTTGTTAGAAAAATACAAACGGTACATCCCTGTCTTAGAATTTTCAGGCATGGTCAATTCAAATATGCCAAATTGCACATCTGCAAAGGCAACATATGATTGCGAAGAACCATATAAACCATACAAAATAACACGATCGTATTGCTGTTCTGACTCAATTTCAACAGTAACCGTGTGCTGTGCTTGCAAGTAAAAACTCACAAACAATAAAAGAAAGGTCCATTTTTTTATCATGTAGCTGTTTCTTAGTAGGTGTACAAGAATCCGACCAAAAATACACTTAAAATGAGTATTTTGCTAACAAATAATTAGAAATGAATTTTAGCAATAAAGTAGTTTGGGTTACAGGGGCTTCTTCGGGTATTGGAGAAGCATTGGCATTGGAATTATCGAAGCAAAATGCACAACTTATTTTATCGTCTCGAAATCGTGAATCGCTAGAAAAAGTTAAGGCTAATTGCAGTAAACCAGAACTGGTTAAAATTCTTCCTTTAGATTTAGAAAAATACGAACAGTTCGATGCTATTGTAAAAGAAGCGCTTTCATTTTTCGGTACGATTGACATTTTAGTGAATAATGGTGGCGTGAGTCAACGCGCAAAAGCAATCGATACTGCATTGGCAGTAGACAAACGCATTATGGATATTAACTATATGGGAACTGTGGCATTATCTAAGGCACTGTTACCTTATTTTATTTCTTCAAAAAAGGGGCATTTTGTTGTGGTAACAAGTGTGGTTGGTAAAGTGGCTACTCCTGTTCGCTCTACTTATGCAGCCTCTAAACACGCACTACATGGTTTTTTTGATAGCCTCAGAGCTGAAACCTTTAACGATGGATTAAAAGTAACCCTCATTTGTCCTGGTTATGTTAGAACCAAGCTATCATTTAATGCACTGGTTGGTGATGGAAGTTTGCAAAACAAAATGGACCCAGCTACAGACAAAGGCATTTTACCTGAAGTCTTTGCTAAAAAAATGATGCATGCAATTGCTCAAGAAAAAAGAGAAGTAATTATTGGTGGTACGAAAGAAACAGCAAGTGTTTATCTCAAGCGATTCTTCCCGGGGCTGTTATCAAAAATTATTAGAAAAGTAAATGTTACTTAAATCAGTTCAGATTCTTTAAAGTAACGTACAATAGCTTCTTTCATTAAAATAGATTGTTCTCCAGGTTTTAAGGTTGGCAATTCTTCTTTTACCTTATAATGCGGCCATCCATCGTTGTCAAAAAAATCAAACTCGTAATAACCATAAGGTTCTAACAAACGACAAATAGCAATATGCATTAAATTGATTTTTTCGTCTTTTTTAAACTTTCTTGGGGTTCCTAATTCTTGTATTCCAATCAAATAAATAATAGCGTCTAAATCTAAGGTTTCGCCATCTCCAAACTTATCTGAAATTAATGCGACTACTTCTTGCCAGTTTTGTTTTAACTCCTGCTCTCCAATCATAGTACAAAGATACAATATCTACTCGATTCAAATCTGATACACTACAAAATAGAACGGGGTATTTTTTCGTTATATTTGAACACCTATCAAACTACTATGAACACATTTGACATTGTAATTATTGTTTTGTTGCTAATTGGCTTTATACGCGGATTCAGCAAAGGGCTATTTATGGAACTCGCTTCTTTGGTTGCCCTAGTAGCAGGAATTTACGGTGCGATTTACTTTTCTTACATAGCAGAAGGCTTGTTGCTAAACTATGTGGATTGGGAAGATAATTATATTTCAATTGCTGCTTTTGGACTTACATTTTTAGTCATTATCCTCATCATTTCTCTTGTTGGAAGATTTTTTACAAAAGTTGCAGATGCCGTAGCTCTTGGCTTTTTAAATAAATTATTAGGTGGTGCTTTTGGCGTTTTAAAATTTGCTTTGTTATTGAGTGTTGTATTTATTGTATTTGATAAGCTGAATAAAAATTTACCTTTTGTATCAGATGACACTACAAAAGACGCTACTTTGTTTGAACCTGTTCGTGACTTTGCACCGCTTATTTTTCAAGACTTCTTAACTGTAGAAGATGTTGAAGATCAAATTAAAGAATTAAACGAACCAGAAGACAATACTCCAGAAGAAGACGAAGTAATTTAATTGATGGTCTTGTAAAACTTTGGCCAAATCCATTGGTATCTAACAGCCATAATACGCAATACTACTACTAACGCACTTGTAATTACATAATTAATTTCAATTGGTACCGGAGTTTGTAACAATACGTAAAAAGTAATTGCTCCTAATATACTTAAAGAAGCGTATACCTCTTTATGAAATATCAGTGGAACCTTACCACATAAGATATCTCGAATCACTCCACCAAAAGCAGCACTCATTGTACCTAAAATCACACAAATAATAGGGTGTAAACCAGACCTCATACCAATTTCAAACCCGATAATTGTAAAAATACCCAAGCCAATTGCATCAAATAAAAACATGGTCTTTCTAAAATACGCTAAGCGTTTTCTAAAAATCATGGCAATTATGGTCGAAACTAATATTACAATTAAATACTCCCAATGAATCATCCAACCAACAGGAGTTCTACCCACCAACACATCTCTTAAAGTTCCACCACCTATAGCGGTAACAGCAGCCAAGATTAAAACACCAAAAGAATCAAATTTACTGCGCATAGCGGCTAAGGCACCAGAAATGGCAAATACAGCAGTACCAATAAAGTCGAGTAAGTCGAATAAGGTCATATAACAAAAATAACCAAAAAGGAATTGTTAATCATATATTGAAAACATCTTTCGATGGTGAAAATTATCGATAAATTCAATTCTTTTGTCCTGTTCATTAAATCTATAAACCATAATCATTGTTTCAGCACTATTGTAGGTATAACGATATTTAAAAGCAATTAGTAAATACTCATTCAATTGCATCAAAGGAGAAAACGTATAACCCAGCGATGAATCTACAATTTCGATATCTGAATATAGTTTTGATGAATCCATTTCAAAATCTATTAAATTCAAAGCCATTGCATTAGTAAGTAATTCTATACCAAAAAATTCATATAAATCTCGCTTAGCATTTAAGTTTATAAAAATCAAATCTGTTAATCTTTTAGCCTTTGTATTCAAATTTAGCTTAGGAGTTCTTTTTCCCTTATACTCTTCAGGAAATTCAATCTTTAAGTTTTCAAGATCAGAACTTATGAACCTTTGATTAGAAACTGTGTGATTTACAATAGCATAAAAAATAGAGTCTAACGAATGATCACGAGATTGAGAGAATACAGTAGAACCTACTAATAAAAAAAGCATTAACAATATTGAAATTCTATTACTCATGGTTGAATTATTTCATTCAAATTTAATGCCGAGATAATAGTTCTACAATCCCCACAAACAGTGAAATTTCAATTAACTTTTTTATTTATAAGAATTTGCAAAGCCGTAGCCATAATTAATTGCCATATCATATAAGGCAATTTATTCGAAAAATTAAATTCTTGCAGATAAAACCAAAAAAAACTAAATACCAATATTAATAATAGTACACTTGCTATAATTACAAAAAAACCTGATCTTGATATACCTATTTTAAAAACATGTCTATAGAAAAAAAATGTTAGTAAGGGTGTAATAACAAATGGAGTAATTAAAGCATCGTAAAATGTTAAATCATCTACTATAATTTCATTATTAGTATATAATTTCTTTCTCAGCGAAGTAAAAACGCCTAAACAAAAATATGCTGCCCAAAAAGAAACCAACGAAGCCGCTAAACTTAATAACACACCAATAAAAGGTTGATAAACATGTCTACGAAAGTTTAATAATCCAATGACTAACCCAAAAGTTATAGGATAATACCAAATTGACATATTAGTAAGAAACAATACTAAAACACATATTATTCCAGGTAAAAGTATTTTTAAATTTTTGATCCTATATCTGGCTAACATATCATTGAAAAAAACAATATTGAATCAAGTAGTTAACAATAAATAAATTTAGACACAAAAAGTTAAATCTACAATCCCTAAAAACAGTGAAATTTTAAAATATAGAAATACAGCAGTTGTTATAACTCCTTAATATAGGCTGCAATTACCCAACCTTCTTTACCGTCTACCAATTTGATTTTTTTCCAATCATCTATAGCGTCTACAACCTCAACTTTTGCTCCTTCATGAAGTTTAAACACATTGTCTGCATTTAAGGTAGGTGCATTTTTAATATCGGTTACTTTTTCAAAAACCACGGCGTGTTTGGTGGTTAAATTATAATCATATGCCTTAAACGCAAATACCACACTCAACACCAATAAAACGGCACTGAGAATACTTGTGTTAAAAAACAATAATTTGGCTCTTGAGCTATAAGAAAAGTAATACAACAAGAATAAAATAACCGTTAAAAAAGAAGCGATTACTGCTAATACGGCCCAGATATCAAAACTCAATGGGTAGATAATTGAATCAGCGAATTTTTGTCCGATGGTTTTTGGTAACGGTTCAATATTGTCTAATGCCAACCTATTGGCAAAAATTAGGTTGGTTTGTGCATCGGTATGCAATGGGTTTAACTGCAACGCTTTTTCATAATAGTAAATCGCAGGACCCACCTTATTTTGTTTGTAGTAACTATTCCCTAAGTTAAAATACAAGGCATCACTTACCCACCCTAGATTTTCTATCTGGTGGTAACTATCTATGGCATCTTGATATTTCTCCGTACGGTATTGCTCGTTAGCCTGTTCAAACAAGGCTTGTGTGTCTTGCGAATAACTCGCAACACAAAACAACAATGCTACTATGTAAACTACTAACCTCATCTTAAATTTGCTTATCTAATTTAGCCAATACCACTTTTGCTTTATCAAACTCTTGCTGCATCATAACATTTGTTGTAGGTGTATAGCGCGCAAAATCGCAATCGTTTAATACTTCTATTAATTCCTTAATAGTTGCCTCACTAACATTTCTACCTTGTAATAATTCTGAAATTCGCTCTTGACTAATCTCAGATGTTTCTACCTTTAATTTAGCCTTTAAGTAATTGTGCAATGCTTTCTCTAGAGCAATGTAAAATGCTTCTTTTTTACCTAATTGTTTCTTTGCTTGAGACAAGTACTTTCTCGCTAATTTATCTGCTTTACGCAAACGCTTTCCTTCAACATCACTATCTAATCGTTCTTTACGCTTGCTGATAAACAAAGCAATTGGTATCAAGATAAAAGGAACTAACAATAAGGTATAAAATGTAGACGATTTAAAGAAATATGATCTCGTAGCAGGTTGAAATGCGCTGCGCAATTGTATAAACTTAAAGTCATTTGCAACGGCAACTACAGGCTCTTTTGTAACCTTTACTTCTGCTACTTCATCAGTAGATTCTGACGGTAAACTTTTTCCTTCAGCTACATCAATTATCAACGGCTCTGTTGTTATCGTTTTATAAACTTCATCGTCAACATCAAAATACGAGAATGACACTTCTGGAATTCTATATTTTCCTTTGTACTCTGGTACTATCGTATAACTGTCTTTAACTGTACCTGATAAACCGGTTAAGGTAGTTCTCACATCTTCTGAATGCTCAGGAGTATAGACCTCCAACTCATTTGGCGTCTCAATTTCTGGTAATTCAAACAACTTTAAATTACCCTTACCAGTAACACTAACACTTACTTGCGTAGTTTCATTGGCTCTTAAAATATCTTTTGTAGCTGAAATTGAGAAATCGTATTTACCAACAGCTCCATTAAAGTCTTCAGGTTGCCCCTCTAACGGTAAGGCCTTCACCTTTACTTTTCTAGCTTTAGTTTTAGTACTTAAGGTAACACGTCTTGTAATTGGGTTACCAAAGAAATCTCCTTTACCAGTAGGTACATCTACCAAGGCGTCTAAACCTACAGCAGGTATTTCTAATTCTCCTGATTTCTGAGGAATCAATAAGGCCCTACTCAAAACTAAATAACGATACTTTTCTCCTTTATATGTTGTAGTTTCTACACGCTGTTGTCTTAATTGAATATCTTGATTCCAGAAACCATTATACTGCGGCGCATTGGTTAATTTATAATCGCTCAATCCAACTTGAGAGCTGAAATACATTTTATAAACCACATACACACTTTCTCCAACATAAGGTTTGGTATCAGAAATCTCTGCGACTAAATGCACATTTTCTGAAGCGATGTATGAGGGGTCATTTGGATCTTTTGGGATCTCTGATTCAGGAACTACAGTTACCTTAACTTCATTAGAAGAAATAAGTTCTCCTTCGTATTCAATTGTAGCTGGTGGAATAGAAAGAGTGCCTATTCGCTTAGGTTTAAAGATATAGATATACCCTTGGGTATAAGAAGACTTTCCATTAATCCAAGACTGACTTACGGAAGTACTCGGTCCTCCCAAAACATCAAAATCTTTTAATTCAGGTAATTTAAAATTATCCCCACCTTGCTTATTAAAACTAAACTCAACTTTTAAACGTTGATGTATACCCAATTTACTCTTACTAACCGTAGTTGTAAGAGATACATCTTGCGCTAGCATTTGCAACGAGGCAAACAGCACAAAACTGAGTATATACAAATGTTTAAGCCTCATTATTACCAGTCTTTCTCTTGTTTGGTTTTTTTGCCTTTTTGTTTTTTGGCATTCATTTTTTCTTGTGTCTTCTTTTCTTCGTTATTCATAGCCTCTAACAACTGCTGTACCTGTTTAGGTGATAATTTACCTGGTTGCGGTTGTTGTTTCTGATCTTTTTTCTGGTCTTCAGGTTTCTTGTCGTTTTGATCGTTTTGCTGATTATCGTTGTTTTGATTCTCATCTTTATTCTGATCATCTTGATCTTTATTATCCTGATTTTCGTTATTCTGATCTTGATTTTTATCTTGTTGATCCTTATTGTCCTTGTTATCGTCGTTCTGATCTTGATTTTGCTGATTCTGCTGATCTTCTAACATCTTTTGAGCCAAAGCCAAGTTGTATCTTGTCTCTTCATCCGAAGGTTCTAACCTCAATGAATTTTTATAAGAATCTACTGCGGCTTGGTAATTCTTTTCGTTGTAAAAACTATTACCAATATTGTGGAAAGTGCTTGCCTTGGTTAGGTCATTTTCAGACATTTTATTTACCAAATCGTAGGCAGCTCTGGCCTCGTCATTTCTATCTAAAGCCAACAATGCATTTCCTAAATTGTATTGTGCAATTTCGTATTGTGGATCATTCTTAAGTGCTTTCTTATAAGCAACCTCTGCGTCGGCATACTTTTCTTGAGCGTATAATTCATTACCCTCGCGCACCAACTTTCGAGCCTCTCTTTTTAGAGCAGCCTCACTTTGCTGTGCTGATAAACCCAGCGGTAATAGTAATAATATGAAAATTATGATTCTCATTTTTTGTTAAACAGATTTAATTTTTGAATCCATTTGGTTTTTTTCTCAAACATTAAAGCATCAATTATCAAGAAGAATAATGCGATTGCTACAAACCATTGAAACTGGTCTTTATAATCTGCAAATTCCTTTGATTCAAACTCACTTTTCTCTGCTTTTTGTAATAGTTCTTCTACGTAGTCTACCGTTTTTTGCGTGCGGTTTCCTAAATAATATTCTCCCTTTCCTTTATCGGCAATTTCTTTTAACGTAGCATCATTCATGGTGGTTAATACGACTTCACCTTTACTGTCTTTTTTATAACCAACTATCTTACCATTTTGTTTGATTGGAATCGGCGATCCTTTTTCAGGATTACCAACACCAATGGTATACGTTTTTATGCCTTCTTTGGTTGCAGCATCTATAGCACTAGAGGCGTCTTCTTGATGATCTTCTCCATCACTTATAATAAACAAGAACCTATTTGTTTGTTCATCGTCATTATAATAAGTGGTCGCCAATTTAATAGCCTCATTGATCGCAGTACCCTGACTAGACACCATATCTGGATTTGCACTTTGCAAAAACATTTTAGCCGCACTCTGATCTGTTGTAATTGGCAATAATGGATATGCATTACCAGCATAAATAATGATGCCTATTCTATCACTCCCTAATTTATCGATGATCTTAGAGATAATTTGTTTTGATTTTTCAAGTCTGTTTGGAGCAATATCTTCTGCCAACATACTTCTTGATACGTCTAATGCAAAAACAATATCTACACCTTGCCTCTTTACGGTTTCAAATTTTGTTCCCATTTTAGGGTTGGCCAAGGCAATTATTAAAAATGCCAAACCTACCGAGAACACAATCATTTTAAGATACGACTTAAACATTGAGCGTTGTGGCGCTAAACGGCGCAATAAAACATCGGAAGCGAATTTTTTTTGCGTACGTTTTTTCCACCAAGAAACAGCAATAAACAGTGCGAAAATCACTGGAATTACCAATAGGTACATAAAATATGACGGCTCTTCTATTTGATACATATCTCTAAATAAAACTTCTAAATACTGTTAATCTCAATAACATTTCAAAAGCCAAAAGGATTCCTGCAAGCAGCACCCAACTTCTAAAACGCTCGTCGTAATTGTAGTATTTGAACTCTTCTATCTCTGTTTTTTCTAACTTGTTAATCTCGTCGTAAATCTCTTTTAAGCTCTTATTATTTGTAGCTCTAAAGTATTTACCCCCCGTTTCGTCTGCGATGTATTGCAACAACTCTTCATCAATTTCTACTGGAACACGTTGATACTGTAATTGATTGTTTATAATTGAAACTGGAGATAAGGCTGTACCTTTAGTTCCTATACCAATTGTATATGTTTTAATCTCTAATTCTTTGGCTAACTCGGTGGCAGTTTTAGGATCTACAAAACCCGTATTATTTACACCATCTGTCAATAAAATGATGACTTTACTTTTTGCCTTACTCTCTTTTAATCTGTTTACTGCAGAACCAAGCCCCATACCTATTGCAGTTCCACCATCAAGTTGGCCCCATTGAATATTTTGTATGGTGTTTTTAACAATTCTTTTATCGCTGGTTATAGGTGTTTGTGTAAAACTCTCGCCAGCATAAACCACAATACCAATTCTATCGCTTGGTCTTTTATTCACAAAATTGTTTGCAACTTCTTTTAAGGCTGTCAATCGATTTGGTTTTAAATCTTCTGCCAACATACTTGCCGAAACATCAATGGCCATTACAATATCAATACCTTTGTTGGTATTAACCTTGGTACTAACGGATGTAATTCTAGGTCTTGCCAATGCAACTACTAATGCTGCCAATGCACATAGTCTTAAGACATATAATAAGGGTTTCAATTTAGACCAAATTGATGGTTTTAAAAATGCTTTCGTACTTGATACCGTTAGTGTTGCGCTCGCATTATTTCGATTGAAAAAGTAATAAGCCCCCAACATTGGTACAATTAAAAGCAACCACAAAAAATGCGGATGTGTAAATTCTATTTGACCCCAATCACCTATCATTATTCTTCATAATCTTTTGGTTCAACTACAATTTCTGTAACACTATACCCGTTTTTATCTTTGTAGTTATAAATCAATGTCAATTGTTTATCTCTAAACAATTTCATTTGCTCACTTTTCTTAACTCCTTTTACTATTTCAGTTTTTAACACCTCTGTCAGTGTCTGAATATCTGCGGCACCTAATTCAAAATTCACCAAGGTCAAATCGAATTGAATGCTATTATCAGAAACTTGAACAACTTGTTCTAACCTGCTTTCACTATCCAACATTGCCGGTGTTTGCCCATTCATTTCTTGAACTAGTGTTGGCACATCTAAAGCTGAAATTGCTTTAGACATTAAAGATTTTACTCCAAAATATGATAGCGTTCCAACTATTAAGGCAGAAACAATGGTAACAACCAATTTTGTCGGGAATTTTTTCTTTACAGGAGTTTGCACATCAACTTCACTCACTCCTTCTACTTTTTCATCTTCTTCAGACGGTTCAGGCCTTAATTTATTAATCATTTCTTCTGTAAATGACCTATGTAAATTAATGGTACCTCCATCTGGTTTTGATTTAGCAAACTTTACTAAATCTGATTCTTGCAACATCAATTGCAAATTCTTCATTACATCTTTAGGAAGGTCTAATGATTTCACCTGATTGAAATCTTTAATCAACTCCATCAATTCATCTGATGTAGATTCTAATGCCGGTATATGCAATTCGCGTTCAATATAGGTTCTTAAAATACCTGTAAGTTCGCTGTAATACATTTTAATTTTTTCTTGCTGAACTAAATCTTTTTCATCTAATTCAGTCAAACGTTGCATTGCCATTTCATAAGGAGGAATCATCTTAACAAAGTCTCCATTCCTTCTTTTTCTTGTGTAAATGATAAACGCAACAATAGCGGCAATAACCAATAGCACCGCCAGCACAATGTATACTATATGCTTATAATCATCAAATATAATTGGCTGTTCTTGAATGGTCTTTGCAGCAAACAAAGGTTGCTTTAAAGTATCAACCTGCACTGTAGTAACATTTACCAATAATGAGTCTAGTACATGCTTTTTACTATTGATAAAAACAGCTTGTTTTGGTATTAAATATTGACCACTATCAAAGCTTGTAAGAATGTATTCTTTAACATAACTGTTTGACGTGGTATCAACAGGCAAGGATTTTACAACTTCAACTTTTTTAAGGCTATCCATTTTCAATTTAGGAAACTGAACACCTTCTATTTTATCAGCTGTAATCTTATAATTTATTTGCTCACCAATTCTAATAAAAGTAGTATCTACCTCAACACGCACTTGTTCTTGAGCATTTACAGAAACAGCAAATACCAATATTAAAAAGAAAGTAGTTGCTGCTTTTAAGGAGTTTATATGTTTAAAAAATCTATTCAATTTACTTTGCACCTTTACGTTTAAAATAACCCAATAGTTTCTTTACATAGCTTTCATCTACTCTAGTACTTATGGTACCTGCACCACTTCTACTAAATGATTTCTCGTAGTAATCTACACTTTTCAAATAGTTAGCATGATAACTATTTCTGACACTTTTAGACATGGTATTAACCAACACTGTTGCACCACTTTCTGCATCTTTTACAGGAAGCATTCCAAGGTTTGGCAACTTTTCATCATGCTTATCAAACACCCTAATTCCGGTAAGGTCATGCTTATTACCCATAATTTTTAGGGAGTGATCGTAGTTGTCATCCATAAAATCAGAAAGCACAAAAACAATGGCTTTTTTCTTCATTACGTTAGAAAGATATTTTAACGCATTACCAATATCTGTTTTATTACTCTTAGGTTTGAATTCAATCAACTCTCTAATAATTCTTAACACATGGCTTTTTCCTTTTTTAGGAGGAATAAACAACTCTATATCATCAGAAAATAAAAGCAAGCCAACTTTATCATTATTTTGTATTGCAGAAAATGCAAGGGTAGCTGCAATTTCTGTGATAGTATCTCTCTTAAATTGCTGGGTTGTACCAAATAATTCAGAACCACTTATATCAACCATTAAAACCATGGTTAATTCTCGCTCTTCTTCAAACACCTTTACATAAGGTTCGTTATAACGCGCCGTTACATTCCAATCTATGGTACGAATATCATCTCCAAACTGGTATTGCCGTACTTCAGAAAATGTCATACCACGACCTTTGAAGGAACTGTGGTATTCCCCCGAAAAAATATGATCAGACAACCTACGTGTCTTAATCTCGATTTTTCGTACTTTTTTAAGTATTTCTTTCGTATCCATTTTACCCAATCTAACCCTTTCCTTTTGAGAAAGGATTCTAAATATATTTTGTTTGGTGTGCTATATCTTAACAGCGTATTCCAGTAGGAATGTCTTAAACCTCTAAGGCACCTCTACTTCATTTACAATTTTGTTGATGATATCAACTGAAGTTACATTTTCAGCTTCGGCTTCATAGGTAATTCCGATACGGTGACGCAACACATCTGTTACTACCGCCCTAACATCTTCTGGAATCACATATCCGCGACGCTTGATAAAGGCATAACATTTAGCAGCCATAGCTAAATTGATACTACCTCTTGGCGACGCTCCAAAACTGATTAAGTTTTGTAAATCTGCTAAGTTGTATTTTTCAGGATAACGCGTAGCAAAAATGATATCGAGAATGTACTTTTCAATTTTCTCATCCATATACACTTCTTTCACTGCAGAACGCGCACTGATAATATCTTTTAAACTCACTACTGATTTTACCTTCTCAAAACCTCCATTTAAGTTTTGACGCATAATGAGTTGTTCGTGATCTAATTTAGGATAGTCTATCACAACTTTTAACATGAAACGGTCTACCTGCGCTTCTGGTAAAGGATAGGTACCTTCTTGCTCCACTGGATTTTGAGTTGCCATTACCAAGAAAGGCTCATCTAACTTAAAGGTTTCGTCACCAATAGTTATTTGACGTTCCTGCATAGCTTCTAACAATGCAGATTGCACTTTAGCTGGCGCTCTGTTAATCTCATCTGCTAAAACAAAATTAGCGAAAATTGGTCCTTTCTTAATTGAGAAGTCATTGTCTTTCATGTTGTAAATCATGGTTCCAATAACATCGGCAGGTAATAAGTCTGGCGTAAACTGCACTCTACTAAAATCTCCTTTTACAGCTTGAGAAAGTGTATTAATGGCAAGCGTTTTTGCTAACCCTGGTACCCCTTCAAGTAGAATATGTCCGTTACCTAACAACCCTATAAGCAATCGTTCGATCATGTGTTTTTGACCTACAATTACCTTATTCATTTCTAACATCAACAAATCGACAAAAGCGCTCTCTTTTTCAATTTTTTCATTGATGGCTCTGATGTCAACTGATTGGTTATTCTCTTCTATCATGTCAAAAAATTTAAAGCGTGAATTTACTATGCTTTCTTGAGTGATGCAAGAAGCAGAAATAATTTTTTTTTCGCTGTTAAAAATAGGTTAAAAATACCCTTATAAAAGACTAAAATCCGTAGTTTTTAAAGGTTTTAAGATGCAATTCTTCACCGTCAAAAACTGCATATGTAAAGTGTGAAATCCAATCGCCCGTATTGATGTATTTTGAGGTATTATTCAGTTCAATTTCCATAGGCAAGTGTCTATGTCCAAACAAAAAATAATCGTAATGTTGACTCTCTAACTTACGTTTAGCGTATTGTACCAACCATTCATTTTCTTCTCCCAAAAACACAACATCTTCGTCTCCAGAAATCAATTTATTTTTAACAGATAAATACTGGGCTAAACTTACTCCAATATCAGGATGCAACCAACGATATAACCACTTTGAAAACGGATGAACAAACACTTTTTTCATACGCTTATAACCTTTATCTCCAGGGCCTAAACCATCACCATGACCGATAAAAAAAGACTTGTTATTAAACTCAAAAACTTTAGGTTTGTGGTATACAGAAATCTGTAATTCTTTTTCAAAATAATCTGCCATCCAAAGGTCGTGATTACCTACAAAAAAATGGATTGGAACACCGCTATCTTTAATTTCGGCAAGCTTACCCAACACCCTTACAAAGCCTCTTGGAACAACTTTTTTATATTCAAACCAAAAGTCGAATAAATCGCCCAATAAAAAGATGGCTTCTGCATCTTTTTTAACCTTATCTAACCATTGAACAAATTTTAATTCTCTAGGTAAACTCTCTTCTGGCGTTGGTGCACCAAGGTGTTGATCTGAGGCGAAATAAATCTTTTTAGACGACTTCATAATTAATCTGAAAAGTACGGATATTAGTTGGAGTTTTCAATTTGTTTGACTTGATCAATCATTCTATCATCTTGTTGAACAACTTGATGGAAGCCATTTTCGTCAAACATATTTTGAGCAAAAACTCCATTTAAATACTCTTTAATCAATGCGCGTTTTTTAGATGACAAGAAACTTGTATTTACATCTAAAGTATTGAGATATTCATTTAAAATTATCTCTTCCTTATCAAAATTCTCTATAAATTGCTCAACAGACCATTGCTGCATTTCCTCACGATTTGCATCTACATAATCAAATGCGAATCTGTTCATACCTATTAAGTATCTATTTTCTACATATTTTGTGGTATCAATTGCCACAAACACATCAGGAATAATACCACCACCACCGTAAACAACTTTACCTTTAGGTGTCGTAAATTTTAGCGAATCGTTCACCTTAATACTGTCTGCGCTAATAAGTTCTCCATTTTCATATCGCTTTGAAAACTGATCGTAATACTTATCACTTTCACTCAGATTATAAGGCTTTTGAATAGATCTTCCCGTAGGAGTATAATACCTAGATGTCGTTAGTCTAACTGCAGAACCATCACCTAAATCCATGGTCTGCTGAACTAATCCTTTGCCGAACGACCTGCGACCAATAATATGACCTTGATCGTTATCTTGAAGTGCTCCAGCAATAATTTCACTAGCAGAAGCAGAATTCTCATTAATCAAAATATAGACTTCTCCATTTTCAAATACTCCTTTTTCGGTTGCAAAATCTTCGCGGATATCTCCTTTTTTGTTCTTTGTAAATACTATTAATTTTCCTTTTTCTAAAAACTCATCTGCAATATCATTGGCAATATCCATATATCCTCCTGGATTGTTTCGCAAGTCTAAAACCAATTTTTTCATGCCATCTTCTATCAACCCATCTAAAGCTGTTTTAAACTCATCATAAGTAGTTCTGGCAAATCGCTCTATCTTAATATAACCCAATGAATCATTTAACATGTAATTGGCAGTTACGCTAATAATTGGCACCTCTCCACGTTCGAGTCTATAAGTATGTAATTTCTGATCTGAAGGCCTATACACCTTTAAATTTACATCAGTATCTGGTTCCCCTTTTAAAATGCTAATTACATCTTTACTTGTTAATCCAGCGCTAGATAACAAATCTTGATTTGCCTGAACAATTCTATCCCCTGCTTTTAATCCAATTTTTTCACTCGGTCCCCCTTTGAGTACTTTGGTAACCACTACTGAATCTTGATTCATTACAAACTGCACACCAATACCAACAAAATTCCCTTGAAATTGTTCGTTTTCAGCTTGTAATTCTTCCTTTGTAAAATACACCGAATGAGGATCTAATTTACTTACTACTTGATTGATGGCTCCATCTAATAGATGATCTGTATCAACCTGATCTACATAATCATATTTTATATAATCTATAAGCCTTTTAATCTTAGCTTCTTCTGAGCTTTTACTAAAAATAGAGCCCGCTCTATTATTAAAATTTAAAACGCTACCAATCAAAATACCGAAAGCTACGGCTATACCAATATATAATGGAGTTCTACTTTCTTTCATCGTCAAACTTTAAACGTGTTAGTTCTACACCCGCTTTTCTTAAAAATTCAACACCCGACAAATCTTTATATGCATTGGCATACACCACTCTTGTTATTCCTGCCTGATGAATTAATTTACTACATTCTTTGCAAGGTGATAATGTAATATATAACGTGGCATTTTTACAAGATTGAGTTGATGCAGCTACTTTTAAAATTGCATTAGCTTCGGCATGTAAAACGTACCATTTAGTCTCGCCTTTTTCATCTTCACAACAATTATCAAATCCGGTTGGCGCTCCATTATATCCATCAGATATTATCATACGGTCTTTAACAATTAATGCACCAACTTGCTTACGCTCACAATGGGAAAGTTTCGCCCATTCAAAAGCCATTTTCATGTATGCTATATCGTAGCGTTTTTGTTTTTTACTCATCGCAAAATTTCAATCTGACGAAAATAATTAGAAATAATTTATTTGAGAGTTAAATGTATAATAAAATTACTTGAGATAAACCTACTAAGAACAAAAAAACCACAGTAAAATACTATGGTTTTTGTACCTTGGGTGGGAATCGAACCCACACTTCCGAAGAAACTGGATTTTGAATCCAGCGCGTCTACCAATTCCGCCACCAAGGCTTCAAAATTGGACTGCAAATCTATAAATTATTTCTCTTTTTTAAAGAGTTCTATCCAAATAAATTATTTTAATTTTGCATACACACACTTTAAACAACACACAGTATGCCAACCACTTCTTTAGAGCCTAAATTCTTTGCTTGTAGACAGAGTACAGAATTGGCTGAAAAAATTGTTACTGCTTACGGAGCTAAGTTAGGTAACATTAATTTCTCAACATACAGCGACGGTGAATTTCAACCAGCCTTTGAAGAGTCTGTTAGAGGTCGTAGAATTTTTATAATTGGTTCTACATTTCCATCAGCAGATAATTTAATGGAAATGCTGATGATTATTGATGCTGCTAAAAGAGCTTCTGCAAGACACATTACTGCTGTAATGCCTTATTTTGGATGGGCACGTCAAGACAGAAAAGACAAGCCTAGAGTACCAATTACAGCAAAATTAGTTGCTAAAATGTTAGAAGCTGCAGGAGCAACAAGAATTGCTACTATGGATTTACATGCAGATCAGATTCAAGGGTTCTTTGAAAAACCAGTTGATCACCTATTTGCATCAACTATTTTCATGCCTCACTTAAAGGAATTGAAATTAGACAATTTAACAATCGCATCTCCAGACATGGGTGGTTCTAAAAGAGCTTATGCCTATTCTAAACACCTAAAAAGTGATGTGGTAATTTGCTACAAACAGCGTTTAAAGGCAAATGTAATCGCTCATATGGAATTAATTGGTGACGTACAAGGTAAGAATGTTGTATTGGTTGATGATATGGTTGATACCGCAGGAACATTGACAAAAGCTGCTGATTTAATGATGGAAAGAGGTGCGATTAGTGTACGTGCATTAGCTACTCACGGTATCTTATCTGGTGGGGCTATAGAACGTATTGAAAATTCCAAATTAACAGAGTTAATTATTTCAGATACAATTCCTTTAAACAGAACGTCATCTAAAATAAAAGTTGTATCTTGCGCCACTTTATTTGCAGAGGTGATGTATAATGTTCAAAATAATACATCAATAAGCGATAAATTTATTTTATAATTATTAAATATTTAAACTGTAATGAAATCAATTACAATCAAAGGATCTAAAAGAGAAAGCGTAGGCAAAGTAGCTACTAAAGCCTTACGTAATGCTGGAAAGGTACCTTGCGTTTTATACGGAGGTGATCAACCTATACACTTTTCAGCTGAGGAGTTATCATTTAAAGGGTTGGTATATACGCCTAATGTATATACTGCTAAGATTGAATTGGAAGGTGGCGAGTCTTTTAACGCTATTTTACAAGATATCCAGTTTCACCCAGTAACTGATAAAATTTTACACATTGACTTCTATCAATTATTTGAAGATAAAGAAGTAACAATGAACATTCCTGTGAAATTACAAGGTAATTCACCAGGTGTTATGAACGGTGGTTCTTTACGTTTCCCAAAACGTAAATTAAGAGCTAAAGGTTTACCTGCTAATTTACCAGATTTCTTTTCTGCTGATATTTCTAAATTGGCAATTGGAAACAAATTGTATGTTACTGAGATAGACAATCACGGTTGTACTTTCTTACACCCAGACAATACTGTTGTTGTGCAAGTAAGACAATCTCGTAACTCTATGATGAACGAAGCAGAAGAAGGCGAAGAGGAGGCAGTAGAAGAAACTGCAGCAGAGTAAAGAAAATTTACAATGAAATTAAAAGCGCTATTTTTATAGCGCTTTTTTAATTTATACAATGTCCTTTAAAAATTGGTTATCCTTTTTATTTAAATCACCAAAACAAGAATTAGACATGAAAAAGTTATTAATCGTAGGACTCGGAAATATTGGTCCTAAATACGATAATACACGTCATAATATCGGGTTTAAAATATTAGATTATATAGCAAAAGAAGAAGACTGTAAGTTTGAAGATAACAAACTTGGTAGTACTGCAACTTTTAAATTTAAAGGCAGAACCTTTGTAATGCTCAAGCCTTCTACATACATGAACTTAAGTGGCAAAGCTGTTAAGTATTGGATGACTAAGGAAAAAATCGCACTTGAAAATGTTTTGGTAATCTGTGACGATTTAAATATTGATTTTGGCACTATTAGATTAAAAACAAAAGGAAGTGCTGGTGGGCATAACGGATTAAAAGACATTAATGAGAAACTTGGCACCCAATCTTACGCTAGATTTAGATTTGGCGTAGGCAACAATTATTCAAAAGGTAGGCAAATAGATTTTGTACTTGGCGAATGGAGTTCTGAAGAAGCATCTCAACTTATTGAAAGGCTAGAAACCTCACGCTCTTTGATAAAATCGTTTGGTACAGCTGGTGCAAATAACACCATGAATACTTTTAATGGCAAATAATTTTAGGTATTATCACTTGCATGCCACTCCGCAATAGAAGTAGCTGTTTCCTGTAGCTTTAAGGAATGTAATTCTATATTCTCGGGTAATTGGGCTTTAATCTTTTCTGCAAAATCAATAATCATCATCTCACTCGTAGGCTGATAATCTACTAAAATTACATTGTGTCCTCTTTTGATCAACTCATTAGCTAACTCTAGATGTGGTGTGTTTTGGTTAAACACTGTGGCATGATCAAATTTATCTACAATTTCTTCGTTTACAATTTTCTTTAAATCGGTAAAATCGATAACCATTCCGAATTTAACTTCATTACTATCACTTATTGGAGTACCAATAACGGTAACTGAAAGTTTGTAACTATGACCGTGCACATTTTTGCATTTTCCATCATAGCCATATAATGCATGACCTGTTTCAAAATCAAATTGTTTTGTAATTCGAATTTTACTCATCTCGATTTATTTCGATTTATTTTTAAATTGTTGCAATGCCGATTTTGTAGCTTCAGACAACACTAATTTTCCACTAATTGCGGCACGATCACTTAACAAAGCACCCCAATTTCCAGTACCCTGCCACAGAGTAGCCTTTAAATCTTCTAAAGCCTGTACGTTATAACTTGATAATTTAGCAATATGCTTATAGATCTGTTCGTCCATAATCTCAGTTGATTCAAACACCTTACTAAACAATCCTTTAGTTTCTGCCCATTCAGCGGTATACCATTCTGTAGGATTAAAGGCCATTGTTGAAACGGCAGCTCTACCAATTTTGCGTTCTAAAGCAGGCTCAATAACAAAAGGGCCAATTCCAATTGCCAATTCAGATAATTTAACCGCAGCATATTGTGTAGCATAAACGAAATCGCAAGCAGCAATAAGTCCTACACCTCCACCAACTGCTTTTCCTTGTACGCGACCAATTATTGGTTTTTTACAAGTACGCATTGCGTTGATAACATTTGCAAAACCCATAAAGAAATTTTGACCCTGTTGCATATTTTCTATTGCCACTAACTCATCAAAGGATGCACCTGCGCAAAATGCCCTTTCTCCTTTGCTCTGTAATAAAATTACCGCAACCAAATTATCCTGTGAAAGCTTATTTAAATGATTGGTTAAAGACTGTAATAAACTACTTGGAAAAGAATTTCCAGCAGGGTGATAAAAGGCAACTCTTGCTACCCTATCCTTTATTACAACATCAATTGAACCTTGTTCCATAGGGTACAAATTTACGTGATTTTTGCTAAATATTTTCTTTTAAATATGATGATTAAAACTCCCCCTCTGATGAGCATCCATACAAAAAAGGCAAACCAAATTCCGTATAGCTTCCAACCAAGATAGTCTCCCAATAATAAACTAGGTATAAATCCAAAAAAAGTTGCTGCTGCTAATAAGTTTCTCAAAATTGAAGCTTCTGATAACCCTTTAAAAATACCATCAAAAATAAATGCAATCACATTTATTGGCTGCATTAACAACACAATCCAAAAAACATCTTTAAAAGAACTAAGTACGGCTTCTTCTTTACTAAACACAACCCCAATTTTTTGATAGAAAATAGCACAAACTACAATTAAGAATACTGAAATTACCAATGCTACCTTATTCAAACGAATACTCAGTTTCTTCATAGAGAAGAAATCTTCTTCTCCCAACAACTTACCTGACATAATGTTACCAACACTTGAATATCCATCAATAAAAAAAGCGAAGAACAACCAAATTTGGAACGCGATTGTTTGAGCGGCTATATATTGATTTCCATACTTTGTAGCATAGGCATTGGCGAAATACAGCGCAATGTTTAAAAACAATGTTCGCAAAAACAAATTAAAGCTCAAACTCACAATGGTAGGAATCTCAGGGTGGAATTTCCCTTCAATTTTGAAAGAAAATGGAGTTTTTTTTATGAATAATACCAATGCCATTAAGGCCATTACAGCTTGAGCAATTACGCTTGCCCAAGCAGCTCCTTCCACATGCATCGGCTCTATTAAGGTATCAATACCAAATACTAAAATTAAATCCAAGGCAATATTTAGTATTACTCCTACTATACTAATTACCATAGGCCAAAAGGTGTTTTGCATCCCTCTAAACACACCAAATATCGCAAAAGCAAAGAGTGTTAATGGGTAGCCTAATGCACGGATTTTATAATACGAAACTGCTTGATCTAGAACTACGCCTTTTGCATTGTACCAACCGAAAATAGTATATGCGAAATAAGAAGTTAATCCATAAATAATCAAACTTAAAATGAGATTAAAAAAAATAATCTGAGAAGGAAGTTTTAGTACATGACGCAACTTTTTAGCTCCTAGATATTTTGCTATGGTAGCAGAAATTGCAGTTCTTGTTTGAGCCAATATCCATATTATGGCAGATATAAATGAACCTGCTATTCCAACTGCTGCGAGTGCTTCTGTGGCGTTAACAGGCACATTGCCAACTATGGCGGTATCTGTAATTGATAAAATAGGTTCTGCAATACCCGTTATTATAGCCGGAATTGCCAATCTATTAATATTTTTCAACGAAATATCAGATGACGTATATACTAAACTTTTAGCCATAACTCTTCTCTAAATTCTCTATAAAAGGTATTGAAGAATCAAATATGTTAAAAAGAATCTCATCTAGTATCGTCATAAAATCGTCAATCCTATCTGAAGTTATATCATAGTCTTTACCTCTACCTGGAGCAAAATTCATTTGAAGAAATCCAGAACCTAAATTCTTAAATGAATAAATTCCTGCATGAACTTTTTTATTCGCATATTCTGGATAAGTATCAAGAAACATTTTAGCGTATAGCATAACTTGCAATGCCTTCGTGTATTTATAGGATTCTTGAATAACAGAAAAATCGTCCATTTTCAACTGCTCCTTTTCAACTTTTCCAGTTTTGTAATCAATTATTCGAAGTGTTTGATCGCATATGTCAATTCTATCAACAGTACCTTTAAATCTTATGTTTTTATTTATAGAGTTAATAAACATATCCGTTTTTAGGGGCGCTTCTAATTTCAATATTTGTATTGCTACACCTTTTTTAATTTCTTCTAATTCTAATTGAATAAACTTAGCAACATACGATTTAGAAACTTCGTAAATCAATTTATTTTTGCCCAATTCAATATTTCCGTTGACATAAAATCTCGAGAATTGAGAAATCATAATCCCTTCTATTTTTGGTAACATTTCTTGGAGTGATTGTTCGCTCAAAAATTTACCTTCAAGAGGTTTATACAATTCATACAACGTTTCATGAATTACAGTTCCCATCGTATTTGCAGCAATGTTCTCTTCTACCTCCTCTACCTCATTAATTCGTAAAACCCTTTGTGTATAAAATTGTAATGGATCGTAAACAAAAGTTGCCAAAGAAGAAGGAGAAATACCTTCTCGACCAATTTCTTCCAATCGCCCTTGTAATGCACTTGATTTAATAATTTCTTTGGCTTTCGTAATAGAAATATCAACCTTTGGCGCTATTAATTTATGCGACACATCCTTTCTTGAAAGCAGTAACTGAGAGATAAATCTACTTTTTTCTCCAGCTCCATAATCGTCATTCTCTGTATTGTACAATAAGTAAATATTTGAAGCTCTTTGCAGTAGCCTAAAAAAGTGATAACTGAAAATCGCATCTTTTTCATGATAGGTTGGCAAATTGAATTGCTTCTTTACATCAAACGGAATAAAAGACTGGTCTGATCTAGACTTTGGAAGCACTCCTTCATTAACAGAAGTGATTATTACAGTTTCAAAATCTATAACTCTAGTTTCCAACATTCCCATTAATTGAAGCCCCTCTAGAGGCTCTCCTTGAAAAGATAGTTTTTCATTTTTTAATAATTGTAAGAAGAATTGTTGTAAAGTAGTAATGCTATTTATGTGTCCATGTGTATTGTTTAAATGCATGAGTTGTTGAAACAATTGATAAAATCTAAATACATACTCTCGTTCAATTCCATCCGCCTTAGACTTAAGATCTAAACACAGATTAACACAGTATTCTATTAGTTCATTTACGGCAATTTTTGAAGAAAATAGAAATTCAAATTTCTCACGTAAACGTCCATCAGAATCAAGTACAATTAAATGCTCTTGTGTAATGATACTAGAATTAATTTTTGAAATCTGATTTACGAAAGATATTTGGTCTCCTAGAATTTTCTTGAAATAAAGTTGTTCAGTAAGTTTTAACAGATCTTTATAATGATAACTATCTCTTGTATCTATACTCAATTTTTTCTGCTGCGTAAATAAACTAAAAATGCTCTTAAAAAAAGTGGCGATTGGAAGCTCTTCTAGGGGCGCTCCCATAGTTATATTTACTTTACCTACAGACTCCGGCAAAGAATTGAGTGCTAAATTCAATAAAGATTCATCTGCAAGTACTAATGCTGTGCTTTCGTAACTGCCTTTCTCCTCAAGAACTTGCCCAACATATTTTAACTGACTTACATTTTTTGGAGCTCCAATAACTTGAATATTTTTAGTTGTATTTAGATTTGATTCTACCCAATCAAAAGAGTTATTAGAAAAATATGGCCAATTAGATTGATATCTTCTTAAGAAATCCCCTGTAACATTTTCCATATTCAAATAATCGCTATCAGTATCCCAAAAAATCTTCGCTTTACCATGATGAAGAAATTCTTGAATAATTATTTCTTCAGCCTTATTTAAGGCATTAAATCCAACAAATACATGAACTGTATTCGGATTGTTATCCATGTAATGATGTATGTTCGCCTCTGCCTCTCTATAAATAATACCTTGATAGCCCTTTTTTTTAGATTTCAGAGTGTCATACAAATCCATATAATACGTATCCAATTTCTCAAAAAAGGAAAAATACTTTTTTGTAAAAGTTGTATTTGGCTCCCAACCTTCTAGTCTTTTGATATCCCTAACATACGCAAATAGATCTACAGCCTCAACCAAATGCCTATCAACCTCATTAAAATCTTGTAATACAATGGAGGCCCATTGAGAAAATAGTTCAAAACTCTCTAAGGATTCTACAGGAGTTATAGATCTGTAAACAGTGTAGAATTCAAATAAAAGTTCGACTTGTGATATTGGTTTTAATTCGGATAGCTCTTGAACAAAATTCTCGATGCTTAGTAATTCTGGTAAAATAGTAGCACCATTAAGTTGTTTTATTAGGCAATCTTTTAAAAATACACAGGCTCTCCTACTTGGGAGAATAAATTTAATTTGTTGAAGATTGTTAGTATGCTCATGCAGAATAGATTCTACAACTTGAGATAAAAATGATTGCATACATGCAATTTAAGAAAATAAAAAAACCGCTACACAATCTGTGCAGCGGTTTTACTTATAATTTATTGTGAGATTTAGTCTTTCTTTAAAGTAATCTCAACTCTTCTGTTTGCTCTTCTACCAGCAGCAGTATCGTTTGTACTAATTGGTCTTTCTTCACCGTATCCAGCAGAAGTTAATCTACCAGCATCAATACCGTTTGAAGTTAAGTACTCAACAACCGCTTGTGCTCTACCCTCAGACAATTTTTGGTTTAAGCCTGCAGAACCTGTACTATCTGTATGACCTTCAACATTAAAGTTAGAAGCTGGGTAATCTTTTAAGATTGCAATAATATCATTTAATACACCAGCCGATTGCTCTTTAATAGTTGTTTTACCAGTATCAAAAACAATGGTCTTAGCATAAGATCTTAAAGCTTCTTTTACTGATTCTGGAACTTCTGGACATCCATTGTTAGATGCAGGACCAACAGTATCAGGACAGTTATCATCTTTATCTAATACACCGTCACCATCTCTATCTGGCCAAGGACAACCATTGTTAGCAGAAGGACCAGCTTCGTTTGGACAGTTATCATCTTTGTCTAATACAGAATCACCATCTGAATCTGGCCAAGGACAACCATTATTAGCAGCAGGACCTGCCTCGTTAACACAATTATCTTTGTTATCTGCAACACCATCACCGTCTGTATCAGGGCAACCGTTCATTTCTGCAGGACCAGCAGCCTCAGGACAAGCATCTTCTGAATCAATGATACCATCAGCATCTGTATCAGGGCAACCATTAAACTCTTCTAAACCGAATTCTTCTGGACAAGCATCATCTTTATCATATACACCATCACCATCCGTATCAACTCCACCAAATTTAATATTTAAACCAGCTGAGTGTTGAAAATGAGGAATTACGTTATCATCATCAAATGCGTGCTTGTAAGAAGTTTGCGCAACAAAACCTAAGTTATCATTCAACCAAAAATTTGCTCCAATTGTACCATTAACTGTGGCAGTACCCTTTGAATCAACCCATGTATATCCACCACCAACACCTAAATAAGGATCAAACCATAGATCTTTCTTGTGTAAGACAGAATATTTGATTGCTAAGTCAGCAGCAAAGTATGATAAGTCATCAACTTCATTTCTCCCTATTTTTTCAATCTTGTTTAAAGATCCAGCTAATTCTAAAGAGAATCCACCGTTTAAGTGACGTCCAACATTAATTCTAGAAATAGAAGGAATAATGTTGTAGTGATCTTCTGCATTAAAAAACTGAGATCCGAAATCGCCGATGCCTTCCATATCATAACCTGTTGGATGAAAATCAACTGCGTTGATTCCAAAACCAACTACCCATGGATTATCGGCATCCTGAGCATTTACGTTGCTGAAACCAGCAACAACAAATAAAGCTAGTAAAGCTATTCTTAAATGTTTCATTTTAAAAATTTTAAATTTAATTGTTTCCTAATTTTAGTTCAAACTTAAGCCTGATAAGCCCAAATTCAAAAACAAAACTACAAAATATTATGAAATAACCTAAAAAATGAAAACTTATTCTAAATATTCCATAATTTTTTAACCAAATTTAAGCGGAACAGTTTAGTTTCCTAAAAATCAAAAGGCACTTCAATAATTTTTAATTGTGAATCTAGATATACTAAAAGACCTTTATCGACTTGATAACCAATATCACCTAACAATTTCATATAAGCCTGAACTTGCGCTTCGTAACTTTCTTTTTCAATACCGGTTTTGTAATCAATTACAATTACTTTTCCATCTTTAATTACCACTCTATCTGGCTTTAACAACCTTTTTTCATTCGTTAAAAATTCTTTTTCATTCAAAACTTCAAGTCTATCTTCAAAATACCCCGAGAGACTCGGATGATTTACAACAGTTAGCATCATTTTTCGAATAGTTGCAATCTCATTCTTACTAATTAATCCATCTTCTAGAGCACTATCAAGAACCAAATCAATATCCAACACGGTATAAACTTGCGAAAACAGCTCATGGATTAAATTACCGTAATGAATAGCCTTCTCCTGATCTGTATCCCAAAGAATAGCAGACTTAGACACAACAGAGATACTATTATTTCTCGCTGAATCAATAATTATTTTTGAAGGTAATTCTTCTACTTTATTTTTTATAGCTACTGAATGAGAAACTCTTTGATTGCTTCCAAATTCATACTCCATCCTTGCATCAACCCAACGGTTTGCATCGTCTAATGTGGTTAAATAATTGATAAATAAATCTGTTCCTTTTTTAGAGGTTTCTAAAGAGCCATTAAAAGATGTATAATCAGAAATTACATATAATTGTTCAGAAGCACGTGTCATGGCAACATATAACAAATTTATATTATCTAAATATTGTTGCTGCTCAATTAAATGATATAAACTGGCACCATAATTATTTAAATTGGCAATATCTTTTGAAACGTTAACATAAGCGGCTCGAAAATTTTGATACAACTCTGCATCTAAATCTTCGAACCAAACTTTTTCTCTTTTTGTATCTTTTAAGGTTAAACGATTTGGATAAATCACTACAGGAAACTCCAAGCCTTTTGATTTATGTATGGTCATAATTTTAACTGCATCTAAATCATCTGGCATTGCGATACTCAATGCGTCTTTTTTCAATTCCCAGTATTCTAGAAACTCTTCTAAGCTATAATTCTTTTTGTTACCACAGGCCAGAATTACATCTAAAAATGCTATTAAATAAGCATTTGTAAGTTCAGTTAATCTAAACACATTAATAATATATTCTAGCGCTCCATAGAGACTGAGCTTATTAAATAAGTCTATCTGAAAATCAATTTCAATTTCTTTTAATTTTTCAAAGAATTCGTTTACATCTTTAGATATCAAACGCGTAACATAATCATGAACATCACCTTCAAGTTTTTTATGATTGATTAAATAAAGTAGTGCTAACACCAATGATTCTTGATCTTCGGAGTGATGAATATATTTTAGTAGATGAATTAAAAATTGAACCTCGGTATTACTTTTAAGCAACAATGTTTCAGAAGAAACAATTGGAATATTCTTTTCAGTCAAATAGTCGGCAACGGCTTTGCCCTCATCCTTCTTTCTAACTAAAACGCACATCTCTCTTAATTGAAATTGATTGCGTAAAGAACGAATAGTTTCATATACTTTTGACGGGTATAACACCTCTCCATCTTCACCCTTGGGCGAAATAAAAGAAAGAGAAACATAACCTCCTTTTTTGGAGTTCTCTAATTGACGATTCCCTTTACTGTATAATTTATGATACTGATCATCTTTAAAAAAAGAGCTTAAATAACTAAAAAAAGCATTGTTAAACTTTATAATTTCACTGTAACTTCTATAATTCGTTTCTAAATTCGCTACAGATTTCTCTATACTAAAAGGGCTGCTACTATTTTGATCGGCCAAATCAATAAATTGTTCCGCTTTACCACCACGCCATCTGTATATGGATTGTTTTGCATCTCCAACTACCAACAACTTACCTGTTTGCTCATCTAAGGTTTCAGAAACCAATGCATTCTCAATTAAGGGAATTAAGTTTTGCCATTGTAAAGCAGAAGTATCTTGCATTTCGTCTATAAAGTAATAGCGAAACTTCTCTCCTAAACGCTCATAAATAAAAGGTGCCGGTTCATCTTTTATTTGATTTGAAATCATTTGATTAAACTCAGCATTCAACCGAATGTTATTCCTATTTTTTAAATCTTCCAAAGAAGCATTAATGTATTTTAATGTTGCCAACGGAATCAAATTTTTTAAAACTAAACCCATTCGCTTGTAAGAAATATAAAGCTGTTCAGATTCATTGTATAATTTGAATAAAACAGCTTCTAATACAGCCAGATTTGGAAACTTTGAATGCACATCCTTATTGTAAATAGAATTGTTTTCTATATTGTGTTTCAACTTTGATTTATCAAAAAATGCTGTTGCCTCAATTCCATTTTGTAACTTTTCAAAGTGCTTCACAAAATAATTTCCTCTAAACACACCTTTACCCAAACCATTAGATTGAATAAGTTCAATGGCATGAACTCCAATTTCTAAGGCTCTTTTATTTAAGATTTTCTGCTCTCTTTTTAAATTCTTTTTTAAAGCATTAAAATCAGACAAACTCTTTGACTCCAATTTTTTGAGTTGAATTATATTGTCTTCATTTAATAATACATTGGCCATGTTTTTTAAATCCATGGCAATATCCCAAGACTTGTCATCATTTGCTTTTTCTAAAGCAAAATCAAGTAAAACTTGAGTTAAATCTTTATTAGAACCTATTTGGCTAATCAACAAATCTACAGCATCACTCAATAATTGATTTGCATCCATTTCAACCTCAAAATTCACATCTAGGCCTAAATCAAAAGAAAAATTTCTAATGATTCTATGTGTAAAGCTATCTATGGTTGTAATATTAAAAGCACCATATCTCTGAAGAATATTAAATAAAACCTTTGAAGCTCGTTGCTGCATAGTATCTTGAGTCAATCCAAGTTCATTTACCAACGCAACTCCAAGATCCGAAGATTCTCCCTCGGAAATTGCGTGTAAATTCTCTAGCACCCTTATCTTCATTTCGGCTGCCGCCTTATTGGTAAATGTAACTGCCAATACATTTTGAAAGCGATAAGCATCGGTGCTACTCAATAAAATTTTTAAGTATTCTTTTACAAGTGTGAAGGTTTTACCGCTTCCGGCTGAGGCGTTGTAAACCTGAAAATTTTGATTGGTTGAATTAGTCATTATTCAAAAATACATAAACAAAAAAAACCGCCCTTAAAAAGAACGGTTATTAACGTGTTTTTAGAAATGCTATACGGGCCCTAGAGCCTTTATTTTCTCAGAAAACTCTTTTAAAGGAGTTTCTTTCATAGTCAAATCAATTGCCGTTTGCGTAATTTTTTCAACATCTTGTATCGGAAAACCTAATCCTACTGCTACTTTAATTAAAATAGCTGCTTCTTTTTCTACCGATTCACTATCGGCAAAAATCATGCGTGTTAAATTAAATAGTCTTTCGATTCGATCATCGTAACTTACAGGTGGGTTAATTGGAAATTTCTCAGGATGTTTAAAAACCCTTTTCACATTTCTATCAGAAATATGCAATTTCTTGGCCATACGCTTAAGTAAAATCTCCTCACCATCTGTTACCACACCGTCTGCTTGAGCCAACCTTACAATTCCTGCATAGTGACCCAAATTTCTTCTTTGAGCTCCGCTCATAAATAAATCAAAAATAGCCATCTTGTTGTGTTTGTGTTTCATACAAATTTAACGAAACTAAGTATTTATAGCATATGATAATTGTCATATTTTTAGATGAAAAGTTATCTTTGTCCAAAATTTGTTTCATTGAACAAAGCTTCTTTAGTTTCAGTTTTGGAACAATCGGCAACAACTGAGCAGTTTGTTTCACATTTACAAAGCACCGAACACCATTTTCAAATTGCGAATTTGGTCGGATCTTCATTGTCTTTTTCCATGTCAACTATCTTTAATAAGACAGATAGACCAATCTTATTTATAGCAGAAGACAAAGAAGACGCAGCCTATTATCTCAATGATTTAGAACAATTATTAGGGGATAAAAATGTGCTGTTTTATCCTGGTTCTTACCGGAGACCTTATCAAATTGAAGAAACAGACAATGCAAACATCTTACTAAGAGCAGAAGTATTAAATCGTATCAATTCTCGAAAAAAACCTGCATTTATAGTTACCTATCCAGATGCCTTATTTGAACAGGTAATTACCAAAAAAGAACTTGAACGCAGTACATTAAAAGTTACAGTTGGCGAACAGCTATCGCTTGATTTTGTGAATGAAATGCTTTTTGAATACAATTTCAAACGTTCTGATTTTGTAACAGAACCTGGTGAATTCTCAGTAAGAGGCGGAATTATAGATGTATTTTCTTATTCTAACGACGAACCTTATAGAATCGAGTTTTTTGGAGATGAAGTAGACAGTATTCGAACATTTGATATAGAAACACAATTATCTTTAGAGAAGCTTAAGAAAATCAACATCATGCCTAATGTTGAAGACAAGCATCTTGAAGAAAAAAGACAAAGCTTTTTACAATACATTAGTAATAAGACAAAAGTAATTGCTAAAAATCCAAAGGGGTGTTACGCAAGACTAGATAAACTATTTGAAAAAGCAGAAGTTGCTTTCGAAAAGCTAGAAAGTACACTTAAGAAAACAGAACCCAAACATCTTTTTTGCGATGGATTTATGCTTGCACAACAGCTAGATGATTTGCAATTAATTTCTTTAGTAACAGAACAGCAACCTTCTGAAAATGCAATTGTATACAACACAAAACCTCAGCCATCATTTAATAAACAGTTTGATTTATTAATTAAAAATCTGCAAGAAAATACCGAAAAAGGATACCAGAATTTTTTGTGTTGCGATAGCGAAAAACAAGTACAGAGATTTGCCGAAATTTTTGCAGACATAGATCAAGATGTGCAATACAACGCCATTGTTTTTCCTTTGTACCAAGGGTTTGTAGACCACCAGCAAAAAATTATTTGTTATACAGATCATCAAATATTTGAGCGTTATCACAAATTCAAACTAAAAAATGGTTACGCCAAAAAGCAGGCGATTAGTTTAAAAGAATTGACCAATTTGAGTATTGGAGATTTTGTGACACATATAGACCATGGTATTGGGAAATTTGGAGGTTTACAGAAAATTGATGTCGATGGAAAACAACAAGAAGCCATTAAATTAGTTTATGGCGATCGAGATGTTTTGTACTTAAGCATTCACTCTTTACATAAAATTTCTAAGTACAACGGTAAAGATGGCAAAGCACCTAAAATGTATAAACTCGGTTCTGGAGCTTGGAAAAAACTAAAGCAAAAGACCAAGAAACGTGTAAAAGAAATAGCCTACGATTTAATACAATTGTATGCTAAAAGAAAAATGCAGAAAGGGTTCCAATATGGTCCAGATACCTTTATGCAACACGAATTAGAAGCTAGCTTTTTATTCGAAGACACTCCAGACCAGTCGAGTGCAACAGAAGCTGTTAAAACCGACATGGAAAAAGAACAACCTATGGACCGTTTGGTTTGTGGAGATGTTGGATTTGGTAAAACCGAAGTTGCAATTCGCGCAGCCTTTAAGGCAGTAGATAATGGTAAACAAGTAGCCATTTTAGTACCAACAACCATACTAGCTTTTCAACATTTTAAAACATTTAGCCAACGTCTAAAAAACTTTCCAGTTACGATAGATTATCTCAATAGATTTAGAACAACCAAGCAACGAAATGAAGTTTTTAAAGGACTCTCTGAAGGCAGTATAGATATCGTTATAGGGACGCATCAACTAACCAATGACAAGGTTAAATTTAAAGATTTAGGACTGCTAATAATTGATGAAGAACAAAAATTTGGAGTATCAGTTAAAGACAAGCTTAAAACTATAAAAGCGAATGTAGACACCTTAACACTTACAGCCACACCAATTCCTAGGACCCTTCAGTTTAGTTTAATGGCGGCAAGAGATTTATCTGTTATTACTACACCCCCACCAAACAGACACCCTATAGATACTGAAGTTATTCGCTTTAGTGAAGAAACTATTAGAGATGCCATTCAATATGAAATCTCAAGAGGTGGTCAAGTATTTTTTATTCACAACCGAATTGAAAATATTAAAGAGGTTACAGGTATGCTACAACGTTTAGTACCGGATGCTAAAATTGGCATTGGTCACGGACAAATGGAAGGAAAAAAATTAGAGCAATTAATGCTTTCTTTTATGAATAATGAGTTCGATGTTCTTGTCTCAACAACTATTATTGAAAGCGGATTAGATGTACCAAATGCCAACACCATTTTTATCAACAATGCAAATAATTTTGGATTGTCTGATTTACATCAAATGCGCGGTAGAGTTGGTCGTTCTAACAAAAAGGCCTTCTGCTATTTTATTACCCCCCCTTATCATATGATGAGTACAGATTCGAGAAAACGAATTGAAGCACTAGTGCTTTTTTCTGATTTAGGAAGTGGCTTAAATATCGCTATGAAAGATTTAGAAATTCGTGGAGCAGGAGATTTATTAGGAGGAGAACAAAGTGGTTTTATTAACGATATTGGATTCGACACCTACCAAAAAATACTAACAGAAGCCATTCAAGAATTAAAAGACAACGAGTTTAAAGAACTGTATGGAGATGATGGCAGTCCAAAAGAATATGTAAAAGAAGTTCAAATAGATTCTGATTTTGAAATTCTTATCCCTGATGATTACATCAGTGTAATTTCTGAACGATTGAGCTTATACAACACTTTAAGTACTATTAATTCAGAAGAAGGGTTGCAAGAGTTTGAACAAAATCTTATTGATCGTTTCGGACCATATCCAACGCAGGTAGAAGACTTACTTGACAGTGTTCGTATTAAATGGTTGGCAAAATCTTATGGTTTAGAACGTATAATACTAAAACAAAAACGCATGATTGGTTATTTTGTATCTAACCAACAAAGCGATTTCTATCAAACAGAACAATTCACAAAAGTATTGCGATATGTTCAGCAGCATAGCAAAAGTTGTGTAATGAAAGAAAAACAAACCAAAAATGGGTTACGACTTCTTATAACATTTATCAAAATAGATACTATTAAAAAAGCATTGCAAGTGCTTCAATCAATCTAATGTCAGAATCTCACGGTAAACATCTTTCGGTTTTAATTCTTTCTGCCCTCTTTATTGGTACATCTGGAGCATTAGGGAAATACATCGCTATGCCAACACCAGTTATTATTTGGTTTCGAAGCAGTATTGGTATGGTTGCGTTGTTTTTGTTTTGTAAAAGTCAGCATTTGCAATTTGTAAAACTCCAACCAAAAGAACGCTTGCCTTTTCTAACCAGTGCACTGTTTTTAGGAGGGCATTGGATTACCTATTTTCTATCACTAAAAGCCTCAAACGTAGCCATTGGCATGTTATCACTTTTTACTTTCCCAGTTATGACTGCCCTGCTAGAACCATTTTTTGGAAAAGAGAAGTTCAAACCAATGCATGTGTTTTTAGCAGTGCTAATATTAATCGGAATTTACATTTTAGCCCCAGTTGTAGATTATGAAAATACCTATTTTAAAGGAATTCTCCTCGGATTACTATCAGCCTTATTCTATAGCATTCGCGTGTTAATAGTCAAACAATTTATAGGCAAACTAGACAGTTCTATTTTAATGTTTTACCAACTTGCAATTCTATCTGTTGTTTTAATTCCCGTGTTATTTGTGTTTGATATTTCAGACATTCAAACACAATATCCTTACATATTGTTCCTGGGGCTAGTAACAACGGCACTCGGCCACACACTTTTTGTAAGAAGTCTAAAGTATTTTAGTGCTGCAACGGCCAGTATAATCGCTAGTATTCAACCAATATTCGGCATTCTGATTGCCATAGCTTTTTTAGGAGAAATTCCGACTTTAAATACGATTTTCGGTGGAAGTTTAATACTCTTAACTGTATTGATTGAAAGCTATATGAGTAAGAAATCTTAATACAGTACGTCCTAAAAAATCATTATCTTTGTACCCTATAAAAAATTAGAATTTATGTATCCAGAAGAAATCGTAAAACCAATGGCATTAGAGTTAGAAAATGCAGGGTTTACATCATTACATACAACAGAAGAAGTAGATAGCGCAATTGCCAAAGAAGGTACTACCTTGGTTATGGTAAATTCAGTATGTGGTTGTGCCGCAGGTGCAGCTCGTCCTGGAGCCATTGCTTCTTTAGGAAACGAAAAAAGTCCAGCAAATTTAACAACTGTTTTTGCAGGTGTTGATAGAGAAGCTACAGATAAGGCACGTCAGTACATGATTCCTTTTCCACCTTCTTCTCCTGCAATTGCATTATTTAAAGATGGACAATTAGTACACATGCTAGAGCGCCACCACATTGAAGGTCGTTCTGCACAGGCAATTGCCTTAAACTTAGCAGCAGCTTACGACGAGTTTTGCTAAATAAAGACAATGCTCAAGTACTTGAGTTTTAAAACACTTATAAATCCATTCTCTATTGAATGGATTTTTTTATTTTCGAACTATTCATTTTTATAGTATGACTGCAAACCAACAACAAATAATTACAGCCACCATTAACTATGTAAAAGAAACTTTAGAAAATGCAGAAGGAGGTCACGATTGGTTTCATATAGAACGTGTTTTAAACAACACAAAGCTCATTGCATCTTCTGAAGAAGTGGATGAGTTTGTTGTTCTACTGGGTGCGTTATTACACGATATTGCAGATGCAAAGTTTTACGATGGTGATGAAACTGTAGGGCCTAAAAAAGCAACCGAGTTTTTAAAAACGCAGCAGGTAGCCTCTGAGATTATTGATGAAGTTGTATTTATAATAGATAATATTTCCTATAAAAATTCATTAGACCCAAACTTTAAACTTGAACTAACTCCAGAATTAGCAGTGGTACAAGACGCAGATAGGTTAGACGCAATTGGAGCTATTGGTATTGCGCGTTGTTTTAATTATGGTGGATTTAAAAACAGACCAATGTACAATCCAGCAATTTCACCAAACGTAAATCAAGATAAAGAAACCTACAAAAAATCTGCTGCTCCTACTATTAATCACTTTTATGAAAAACTGTTATTGCTAAAAGATAAAATGAATACCGAAACGGGTCGAAAAATTGCTAAAGAAAGGCACCTGTATATGGAAAAATTTCTCGAACAATTTTATAATGAATGGAATGGAATCAAATAATTATGAATTCATAATTAAAACTTCGGTTTACGTTTTTCTAAAAATGCTGTTGTTCCCTCAGCGAAGTCTTTAGTATCAAAACACTTCCCAAAATTCTCTATTTCTGTCTCAAAACCATTCATCTTTTTATTTGCTTGAGCATTCACAGTTGCAATAGCCATCGCTACTGCTGTAGATGAATTTGTTGCAATTTTAGAGGCCAACTTATGTGCTAATGGTAACAATTCTTCTTGAGGCACCACATGATTTACTAAACCACATTCTTTAGCCTCAATGGCCGTTAACATATTGGCTGTTAAAATTAGCTCCATGGCTCTTCCTTTGCCAACCAACTGTGTCAATCGTTGCGTGCCTCCATAACCTGGTATAACACCTAACGACACTTCTGGTAATCCCATTTTTGCATTGTCACTTGCTACTCTAAAATGGGCAGACATGGCTAACTCTAATCCACCTCCCAATGCAAATCCATTAATAGCTGCAATCACGGGCGTCTTCAAATTTTCTACAAAATCAAATAATAAATCATGACCGTTTTTAGACAGCGTTCTACCCTGTTCTTCATCAAAATGAGCAAACTCTTTTATATCAGCTCCTGCAACAAAAGCTCTGGTGCCACTTCCTGTAATTACAATAGCTCGTGTTTGTTTATCTGCATCAGCATCAGCTAGTGCTTGATGCAACTCTAAAATAGTAGTAATATTTAATGCGTTTAACTGATTTGGTCTCGTAATAGTTATTGTACAAATAGCATCGTTATTTGTTACCACAATATTCTTAAAATCCATAGTCTATATCTTTTTCCTTTTTAAGCTTCTAAATCCTTTGGTAGTGCAACTGTAAACACCGTTCCTTTACCCGCTTCTGATGTAAAACTAATAGTGCCATCATAAGCTTCAATAATATTCTTTATCATTGGCAAACCTAAGCCCATACCACTTGTTTTGGTGGTAAACTTAGGTTCAAACACTTTTTCTTTTAAGGCCTCTTCAATCCCTTTACCGTTGTCTGTTACAACTATTAAAGCTTCTTTTTCTTGATCTTGAATCTGAACAAGTACAACAGGTTGCTCTGTTTTCTCAGTAGCTTGAATGGCATTCTTTATTAAATTCGTTACAATTCGTGTTACTTGCAACTTATCAAGATTCATTATAATGCTTTCTGAATCGCATTGAAAACTAATCGCTTGTTCTGTAAAAATCTCTGTAGCATGCTTAACAACCTCCACCAAATTAATACGCTCTCTTTTTTGAGTAGGCATTTTAGCAAAATCAGAAAATGCAGAGGCAATGGTACTCATAACATCAATCTGCTGAATCATGGTCTTACTAAACTCTTTTATTTTGGTTTCGATTTCTGGATCGTCTTTATCAAACTTTCGCTCAAAACTCTGCACCGTAAGTCGCATTGGTGTTAGCGGATTTTTAATTTCGTGTGCCACCTGTTTTGCCATTTCACGCCACGCTTCTTCACGTTCGCTCTGGGCCAATTTTACAGCACTCTCCTCCAAATCATCGACCATACTATTGTATGCCTCAATTAATACTTGAATTTCTCTACTCGAAGCCTTTGCATCAATTTTTTGATTGCGCTTGTGCAAACGCGTTCGAGCCATTTTCTCAGATACCGCAATAATAGACCTCGTTATATATTTTGAGATAAATAAGGCAAAAGCCATCCCGATGATAAACATTATAAAGAAGCCTAATGCTAAACGTGAAAGAAACTCTCGAAGTTCATTTTCTTGCTCCGTTCTATTCTCTAAATAAGGAATATGTAAGATCGCTACAGGTGCCGCTTGACCATCGTTTAAATACGTATAGGAGGATTGGTATTCTTTGTCACCAATCGCATCTTGAATTACAAATCTATGTGATCCGCTTTCTCTCAAAATCTGCAAGATGTCTTCAGAAATTCGCGTTTCGGTTACGGGTAGCGATGGATTTGATGAAATTAACAAATCGCCTATTAAATCGTAAAGTTCTAATTCTAGATTATGAACCTCAGAAACTTCTTCAACATTCTCGAGTAAAACATGTTTTAAAACATCATAAGACAATGGCTGTGCTACTGTATCTATAGACAATTCAAAATGACGTAAAATTGCACCTTCTTTACGTTCTAATCTACCCGCGTTATACTCTTTTGATTGTTCGTTATACTGAATAACCGTTACGATACCAATTAGGATCGAAGAGATCAAAATTAGTAATACCATTGAGATAAAAACACGACTTCTAGTCGATAGACGTTTCGTAAACATGCGCAGCATTCCTTTCTGTAAAAATAAGAAATAAAGTACTGCCTAAACTACTTTTTTGAGTATCGGATTTTAAATATAAGAATGCTCATTACTACCAAACCAGAAACCAAATTTGCCAACATTATAGAAATACTATTGATGTGGTACCCATAGTAAAACCACAAACAAATACCTACAAACATTGCAATGTACATGCTAAGAGAAATATCATCTACTTCTTTGCTTTTATATATTTTAAACGCTTGCGGCACAAATGCCGAAGTCGTCAAAAAAGCTGCTATAAGTCCGATGATTTCAATATTCATCAGCCTACAATATTTACGATCTTACCTGGTACAACAATTACTTTTTTAGGAGTGCGTCCTTGCAACTGTGCTTGTGTTTTTTCGTGAGCTATTACGGCCGCTTCAATAGCATCTTTACTCATATCTAACGGCAACTCTAATTTAAAACGCATTTTACCATTAAAAGAAATTGGGTATTCTTTAGAACTCTCTACCAAATGGCTCGCCTCAAATATTGGGAACTCAGCTGTAGCAATAGAATCTTGATGGCCTAACTTTTGCCATAACTCTTCTGCAATATGAGGAGCATAAGGAGAAATTAATACAATCAAGCCTTCTAAAATTTCGCGTTTGTTACATTTTAATGCCGTTAACTCATTAACTGCAATCATAAATGAACTTACCGAGGTGTTAAAAGAGAAGTTTGCAATATCCTCATCTACTTTCTTAATGGTTTTATGCAATACCTTTAATTCATCTTTGGTGGGTTTTTCATCAGAAACCAAGAAACTACCTTCTACACCTCCATGATACAATTTCCACAATTTCTTTAAGAAAGAATACACACCAGAAATACCAGATGTTTTCCAAGGTTTTGATTGCTCTAACGGACCTAAGAACATTTCAAATAAACGCAAACTATCTGCGCCGTACTCAACACAAATGTCATCTGGGTTTACAACATTATACTTAGACTTTGACATTTTTTCGACCTCACGACCTACTTTAAATGTACCATCTTCTTCTGTTATGAATTCTGCGTCTTTATAATCTTCTCTCCAGTTTTTAAAAGCATCCTTGTCTAAAACATCAGAAGAGTCAACGAATGAAATGTCTGAATGAATCGGAAATATATCTCCTAATACAGCACAATACAATTCACTATTAATATATTTCAAATCCTTCTTATCAACAAATTCTTTAATCGAATTAAATATGAATTCTGAATATCTCTCTTGAATTTCAAAACTACTCATAATGTCTTCCCTAGAGAAACCAAATATTACAGCAAATCTTTTTAAGTTTAGTAAAGATTCTGAAATATAAATTGGCTTTTGCAATTCAATAGTTTTCAATTGTTTTTTGCTTAATCTAGTAAATGCTTTTCCAGGGTTCTCATACACCTCGTTTTTTGACCAAACCACAATGTTAGAAAGTCTTTTAACGAAAGCACTTGTCCCTGTAATCATCCCTTGGTTGATTAGCTTTTTAGCAAACTCATCTTTTGGTACATAACCTCTATCAAACATAAATTTTTGCCAAAAACGAGAATACAATAAGTGACCCGTTGCATGCTCAGAACCTCCTATATACAAATCAACATCTTGCCAATAGTTTATAGCTTCTTCAGAAAAAATAACTTCACTATTTGATGGGTCCATATACCTGTTAAAATACTGTGAGCTACCTGCCCACCCTGGCATGGTGTTTAATTCTAGTGGGAATATTGTTTGATTATCTATTAAATCATTATTTACAACCTCAGCAGTTTCAGTATCCCAAGCCCAAACTGTGGCATTACCTAATGGTGGTCTACCATCTTCTGTTGGTAAGTATTTTTCTACTTCAGGCAATTCAATTGGCAAATGTGCCGCATCAATCATTTGAGGCATTCCGTCTTTGTAATACACTGGAAATGGTTCTCCCCAATAACGTTGACGGCTAAATACCGCATCTCTCAATCTATAGTTTATTTTGCCAAAACCAATACCGCGTTGTTCCATCTCATAAATAACCGTTTTCATAGCTTTCTTATACTTCAAGCCATTTAAAAAGTCTGAGTTTGCAATAACAGTATTGTCTTTATCAGCAAAAGCTTCTTCAGAAATATCTACACCTTCAAAGATGTTCGGAATTTCGATACCAAAGTGTTTTGCAAAATCGTAATCGCGTTGGTCTCCACAAGGCACGGCCATTACAGCTCCTGTACCATAACTAGCTAACACATAATCACCAATCCAAATCGGCACCGGTTCTTTTGTAAATGGGTGCTCTGCATATGCTCCGGTAAAAACCCCTGAAATGGTTTTTACATCGGCCAAACGATCGCGTTCACTTCTTTTAGCAGTGGCATCTTGATAAGCCTCAACAGCTTCCTTTTGCTCATCTGTAACGATTTTCGACACCAATTCATGCTCCGGAGCTAAAGTCATAAAACTCACTCCAAAAATGGTGTCAGGTCGTGTAGTAAATACATCTATTTTTGCATCGTAACCTTTTACATCAAAAGATACCATTGCTCCTTGCGAGCGACCAATCCAATTGGTTTGAGCATCTTTTAAAGGTTGTGGCCAATCGATACCGTTTAATCCATCTAATAAGCGTTGTGCATAAGCCGAAATTCGCATAGACCATTGGGTCATTTTTTTACGAACTACTGGATGTCCACCACGCTCAGAAACTCCGTTTACAATCTCATCGTTTGCCAAAACTGTTCCTAAAGCAGGACACCAGTTTACTTCTGTATCAGATAAATACGTTAAACGGTATTGCAATAAAATAGCTTCTTGTTCTTTAACTGAATAGGCCTTCCATTCATCCGCAGAAAAAGTAGTTACATCTTCATCACTTGCAGCATTTACTTGCCCATTACCATCAGCCTCAAAAATTGCAATTAAGGTTGAGATATCTTCTGCCTTGTCTGCGTTTTTGTTGTACCAAGAATTAAACAGTTGAATAAAAATCCACTGGGTCCATTTGTAATAATCAGGATTAGAAGTTCGCACTTCCCTAGACCAATCAAATGAAAAACCAATACTATCTAACTGCCTTCTATAGGTAGTAATATTTTGCTCTGTAGTCTTTGCTGGATGCTGCCCAGTTTGAATAGCGTATTGTTCAGCAGGTAATCCAAAAGAATCATACCCCTGTGGGTGTAATACATTAAATCCTTTATGACGTTTGTAACGTGCATAAATATCAGAGGCAATATACCCTAACGGATGCCCAACGTGCAATCCGGCACCAGATGGATACGGAAACATATCCAATACATAATATTTAGGTTTCTCTAAAGTATTACTTGCTTTAAAGGTTTGATTGGCTGCCCAGTAAGCTTGCCATTTCTTTTCAATTTCCTGATGATTGTAACTCATAACGCACTCAACAATTTGACGTGTTTCTTTAAGTGCGCAAAGATACTGCTAATCTTGAAAAGAATAAAGTATTATTTCAGCCCTCTTGCAATTTGTTCTTGAGGCAATAAACAATTGTAAATAAATGCATTTACAGGAGTTAAAACCCCTAGTTTTTTACCTTGTTTAACGATGTAGCCATTAAAGTTTTCTAGTTCTGATGGTCTTCCTTCCATTATATCACGTTGTGTAGAAGCGGTAGCCTTGTAGGGTTGACTCTCTATAAATGACAACATGGTTTGGTCAAACCCATCTGGCAGGTTTATTCGAAGTGCCTTAGCAATCTCCAACATCTCTTCTATGGTTCGATGCAATAATGTTCTTGTTCCCTTATTTTCAAACATCGCTCCGATTGAGACTCTTGTTAAAGCTCCTAACCCACTTACGGTATTAATAAAAATATACTTCTTCCACATATCAGAAAGTACATCTTGTGATAGTGTGGTTTTAAAACTTGCCTTTTCGAGTTCGCTATTAATGCTTTCTACTTTATCATTTGTTACTTGTGTCAAGTTTCCAAAAATCAATTCCGGAGGGAATCCAAAGTGATTAATGACACCTGGTGCTTCAACTTTTGCATAAATTCTGCAAAATCCACCTAACAAATTCTCTGCTGGAATCGTTTCTTGCAATTGGGCAATATGTGCAACGCTATTCTGAAGTGGTAATACCATAGTATGCTCTTGCAACAACGCTTTTATGTCAGGAATAATCGCAGCCACCTGCCAAGATTTAACACCCAATAAAATCAAATCAAAATCTGGTTTGAGTTCTTTAGGGTTTGCGGTTACACACACCTTCTTTAGCAAAAAGTCGCCATCAATACTCTTTATTTGTAATCCGTTTTGCTTGATCGCCTCTAAATGCGCACCACGTGCAATAAATGATACTTCATGACCTACTTGTGCCAATCGACCTCCAAAATAACCCCCAACACCCCCGGTGCCAAAAACCAATATTTTCATTCTAAAATTTTACATGCAAGATACAAAAGAAACGGAGCCCTTAAAACATCTTAAGACAAAGCTATTAAAGGTTGTCTATTTATATTTTTTAGTTAAATTTGTATAATTTTTAAGCTTACTTAAATTTTTATTTTACCATGTCTGTAGCTATAGAGAATTTTGTGAAAACAATTTATCAGTTAGATGTTTTACATCATGCCGATACCAAACCAGGTAATATCGCAAAAAAACTAAGCATTACCAATGCTGCAGCTACCGATATGGCACGTAAATTAGCAACCAAAGATTTGTTGATTTACGAAAAATACAAACCACTAAAGCTAACAGAATTAGGTGAAAAAATGGCCTTGAACGTCATTCGAAAGCACCGATTATGGGAGTCGTTGTTGTTCAAACTATTTGATATGTCTTTACATGACATACATCGAGAAGCGGAATTATTAGAGCACCAAACTTCGGATTTATTAGCAAATAGAATCTCGGCATATTTAGGTCATCCAAAATTTGATCCACACGGAGACCCAATTCCAAATGAAGATGGTGTTATTACAACAAAAGATACTTCTGTGGTAATGTCTCAAGCTTTAGAGGGTAAAACCTATGTAATTTCTCGATTGGTTAGCGACAACAAAGAATTCTTCGATTTTTGTGTTGAACATCATCTAAACAACGGAGCAGAAATTACTGTTCAAAAGCAATTCACAAGCAGCAAGATGACTCAGATTATTGTGAATGGCAACACCTTATTATTAAACCAAGATTTTACAGATATCATTTTTTTAAATGAATTCAATTAAGCACTTTTTAGTCTGCATTGGGTGTTTATTCTTTGGGCAATTAATGGCTCAAAACACCATAAAAGGAACTGTTACGTCCAAAGGAGATCCTTTGCCTTTTGCCAATATTTATATTGAAAACACCAATTACGGAACCACTGCGGACGAATACGGAAATTATATATTAGAGGATATTGCAAATGGAGATTACACACTGGTGGCCTCTTTTACTGGCTTGAATGAAAAACGTAAAAACGTCAATGTATATAGAAGCATGGTAATAGATTTTGAGTTTGAAGCTACCTCATCTCTTGATGAAGTGGTAATTTCAGGTACTCTAAAACCCGTTTCTAGATCTTCTACTCCAGTACCGGTTGAAGTATATGCACCATCATTTTTTAAAAAGAACCCAACACCAAATATTTTTGACGCTTTACAAAATGTTAATGGCGTAAGACCCCAGTTAAATTGTAATGTCTGTAATACGGGTGATATTCACATTAACGGTCTTGAAGGTCCTTACACCCTAGTATTGATTGATGGAATGCCCATTGTTTCAGGACTATCTACAGTATATGGTTTGTCTGGTATTCCAAATGCTTTAATGGAGCGCGTAGAAATTGTTAAAGGTCCTGCCTCTTCTTTATATGGTAGTGAAGCTGTTGGTGGTTTGATTAATATTATAACTAAAAAGCCAAGTTCTGCACCGCGCTTTTTTGCTGATGCGAATGTAACATCGTGGTTAGAATACAATGTTGATGTGGGTATGAAAGCTAGTCTTGGCAATTCCGATGTTCTAACGGGGATTAATTATTACAATTACAACAATCCAATAGATAACAACAACGACAACTTTACAGATGTTACTCTACAAGATCGTATTTCGGTTTTTCAAAAGTGGAATATTGCCCGAAAGAGTAATAAGGTATTCTCATTAGCAGGTCGCTATTTTTACGAAGATCGTTGGGGAGGCGAAATGCAATGGAACAAATCGTATAGAGGTGGCGATGAAGTGTACGGTGAATCAATCTACACCTCAAGATGGGAATTTTTAGGAAGCTATCAATTACCAACCAAAGCTCCTTTAATGTTAAACGTTTCTTATACAGACCACGATCAAAACTCTGTGTATGGAGACACCCCATACCTTGCCAAACAGCGCATAGGTTTTGGTCAATTAACTTGGGATACCTCAACAAAGAATCACGACCTTTTATTTGGAACTGCTGTTCGCTATCAATTTTATAACGACAATACACCGGCAACCGAAACGGATGACGAGGTAACCATACCAAGTTTATTTGCTCAAGATGAAATCAAACTATCTCAAAAGCACACCTTGCTATTGGGTATGCGCTATGATTACGATAGCAGACATGGCAATATCTTTACACCGCGATTGGCGTATAAATGGAATACAGGAAAAAACAGTATCCTACGTTTAAATGCGGGGACAGGATTTAGGGTTGTAAATCTATTTACAGAAGAACACGCTGCACTAACAGGTGCCCGCGATGTAATAATTGCTGAAGAATTAGAACCAGAAAAATCGTACAACGCGAACCTAAATTTCTTGACAAAAATATTTGCTGAAAATGGCACCTTTATAGGTCTTGACGCCTCTGCATGGTATACCTATTTTGAGAATGCAATTATACCAGATTACGACACCAACCCGAATCAAATTATTTATGATAATCTAGACGGTCATGCGGTAACCACCGGGGTAAGTGCGAATGTAGATATCATTTTTAACAATGGTATTAAAGCCCTTTTAGGAGCAACGTATATGAGTGTTACAAATACCGAAGATGGTGTAACCAAACAACAAATTCTTACAGAAAAATTCTCTGGTACTTGGGCTATATCTTATAAAATTCAAGATTGGAATTTAAACATAGATTACACAGGTAACATCTACGGACCAATGCGTTTGCCTTTATTAGGGGATTTGGACCCAAGGCAAGAATACTCACCCTATTGGAGTCTTCAAAACATACAATTTACCTATGATGGTTGGAATGATTTTGAAATATATGGCGGTTTAAAAAACTTATTGAATTGGACACCAAACAAAGGAAATCCATTTATAATTGCTAGAGCCAACGACCCATTTGATAAAGATGTTATCTTTGATAATGATGGTACTGTAGTGCCAACACCAGATAATCCATATGCATTGACCTTTGACCCGTCATATGTTTATGCTCCAAATCAAGGCATCAGAGGATTTGTTGGTATTAGATACAATTTAAACTAAGATGAAAAAAGTACTAAGTATACTCTATTGTTTTTGGGGCGTCCTTTTATGGGCCCAAACCTCAACGTATACTTTTGAAGCACTAGATAGTTTGCAAAAAATTGAACCAAAACCGGTGGTTGTTTTTATTCACACAGATTGGTGCAAGGTGTGTGATTTGATGGATCATAGTGCCATACAAACAAAAAAGGTTTCTAAAATATTAAACGAATCTTTTTATTATGTGCCTCTCAACGCAGAGGATAAAAACCCCATATCGTTTAACAATCACACTTTTCAGTTCAAGCATACTGGTGCAACTACTGGCGTGCACGAATTGGCCGTGAGTTTAGGGCTGATGGACGATGGATTGGCATACCCCACACTCACAATTTTAAATACAGAAAACGAAATTATATTTCAACATAATTCATTACTAACTAAAAGAGAATTGACCACAATTTTTACTAAAATATTAGCAACATGGTAGATCAAATTATTGCGTATTTCGAATCTATAGACCCCGTTTTGGCAGCCTTATATGCCACATTATTTACCTGGGGTCTCACCGCAGCAGGTGCCGCTTTGGTATTTTTATTTAAAGGAATGAACCGCGCCCTATTTGACGGCCTATTAGGATTTACCGGAGGAGTTATGGTAGCTGCGAGTTTTTGGAGTTTACTATCACCAGGAATTGAGATGAGTCCGGGAGAGGGATTTGTAAAAGTAATTCCCGCAGCAGTTGGATTTGCCTTAGGTGCCTTGTTCTTATTTGGCCTCGATAAAATTTTACCGCACTTACACGTAAACTTTAAAGAGTCTGAAAAAGAAGGTGTAAAAACACCATGGCATAAAACAACCTTATTGGTATTGGCAATTACGCTGCACAACATACCAGAAGGCTTAGCCGTTGGTGTGCTTTTTGGAGGCGTAGCTGCAGGTTTTGAAGGTGCGTCTATTGGTGGTGCAGTTGCATTAGCTATCGGAATTGGCTTGCAAAATTTCCCTGAAGGTTTTGCAGTTTCTATGCCTATAAGAAGACAAGGCCACAGCAAATGGAAGAGCTTTTGGTACGGTCAAATGAGCGCGATTGTAGAACCTATTGCAGCCGTTATTGGTGCAGTTGCAGTAATTACATTTCAACCTATTTTACCCTATGCCCTAGCCTTTGCAGCTGGTGCAATGATATTTGTTGTGGTAGAAGAAGTAATACCTGAAACGCAGCGCGATAAATATACAGATGTAGCAACGCTTGGTTTTATTTTAGGATTTATCGTTATGATGACTTTAGATGTTGGTTTAGGATAAAATTTTAATCAATTATATTTGGAAGGTCTTCAAATGAAGTTTAAAACCTAACCAACAAACAAACCCTTAAATGGAAAAGACTGCCAATGCAATTACTGCATTTTTCGATGTAAATTTTAAAAAGAAGTTTTTATTAAGTATTTCAATTCCCTTTTTAATTTCTCTCATATATTTTATAGACATCTCTATTCTTCCTGCAAGAACTTTTGATGACGAAATAGTAGAAACAAACAATATTTCTCACAGTTCTAGTGCTGGAGGCACTTCTATGAGACAAGAAAAAAAAGTGGGGAAAGATTTTACAACACAGAAAGGATATCATTTTTCAACTTTAAAAGCAGCACCTTTGCCAGGTGGAATTAGGATTGAAATTACACCCATCTTCAAAACAGTAAAATCTGTACATAAGGGTAAAAGAAAATTAGATGTTCAATCTGGTTTGGAGGGAATAAATGGATTACTACTGATAGGCTTTCTTATTTCCTCAACAATTTCAATTTGCTATACACTTTTAAAAAAATCTATTAGTGAAGACGCTCGATTAAACTTAATATATATTAACATTTTACTCATTTGTGTTTGGGGCTATGGATTTTATAAATTTGTGCTTTAAATCATTCTTTTGAAAAGTCATCTTTACATTTATATTCCCCTATTTGCTTTGCTATTTCAAAGCTGTATAAAAGATAAAATAACGTATGCCTATAAGAGTGATACTTTAAAAATCATTCAACTTTCAGAAAAGGTGTATCAGCATACATCGTATTTAAAAACACAGAGCTTTGGGAACGTACCTTGCAACGGTATGTTGGTTATAGACCAGAACCAAGCCATTGTTGTTGATACTCCAACAGATGATGCTGTGACTGTTGAATTAATGAACTGGTTGCAAGTTTTAAATAACTATGAAATAAAGGCAGTTGTGGCAACTCATTTTCACGAAGACTGTTTGGGAGGTCTAAATGCATTTCATCAAGAGCAGATTCCATCATATGCCTCTAACAAAACCATTGCTTTAGCAAAAGAAGCCCAATTTCCGATTCCACAAATAGGGTTCGATAGCATACAGCAAATAGACGTTGGAGCCATTACGGCAACTTTGCAATTTTTTGGAGAAGGCCACACTATAGATAATTGCGTTGTGCATGTACCGAGCGAACAAGCATTGTTTGGTGGTTGTTTGATTAAAACACTAAAAGCCGGCAAAGGCAACTTAGCCGATGCCAATACACAATCTTGGTCTGAAACAGTAGCAAAAATACAAACCACATATCCTGACATTCAACTTGTAATTCCGGGTCATGGGCCTTCTGGCGATGCTGCACTCTTAGAGTATACAAGAAACTTGTTTAAATAAAACATCTTTATTCCGCTCCTAATCAATTGATAACCTATTGGTTGCTACAACCCAGTGATTTTTTAACATTTTATTTAAGTTAAAACGCGTAACAGCGGCATCATATTGGCGTCTATTTTGCGAATTAAAAATTGAATAAAATGAAAAACTTTAAATCACTATTCCAAACTACACTACTCATATGCATATCTGTGGTATTCATACAATGTTCTGATGATGATGATTCTCCCCAAACCATTCCACTTTTTGCGGAATCAGAAATGCAATTGATACATGGAGGTAGTTCACAATCATGGCGCATTACTGAAATAATTAACAATTATTACGACCCCAACTACGATTTAGAAATTACCTTAGATTGTGTGACTGATGATGTATATACTTTTCATGCAGATACAGAAGACGTGACAATTACCTATGGTGATGTTCTGTGCTTTGAAGATATTGAGGATGGTATTTTTACAGCAGACCACGAGTTTTTTGAAAGTCACTTACTAATGTTATACCCAGAAGATAGAGCTTCTATTTATTTGCATTTTGCAAGGGGCTATATCAATGAAGATCAAACGGCCATGGGTAGCACATTCACCTATTATCAATTGGCAGAATTATCAGAAAACAGAATGATTTTTGTAAGAGAATCTGAATATCTAGGAGACTATAATCAAGCGTTGATTTTTGAACGAATTGATTAAAACAAGTCTAAATCAAAAGTGAAACTAGCAACTGAACTCAATTCTTCTGCTATATATTCGTTGTAGGTAATACATCAAAATATTTTTAATGAAAATCAAACAACTTATAGTTTTCGTAGTAGCAGTAATTCTCTCTAGTTTCACTTTTGCTCAAAATGAAATTCCATGGCGCGCAGATCAACGTTTATCTTGGGTTGATTTTGAAGCAACACCCGATGAAACTATAGATGCTTATGCCGTAACTTCTACCATGATTCAAGTAGTACCAGAACAGGTAATGGTAGATGCTAACAATCGAATGAAAAATTATCGCGACTTAACAGTGGAGGTTTATTTTATAAAAAATAGATCTTGGGTTTTACAACGAGACGACAACCTTTTAAAGCACGAACAATTGCATTTTGATATAGCCGCTTTGTACGCCCAAAAAATAAAAAGAGCTTTTAAAAAGTTACAGAACAATAAGGTGCGAGACTTTGATGCATATCTAAACATTTACGAAAACCTATTTGCAGAAAGTAGAAAAGTACAAGGGCAATACGACAATGAAACCAATCATGGTATAGATACCGATGCCAACGCCGTATGGACTGAAAAAATACATAGCCAGTTAGAAGACAAACCGTTGAAATGATTTGATTTGGTATCTTTGTACTCCCAATTAAACCTTGATGGCAGTTGTAATAGGCCAAATAGAATCTCTTAAAAATTTGCGTTCAGAATTAGATAGAAGAAATATAGATCTATTTAATTCTATAAATGATATTAAAAGTTTTACCAGAACATACTCTAGTAAGAAAAATGAAATTTTTAATCATTTTGAGAATGAAATTAATGATGAAATTAGAAGTTTAAATCTCCGTTTAAAAAAAAAATCTTCAAAGCTTCCAGATTTAAAAGAGAAAGCAATTCAAGATTTTGAAAATAGAATTGCTCTGAAAAAAGAAAATAAATTAAAGCTAGAAAAGAGAAAAGTTAAAGCCAACCTTATTTATAAGTGGATTCTTTCTTACAAAATTAAGACCCTTCAAAAAAGCTTAAATAATTTATCCGATAATTTTGATTTCTTAGTAGAAAAGTCAATTCAAAATATTCAAAATAAAATAACCAACGACTCTCAACGATTAGAATATCTTTCCGATAATATAGATTCGGAATTAAAACTTAGATCGAGTTTAAAAATTGAAAAGTTAAAAAAAGTAAAGGAAGCAATTGAAGAGTTAAAACCTCTAATTGCTGGTGCTGTTGGTGAGAATTTAGTAGAAAAAGAGATCCGTAAGCTTTCAGATGATTACATTTTAATAAACGATTTCAATGAGTCGTTCAATCCGCCTCTTTTTAATAGAAGAACAAATGACAGAATTTATTCGGTGCAAATTGATCATTTATTAATTTCAAAATCTGGCATATTCATATTAGAAACAAAAAATTGGAGTAGAGATTCGATAAATTCACTTGACTTAAGGTCTCCAGTAGAGCAAATTCAAAGAACAAGTTTTGCTGTTTTTCTATTAGTTAATAACAATGTTAGTTTAAACTATCACCATTGGGGAGAAAAACAAATTCCTATTAGAAATGTTATCGTAATGATAAATGCAAAACCCAATAAAGAATTTAAACATGTCAAAATAAAGTTACTTAGTGAATTGAATAATTACATCCAATATTTTGATCCAATATTAACTAAAAACGAAGTTGATCGAATTGCTAGTTATCTAAGTGATTATCGCTATTAGATTTACAATTCAATTTTTACACGACTCCTTTTTGATAAGCAATCACACATTTTGTAATTTCACAATTCTAAAAATTACAATATGAATCGCCTAGTATTATTTACTGTGGCAATGCTGTTTGTTCAGACCAGTATTGCACAAGAAAAACCAGTTTTACAAGCCTTAGATGTATTTGAATTAGAGTTTGCTTCTGATCCTCAAATAGCACCAGATGCTTCTCAAATTGTATATCGTCGTAATGGTTTTGATATTATGAAAGATACACCAAAGGGCAATCTTTGGATTCTTAATTCTGACGGCAGTAATCATCGCAAACTTACCACAAGAGAGGTTAGCGAGTCACAAGCTCGTTGGTCGCCAACTGGAGACCGTATTGCTTTTGTAAGCAGTACAGCCGAGGGTTCTGAAATTTATATGTATTGGGTTGCCAATGGGCAAATTGCCAAATTAACACAGTTACCGGCATCCCCTAGTTCTCTAACTTGGGCACCAGACGGGAAACAATTGGCTTTTACAATGAAAGTCGTTGCCAAATCTCCGGTGATTGCAAAAATGCCGAAAGCACCTAAAGGTGCGAAATGGGCTGAAGGTGCTCGAGTTACCAACCGCTTAAAACACGAAGCCGATGGAGCAGGATATATCAAACCTGGATTTACACATATTTTTACGGTACCTGCAGAAGGAGGTTCCGCAAGACAATTAACAAGTGGTAACTTTAATCATGGCGGGGCTTTATCATTTACTTCAGATGGTAAATCCATTTATTTCTCTGCTAATAGAAATTACGATTGGGAATACGATTTTAGAAACAGTGAAGTGTATAAGGTAGCTATTGCCACTAAAGAGATCCATCAAATTACAAATCAACAAGGTCCTGATTACAGTCCAAAAGTTTCGCCAGATAACAAGTGGGTTGCTTATCTAGGATTTGAAGATAAAGTGCAAGCGCATCAAACTACTTATTTACATTTAATGAAATTAGATGGAAGTGGTAAAAAAGTACTTTCAAAAAAATTAGATAGAAACATCTCTAACATTACTTGGGATACTAAAAGCAATGGTCTTTATTTTTCATACGATGATTTAGGAAATACAAAAATTGCCTACATCTCACTTAATGGTAAAATATCAGATATTACCAATAACATGGGTGGCACTACATTGGGAAGACCTTACGCTTCTGGATCGTTTAGTGTTGCCACAAATGGCGCCATAGCGTTTACACATACTACACCCGAAAGACCAGCTGATTTGGCTGTTATTACTGAAAATAAGCTTTCAAAAATTACTGCTTTAAACGAAGATATTTTAGGACATCGTACTTTAGGAACAACAGAAGAAGTGTGGTATGAATCTTCTGTAGACGGACGTAAAATTCAAGGTTGGATTGTAAAGCCTCCTCATTTTGATGCCAATAAACAATACCCACTTTTAGTTGAAAATCACGGTGGACCTATTTTAAATTATGGCGATCGATTTACAACAGAAATACAATTGTATGCTGCGGCAGGGTATGTAGTCTTTTATCCAAACCCAAGAGGAAGTACAAGTTATGGTGAAGAGTTTGCCAATTTATTATACAACAACTACCCAGGTGAAGATTACAACGATGTGATGGATGGAGTTGATTATTTAATTGAGAAAGGCATTGCTCATGAAGATCAGTTGTACGTTACTGGTGGTAGTGCTGGCGGTATTATGACTGCATGGATGATTGGAAAAAACAATCGTTTTGAGGCAGCGGTTGTTGCAAAACCAGTGATGAACTGGATTAGCAAAACACTGGTTGCCGACAACTACTACGGCTATGCCAATTCGCGTTACCCTGGGCAACCTTGGGAAAATTTTGAAACCTATTGGAAATTCTCTCCTATTTCATTAGTGGGTAATATTGAAACGCCAACAATGGTAATGGTTGGTATGAATGATTTACGCACGCCTCCTAGTGAAGCCAAACAACTCTATCACGCATTAAAATTGCGAAAGATTGAAACGGTGTTGGTTGAAATTCCTGGAGCATCACATGGTATTGCTAGACGCCCAAGTCAGTTAATTAGTAAAGTAGCCCATACCTTGGCATGGTTTGAAAAGTATAGAGATTAGATGCTTCGACAAGCTCAGTATGATAATTCTCAATCTTTTATAAAAGTCAAAAAGCCATCATTTCTGATGGCTTTTCTTTTATTTAATGACATCCGCATGAGTCTTTATCACATGCATTAGCAGATTTTGGTTTCCAAAAAAACTTTTTAACCAAAAAACCAAAAGCCAAAGCAACTAAAACAAATACGCCTATTTCCTGTATCATATCTACTGTTTGTTTGTCGTAAAAGAAAAATATTCTTTCATTTAACTTAATATTTGATAAGCAATCAACGAAGAAACAAATGCCAACACGCTCATTCCTACCAATTGCAATATAGGCCATCTCCAACTATTCGTTTCTTTTTTTACAATAGCCAATGTACTCATACATTGCATTGCAAAAGCATAGAATAATAGCAAAGAAACTCCCGTGGCCATATTAAACACAGCCGTACCATCAGCTCTTGTTTCTTGTGCCATTCTATTTTTTATAGTATCGCCTTCCTCATCTGCACTACCAACACTATAAATGGTTGCCAATGTTCCTACAAACACCTCTCTTGCCGCAAAAGATGTTACAAGTGCAATACCGATTTTCCAATCATAACCTAAAGGGGTAATCACAGGTTCCATACCTTTACCTACGATTCCAATAAATGAGTGTTCTAACTTATATGAGGCAATGGCATCTTCTAATTCAACTTCCGATAAATTATCATTTACCGTGGCTTCTGTAACAATAGCTTCTGCATTGTTAAAATTTTCTCCAGGTCCATACGATGCTAAAAACCATAGCACAATTGAGATTGCCAAAATAATTTTACCCGCCTCAAAAACAAATGCCTTTGTTTTTTCTAATACGTTTATTCCAACGTTTTTTGGTAATGGCATTTTATAATCAGGCATCTCAACTACAAAATACGATCTACTTTTAATTTTTAAGGTCTTATTTAAAATGTATGCCGATAAAATAGCCATCCCAAATCCTAATAGGTATAAAGACATTAATGTTAATCCTTGCGCATTAAAAACACCTAAAACTTCTGTATCTGGAATAACAAGTGAAATTAATATTGCATATACTGGCAAACGAGCAGAACAAGTAGTAAACGGAGTTACCAAAATGGTAATTAAACGCTCTTTCCAACTTTCAATATTTCTTGTTGCCATTACTGCAGGAATTGCGCATGCAGTACCAGAAATTAACGGCACTACACTTTTACCACTTAATCCAAATCGGCGCATAATTCTATCCATTAAGAACACTACACGACTCATGTATCCACTTTCTTCTAACAAAGAAATAAACAAGAATAATACAGCAATCTGAGGAATGAAAATAACAACGCCACCAAGGCCCGCAATAATTCCGTCTGCAATTAAATCTGTGAGTTTACCTTCAGGTAAAACATCTTTTGTCCAATCTGCTAAAGAGGCAAAAGAAGCATCTATAAAGTCCATTGGAATGCTACTCCACTCAAATATAGACTGAAATATCAATAATAAAATTCCAAAGAAAATTACATAACCAAATATGCGATGGGTAAGAATTCTATCAAGTCTACTTCGTAAATCTGTAGCTTTAGATTTGTCAACTTCATATCCCTTTTTAAGCGCGTTATTAATTAATTTATAGCGCGCTATTGTTTCCTTATGTTGCATTCTTCGCAACTCTGAAGCCGATTTTGTTCCAAAGGAAGTAGCATCTTCTATTTCTTTACGATCGAGTTTTCCAAAATTAATATCTTGTGTTATTACCAACCACAATTTATAAAGTGACTGATTCGGAAACGCTTTTTTTAATCCATCAAAATACGTCTTATCTATAGTAGCAATATCTAATGCTTTATTAGGTTTTAAATTGCGATAATTTTGAAGACCTTCTTTTATCTCATCTATTCCTTCATTTTTTCTAGAACTAATGAGTACTATTTTAGTGTTGAGCTCTTTTTCTAAAACTTCTATATCAACAGAAATACCCTTGCGTTTCATTCTGTCTGACATATTTATTGCCAAGATTGTAGGAATTTCTAAATCTTGAATTTGGGTAAATAGTAATAAGTTTCGCTTCAGATTTTCAACATCTGTAATTACCACTGTAACATCAGGATAATCTTCGTTGTTCTTATTCATTAACAACTCAATCACAACGCTTTCATCTAACGAAGAGGCATTTAAACTATACGTACCTGGAAGATCAATAATTTTTGCCTTTTGATGTCGGGTTAGTTTGCAATACCCAACTTTCTTTTCTACGGTAATACCAGGATAATTTCCAACTTGTTGGTTCAACCCAGTAAGGTGATTAAACACTGAAGTTTTACCAGTATTTGGGTTACCTATTAATGCAACTTTTAACAACTCTGTACTCATAAAATTAGATGCGCTTAATCGTTATTTTTTCAGCAGTTGCCTTTCTAATCGCTACATAGCTGTCGTTTAAATTTAAATAAAGAGGGTCGTGATTAGGGGCAAATTGCACCACTTCAACAGTGCTACCGGGTAGGCATCCCATTTCAATAAGTTTTAAAGGAATCGCTTCAATTTCAAAATCTTCTATGATTCCGCGTTCTCCTTTTTTTAAAGTTGCGATTGTTTGCATGCAGTCACTAAAATAGGGCTCAAATATACTAAATTAGAATCGTTCTAAAGTAAGAGCAGAACGTATTATTTATTCTCAGACTGAAGTAATTTAATATCTTCTATAAGTTGCTCTACTTCTTCTCTATCAGTACCGTCGTAATATCCTCTTATACGATTTTTACTATCTATCAAAACAAAGTTCTCGGTATGAATAAAATCTTGCTCTCCTCCATCACCCTCATCCAAAACGGCAAAATAACTCTTACGCGCTAAATCGTAAATGTGTTTTTTATCTCCTGTAGTAATATGCCACTTACGATCGTCTACCCCTTTTATATCGGCATATTCTCTAAGTACAGGTATCGAATCCATTACGGGAGTTACACTATGCGATAACAACATGACGGTAGAATCATTTAAAAATTCATCTTGCACCAAAGCCATATTATTGGTCATTATTGGGCAAATGGTTTGACATCGGGTAAAGAAAAAATCTGCAACGTAAATCTTGTTTTCAAAATCTTCTTGAGTTATTGTTTCACCATTCTGATTGGTCAATTTAAAATCACCTATTTTATGGTTAGATCTTACATGTTTTACAGAAGCATCCACCAACCTCGGATTCACATCGGCAGGATTGTACACAGGGAGTCTTTTATCTGGATTTAAAATACTGTAAATGGTAAAAATTACCACCACAGAAAACACAGACATGATAATTATAGTAGGTAATGATTTTTTAAAAAAAGACAACTTCATAACTGATTGCAAAGGTACTACGCTTTATACTTTTTTTGCATTAAAATTGTAACTATTTCAATCAATTGAGACCAAAAACTATGTTAAATAAAAGGAGTTAACTAAAACAACTGTTTCACAACTCTATATAAAAATGTACATTTGTGCGTTTTTATACTTTGAACGAACGATTTTATGGAAATATTGATAAAAGCATCTCAATTCATTTTAAGCTTATCATTTTTGATTGTACTACACGAATTGGGGCATTTTATACCTGCTAAATTATTTAAAACCCGTGTTGAAAAATTCTACTTGTTTTTTGATGCCTGGGGTAAGAAACTATTTAAATACAAAAAAGGTGAAACCGAATACGGAATTGGATGGTTACCATTGGGTGGTTATGTAAAAATCTCTGGTATGATAGACGAGAGTATGGATACAGAACAGATGAAACAACCAGCACAACCGTGGGAGTTTAGATCTAAACCAGCATGGCAACGTTTGATTATTATGCTAGGAGGAGTTTTTGTAAACTTTGTATTAGGTTTCTTGATTTACATCATGGTTTTTGCTGTATATGGGGAGAAGCAAATCAATCCGAATGATGTAAAATACGGTATGGCCGTAGATCAAACTTTTGAAAAATACGGATTTCAACAAGGGGATTTAATTCTAAAAATGAATGGATTGCCCCTTGAAGATATTACCACTGTTAACAAGCATTTGTTCTTAAGAGATGTGCAATCTTTAGAAGTAAAACATACAGATGGTGTTATAGAAACTATTTCTATTCCAGAAAATATAGGTGAGCTTATGTGGCAAGATGGTGTTCAAGAACCATTTGTAATTCGCTCAGAAGCAGTATTAGATACAGTTGTACCTGATATGGCTGCAGGATTAGCTGGATTTAAAAATGGAGATAAAGTACTTGCAGTTAATGGAGCACCAATTACGTATTGGCATGAATTTACTACAGCAATTCAATCAAGTAGTGAAGAAAAGGTAGTAGATGTTGAACGTAATGGTCAAAAAACAAGTATTAATGTTGTGCCAAATGAAAAAAACAAAATTGGTGTAGCTCAAACTACTACAGCCATGGCAGCAGCTACTGTTACAGACAAGTCATTTACTTTTGGAGAAAGTGTTTCTGCTGGAACTTCTAAAGCGTATTGGACACTAAGAGATTATATGACACAATTTAAGTATGTGTTTACTGCCAAGGGTGCTACAAGCATTGGAGGATTTATTGCTATTGGTAGTATTTTTCCAAGTACTTGGAGCTGGCAAGCATTTTGGAGCATCACAGCATTCTTATCTATAATGCTTGGATTTATGAATCTATTACCAATTCCTGCCTTAGATGGTGGCCATGTTATGTTTACTTTATGGGAAATTTTATCTGGTAAAAAACCAAGTGACAAATTTTTAGAGTATGCACAGGTGGCAGGATTTGTGTTGCTAATGGGACTTTTACTTTTAGCCAACGGAAATGATATATATAAACTATTTGCTGGTAGTTAAAAACACTTATAGAATAACAAAAAACCCGATGCCAATGCATCGGGTTTTTTGTTTATTAGTTCTTTATGAATCGTTTATAAATAAACCTATTATCTATGTGCACCTTTAGAAGGTATACTCCGTTCGACAGATTTGAAACATCAACACCGCTTCTTACATCTGTTTTCAACACTATCTTTTGACCGAGCGTTGAATAAACTTCAACCTTTTCTACTTCAAATATATCTGAAGTAATAAATAGATTATTAGAAGCAGGATTTGGATAAACCTTAACTGCACGACTTAACGTTTCACCGTCAACACTCAAACCTGCACAGTCTTGACCAACTTCATAACTAAAATACTTTGTTACGGCTAATCCTCCAGCAAAGGCAAATTTACACGCATAACTAATCGTTTCTCCTGGAGTAAATCCACTAATGGTCGTTGAGAATGTTTTTCCTGAAACCAAACTCATAGGGAATTCAGCAAATGGTGATTCTCGCCATAAATAAGCTACTACGCCGGTTTTATCATCAAGTAATTCAAACGTAAATGTTACCTCATTTCCTGATGTAGAAAAATCATATGTATAGCCTACATCAAAACTTCCTTGCTGCGCCTCTGAATCTGTACCAGAACAAGCTGTATTTACATTTGATCCCGTTGTAACCATGATCTCTATAGGACTATTTGCAGCAATATTTCCTGCTAAATCTTTAGCGGTAATTGAAAAAGTATATGAGGTTTCCGGTTCTAAAGCGTTAATGATTTTTGAAACCTCTTCTCCCGAAGCTCCTGAAGCTGTGGCATTTTCTGTACCATAAACAATATCATAAACTACATTTCCAGAATCATCTTCTGCTGATAATAATAATTCCACTGATCGCGCTTGAACTGTGCCCAATTGCGCCGTAAAATTCGTTGGAGCAACTGAGTCGCTTCCGCCTCCGCCACTACAATTAGATCCCACTTCATATGAAATATATTCTGTAACTGCCAACCCTCCGGCAAAAGCAAACTTACAGGCATAACTAATGGTTTCTCCAAGACTATGACCACTTACTGTTTTAGTAAAAATATTTCCAGATACATGGTCCATTGCTGTTTCTGCAAATGGCGATTCTTGCCACAAATAGGCCACCACTCCTGTTTTATCGGTATCTAATAACTCAAAAGTTATCTTAACGTCATTCCCTATCGTTTCAAACATACTTTTATAGCCTATAGAAAATGAACCTTGTTGTGCATCTGTTCCGGTTGCTTCACAAGCGGTTAATTCTTCAACTGAAACCGAAGCAATAGAAGAAGTCGATTCTCCTCCAGCATTATCTATGGCCTTTGCAGAAATATCATAATCTCCAATAGCTGGTTCAACCCATTCAAAACTATAAGGCGCTGTTGTATCTTCTCCTATTTTTGTAGCACCTTCATAAAACTCTACAACACTAATAGTTCCATCTAAATCTGAGGCTTGTGCTTCAATTGTAATATTATCGCCTTCAACATAAGTTGTTGCGTTTTCTGGAGAGGTTAGGGTAATCACAGGATTCACATTTCCTGTTAGTGTAACAATTATTAAAGTTGTACTAATAGATGAGTAGGTACCATCGTCTACTGTAAGTTGAACCTTATAAATTCCCTCTTCGAGATTTGAAACATCTGGTGATACTACTGTACTATCTGAAAACAAAATTGTTGACGGACCGTAAATTTGTTCCCATTGATAGTTTAATACAGGAGTATCAATATCAGAACTTAAAGAACCATCTAAAGTGGCAGTAGTTGTTGGTAAAATAACCGATACATTGTCTCCTGCATTTGCTACTGGAGGATTGTAACCCAAGGCGCTACCATAAGTAAAGGTCATTCTTCCTATATTAAACTCGCCATTGGTTGACACCAGCCTTAAAACATGCTGACCTTCATTTAAAGCTACATTGCTAACAGATTTTGTACTCCATGTATCCCAATCTCCGGTATCACTAAAAGATATATCTGGACTCACTTTTGTTCCTTCTATTTCAAAATATATAGGACCTCCTCCAATTGAATTACCAGAAGCATAGCGAACATCTACATCGTAATTTCCAGCAGTTTGAACATCGATTGAATACTCAATCCATTCACCTCCAGAAACCCAACCTACTATGGCCCCTTCTGCAACAATTTCTTCTGCATCAACATATTCATCGGTTCTAAAATCACCTTGATTGTTTTGCGTTAAATCTAAATAGGCAATATTTTGACCAATACCTCCTTCAAACACATCGTAATGACCCGCTTCTATTGTTCCTGGAACAACACTTGGCGTTCCCGTATATGAAACTTGCTCACCAACTTGAATGTCTACAATATTAGTAACTGAAAATGCCGTTCCCTCATATACGCGAGCATACATACCGTGTACACCCAGCGTTAGGTTTGATGCGGTTTGTTCGTATGGCGCAGTTGTATCTTCACCCAATAAGGTATTGCCATCATAAAAGGCAACCTTAGTAACTCCTGCCCCAGAAATAACAACAGATAAATCTACACTACCCCCGGGAAAAGCTTGAGTAAAGTTTGAAGATAACACCCCACTAACATCTGTATCTCTACTGGTAACCATTGTATTTGCTGGCACATCTAACATAAAACCATCAGAAAATGTTACAGTGATATCTGAATCTCCATAATTATGCGCTACATAGGTATGAAAACCTAGGTCTTCATCATAAAACGCTGCGGCAATTGGGTAATTAGCTGTAATGGTTGCATCAATCTGACCTAAGGCATTCATTACATGAAGCCAATGATAGGTTTGTGCATCAGAAACACCAAACTTGAGAATTCTGTCAGGATAGGCGTCATATAATTCTATAGCCCTTTCAGGATCAAGAAATGATAGGTACTTCCATATGGTATCGTGCCATAAGTTTGGGTTAGTATCATTATCACTTAATATTCCTGTGTAGGTTTGCAATTCATCCCAAATAGTCTGAACATAATCTGTATTATGTCCTAAGTAAAGAGAGCCACCATGCATTGGGTATAACTCAATGCCATAAGAAGCAGTAATATCTGAAGTCCAGAAGGTACCATTATCATAAGAGTTACCCCAAACTCTTGAAACCAAACTATACGGCTGAGTAGGCTGAAAATTTCGTTCGTTCATATCGAACCAATATTCTTCTACTGCCGTTTGTTCTGTGGTATATAAATAAATCCCTAAATCACGAATGGCATCATTCTCTGTTATTGTACCCCAATGAATCAAAGATGAGTTAAATTGCATACTTTCTGAAGTAGATTCTTGGTCATTCCCTTGTGGAAAAGACGCTGAACCATTAGCCCAACAGTGCCCTCCATAAGGACTAAAATTTCTTAAAAACGGGAACTGAGTATCATCTCTATCAGCTGAGGCTGCATCGCGAATTAACAAATTAATCATATCACCCCAATCATCGGCCCAACCCGGTTCAAACTGTTCCATAAAAGCAGCGGCATGTATAAAGTACCCCCAATGAAAATGATGGTCGTTGATGTTTGTGTCTTGCCCATGACCTGCAGGATAACCTAACATTGCCGACCAAGTATCGTTGTAATAAAATAGAAATGCTACTTCTCCTGATTGATAAGTCAACCAATCTTCGAGACGCTCTTTAATGGTTGCAATCATGGTATCTCTAGCATCTGTATCACCCATTTGATCTGCTATTCTAGCAGTTTGAATCAGGCGATTCATTACCTGCCCCTCGTTATATGAGTCTGTCCATGTGGCCAATTCATCATTCTCAATTAAAGCAATTTTATTTGACAATTCTGAAGGGCTAAATCCGGGACTATAATTTGCCAGATCAGGCATGGTAGGTAGAATTCCTTTAAAGGTATTTTCTACAGTAAATGAATTCCCAATTAATGTTTTGATTTCACCTCGAACTCCGTCATAACTATCTCCATTTGGTGTTGCAGAAGTTGCAGCCAAATTATCCCATTGATGCGGCAATAAACCTAAGAGTATATTCGTATTAGTGGCCGAACCATCTTTTACATCGGTAGTTACGTTAAATGATGTGATTACTTTTGAAGTACTTTCATTAAAACTCCAATCTGCCGTTGTGTTAGTAGGAAAAACATAGGCGTAATCTTGATATGCGATTGCTTTAGAAGCAACATTAGTAGTGGCCTGCGGCAGCATTGCCATAGACCAATAGGTTTCTCCATTTAAGGTAGATGTATATGTGTTTCCACTTTCAGTCCATGAACTGCCAACAGGAGCATAAATTGCAAAATCAGCTCCACCTGCAGCGTTTTCAATGGTAATAATTTCATTTGTTACAGTTACAGTACCTGAGTTGATTTGGATTGAGACTTCATCATCTAGATCTTTTTCAAAATACAAAAAGGGCATCCCTATTCCGGAAGTTGCCTTTAATTCATGTGAACCATCATTCCAATTCATAGTGACTGTCCAATCAGAAAAATCAGACACTGTAGTTTTAGTTGCACTCAAACCTGTAAGACCCACTTGAATAGGAGCTGAATCACCAATAACACCCCAAGGAATATAAGTTACAATTAATCCGTTGTTGGTGGTTTTCATAGTCATTGGATAATTAAACAAGTTATCAGCATGATCTAGAAATACCAGTTTTGACCACCAATCGTTGGTAGGTACAGGTTTCGAAGCTACGGTTCCACTTAATTGTGGTGATCCTGGAGGAAAACCATTTCTACCGGCAGAATCCGTACCTGGAAATGTATTTGTATAGCTCGCAATTCCCACATTTGTTGTTTGTGATTGCACTTGAAATACTACGATTAAGGCAAAAAATATCCTTATCAGCCTTTTGGTAACGCTGTTCATAATTGTATGTTTAAAAGTGTTAGTTTATCCTATATGGCTTCTTAAAGCCTATTACTATTGGTTAGTATTTTAATTGTTCATTTTTATCCCATAAGCCCCAATAAGCCCCAACATCTCCTTCATCTCCTACTTTCCAAGATTCATCAAAAGAGGAGAAATAAAAAAGATCTATATCTTCTTCGGCTGACCACTTTTGAGCATTAATAAAATAGGTTAGCGCATTTTCGTAAGACGGAAAAGCTCCTTCAAAATTTTCACCTTGACTTGGCCACCCTGTCTCTGTAATAATTACTTTTTTACCGTTTCCAGCTCTAATTGCTTGTTGATACATATCTTTCATATACACCAATGAATAGTCATGACTACAACCCTCCCAATACGGATAACAATTCGCCAATATTACATCGCAAGCTTCTGTTATATTAGGTCTCTTTGAAAACTCATAATACGCATCTACATACCCTACCGGTATTTTAGGTAAAGCAACTTTAACTTCTTTGATGTATGCAATCAAATTTTCCTCTGAAAGCTCTTTACGGTACATAACTTCGTTGCCAACTGCCGCAATGTCAACGTACCCTTCTTTGGCTAACTTGATTAGGCCTTCTATTTCCTTTTGGTTAGTATCAATATCATCGCTCAACCATGCGCCTACCATAGTTTTGAGTCCTAACTCTTTTGCAATTTTTGGTATTAATTCATTTCCCTCTGTACATGAAAACGATCGAATCCACTGTGTATAAGGTTTCAGTATTTCCAATCTTCTTCTTACTTGAGTTTCAGTTAGTATGTCTCCTGGTTCTTGCCCTTCTTCGTATGGGCTAATACAGATACCATGCATACCGTTAAACATAACTTTTGCAAATAATTCTTTGAGCTCATCTATGGATTGCCCTTTTGTTCTTATTCCCGAAAGTGATAGCACTTTATCAGCTCTGTACGACATTATTTATTTTTTTTTACTAGTATTTGCCTTTCTTTTTTCTAATTCAGCTCTTACTTCAGAACTTTTCTTTTCATCTACATCATAATCATTCATAACATACATAGCAGCTAATGTTCCAAGGATTGGGAAAAAGCAAAAGAATGCATGCAATCCATCTACAGGCCCTTGTTGCGCTGTAGTAGGTATATCTGCATTAAATCCTACGATCCATATAATAACGCCACTCAGCGCACCAGCAATTGCATATCCTACTTTTACCATCCACCAATAAATCGCGCCAAAAATTCCTTCTCTTCTCTTTCCGGTGTTCAATTCGTCAATATCAATTACATCAGCTGTCATAGACATCATAATGGTAAATAAGCTACCTATACCAAATGAAAACAATGGCAATGCAATAATGTACATCCATGGCTTACCTGGAATAAATAGAAAATAAAACATGACATACCCTACTATGGAAATACTTTGACAAACCATAAAAGCCGTTTTCTTTCCCAGTTTTTTAGAGAGCCATGCAACAATTGGAATTACAATAAATGTAGTGCCTAATGCCCCTAAGCAGCCGAATAAGGAAACCCAAATACCTGAAGCACCAGCATCTCCGTTAAATAGTTTATATACAATTACAAAAAATGTGATGGATGATACCGCCATAAAAGCATTATAGATAAAGAAGGTAGAAAGACATAACTTTCTGAATTCTCTCATTTTAAATGCCTCTACAAAACTGAGTAGAATTTTCTTGAAACTTGCACCTATATTTGAGGCATTAATAGGTTCGTAATCTTTATCTAAAGTGGATTCGCTTTTTATAAAAATTGCCGGAACAATAGCACATAGAGCACATGGAACTGCTACCCAAATTGCCAATTGTCTTGCCGCAACATCTGCCGAAGGAAACCATTCTGGATCGTACATAATTACCCAGAACCAAGGTGCAATAACCCAAGCCCACTGACCAATCCATTGAGCAATCGCCATAATATTTGTGCGCTCATGAAAATCATCACTCATTTCGTAACCCATAGCTACATAAGGCACACTAAAAAGAGTTAACCCAAAATAAAATACGATAGACCATGTAAAGAAGTACCAGAAATTATACTGAACGGAATTTTCTTTAAAAAGGTGCCACATAAAAACATAGGCAACTCCCATAACAATACCACCTAATAAAACATATTGTCTTCTTCTCCCCCATTTTGATTTGGTATTATCTGAAATAAAGCCCATTAAAGGATCTGTAATAGCATCAAATAAGCGCGGAAACAAATAAATCATTCCCCACATAAGACCTGTAAATTTTAAATCTTCTACTAAGACTACCATAAAAATTCCAAGTATTGCCGGAAACATTTGATTGGCAAACATGCCTACTCCAAATGCTATTTTTTGACCAAGGCCTACTTTTTTCGTAGTTGATGACATAAATTTTAGTTTTTAGTTAAGTTAATTAAAAGGATATTCCTTTTTAAACGTGTTTTTCACCACCAGAGCACATATTTCTATACAAACAATTACTAGTTCATGCTTGTGTACTTTTCTTTAATTACGTTAAATGTTTTTTTCTTATTTCTATCTATATCTACCATTCCCCAGAATTCTTCGTTTGGAGTTCCATCATATGGCACACCAGAACTGTTAGGTGCCCAACCTCCTACATCTTGAGAATTATTGTTACCTGCTTTCCACCAACCATCAGTAAACGAAAACATCGTTACTCCAGAACACACTTCTCTATTCTCAAAAATGCGGTCTAAAATATTGGCATTCGCGTCGGCTTGCGCTCTTTCGTTCACACCTTTTTCATAACCTTTCTTTGAAATGGTCATATAACTATCACCTCCTGCTTCTGATAAGTACATAGGCTTTGAACTAATTCTTTTCCATTGCTGAAACAAATCGTCAGGATTATCCCATCGATAGATATTTAACCCCCAAACATCTATCTCATTGCACATACCCATTGCCAAGGTATCTGGTAATTCACCATGGGCTGTAGTAACTTTATGTTGGGAGTCTACTTTATGTATAAGAGCAGCTGCCTTATTTAAAACATTATACCAATTCTTAATATCGTCTGAGAACCATTCTGGATGGTAATTGTATTCATTACCCAACTCCCACATTAAAATTGCTGGGTGATTCTTATACTTTTTTACATACTCTATAAAAGAACCGGATAAAATATCATATACGCCGTTTTGATTGTAACCAAAGCCAACAATAACTTTTAAACCAGCAGTATTTATTTTGTCTAAAACTTCTATATTGTCGATGGGGGCATAAACTCTAATGGTATTAATTCCTGCCTCTAACATTAACTTTAAATCTTGATCTATGTTTTCAAAGCTTCTTTGATTTGATCCTTTTGGTACCGGATGATAACAAATACCTTTAATTAAATATGGAGCGCCTTGAAACTTGAAAATGCGACTATTGGTATTTACCGCCATCTCTGTTTGTTGCACTTGTTTCTCACAAGCAAACAAAGCAAACAACATAATTACGAGATATAGATTTTTAATCATTTTCAATTCTTTATAGTTTAATCTTGCATTGATAAAGCAATATCTCCAGGCACTTCAACACTTTTCATAAGAACTTCTTTATCTCCATTAAATGTTTTTTCAATTGGATTTCCATTTCTAGTTAACCCATCAAAAACACCATTATCTACCAAATCCCATAATGCATACTTGGCTTTACCATCAGCAGTAAACAAACCAAAATGATTTTCTGATCCATTAGGATTTTGGGCGTCTTTCCAAGGCTCGTCGAACCCTTCAAAATAGAAACATGCAATATTATTTGTATTGGTCCATGCTCTCATTAATTCATGAAACTTCGCCTCTTTATATTCGTCAGTTGCTTTTGATCCTGAGGTTCCGTAGAGTCCATTCGACATTGTCGCCCATCCAGTTTCTCCTATATGAATTGGTTTCTCTATTCCTAAATTTTGCATATAGGCTTTCACGCTTTTAAATTGATTCTGAGCATACTCTAAAGATCGTTGCATTGCAGCATCTATTTTAGCAGTATCGGAAAGCTCAGCTTCTTTTTCTAACACCCCCCAAAACTGTGGGTTATAATGCGTATCGTGCATAGGATAGGTATGCATAGATATAAAGTCAACCTCTTTTATTAAAGCGTCGAGATCAGGCAGATGGTACTGTCCTTCACCACCTCCCCAAGAGGCAAAATTATCTGAACTTGTTATCCATAAGTTTTTATGAAGTTTTCCTTCGCCTTTTAATTGCTGTAGGTGTTTTACCCATTTCAATATAATCCATGGTTCAACAAAATACCCAGCTTGCCATTTTACCATTGCTTCATTACCAACAGCTAATACTTTAATAATATCTGGATATTGATTCGCAAGCGCAACTGCCTTTTCTACCTCAACTTGGTTTCTAGCACTTTCTTCATTGTGATTTAATGGTTGGTCTGTCCAAGCATTTTTACAGTCAATCCAAATTCCTAACATTACATACATTTCAAAATTCGAATCTTCCTTTTTTAATTCGTTTATGGCCCGAACCAAATTACTTGCATGTGGCAAATGCAACTTATAGGTTCTAACAATACCTACACCCATAGCTCTTAATAGTTTCATGTCTTCTTTTAACTCTTCGAGCGTTGGCTCAATCCCATGATCTGCATGCCTATAGCCCCCATATGACATTGCCATATAGTCTGGGTTTCCTAATATCTCTTCTGCGGTTTTATATTTCAAAGTGGATTCTTTTTTTTGGTTATTTGAGCAACTTACTAATGAAAAAATAAGCACCGATAAACTAAGTATTGACATTAATTGTTTCATATATGTTGCGATTAGATTTTAGTTAATAGTTATATTTATTTGAGAAACTTCTCCAGATCTTTCAAAAATCTTTTTTGAAACCAATTCATCAATTATCGGATATTCATAATTCAATATTTCTCCTGAATTAAATATTACTTGAGCACTTTCATTATCTCCTAATTGATATACAATAGGCACTTGACAATAAGTAAAACACAATGATTTTTCTTTCAATTCTAATTCCTTTTCTTCTCCTTGCACCGTTATATAATGAAATGTCTTTGCTTCTTTAAGTAATTCTTCTCTGCGCAAAAGATGGGCGTCGAAAAATAATCTGCCTTCTTTTACACCAACACCTAACTCGCCAAAACGACTTAAGATATCTTCTTTAACTTGACCTGTCATACCAGGTTGTTGAGCGCCCTTACCTCCCGGTGTATGCGAATAAGGGTCTGTAGGAAATGCTCCGTACAATTCTGGTGATTTATGCACTCCAATTCCTTCGTTAATCTCATAGTAATGTTCTAAAAGTTTTCCAAGAGTAACTTGATCGGCACTCTTATGAATAGCAGACAAACAGATTTCTTGAACAGCCAATAACAATTTGGACACCATATGCCAATAGATAGAACCTAATCCTTCATATCCGAAAAATGTTCCAGACCTTCCTGTAAATGCCTTATGATTAAAAACATCTTCAAATATTCTTAGTAACAGATTTTTATCTTTTTTAACGAGTTTACCGAACTGTTCTTTCTCTAAATTTTCAAGAGCTTCCTCTAAGCTATTCGAATTATTGAACGTACCATTAAAGTGATAAACACCGTTTATATCTTTTTCTATTACCTGAGTATTGTTATTTAAAAGTAACAGTTGCAATAACTCAGATTGCTGCACACTTTCTTCAGGTATGATATTCTTCTCAAAGAAACCAGGGAGTTGTTTGTTGGGGTATAAAATGTAGCTGTATTGATCTGGTCTAAAAAGAGCACTGCTTTTAAGTGCATCTAACACTTTAAGTCCTTCTTTTGCATTTAGATATTTAGAACTCAACACCGCTACCTGACCTTCTAACATTTCATCTAGATACGAAATAGATACTTTTGTTTTTCCAACCACTGTCATTAGATTATAGGCATGATAGAGCCCATCTTTTCTTTTGTTGGCACGAATACTATGTTCTAAATAAGTATTTGCAATTTTAATAAAATCAATTATCGCATCTTTAGAGAGCGTATCCTTTTGATTCGAAAATCCATTCTTGTAAACACGTTCCCTGTAATTACTTCCTGCTGTACCTAATCCATCTAATATTAGTTTTCTATACTTATCAGTGATAGGATTCTCTAGAAGTGACTCATTATTTTTTAGTGTAATATTGATTTCTGCAAAAAGTTCAAATAATTCTTCTGATACTTCAAAACTACTTGTACTACTTTTTGAAACTACATCACCAAAAAAGCTCAAAAACCTTCTTAAATAGTACAGTGTAACCATTGATACTCCATTACCAACTAAGGCGTTATTGGCATCATTCCATTCTGGTCTTTGTGTATTCATCCAAATACCTCCTTCTGGAATAAAATTGCTAAGTTTAGCTAAGACTGTAACCAATAATTTTTCCATCATATTGGCACGTACTACATTACCATCTTCTCGCAATAGCAGTGCACCATCTGCACCAATTTCTTCTTTTTTGGCCATAATGGCATTATGCATGTTTTGATCAAAAACTATCGTATCTTTTGAGTTCTTCAATGTATCTTCATACGACTTAATTTTATAAGGTACATTGGCGTAAACAAACAAATTTTCATCAAAATATTTGGATAACTTATTTGGATAATGATTTTCAATAAATTCTAAAAACTTTAAAAGATATATAATTTGATGATCTCCCCAATAACCAATATAAGCCCATGGATCATGAGGGTCTTCAACCTCCCAATCAAATCCATCTTTGGTAACTCGATAAGGATTATAACCCTCAAAAGTTGAAGCATTTAAGAACTTATGTATCATACTGTCTATAAAATCGGGATATGCATATGCTAAAGCCTCCCAATTTTGGAAAATATCTCTCCAGTTACCTTGATAATCCAATATTTTAGAGCCATCTACTTCACTTCTAGTATTAATTGAGAATCTATTCCAAGGTCTACTCGGATCTCCGTGCCTTCTACTAAATTTTAATGGTAAGTATTCAAAGCATAGGCGTTTAAAATCAAGATTGTACTGATCGCTGGCTAATTGTAATAAAACACCCAATTCAAATTCACTTGACAATTCATTTAATTTTTCCTTTAATGCATTATATACATTAATGTTTGCCTTTTTTAAATATGATACGAAATCTTGAAGTTCTACTGAATAATTGTTGTCAAAAATACCACCTCGCATAATATTAAAGAGGGTATTAGAAAAATGACGTGCATCTCTCATTTTATCAGCAGACATTTGTAATCCATCTGAAGCCGCATTAAGAGCTACTAAGTTCTTTGTACCGTTATCTATATCTTTCTGAATTTCAATTTTAAAATCTTTATTCGATTTTAGTTCTGCAACTATCTTATTTACTTGACTTATAGATTGATTTACATTCGTCACTGTAAACCACTCTCTTCTTTCAGAAGGGTCAATTTGTATAGTAGCATTGATAAAATAAGCACCTTTTTCCGCTTTTACATCAGTTTCTTGTTCTACTGAGTTCCCATTTCTAAATTTTTCTAGTTGTAAAGAAGAAACTAAATACTTGGCATTTTCGACACCAAATGACCAAGCAATACTAGCTTTTAAGGCCTCACTTGGCTCTGCACGGTCAACAATAATTGCACTAAGAGCATAAACACCTAATCCAACTGTTGGGTCTAATTCACTTCTTTTATAAGCATCAACCAAATTACTTGATGCATTTTGGAGAGCGGAGGAAACACCATATGGTAATATATTTTGAATACCATCTAAGAGCTCTACATTAATTGCTGCATCTGTATTATTAATCAGCACCGATTTTTTTACAAAACCATAAGAGTCACTTGAATTCCACTGATATCTAAAAGTAAGCCCTAAATCTTCATTTATTTCTTCAAAAATGACCTTATTACCAAAGCTGTTTTTATAAAGGTTTCTTTCTATATTATATAAGCCTTCGAACTTTTCAGAAAAAGGCTCCCACAAATATGAATTGTCATTTCTAGATACTCTTAAAATTGTCTTACTACCAGTAATTTCTGAGGATTCTGTTATCTTATCATCAGTATAGTAAGGAAATAAAGAATTCTCACTATTCTTTCTTCCTGCCGACAATCCGCCATTACTAGAAATAAACATCCAATGATTCGAATCACTAACAATACTCATAAAAAAAGGTCTCATGGCATCGTAGTTACTAATCTTATAGAAACTTTCCTTTTCTAAACGAATTAACTTCCCTTTAACCTCTTTCTTTGAGAAAGTTGATTTTTCATTTGCTATGTACATAGTTTGCTCACTCATTCGTTACGGTATACCTTTTTACCAGTTTTATTTAGGGTTAAATTTGCAGTTTAAAAAAGGAGGCTCTGATAACTTATATTGAAATGCCTTAAAACCAGAACCTCCTAACTAAAAACTACGTTATTTCTTAATTAATTTTAGGGTCTTTACACCATTTGCTGTTCTAATATTGGCCATATAAATCCCCGATTTAAAGTTTTCTGCATTTATTTGAGCTTCACGATCGTTTTCAATGTTGATACGCATTAACTCTTTACCAAAAACATTAAAAATTGTGATGTCTTCAATGCCTTCATTTGTTGTTCTTACATTCCAAACATTTGTAGTAGGATTTGGATAAACCGATAAATCTTCAATCTCAAATTCCGAAGTTCCTAAAGTCGTATTTTTATGAAAATATAGATTTGTAAAGTATATTGGGCCAAAAGCAGGGCCTTGAGCTATTAATTGTATTTGCTGAATGTTGTCTGCCCCAGCACCAATATTTGCGAAAGTAGATAAATCAATATCGCCACCAATCCATGCACCTGCACCTAAAGTATTTACTGCTAAGTTTGTAGATATATTATGCTGAAATGCTCCTGTACTACTATCAAAATTTTGAAGCTGAATAGTTAATACAGAACCTATATCACCTGCATCATCTACCCAAACATCAATATGCAACGTAGTAAAGTCAGTTAAATCAAAACCAGTACCATTACCGAAAAAATATCCATATTGAGCTCCTCCACCAGGACCAGCTGTGAGCACTCGAGTATCTTCAAACGTATCAACTGTAAAGTTTTCTAAAGTTGCTCCAGCAAATGTTAATACTCCACTTGAGGCTTCGTCTGTATATGCAGGACTAAAAACCGATAACACATCTCCAGCTGCACGAGCTGGAGGAGCAGGTGCTGCTGCTGATGGACCAGTTTCAATTATATTTATAGTATACGTTGCTGTAGTGGTATTATCAGTTGCCGTAACTAATACCGAAGCAGTGCCAGGAACACTGGGTGCTTGTGTAATAACTACTGAAGCACCTACTTGAGTTGGTGTTGCAGTTGTTATCTGTGGAACAGCTACTGTACCAGAAGGTACTTGAAAATCATAATCTAATGTTGAAGCGTTAAATCCAGCTAAAGGAGAACTGTCTACTTCTAAGGCACTTAATGTAGCATCAGTAGATGGGTCAACACTTTCTTTCCAGAAATAAACATTGTCCACATATAAAAGTTCACCTGGAGGTGTATATGAAACAAGAACAATCCATTTTAAATTTGCTAAATTAACTGATCCGCTGTAAGCACTTAAATCAATATCATACGAATTCCAAGAATTTTGAACTTCTGATCCTGGAACGTCCAACTCTAAGTTCCCACCAGAACCATCTTCTAATTTTATTCTAAAAGAAGTAAACCCTGGAGACCATACGTCAATATGCAATTTTTGCATTCCACTCACATCCCAACTTCCATTACCAATACCTGAAAATAAGTGATTTTTATATTTTTTTACCGTATTACCATCAGCTAATACAACATCTCCCTCTATTGAAGAACCTCCAAAACTATCAAAAGTCACACCTGATTCATTAACATATTCATCTCCTGAAGGAGAGGCTATACCATTATAAAAAGATATGTAGTTTGCAACATCTCTTGCAATAGGATCAGTTGGTCCAGTTGCTGGTACAGGATCCGCAACAACAGCACTACCCTGTGGAGCCGTAATATTATCTATCCACACTTCTCTTGATACTGTAGATCCTGGGCTACCCTCCCAAGCACCGCCAGCTGCTCTATTAATGAAAAATGAAATTTTATTATACTCACCAGTAGCAACTCCAGTAAAATCCCATGTAAGTAAACTCCAACCAGTACCTGGATGATCTACACCTACCTCTTGATTAGGCTGTCCTATACCTTCAGTTAATTTACCTAAAATATTTATGGCACTACCTCCATTATAGTAAACATTTGCAGTAATGGTTTTAGTAGTTGTTACATCTATACTAAAATCTGTCATTGTCAGTATAGCATTTTGCCAAGGCAATCCAGAAGCATCTGAAATCATACGTCCAACTTTACCATATGTTCCAAAATCTACAGTTGCGTCAACCACATCAACAGTAGTCATTGGTTCACCGGAATTTGATTCCCATACGCCAGCTGCAGGCACTGGATCAAATGTTTCTACAATTTGCGAATATCCAAATGATACTGTCAAAAGGAATAAGAATAAAGTAATTTTTTTCATAGTTAAAACATTTAAAAATTAATTAAACAGTTAAGTTAATGAGAAGGGGTTGGTTTGTATGTAGCGAGCATTGCCAGAGGATTTTACTTTAACACCTCCTCTGGGGCAATACTCACTAAAACATTTCTTATTGATATACCCTTACGTAATCTACTTCCATAGTAGATTCTGTAAAGCTCGGATCTATATTTCCACCTAGTGTTCCTCCCATTGCAACATTAAAAATGAAGAAGAAATCATTCTCATAGAATGGCATAGTAGTATCTGTATTCATAACGAAATACTCATTGCCATCTACAAATATTTTTACATAAGTACTTGTCCATTCCAATTCGTAAATATGAAACTCACTAGAGGCATTTGCAATGGTTGTATCTGTACCGTAACCTGCATAATCACCAGAAGTATCTTCCCAATGCAATGTTCCTAAAATGTTATTTTGATTGTTACCAACATGCTCCATAATGTCTATTTCACCACATTTTGGCCAACCAACATCAGTAAAGTTTTGACCCAACATCCATAATGCTGGCCAAGTACCTCCACCTTCGGGAAGTTTCGCTCTAATTTCAAATCTTCCGTATTGGAAACTAAATCTATCTTGAGTTTTAATTCTTGCAGATGTGTAATTGGCTCCTTGGTAAGATTCTGTCTTAGCAGTTATCCTTAGTACACCGTCTTCAACAATTACATTATCTGCTCTATCTGTGTAGTTTTGATCTTCGTCGTTACCCCAACCTGTAGCTCCTATATCATAGCCCCAGGTATCTGCATTTGGTGCTCCATCAACATCAAACTCGTCAGACCAAACCATGGTATCAAAGTTATCGTCTTCGGCAATAAAGGTTACTAAATCTCCTGTTGGAGGTGTTTCAGATGCAGGATCTGTTGAAGTAAATAATTGATACCAAGCAAAACCGTCTCCATCTTGAATGATTCTAACATACATTTGATCTGCATCCATATAAACAATGTCATAAGTACTTGCACCAACATACCATCCCATAAATCCATCATCAGAAATTTTGAACGATGTTCCTCTGTAAGGTTCACCATCAAAAGAACCTTCTATAGCTGCTTTAGATGAAGAAGGGAAGAACGATAAATTTTTCACTCCAAACATAGATGGAACTATAGTTTCATCATGACAAACGTCACCAGCAACACCAATCGTTTCTGCATAAGCACCTGGAATAAATGCAGGCCCAACTGTTTGTTCAAATGTCAAACCTTCTTCTACTCTTGTAAAAACAAATTCGTTGGCATACATACACGATTTTTCATCGTCCCAAGGGCCAATTTCATTCCACCAAGCTGGCCACGCGAATTCACCTTGACCGTAATCATCGGTCACCGGACCTAAACCAACATGACTTGGTAAGTTTGCAGCCCAATACCATGTCTTGGTATCACCTACATTAGGACCACTTAAGAAGTTCTCAGCCTCTAAATCTGAGAACTGTGCATAGACTTCAATTTGCATAAAGCTCGTAGTCATTACACCACCCGTACCAACGGCATTTACAGTAATAGTGTACTCATTTACACCTTGATTTGTGTACCTATGTGTATACACTCCAGAGGGAGCAACTTCTTCTTCACTATCACCAAATTTTAACTGATACGAAATTGCATCGTCAGCACTAACTGTAAAAGTCACTAATCCGCTTCCATCTCCATACATAAATTCTGGATTATTTAAATCTTGACCTTGAATTTCAGCAGTAATCTGAACATTTGTAGGAGCGATAACATCTCCAAACTCACTGTTTTCTTCTTCGCAACTAATTAAATTAACTGCAATTATTAATAGAAGAACTTGAAATATATATTTGAAATTTTTCATCGTATTATTTTATTAATTTATATGTCCAAAATACTCCCGACCCAGCTTCAATAGAAACAATCATGGTATTGTCATTCTCAAATGTGACATCATACGTAATCGAATCTGGTAAAGCGACATCAGGTAATTCTCCAGCATTTACCGCTTTTGGTAATCCCAAATAAGCACCAGCTCCGTTAATCGTTAAGGTACTACCGGATAAGGTATAGGTTGAAGCTACAGAACCATCATGTGGAGCAACTGGAGCACCACATGCATCGGCACCTCCTTGCCATCCTTCAATCCAAGTATCGGTACCTAAAACATTGGCAAAAGATCCATCACTATTGAACACATAAGTATCGTCATAATAACAGGCTCTTTGCGCTACACCTGCATCATCTATAAACCACCATTCTCCAGAACCTGGAGCAGGACCTACCTGAAGTGAACTTGCCTCTGGCGCTATACGCCAAGTACCTTCAACAGGTGATGGCGGAGTCACACCTTCTTTCACTAATTTGTATGTCCAAAATACTCCTGAACCAGCTTCAATAGTTACTGTCATTGTCGTATTGCTATTAGAAAGTTCTATATTATAAGTAATCATATCTGGCACTGGAACATCTGGTAATTCTCCAGAATTGTTTGCCTTCGGTAAACCTAAATAAGCACCCGTGCCATTCAAGGTAAGTGTGCCTCCTCCGTAAGAGTATGTAGCCATTGCGGTTCCATCATAAGGTGCAACTGGTACTCCACAGGCATCACCTCCACCTTGCCAACCTTCAATCCATGTATCTGCTCCAAGAACATTCATAAATGACCCGTCTGCATTAAACACATACTTATCGTCGTAATAACATGCTCTTTGAGCTACACCTACATCGTCAATTGACCACCATTCTCCAGAACCTGGAGCAGGACCAACTTGTAACGAACCTGCTTCTGGCGCTACAACCCAAGTACCTTCTATTGGCGAAGGCGCTCCATCTCTAATGAATTTGTATGTCCAAAACACTCCTGAACCTGCTTCTATAGAAACAGTCATCGTATTATCATTATCTGTTAATTCAACATTATAGGTTATTGAACTTGGAACCGGTACGTCTGGCAATTCACCTGCATTATTTGCTTTTGGCAATCCTAAATAGGCACCTGTACCATTAAGTGTAAGTGTACCTGAAGCATCATCATGTACAAAGGTTGCCATGGCTGTTCCATCGTATGGTGCAACTGGAACTCCACATGCATCTCCTCCTCCTTGCCAACCTTCAATCCAAGTATCTGAGCCAAGTAAATTCATAAATGATCCATCGTTACCAAACACATAAGTATCATCGTAGTAACATGCTCTTTGAGCAACACCTGTTGCATCAATAGACCACCATTCACCTGAACCTGGGGCTGGACCTACTTTAAGCGATCCTGCCTCTGGCGCTATTTTCCATGTACCTTCTACTCCTGAAGGACCTGCAGAACTTGGTGGTCTGTGGAAGTAAATATTATCTATAAATACACTACCTTCTGCCCAAGGTGTTCCAACAAACTTCATTTGGAATATATCTTCTAAGGTCAATCCTTGATCTGTGTATTCTGATAATGGAATATCTACACTGTTCCACTGATCTGCGGTTAATTGAACATTAAATGGTCTTTCATCTGGACCAGGTTTAATTAATGATACCTCTAAAGTTGTTACATCCGTTGTCCAAATATCTAAGTGTAATGATTCCATTGCTGTTAAATCAACCTCTTCACCAAACTCAATACCTTGGTAACTAATGTTGATGTATTGCAACATTTTATCACCATTTAAATCAAATTCTGCCCAAGAACTACCTTGACCACCTTGACCCCAATCTGGAAATGCATTGACTCCAGCTACATTTGTATAAGTATCTCCATAAATAGAGATATAGTCTACATCGTTTCTAAATGGTGGCGCTGGAGCTGATTCTAATGGTTGAAGAATTTCAGTAACCTCAAACTCTTCTGTGTATTCTGTAGTTTCTATTGCACCTCCTTTTGCTACCACTCTAATTGTATATGTTCCAGCCTCTTCATAAATGTATGAAGCGGTTTCTCCAATATTTGTTTCAATTGGAGTTTCATCTGGATTAACACCTGGATAGACTTCAAAGGTCATTGCAAAATCTGCAATAGCAGTTACATTTACTTGTCTTGAAACTCCTGCATCATTTTCAATTACTACTTCTAAGTTCTCTGGTGCTCTAAAGGAAACGTCAATAGTTTGCATTGCTTCTGTTGTTAAACCATTTACTCCATAAGCAGTAATTATTATATCATAAGAACCCTCTGTATATGTATGGTCTATTGCGTTTCCTGGTGAAAATTTATCTGACATTGCTGATCCATCACCAAAATCTACCGTGTAACTAGTTGCGCCTTCTCCCAAAGGAGTAATTGTTACCAATCCAGTATTATCTTGAGTGATTGTTACCAATGCAGACACATTTGAAGGTGCAGCGATTTCATTGATAAAATCTGGATCGTTCATTTCGTTTTCACAACCAGCGCCTAAAAGAAGTATTAGGCACATTAAGATGCTATATTTTATTGTTTTCATAGGATTAAGTTTCATAGTTTTTAGTATCCAGGGTTTTGATCCCAATTACCATTTGAAAATTCTATTTCTTCAAGGGGAACAGGAAATAACTCATGTTTATTAGGTGTAAAACCATCTATTACCGTACCTCTTCCGATACGTACCAAATCAAAAAATCGGTGTCCTTCTCCTACCAATTCAACTCTACGTTCTTGGTATATTGCTTCAGTTAAATTACTGCCTGTAAACGCAACATCTGACAATTGTGCTCTTTGTCTTACTCTATTGAGGTAAGTTTGAGCTCTAGCGTCACTTATACCTCCTCTATTCAATGCTTCTGCCGCCATTAATAACACATCTGCAAATCGAATTGCTCTGTAGTTATTTGGATTTGTAAGATTTAAATCTTGCGCTGCATTTGCGCTTCTTATTCTCGGTATATATTTACGGTTAAAATATCCTGTATGTTCAAATCCTTCACCATAAGTAGCGCCAGTTTGATTTGCCCAAGCAACAATATCCAAAATGGCAACATCTCTTCTAATATCTCCACTCTCGAATGCAGCATAAGCTTCTGCTGTAGGAACGTTAAAACTAAATCCAGAAGAAAATAATGGTCCAGAGTAATTTCTTATACCGCTAAATCCAACAGCAACATTACCTTCGCTACATTGTAAACATCCGAAACCAGCACCTTCTACATCTGTATATTGCACTTCGAATACAGATTCAACACCATTTTCGCCTGACTCCTCGAATAAATCATCATAATCTGCAACCAAATCATAAGGGCCGCTTGTTATTAAACTCTCTAAAGTAGTAGCTGCTTCGTTAAATTTTTCTTGATATAAATAAACCTTCCCTAATAAAGCTTGCGCAGATCCTTTGGTTGCCCTTCCAACTTGTGGAGCATCATAAGATAAATTTGCAATTGCATACTGAAGATCTGATTCAATAAAGGCATATACCTCAGAAACTGGAGAGCGCGGAATTGACTTTTCATCGTCTAAGGCAAATCTTTGATCAACTTTTATTGGAATAGGACCAAACCATTTTACCAACTCAAAATTGTAATACGCACGTAAGAATTTGGCTTCAGCTAATATTACCTCTTTCCCTTCAAAATCTGTTTTATCTTGAAATTCTAAAATGTAGCTCGCTCTATTAACACCAGCAAACATGAAATTCCAAATATTTCTTAAATCATTGTTTATAGGTGTATGAATCATATCATCTACTTGCTGATAACCTATAACATCAGTAGCGCTTTCTCCACCACATAATGTATTATCAGAAGCAATTTCTCCTAACAATTGATTCACATAAGTAGACTGTAATAAATCATATGCAGCAACTAAGGCATTGTAATATTCGTCTTCGTTATTAAAATAATTTTCTGAATCTATTGAATAAACCGGATCTCTATCTACAAAATCATCTTGACAAGCAGAAGTAACCGCTACAAGCATTGAAATTGCCAGAATATTTTTTATAAAATTTTTCATCGTAGTTCTTTTAAAAGTTTAAGTTAAGTCCTAGGATATACGTTCTTGGTAATGGGTAAAATCCATAGTCAATCCCACCTCCTATAGGCGCTCCTGAAGACGCTCCTGGGTCATAACCTTTATAGTCTGTAAATGTGTATAAGTTGGTTCCTCCTGCATATAGTCTTAACTTACTAATACCTGCTTTTTCTAAATATTTTGGAGGAACTGAATATCCAATTTGAACATTTTGGATTCTAACAAATGAAGCATCTTCTACATAGTAATCTGAAAATACATTATTAGAAGTAGCGCCAGTAGTAACTCTTGGTACGGAATTACTCGTACCTTCACCTCTCCATCTGTCTAACACATAGTTTAATCTATTTACATCAGACAATGTTCTTTCGTAATTTCTTACCATATCATTACCTATTGAAGCATAGGTATATGCAACAAAGTCTATGTTTTTATAATTAAAACTTAAATTAAGACCCATTGTAACATCTGCAATCGGGTCTCCAATATTTGTGCGATCGTCAGAATTAATAACACCGTCGTTATTTAAATCAACATAACGGATATCTCCAGGTACAGCTTCTGCTCCTAAATCAATTTGAGATGGATGTGCATCGACTTCGGCTTGGTTTTGAAAAATCCCATCTGTTTTATATCCGTAGAAATATCCTATTGGCTGTCCAACTTCCATTCTAGAAGGTGCAGGTTGTCCGACTCCAAAAGAACCCCCTTCAATAAAACCTGTACTATTGTTAACTTCTAAAACTTCATTATTTAAAGTTGTAATGTTATAGTTTATAGAAAAATCAAAATCTTCTGATACTGTGTTTTTGTAACCAATGGCAAATTCAAAACCTTTATTACGCACTCCACCAGCATTCACCGTTGGAGATGCACCACCAGGAGCATAAACACCAGAAATACCAGAAACTGGAATATTGGCAATTAATAAATTATCTCTTGTGTTAATAAAATAATCTGCCGTAACGTCTACTTGATTGTCAAATAATTTTAAATCGATACCTACATCAAATTTCTTTGCTTCCTCCCACTGTAAACTTTCGTTAGGTAACTGACCAATTGCGGTACCATTCACCAAAACACCATCAAACACATAAGTTCCTTCACCACTTAAGGTTCCAATATATCCGTTATTTGGAATCTGATCGTTTCCTAACACCCCGTAACTCGCTCTTAACTTAAAAAAGTTTATCGTCTTAGATTCTCCAAAGAATTCTTCATCAGAAACTACCCACCCCGCAGTTGCAGATGGAAACCATCCGACTCTATTATCTGGACCGAATCTCGAAGAGAGGTCGCGTCTAATCATTGCAGAGAATAAATACTTTCCTTCGAAATCGTATTGTACTCTTCCAAAAAAAGATAATCTTCTCTCATCGTATGCATAAGACCCTACAGCTCTAGACTCTGCGATTCCCTGAGCTAGACTAATATCTGCAAACTCCCAACTGTTGTTTGGCACATCAAAACCAGTTGCAAATAAACCGCTTCCCCATTGTTTATAAACAGTAGTACCTAGAGTAGCATCTAACGTATGCTTTTCGTTAAATGTATTTTTATAATTTGCGAAAAAGTCAAATGTATAATCGTTATCGTTTATTGCATTTTGATTAACTGCGCTTCTAGTTACATCAAATACTTTACCTCCATAGTTTACTTCTTTGGCAAAATCTTTTCCTCGGCTATTCGCCGTATTAAATCCTACACGTCCTGTTAATTTAATCTGATCAATAACTTGATAATCTAACGAAACGTTTCCGTTCCACTTGTTTAAATCATAATCATTGTAAGTATTTGCAATCTGCGCTAAAGGGTTAATGATTTCTATACCCAATCCTGTTGTGCTTGGCACTAAAGTATAGTCACCATTTTCGTCAACAGTACTTAAAGTTGGAGGTGCGTTTAACGCATTAAAAAGCACAGAACCCAAACCACTCTCAGCAATAGATCCACGATTTATGTAGGTGTAAATAATATTAGTAGACAGTTTCAAATTCTCATACAAATCAGCATTCATTGCTAATCTCGCCGTATTTCTTCTAAAGTCTGACTTTTTCGGAGCAATAATCCCTTGCTGGTATAGATGCGAACCACTTAAAGTATAAGAAACTTTATCTCCACCACCTGAAACACTTAAGTCATGACTCACAATTGGAACACCAGAATTTAATACCTCGTCTTGCCAATTTGTTCCTTGACCTAAATTAGAAACATCATCATATGGTAAATCTTGGCCTCCTGCTGCATAACTTTCATTTAATAGTAAGCCATATTCGGTCGCATTTAATAAGCTTAACTTTTTACTACTTTCTTGAAAACCGGTATACACATTATAAGATACTTTTGTCTTCGCATTGTACCTTCCTCTTTTAGTAGTTACAAGTACCACCCCATTAGCTCCGATCGTACCATAAATAGCTGCTTGCGCATCTTTCAATACTGTAATCGATTCTATGTCGTTTGGATTTAAGATACTCAAGTCTCCTTGATAACCATCTATAATTACCAAAGGACCGTTAGCACCATTTGTAGAAATACCACGAATTCGAATATCAAAACCTGCACCTGGTGCTCCAGACTGCGAGGTTACGTTCACACCCGATACTGTACCTTGAAGTGCTTGTTCAACTTTTATTGGTTTAATTTCGTCTAATGTTTCTGAACCAACTACAGAAACAGCACCGGTTACTTCTCTTTTCTTTTGAGAACCATAACCAATAACCACGACTTCATTTAAAGTTTGAGCAGATTCGACCAACTCAATTTGCATTGGACTTTCATCTACAACTTGAACAGTTTGTGTTTCATAACCTATTGAACTAATTTCAAGAATTGCATTTACTGCAACTCCATCAATAATAAAGTTACCATCGAAATCTGTACTAGCTCCGAGATTGGTATTTAATACAATAACATTAACACCTGGTAAAGGCTCTTTAGACCCTTGATCAATTACCGTACCTTGTATTGTTAAATTCTGGGCCATTAGGGCCACTGAAAAAAAGCAAACAAGAAGGTTTAGAATTTTTTTTCCCATCCTTAACATAATTAGTTTTGTTAAGGTGTAAATTTACTTTTGTGTTGTGGTTTTTACATTTAAATGATACCCTACAAAAATTCTACATACCACTTCCTACCACTTAAAACTATTTTTTAATTATTGATTTTCAATGTTTTATGTATTTTATAAAAATAAAGTGAGTTTTATAAAATATTTAATATGTATAGGTTATGTTTGGGTAAAAATACAAATTGTAGTGGTCTATATACTCAAAATATAGGTGACCAGATTGGTGTTTTTATTTAATTCAAGTTTTTTACGCAAACGATATCGTTTAACTTCAACACTCTTAATTGATATATTTAAAAGTGGTGCTATTTCTTTTGAGGTGAGGTTAATTCTTAAATAGGCACAAATCTTTAAATCATTGGGAGTAAGATCTGGATGTCTCTCTTTGATCTTTATAAAAAACTCTTTATCTGAATTATTAAAGGCTCTTTCAAATTGTTCCCAATCGTCTGAATCATTCAAATAAGAATCAATAAAATCAATTATTTCACCTACATCTTTTTTACTATTTACCTTTTTTAATTGAGATTTTAAATCACTTAACAGTTCATTCTTCTTAACCAAACTATGTGTTGAAATACTTAGCTCCTTAGTTTTACTAGCAACATCTAATCTTAAATTCTCATTCTTAAACTGCATTAATTCTTTTTCGCGCTCTAAGTTTTCTATTCTTAGTTTTCGGTAGGTTCGTTTGATTGCCAAATCTCTCTGCTCTCTATAATAATTCGTATACTTTCTATGTGCTATTAATAGCAAAATAACTCCCGATAATAGATAAACTGTTATCATAAATAATGTAGCATACCAAGGAGTGGCAATTTTAAAATTAACTTGAAGAATATTTGATGAAATTGAATTACCTACTTTAGAACGCACCATTAAGGTGTAATTACCAGAATTTAGATTACTGAATGACACCTCGCTATCTGATGCCCAAGGACTCCATTCATCATAATAACCATTTAGTTTATATTGGTATTGCGTATCTATTAGGTTGTAATAATTTGGTGCATTGAACCCAAAATTTAAATTATTTTCATTGGATTTAAGTTGTATTTCATCTTTATTCTTAAATGCAACTTTTTCTGTTCGACCATCTCTAAAGGATTTTTCAATTTGGTTTAATTGAATTGGATAATTCAAATCGATCGACCCGCTAAGATTTAATGTAAGGTAACCATTAGTAGTACCTATTAAGAATAAATCATTCCCTAAGTATGATACATTCTCAAAACCTGTAACTCCCAATTGTTTACGAAATTCAGGAGAAACATAAAAATTTTGATAATTCCACGAATCATCAAAATTCCCTTTTCTTACGGCAATTATGCTATTGTCTGTAATTCCCCAAATAGTTTTTGTAATCGTTTCTAAGACCAATGGCCCCTTTAATCCAGTATCAGAATTATAAAAAATATTGGATAAAACACTATCTATTTCGAGCTCACCATTCTCTTTTATCAGGTGAATTCGTTGATTTTCATTGGTCGTATAATAAATCGAATTTTTATATCTCACTAAACTTGATCCGTAACCAAAATTACGTATAAACTCAGACTCAGCTGATTTCAAGTCACTACTAAGTTCAACTTTAAACATTCCGTAACTTTCATTATTTAGATATAATGAACGAGTGGAACTAAATTCAAAAAATCGAGTAGATATCTCTATCCCTTCAATATTATTTCTGTAATACCAATTACCGGCAGCATTTTTCTCTAATATGCTAAAGCCTTTGTAATTACCTTGAATAAGTTTATGTTGTTCTCCTGGTATTGGTTTGATATCCCAAGTTCCCGGTTTTGTAGAAATTTGTTCAGCCTTATTTTTATCTATAATAAAAGTTCCTTCATTATGTCCACAAAAAAGAGTGCCATCTATTGACACTAGCTTCCAGACTTGCCCTTCTGTACCTTCAACAAAACTAAAACTATCTTTACTTTGGACATTTCTAAAATACAGCCCTTGATTGGTACCAATGTATTGATATCCTTCAAACAGCAGTGAAGTGTAGGTGGCTCCTAGATCTCCATCTAAATCTTCGAAAATTCTCATTGGGAATCCTTGATTCAACAAGCTAACACCATTGTCTAACCCCAACCAAATATTTAGATGGTCATCTTCAAAAACTGAAAGAATGGTATTATTATTCAATCCATCTTCTTTGGTTATATTTTCAAGCAAGGTGCCATCTTGGGCAATTCTTATAAATCCGTTAGAAACTGTACCCAATAAAAAAGAACCATCTTTAGACATAATAGAGTTGTACACCTTTACCCCTTCGGTCTTGAATGAATCGAATTGCAACAACTTATCTACAACTCCATTCTGTAGGCTATAAAAATCAGCATCTTCATCAACCAAAACCAAATGCTTATCGATTTTAAAAACTCCTAATATGGGTTTGTGCTTAATTTCTGGTTGATCATTCAGCAACTCAGCTTTACCATTTTTAATTGTAAATAAACCAAATCCTACCGCGTGAAAATATATTTCTTCTTCTATCTGATAAATTTTAGAGATACCTTCTTGCTCAATGATTTCAAATTTTTGATTTTGAGTATTATAAATATAAATTCTATCTAAAGATTGAAACAACACCCAATTTTTGACTCCAACAATATTCCAAAATTCTTCATCTGCTTTCAATGCAATATTTAAGGAGTCACTGAGTGATGTATATTCATAAAGACCATATTCATTTGGTTTCCAATAACCAAACTGCTTATACATACCAGAATAAAGTAAACCATTTAGATAGTTTAAAGATTTTAGAGGTGCTCCATTTGGTGCTGGTAACAACTTCCAATCAACACCATTATATTTAAGGAGACCCGCATTATTGGCTACAAAAATATGTTGCAGAGAATCTTGTGTAATGCTCCAATTTTGACTCCCACCATCTAAACTTGTTGTAGAATAATTTTGAATAGGAGGCAATTCTTGCGAAGAAACGCAAAAAGCGATTAAGAGAAAACTGGATATTAAAAACTGGGTTCTTTTATTCAAAATTAAATAGCTGTATGCTAATTTAACGAATATTGATTATCTACAACAGAATCCTCAATCAATTCTGTTGGACATCTAAAAACTGAATACCTTCGTATTGCATTAAATATTCCTGATCCTTAATTATAGGCTTATCATCTCCATCGGGGTTACCCAATCCAACACCTGCATATAATACTTTTGCATTATGCTTCTGAGCATGTGTTTTAAATGTCTCCATCCATATAACATCATAATTATTCGGATTGTTGGGTAAAAGTATTGCCTTAGCAATCACAAAATAGCGTTGATTGTTTTTATCAATACATACAAACTGAGGGTTCTTTTTTAAACCACTCTCAATTGCAATAAATTCAAAACCTCTTTTTTCAAGGTCTTTACCCACAATATTCATTGCCAAATAATGCAATTCCTGCTTTGATAAAGGTCTACTCATTTAACGTCTTTTTTTACGTCTATTGGCATTCTTATCGCCTCTGGTTTTTGGCTTTTTATATTTCTTTGAGATTTCTCTTTTATACGAACCTCCTAAATTTACCTTTAGATTCTTCTTCTTCTTCTCATGAAAAGCCTCTCCTCGCTCATCATTTTGAGTTCTTTTGGTCGGATTATAATGCTCTTTTATTACAGGCTGCTCCTCTTTGGTTAGCTGTTTAGAAATTTCAACTTCTGATGGGAGCCCTTGAATTGGAATCTCTGTGTCCATTAATTTCTCAATTGCAAGTTTCGCTTCTTGCTCATCTTCAGTAGAAAATAGAATTGAATTCCCCTTTTTATCGGCTCTACCCGTTCTACCAATTCGGTGCATATAGTTTTCTGGAAAATTAGGTGTGTCAAAATTAATTACGTGAGATATGCTTTCTATATCCAATCCTCTGGCCATAACATCAGTGCTTACTAACAAGCGATGTGTACCATTTTCAAATTGTGCAATAGCATTCAGTCTAAAATTTTGTGTTTTGTTACCGTGAATTATTCCTACTTGGCCGTAATACTGCTCATTTAGCAATTCATGAATCTTATCTGCTTGACGTTTATTTGGTGCAAATACCAACACCTTTGAATAGACATTGTTATCTTTAACCAAATGGTTTAAGAGATTTACTTTGGTATAAAAATTAGGAACATTAAAAGCTTGCTGTTCTATATTTTCTAAAGGCGTACCACTAACCGCAATAGAAATCTTTTTGGGACCTGTAAAATAATCGTTAATCAAAGCATCTACATCATCAGTCATTGTCGCAGAAAACATGATATTCTGACGTTTTTGAGGCAACAACTCAAAAATATTAAGCAATTGATATCTAAACCCCAAATCAAGCATTACATCAACCTCATCAATCACTAATTTTTGAATAGATTTAAATTTTAGAGCACCACTCAACACCAAATCATACACTCTACCTGGAGTAGCCACAATAATATCCCAACCTTGCGCGACTTCTTGTTTTTGCGTATTCATATTTACTCCGCCATATATACCCAATACACGTACATTGATATATTTAGCCAACGCTTCAATATCTTTTACAACCTGAACAACTAATTCGCGTGTTGGAACTAGTACTAGAATTCTTGGATTAAGCTGCTTAGAAAATTTTAAATCTCGCAACAAAGGCAACATGTAGGCATAGGTTTTACCAGTACCAGTTTGTGCGATACCCACCATATCTGAACCAGAAAGAACTACTGAAAATGATTTTTCTTGTATTGGAGTTGGATGCTCAAAACCAAGGTCTTCAAGTCCGTAGTGAAGTTGTTTACTGAGGTTTAAATCTTGAAAGGTGCTCATGCAGTAATTTTTTGCAAAGATAAGGCTTATTTATGTAGATAATGTCATCACATCTTTAGGTTTAAGCATCTTAAATTGAATACTAAAGAAAAAAACAACTCCCTTTAAAAAACAATAAACTAACTATCAATCTATTGTGATATCTTTTTTAGAAAAATTATGAGAACTCTCGCTTCTAAAAACAAAGTAGGGAGGTATTTGTGTTATGTATTAGGTGAAATTATACTTGTAGTATTAGGTATTTTAATTGCACTGCAAATTAATACTTGAAATCAAAATACAATTTGGCTTACTACAAATTGAATTCTTTGAACGGATTCATAAGTTCTATTAAATTGAGAATTATTGGGATTATAGGGAGTTGGTGAGCTAAAGACAAGGCAATAGATGATATTTCATTTAGCGCTGGACTTTCAACTGATAGTCAATACCTATCAAGCGGTGTCTCTGTTAGCTCAAATCCGTTTGAGTCTATTCTTACTGTAAAGAATTCTTACCAAACAGAAATTGAAAATATAACAGTATTTGATTTAGCTGGAAGAACTGTACAGTATTTAAAAATTAATGATATACAAGAAGAAATTAATGTAGACCTGAGTACTTTAGATACCGCCATTTATATGGTGAACATTCGTTTACAAAATGGCTCTGTGGTAAAAAGAGTGATTAAACGTTAATAGACGTCCATCTACATTTTAAAATAAAAAAGCCCAACATAAAATGTTGGGCTCATAGTATTTAGACTCCTATACTATTAGGAATAATTTCTTATTAGCCTCCAAAGTCGTCAAATCGGATGTTTTCATCTGGAATACCAAAGTCCTCGCCCATTTTTTGAACAGCGTTATTCATTAATGGAGGTCCACAGAAGTATAATTCAATATCTTCTGGTGCATCGTGATGATTTAAGTAATTCTCGATTACACAATTGTGGATAAACCCAACAAAACCATCACCTTCTTTATCATTAATATCTTTCTTTACTTTCCAGTTATCTTCCTCCAATGGTTCAGACAATGCTAAGTAAAACTTAAAGTTAGGGAACTCTCTTTCTAACTCGTAGAAATGCTCTAAATAGAACAACTCTCGCTTAGAACGACCTCCATACCAATACGTAACAGTTCTACCAGTTTTTAATGTTTTAAACAAGTGGTATAAGTGCGAACGCATTGGTGCCATACCTGCACCACCCCCAACGTATAACATTTCGGCATCAGACTCATTAATAAAGAACTCTCCATAAGGACCAGAAATGGTACACTTATCACCTTTTTTAAGATTAAAGATGTAAGAAGATGCAACACCTGGATTTACATCCATCCAACCATTCTTAGCTCTATCCCAAGGTGGCGTAGCAATACGCACATTCAACATAATTTCTCTACCCTCTGCAGGGAAAGAAGCCATTGAATATGCTCTCTCTACAGTTTCATTATTTTTCATCACTAATGGCCATAAGTTAAACTTATCCCATTCTGCCTTAAACTTATCTGGAGTTTCGTGTTCCTCTGGATGCGCAGTAATATCTATATCAGAATATTTTACTTCACACTTTGGTATTTCAATTTGAATATAACCACCAGCTTTATATCCCATATCTTCTGGAATTTCAACAACAAACTCCTTGATAAAAGATGCGACGTTATAGTTTCTAACAACTACAGCATCCCATTTCTTAATTCCAAAGATTTCTTCTGGAATAGAAATTTCCATGTCTTGCTTTACTTTCACCTGACATGCTAAACGAGCACCGTGTTGTAGATCTTTTCTTGAGAAATGCGGTGTTTCTGTTGGTAAAGCTTCACCTCCACCTTTTGTTACATGACACTCACACTGAATACAAGTACCACCACCTCCACAGGCTGATGGTAAAAATATTTTTTGGTTCCCTAATGTTGAAAGTAAAGAACCACCAGATGCTACTTCAACTTCACGCTCACCGTTAATTAAAATCTTAACTGGACCAGATGGTGATAATTTTTGCTTTACAAAAAGTAAAAGCGCTACCAATGCAATTGTAATCAGTAAAAATGCAATTACTGTTACAGCTATTGTTCCTGTTGTACTTGCTGCTAATATCATCTTGTTATTCTATTACTTTAGTATTACTGTCTATTTCTTCAACTGCTTGAGCAACTTCTGTAACTTCTGCACTTTCTGCAGGAGCTTCATCGCCTCCAGTTAACATACCCCCAAAACTCATAAAACCAATAGCCATTAAACCTGTAATGATAAAGGTAATACCTAAACCTCTTAATGGACCAGGTACATTTGAGTAACGGATTTTTTCACGGATAGCCGCAATAGCTAAAATTGCCAAGAACCAACCGATACCAGAACTAACTCCGTAGTTAAATGCTAAGCCTAATGTTTCAATCTCACGAGATTGCATAAATAACGAACCACCTAAAATGGCACAGTTTACAGCAATTAACGGTAAGAAAATACCCAATGAGTTATATAATGATGGCGAAAACTTTTCTACTACTATTTCTACCAGTTGTACCATGGTCGCAATGGTTGCAATAAACATGATAAATGATAAGAAACTCAAGTCAAAAGAGGCATACTCTTCTCCTAACCAAACCAACGCACCGTCTTTTAATAAGTACTGGTCTAATAACCAGTTTAATGGTACTGTAATAGCCATTACGAAGATTACTGCTGCTCCTAAACCTACAGCTGTAGAAACTTTTTTAGATACTGCAAGGTAAGAGCACATTCCTAAGAACGTAGCAAACACCATGTTATCTATAAATATTGATTTGAAAAATAATTCTAAATGTTCCATATGTTATTGTATTCAGTTTGTAGTAAATGAACTACTCACTAATTTTAATGATCTTCTATTAATGCTTTGTTTCTGTTACGTTGCACCCAAATAATGATACCAACAGTTATTAAGGCCATTGGCGCTAATAACATAAAACCATTATTCTCATATCCTGTAGCATACAATCCTGTCTTTTCAATCGGGTCTCCTAATACTGGAATACCCAATAAAGTACCAGAACCTAAAAGCTCTCTAAAGAATCCTACAATAATTAAGATTACTGCATAACCAGCTGCATTACCAATACCATCTAAGAAAGATTTCCATGGTCCGTTACCCAAAGCAAATGCTTCAAAACGCCCCATAATAATACAGTTGGTAATAATTAAACCTACGAAAACCGATAAGGTTTTACTTAATTCGTAAGCAAATGCTTTTAATACCAAGTCAACTATAATTACCAAAGTTGCAACTACAATTAACTGTACAATAATTCTAATTTTTGAAGGAATGATATTTCGCATTAAAGATACTACCACGTTACCAACTCCTAATACAAACAATACCGCTATAGACATTACAATAGAAGCCTTTAACTCAGCTGTAATTGCCAATGCAGAGCAAATACCTAATACCTGAATAGTAATTGGGTTATTATCTGCTAATGGATCTGTAATTAACTTTACGTCTTTTTTTGATAATAGTCCCATAATTAGTTATTTATTTGTTTTAAGTATGGTAAATACATTTGTAAATCTTTTCTGATCATTGCTGCAACGCCGTCACCAGTAATAGTTGCTCCTGCAATTGCATCTACAGCATTATCAGTTTTACGCTCATTCTTTGGATCTGCATTTGATTTAGAAATTGCAATTCCTGCAAAATTTCCATTCTCATCTAAAATGTGCTCTCCTGTAAAGTCATCCATAAAAAAGCGTTGGTTAATGTTAGCCCCTAAACCTGGTGTTTCTCCTTTATGATCGAAAAAAACTCCTTGAGAAATCATACTCTCATCTAAGGCAATATAACCCCAAACAGCATCCCACAAACCTTTACCTCTCATTGGCACGATGTAAAACGTCTTTCCATCTTTTTCACCAATAAATAAGGGTAATCTTCTTTCATAAGAATCGTTCTTAGCTAAAGCAGCTTCTTTTTTAAGATCTATTAAATAAGCCTCATCGTCTTCTGTAGTTTCACTACCTTGAAAAACCAATTGCTTTGTAATATATTTTCCAAACTCTCCTTCTACTCTATCAGTAGGAATAAATGAAACGCTCTTTTCATCGTTTTCATTCACACCCATGGCGTATAGGATATTTTGTTGCTTTTCAAATTTCTTATTTAAGTCTATTTGCGGTTTCAAAGCAGTAGCCAAAAAAGCAAGAATAGCACCCACTACCACTACCATTGCAGTAGCAAATATGACGGTATATGAATTTTTATCTGTTCTATTTTCCATTGTTATGCAGTTTTAGCTTTTAAACGTTTCATTCTTCGTTTTACATTTCCTTGAACCACATAATGGTCAATAGTTGGCGCAAATACGTTCATTAATAAGATTGCTAGCATTACACCTTCTGGATATGCAGGATTGAATACACGGATTAGGATTGAAATAAACCCAATTAAGAAACCGTAAATCCATTTACCTTTAATTGTTTGAGAAGCTGTTACAGGATCTGTTGCCATATAAACTGCTCCAAAAGCAAATCCTCCTAATACTAGGTGATGCCAAAATTCTGTATTCATCAAAGCGTAGAATTTGCTACTTTCTCCAATAATTCCTGCTGCAGTTACTTGATTAAAGATGAATCCCATTACCAATGCTCCAACAACTGCTGAAAGCATAATTCTCCAAGATCCAATTTTAGAGAAAATCAAGAAAAGTGCTCCAAAAAGTATTAATAAAGTAGACGTTTCTCCAACAGAACCCGGAATAAATCCGTAGAACATGTCAGATACACTGTAAGCAAATTCTTGCCCTTGTGCTAAACTACCTAAAACTGTTTCTCCAGAAATGGCATCTGCAGTTCCTGCTCTTTCAACAGCTTCAGCCACCCACACTTTATCTCCAGACATCCAAGTTGGATAAGCAAAGAATAAAAATGCTCTAATTAATAATGCTGGATTTAAGATATTCATACCAGTACCTCCAAATACTTCTTTACCTACTACAACTCCAAATGCAACAGCAACTGCTAACATCCATAACGGAATATCAATTGGTACAATAAGTGGCACTAACATACCGGTAACTAGGTAACCTTCTTCAATCTCATGTCCTTTTTTAATAGCAAATAAAAACTCTATTGCTAAACCAACAACATAGGAAACGATTACTAAAGGAATTACTTTTGCAAATCCAATCCAGAAGTTAGATAAAGTCCAGAATTCAGGACTAAAGAAACCTCCAGAAACATGACCAACCTCGCCAGTAGCTAAATGGTGTTGGTAACCTGCATTAAACATTCCGAAAATCAAACAAGGAACCAAGGCCATAATAACCGTGTTCATTGTTCTTTTTAAATCATCTGCCCCACGTATATGACCACCACTATGTGTAGTTTCATTAGGGGTATATAAAAAGGTGTGGAATCCGTTAAACAACGGCGCCATCTTAGTACCTTTATATTTCTCTTTTAGATTATGTAAATTTTGTTTTAATCCCATGACTTATATATTTTTCATTTCATCGAAATGAATAATTATCCAATTTCTTTAATCATTAAGTCTAATCCTTTTCTAATAATCTCTTGGTGTGGTTGTTTAGAAACACACACAAACTCAGTTAAGGCAAAATCTTCAGGAGCAACCTCATACATACCTAATGCTTCCATCTCATCTAAATCTTGATACATACAAGCTTTTAGTATTTGTAATGGATAAATATCTAGAGGAAAAACTTCTTCATATTTACCTGTTAATACAAATGCACGATGCTCTCCATTGGTATTGGTATCTAAATCATACTCTTTGTTTTTATTTAGCCAAGAGAATGTTAATGCTCGAGTAGTAGAAATCTTATTAAAGATGGGCTTATTCCATCCAAATAATTCATAGTCATCTCCCTCAGGTATCACAGTTACTGTACTGTTATAAAACCCTAAGAAACCATCTGGTTTTACTTTACGACCCGTTAACACATTACCAGAAACAATTCTGAAGTTATCGCTATTCAAACCAGCATCATAAACAAAAGTTGACACTTCTGCTCCTATTTTGGTTCTGTAATATTTTGGCTTTTTCACAACTGATCCGGCTAACGCAATTACACGCTCTGCATTAAATTTACCTGTTAATAAAAACTCTCCAATAATCACTAAATCTTGAGGAGATACTGTCCAAACTACCTCTCCTTTGTTTATAGGATCAATCTGAGCAATTTGAGTACCAACATTTCCAACTGGATGCGGCCCTGAAACCTTGTGTAAAGTAACACCATCTAATCCAGCCATAGGCGAGTTAGAAGATTTACCTACAGAAACATGCACAGCTCCATCAGTCAATTTTCCTAAAGCAGTTATGGCAGCTTGTAACTCGGCCTCTTTACCTGCTAATACGTAATCGTAATCTGCAGCTAAAGGTGCACTTGCATACGCTGAAACAAAAATAGCTTTTGGTGAACCTTCTGGATTTGCAATAACTTCATAAGGACGTTGCTTGATAAACGGCCAACAACCAGCAGCTAATAAAGCTTCTTTAATAGCAGTAGCGTCAGCTTTTGCAACATCAACAGATTTACTTTCTAAATATGATTGATCTTTATCGGCGGTTATTTTAATCGCCATTATTCGTCTTTTCTCTCCACGCACAATCTCAGTAACTTCACCACTAACAGGAGAAACAAATTTCATTGCTTCATTTTCTTTATTGTAAAACACAGTTTCACCTGCTTTTACCTTTGTTCCTGCTTTGGCAACAAGTTTAGGAGTCACTCCGTGGAAATCTTCGGGTAGCAATGTATACACATTACTGGCTACAGCATTCGTAGTAATTTGTTCTGCTTCACCTTTCAACTTAATGTCTAACCCTTTCTTGATTCGGATGTCTGTTGACATATTTTTAATTTGAAATTAATTTTCTTAATAAAAAGCGATGCAAATTTAACCAATTTCCCACTTTTGATATAATTTCTCTCAATATATCAACCCTATAATTTATTATTTATATTCTTTCTAAATAACTTAAAAACTAGATTTTTATACAAAACATTCACCTCTGGTATTTCTGGTTAAAATCTCTAATTTTTCTTATATCAATACCTTTTTTTTCACTTGGTTAAATATTTGATTAATTTTATTGAAACTTTTCTCAATGTAAATCGTCTTACCTCTAAACAAATCGCAATATGAAAACCAAACTAAACTACTACCTCGCGCTTTTTATTCTTAGCGCAACAATGTTAACTGCATCAGATTTACACGCTCAATCTGATGTTAAAAAAATTGAAAACCTCTTACAGCAATACACAGAATACAAACAATTTAACGGTTCTGCACTTATTGCTAAAAAAGGCAAAGTTATTTACAAAGGCGGATTTGGATATGCCAACATGGAATGGGATGTACAAAATGCCTCAGATACCAAACACAGACTTGGCTCAATAACAAAACAATTTACTGGAATGCTAATTATGCAATTGGTAGAACAAGGAAAGTTGGATGTACAAAAACCAATTTCAACCTATTTGCCTGATTACCCGAAAAAGTCTGGAGATATTATTACCACACATCATCTATTGACTCACACCTCTGGAATTCCAAATTACACATCATTTCCTGATTTTTTTTCAACCAAAAGTCGTGATCCAAAAACACCAGATGAGTTTATAGAAATTTTTAAAGATTTACCTTTAGAATTTGAACCAGGAGAAAAATTCAATTATAGCAATTCTGCCTACTTTCTACTTGGTGTAATTATAGAAAAAGTATCAGGAAAAAGTTACGAATCAAATCTTCACGAATTAATTCTCGAGCCCCTTAAAATGCATGATACTGGTTACGATCACCACAATACAATATTAAAAAATAGAGCCACAGGATACGATCAAAATGGCAACAATTTTCGCAACTCAAATTACCTAGATATGAGCTTGCCTTACGCTGCAGGATCTATGTATGCCTCTGCAGAAGACTTGTATAAATGGGATCGCGCTCTTTATGGAAACGAATTACTCTCCAAAGAAAACATGGAAACCTATTTCGCTCCATACATTAAAGCCTTCGGCAATTTAGATTACGCTTATGGATTTGCGGTAGGAGAAATGAAAATAGGCGATTCAGATATCTCAACCGAGGTAACTACACACGGTGGCGGAATAAATGGTTTCAACACTATTATTTTAAGAGATATTAGAGAAGAACATTTAATTGTTTTACTGAATAATACAGGGGGCAAACCATTAAATGAAATCTCTCAAAAGATAATGGCCATTTTATACAAACAACCATACGAATTACCAAAGAAAGACTATACAATGGCAATTGCTGAAAAATATACGGATCAGAATAAAAGTTTTTCAGTTTCAGATTTGCAATCATTGGCAAATACAAATTCATATCAATTAAGCGAAGATACTATTAACGGATTTGGGTACGAACTATTAAATGCAAATCAAATTGCCAACGCAATTACTATATTTGAATTTAACACACAAAAGTATCCTGAGTCTTTTAACACTTTTGACAGTCTTGGAGAAGCATATATGATGAATGGCGAAAATGAAAAAGCTATTTTAAATTACGAGAAATCTGTCAAAATGAACCCTGATAATAAGAACGGTGTTGATATGCTTAAAAAATTAGGTGCCGATATTTCTCAATTTGAAAAAGAAATTATTATTCCAGAAAATGTTCTAGAAAGCTATGTTGGTAAATACGAATTAATGCCAAATTTTATTTTAACAATAACCAAAAAAGAATCACAATTATTCATTCAAGCAACTGGACAAGGTATAAGCGAAATCTACGCTTCATCTGAAACTAAATTCTACAGTAAAATAGTAAATGCTCAAATCACATTTAACATCAATCAAGAGGGAATTGTAGAAAGCTTGACATTGCATCAAGGTGGTAATCATAACGCTAAGAAAATAGAGTAAAAATATTATTACCTTCAAAAAAAGAGTATTTTAGTAGACGTTCCTAAAATCAACTTTTATGAAAGACTTTTTCAACTTTGATTTCTCAAATTTTAAAGGCGATTTATTTGGTGGTATTACTGCCGGTATTGTTGCTTTGCCATTAGCATTGGCTTTTGGAGTTAGCTCTGGTCTAGGTCCTTCAGCCGGATTATACGGTGCCATTTTTATCAGTTTTTTTGCAGCAATGTTTGGCGGCACAAATACCCAAATATCTGGACCAACCGCACCTATGACTGCAGTAAGTATGGTGATGATTGCAGGATTAATTGCAGTCAATGATGGTGATGTTAACCGAGCGTTGCCCGCTATTTTAACAGTATTTATTTTAGCCGGAATTTTTCAAATACTTTTAGGCTTTTCAGGTCTTGGTAAATACATAAAATACATTCCCTACCCTGTAGTTTCTGGGTTTATGACAGCTATTGGCTTGATAATTCTTATAACCCAGATACTACCAGTTATAGGGTATTACGCAGATGAAGACCAAGCATATATAGACTCTTTTAAACCACTTGCTCAAGAACATTTACTAGAAGATATTTTACAAGATGAAGCGGGAGAAGGTTTACTAGTTTTAGATCACTTTGAAGAAACGATTAAAAGAGCGAATAAAATCACTGAAGCTCAAATTCAACAGGAAGCTACATCCTTAGCTAGAAATTCTGCCGGAGGCGTTTTAGGTACGATAAAAATATTGCCTCGCGCTCTAAAAAAAATTGAACTGTTAGAATTACTATTGGCCTTGGGAACCATCATTATAATTTATGGTTTTAAGCGGATAACAACAGCCATACCAAGCACCTTGGTTGCACTTGTTATTATGACTGGAATTGCTGTAGGATTTGACTTTGAATACGATAAAATTGATGCAATACCTAGCGGGATTCCACTTCCTCATTTAGAAGTCTTTACACAATTTGATTTTTCTTTAATTGCACCATACATTTTTACAGCAATCACCTTAGCACTCCTTGGAGGAATTGATTCTCTTCTAACTTCTGTTGTAGCTGATAATATGACCAAAACCAAACACAATCCTAACAAAGAACTGGTAGGTCAAGGCGTTGGAAATGGAATTGCAGGTTTATTTGGAGGCATTCCAGGAGCTGGAGCTACTATTCGAACTGTTGTGAATATCAATGCAGGAGGTAAAACTCGATTATCAGGAATGATGGCTGGAGTGCTTTTATTATTAGTTTTATTAGCATTAGGTCCAATTGCATCTACTATTCCTGCCGCAGTATTAGCTGGTATATTGGTTACAGTAGGTATTGGAGTAATGGATTACAAAGGCTTAAAAGCCATACCACATATGCCATCGGGTGAAGTTGTAGTTATGATTGTTGTTATGATATTATCTTCAATATGGAATTTAGTGTATGCTGTAGGTATCGGACTCATTATTTCTGCATTAATTTTTATGAAAAAAATGGGTGATCTCACAGCGAGTGAATCTACAATAACTTCAACCAATGAAGAGCCTATTTGGGATGATGAAAAAGATATTTCAACAGCTATCAAAGAGCAGATTTTTATAAAACACGTTAATGGCCCACTATTTTTTGGATCTACTAGTGAGTTTCAACAACTAGCAAAACAGGTTCCTGAAACTGCCAAAATACTCGTAATTAGATTGGAAAAAATGAAATATTTAGACCAATCAGGACTTTATGCTATGGAAGATGTTTTAGCTGATTTTGCTCAAACAAATATAAAAATATGTATTGTTGGATTACATAAACAACCCAAATTTTTAATGCAAAAAATCGATCTAATTCCTGATATTGTAGCTAACGAATTAATATTCGAAACAATGGAAACTTGTAAAGATTGGATTAAAAAATCAATATGACCTTAGTATACAACCGATATAAAAATCTAACACGGGTAATTCCAACTTTACTATTGGTTATATGTGCCTCTTGTAATGTAAAAACAGAGCAACTTATTTGGGAAGAAAATTTTGATACAACAGTGCTCAATTCTGAAAATTGGAGTTTTGACATTGGTGATGGATGCCCACATTTATGTGGTTGGGGCAATAATGAATCTCAAATTTATACAAACAGCAATCACTCTGTAAAAAATGGTTTTTTAACAATAACTACTAGAAAGGAAGATTCTATTTATACTTCTACAAGAATTAACTCAAAAGATAAATTTGAATTTACTTATGGCAGAGTAGAAATTAAAGCAAAATTGCCTCAAGGCAAGGGTTTGTGGCCTGCACTATGGATGCTAGGTGGCAATATAGATCAAGTTGGTTGGCCAAAGTGTGGAGAAATCGATATTGTTGAATACGTTGGAAGAAAACCTAACAATGTATTTTTCTCTCTCCATACGGCAGATAGTTTTGGAAACACAATCAACACTCAAAACTCGGAAATTCCTGCTATAGAAGATGGGTTTCATGTTTATGAAATAAATTGGACTGTGGATAGTATTTCATTTTTTGTAGATAAAAAGCACCTATACACTTTCAATCCATCAGAAAAAACAGAAGAGATTTGGCCTTTTGACAAGCCATTTTATTTTGTAATTAATACTGCAGTTGGAGGTAAATTTGGAGGTTATGATATAAACAATTCTGTTTTCCCACAAGAGTTTATAATAGATTATATAAGGGTATATCAATAAATTTAATCTTTATGTCAGGTATTTCGAACCAAATACTATTTTTTCTTTTTTCAGCACTGACTATATTTCCTGTAAGTGGGCAAGAAACAACAATCAAATTAATGAGCTATAACATAAGGTTAGACACACCGTCTGATGGTGAGAATGCATGGCCCAAAAGAAAAGAAGCATTAGCAACACAAATAGCAGAAGTAAACCCTACCATTCTCGGTATTCAAGAAGGAATGCCACATCAAGTCGAGTTTTTAAGTAAAAAACTTAACAATTATAAACGTATTGGTTTCGGTCGTGATGGCGGAAATTTAGGTGAATACAGTGCCATTTACTTTAATTCAAAAGAAGTCGAACTTCTTAAAGAAAACACATTCTGGTTGTCTACTACACCAGAAAAACCATCAAAGAGTTGGGATGCAGCTTATCCAAGAATTTGCACATATGGTTTATTTAAAAATAAAGAAACAAACAAGTTCTTTTGGGTATTTAATACACATTTTGATCATATAGGGCAACAGTCTAGATTGAAAAGCACTTCAATCATTCTCAACAAGATTGAAGAATTAAATGATGATGATTATCCTGTATTTGTAATTGGAGATTTAAATGTTACTCCTCAGAATGAAGTTATAGATCTATTTAACCAAAAATTAATCGACACCTATGAGGCTAGCATGGAAACACCGAAAGGGTCCTTTGGCACTTTTAATGGCTTTGATACAACAACTCCCGCAATAAACCGAATAGATTACATTTTAGCAGACCCTGCAAAAAATATCGAAATAGTTTCGTACGAAGTTTTAAGCGATAAAATACAGAACAAGTTTCTTTCTGACCATTTTGCTGTGTTAACCAAAATTATGCTCCACGACAAATAAATTGTTAATAAACTAAATGTCAGTAACTTGTTTTTAAAATAAGTAATTTGTATTTTACAAAAATCCTGTTGTTTATTAACTTAAAATGCATTGTTATGGGCACTATCAAAAGATTAAACAAATGGGCCAACTCTCACACCTACTACCCCATCGATTTATTGCGTATTGGCTTAGGTGTGTTTCTTATTTTTAAAGGAATTGCGTTTATTCGCGATTCAAGTTACCTCGAAAGTTTATTGGTTGGATTAGACGATTTCGGAATGATAATGTGGATGGTTCATTATGTAGGTATGTTTCATTTTGTTGGTGGTATCTTACTTGTTTTTGGATTAATGACAAGATTGTCTTTAGTTGTCCAATTACCCATTTTTGTAGGTGCAGTTGCCATTAATTTCTTTGGTGTGTTTAGTACTCAAAGTTTTATTGAAGCTGCAATTGTATTGGTTGTTTCTATCTTCTTTATCTTATATGGATCAGGAAAACATTCTGTAGATTATGACTTAAAAATGCAAATGTAATCGCACTCAAAATTCTATTGGTTAAAGTTGTTTTTATTTCCTTGGAATTACTCTATTTTTGAGCGATTGAAAAATGACTTAACATAAATGAAAAACCTTGTAGTTACTTTAGCTCTTTTTGTAGGGCTATCAAATTTTGCTCAAAACATTTCTGGTACAATTATAAATACAGATCAGCAAATTATTGCTGGCGCTCATATTAAATTGGTAGATTCAAATTCTGCCACCATTTCTGATAAAAATGGAGAATTTCAATTACAAATAGACACCCAAGAAGTTGTAACTATTGTAGTTTCTCATTTAGGTTATAAATCTCAAGAATTAAATATAACTGCCTCTAACATCCCAATTACTGTTACCTTGGTTTATGATTTCTTAAACCTAGAAGAAGTTGTTGTTACTGGCACCCATATACCTGTTACCAATAAAGATTTAAGTGTACCTATTAGTACTATGGATGGTACCGAAATCACTCGATTTTCTACAAATGGTACGGCTGCCCTTTTAGAGAGAGTACCGGGAATGTATGTTGATGCATCAGCTGGAGAAGTATTTACGAGAGTATATACTAGAGGTGTTTCTGTTTCTGCAGAAGATGATTTAGGGTGGTATTATGTTGGTTTACACGAAAACGGATTGCCTGTAACTGCTGTCCAATTTGCGTCTTTTTCACCCGACTTATTCCATAGAATAGACAATACGCTAACAAAGGTAGAAACTGTTAGAGGTGGTAGTGCAGCTATTACTGGAATGAATACTCCAGGAGGAGTTTTCAATTTTATTTCTAAACCCGTAAGTTCTTACTTTCAAGGCGAAGCCATGATGAATACAGGATTTCATTACAATGGTAATGTGTATAATAAAATAGATGCCTGCGTAAGTGGGCCGATAACAGACCGTTTAGGATATCAGTTTGGTATTACTCATCGTTATGATCAAGGGAGTAGAGATGTCGATTACAATTTTGGCAATGGTGGTCAAATAACTTATAGGTTATCTTATAAATTCGATTCAGGAAATGTAGAATTGTATGGTAAATACTTAAATGATAATGTAAATAGAGCCACTGGTGTTACTGCTCATAATTGGGATAATCCAACTGAGTCTTATGGTCAAGATTTTCGTACTACTACGCAATTACTACCTAATCAAGTGCAAGAAATTCCAGATGGATTAGGAGGTACTTACACTTTTGATCCTGCTAAAGGAATTCAAACAAAAGATTTTACCATTGGTGCCTTAGCTAAATTTGATATTTCTAATAAATGGAGATTAGAAAACAATTTTAAATATTCGGCTAAGTCAGCACTTTGGAATACGAGTTTATCCAGTGCCAAATTAGACTTAAATGGTTTCTTACCTTATTTTATTGCGGGTTACGATGGCTTTCCTATCGGGCAAATTGTATTTAGAAATACAGACACTGGTAATGAAGTTGCACGAGTTGATAACTCCGGAATTTTTGGAAATCCTCCAAGTTTTAATTACTTAACTGAGGGAAAGTTACCATATGATGCTATTTTAGGTATTTCAGCTTGGTATAAGGATGACTCTAATGATGAATTCATGAATCAGCTTACGTTTTCTGGCGATTTAGATAAACACCAAATTACGGCAGGTATTTTTGCTGCTAAATCAAAAATAGATGCTGTTACAAGAGCAAGTTTTGGTTATGCCACATATGAGGCATTACCAAAAAGTTTAACGGTTACAATTGAAAATCCTGGTTCAGATATCATTCAGCTGTCAGACGAGCATGGATATAGCAACTATGGCGGATTATTTTTTGAACAAGCAGACGCTACTGTAAACCAACTTCATTTTTTTATTCAAGATCAATGGAAAATTAATGAGCAATGGTTGGTAGACGGTGGTATAAGAATTAACAGCATCAATCACGATGGTGGTAAATATAATCCAGTTCCATTTACTCAAGACGGTGGGTATGATGGCAACCCGCTAACAGGTTATGACAATGGTATTTTGACTCCTTTTAGTAGAGATAATTTTGACTATAACTACACTACGATTTCTTTTTCACTAGGTGCAAACTACAAGGTTTCTGACAAATTAAATGCTTTTGCACGTTTCTCTAAAGGAGCAAAAGCTCCTGAATTAGATTATTACTTTAGTAACTTTGCAAACGTTCCAATTAATGAAGAGGGCCCAGTGCAGCAAATTTACCAAGCAGAATTAGGTGTTAAATTTGCGAGTAAATCATTCACTGCAATTCCAACATTATTTTACAGTCAATTACAAGATGTTGGGTTCAGTAATTTCGTGTTTGATTCAGATAACAATCAAATATTCTACACCCCGATGCAGTTTAACAGTACAGAAACTTTTGGTTTAGAATTAGAGAGTGTATATCATCCAACAAATAATTTCAGTATCAAAGCAAATGCAACTATTCAATCTGCAAAAGCATTAGATTTTGCAGTATATAATGCTAATGAAACTATTGACCCAAGTGACGATGAAATTATTTCATACAACGGTAATAAACTGCCGTTTAATCCATCATTTATGTTAGATATTACACCTGAATACCACCTTAAGAAGGCCGCTTTTTATGCCAATTGGAGGTTTATGGGAGCACGAGAAGGTAATGTGGCTAATTCATTTCAATTACCATCATACAGTGTATTTAATGCAGGTGCTTCATATCAATTATCTAACCATTTTAATGTAGGGTTACAAGTTAAAAACATATTCAATTCAGAAGGATTGATGAATTTTTACGGACCTAATTTCTTTGGTGGAAGTAAAGATGCTGCTACTAAAGAATACATAGAAGCAAATCCTGATGGCGATTTTATAGTAACGCCAATTCAAGCAAGAATGATTCATGCCACCTTGCGTTATAATTTTTAGTATCATTACACCTAAATCTAATTATTAGCGTTAACAAGGTATGAAGAAGTTTTATGCAATGTTCTTTTGTCTATTTGTTTGGGTTGGTTATACTCAAATAAATTACGATGTGGTTGAACCAAACTACATTAAAACAATTGCATTACGATCTGCAGATGGAGAAAACTATAGCAATATATTTAAGCTTCGCGAGCGATTTCTACTTTCTTTTGACGATTTAGAGGCAGATCAGAAATACTACTATTACAAAATAGAGCACTTTGATTTCAACTGGCAACCCTCAGGATTATCTACAAGAGAATATATAAAAGGCTATGATAATGATCGTATTAGAAACGAAGAAACTTCGTTTAATACCTTGCAGTTTTATACGCACTATTCTGTTAGTTTTCCCAACGAGAGCACACAATTATTATTAAGTGGAAACTATTTGTTGTCCATTTTTGATGAAAATGAAAATACCGTCTTTACCCGTAGATTTGTACTTTACGAATCCATGGTAAACGTTGGAGTTTCTGTTCATAGAAGTAAAAATATTGCAACATTAGATACGCATCAAAATATACAATTCAGCATTCATCACCCTAATTTTAGAGTTAATAACCCCAATTTAGAAATTAGAACAGTTTTAATGCAAAACAACAACTGGGAAACTGCAATAAATAACTTAAAACCTCAATTTATGAGGGGCAATCAATTGCTTTACAAATATGTAGACGAATCAAGTTTTTGGGCTGGAAATGAATTTTGGTTTTTTGATACAAAAGCAGCTCGATTTAGTAATTTGTATGTAGCCTCGGTTGAATCTGGCCCGCATTTATATCACTCAATATTATACACCAACATTCCTAGAAATTTTGACACCTACAGTTTTGAACAAGATATCAATGGACAATTCGTAATCAGAAATATTGATGGAGGTGGTGAACCTTGGATTGATGCAGATTATACTTGGGTATTTATCTCGTTACAAGCCACTCCTGAAATTAAAGATCAAGAGATTTATGTAAATGGAGCTTATAACAATTGGCGAAATGACGAAGAAAATAGAATGGTGTATAATCCAGACACTAATTTATTTGAGGCAAAAATATTAATGAAACAAGGGTTTAACAATTATCAATTTGTTACTCTTGATGATAATCAACTAATAAATAATCATTTAGTTGATGGTTCTTTTTATCAAACTGAGAACGATTATAGTGTTTTAGTGTATTATAGACAAATTGGAGGTAGATTTGATAGAGTAATTGGAATTGGAAATGCAAATTCTAGAGATATCCTCAATTAACTACCTGCCAATCACAAGTTTAAAAAAATCTTTATCTTTGTCGAGGTTTAACCCTAGTTATAGCAATGGTTTCACAAGTTACAAACGGTATTAAAATTTCGGTTGAGACTAAATTCATGGGAACTACATATTACCATGAGCGTTTGCACTATGCCTTTTCTTATAAGATTACCATTGAAAATCAAAGTAACGATTCTGTACAATTATTAAGACGTCATTGGAATATTTTTGATTCTTTAAACAATACAGAGGTTGTAGACGGAAACGGTGTGGTTGGTCAAAAACCAATTTTAAAACCTGGTGGTAAGCATCAATATAGCTCTAATTGTTTATTAACATCGCATATTGGTGCCATGAACGGTTTTTACGAAATGGTCAACTTTACTACTACTAAAACCTTTAAAGTACATATACCAACGTTTCAGTTAATGGTATCGGGTGCCTTAAACTAATTTTCTATTTGTATCAGTATTGTTTATTTTAGTGACTTCAACCAAGCCAAAGTAGCGTGAAAAAGATTCGCCTATTTAAAAAGAAAGTACCTTCAAACTATATTTTACCCAATTGTTTAAATTGCGGTAAACCCTTAGATATTGATGATAACTTCTGCTCTTATTGCGGACAAAAAAACGTAGAAAAATTATCTTTTGGTAGTTTTCTTGGACAAGTAATCTCTGGATTTTTTAATTACGATTCTAGATTCTGGACAACTTTTATTCCTTTACTACTTACACCAGGAAAAGTAACTTCAGATTATATTGAAGGTAAAAGAAAACGTTATGTAAATCCGTTTCAAATGTATTTACATGTTTCTATTATATTTTTTATAATCCTCGGTTTAACAAATAAAGATGAAGCGAGTTTTACACCTCCGCCAAACACCCCTGAAACAGCCGCTGTAAACGATTCTGCAACTACAGAACTTAAAAAAGAAATCCCAGAATTAAATACTAAAGAAATTGATTCAGTCAATCAAAAAGTAAAAACCAACCTTGACAATGGATTGAGTTTTACAGATAGATTCGTGGATTCATCTTATCAATACAAAAGCTTGAATGATTCTATCAAAAAACTATCCTTCTCTGATAGAATGAATGATTTTAATGCATATGTTTATCTCAATCCTGATCAAACAAATGCCTCTGTAGCGCTCGCAGAAATTAATTACCCATTGACATTCTGGAATACCTTCTATTTTGAGCAATTGGTAAAAATTAGACAAAATCTAAAACAAATGGAAGAAGATCGTGGAAAATCTTTTGTTAAAAAATTGGTTTCATACCTGTCCATTGGCTTGTTTATTTTCTTGCCATTATTTACTCTGTCATTTATGATGTTGTATTATAGAAAGCGCATGAATTATATGGAACATTTGGTTTTTGTGTTTCATACGCAAACCGTTTTCTTTCTATTAATGACCTTATATATTCTAACAGATTTTGTAGTTAATACAAAGTCGTTGTGGATTTTATTATTACTTTTTCTTTTGTATTTGTATAAAGCTCTCAGAAAGTTTTACAAACAAGGAAGAATTAAAACAATTATAAAATTCTTCTTACTCAACTTTGTGTATGCCAATCTTGCGGGAATTGCATTATTTATTATGTCGGTGTTTGCTTTTGTGTTGGAATAGCTAAACAATAGCTTCGTATTCAAAATCAATAGTAGTATCTTGCATTTGCACAGATGTAATACTCACTGTACCTCCCCCATTTCGTTTCATTAAAACATCAGTTGTTGAATCACCGTTACCTGCAGTTTTGTGAAACTCTTTAATAGATGATCTATTAAAATTGGTTTGCTTACTCAACCATTCTTGAAACCACGATTCTCTCAACTTTTTTGTGGCATCATCATATAGTGTTGATGACGACCATATATGTGGAATTAATGGAATATTAAATAGGTGTCGCTTACTTCCTGTCCAAACAAATTCGTACAAAGTCAGCTCGTCACTATAATCTACAACCACCAATGTAAAGGGTTCAATCCCATCCAAATTATACGAAGTTAAAGTATGAGCAATTTCATCAGATTTCAGCAAATCTTTTACCACCAGTCCTCTACTTTTTCTGTAAGAACTTGCTGGCATATGGTTTCTAAAACCGCCATTCATTAAACAAATAAGTACGTCTTTAGAACTACTTCCTATCCATGTTCCTCCAGCGTCACCATCTTTAGGGTATATCAATTCAACTTCGTCTTCTATATACATTTGAGGTGCGTCAGCTCTTTTGCGAGAAAATGGCACATCTCTATTTGATGTTAGAATGAAATTATTGTTCGATAAAGGGAGAAAAGAAACAGTACACATTTTAGTAAAATAATAGTTTGAGGTCGTTTTAGTTAACTATGAATGCAAAATTGATAAATAAGTACCATAGTTAATGAGAATCTGACTAAGAATTTCATAAATTTGCAGTCCAAAAATACTAAAATATTTACGACATGGCGAATGCATTTTTCCAAGTTCCAAAAGCAGTAAACGAACCGGTTAATTCGTATGCACCAGGAACACCTGAGAGAGACTTACTTTTAGCAACTTATAAAAAAATGTACAATGAAACAGTAGATGTTCCAATGTACATTGGGTCTGAAGAAATTAGAACTGGGGACACTGCAACTATGGCGCCTCCGCATGATCATCAACACATCATTGGTACGTATCACAAAGCTGAAAAGCAACACGTGGAGCAAGCTATTGAAAAAGCATTAGAAGCAAGATCTGCCTGGACAGGGATGCCTTGGGAACAACGCGCTGCTATTTTCTTAAAAGCCGCAGAATTACTTTCAGGGCCTTATAGAGCAAAAATGAATGCTGCAACCATGTTGGCACAAGGTAAAAATGTATTCCAAGCAGAAATTGATGCCGCTTGTGAGTTAATTGATTTCTTGAACTTTAACGTAGAGTTTATGACAGAGATTTACCAATCTCAACCTATTTCAACTAAAGGAATTTGGAATCAAATGTCATACCGCCCTTTAGAAGGTTTTATTTACGCAGTAACTCCATTTAACTTTACAGCCATTGCTGCCAATTTATTTGCGGCTCCAGCAATGTTAGGGAATGTAGTTGTATGGAAACCTTCTGACAGTCAAATATACTCTGCAAAGGTAATTGTAGATTTATTTAAAGAGGCTGGTTTACCTGATGGTGTTGTAAATGTGGTATACGGAGATCCAGTTATGATTAGTGATACTGTTTTAGGTCATAAAGACTTTTCTGGATTACATTTTACAGGCTCTACAAATGTATTCCGTCATTTATGGAAACAAATAGGAAATAATATCAACAACTACCGTTCGTACCCAAGAATTGTTGGAGAAACTGGTGGTAAAGATTTTGTTTGGGCACACCCAAGCGCGCACCCTGTTCAAGTGGCAACAGCACTTTCAAGAGGTGCCTTTGAATACCAAGGTCAAAAATGTAGTGCAGCTTCAAGAGCTTATATACCTCAAAGTATTTGGGCCGAAGTAAAAGAACATCTTGTTGCAGACGTAAAATCGTTTAAAATGGGAAGTCCAGAAGATCCTTCTAACTTTATAAACGCAGTTATTCACGAAGGTTCTTTTGATAAATTAGCATCGTTTATCGATGGTGCAAAATCAGATAGTAATGCTGAGATTATTGTGGGTGGTAACTATGATAAATCTAAAGGATACTTTATTGAACCAACTGTTATAGTTGCAGACGATCCGAAGTACACAACCATGTGTACAGAGTTATTTGGTCCTGTATTAACTATTTATGTTTATGAAGATGCCGCATGGGAAGATACGTTAGCATTGGTAGATAGCACCTCAGAATATGCATTAACTGGTGCAATATTCAGTCAAGATAGATATGCTATTGAAACTGCAACTAAAGCATTAGAAAATGCAGCTGGTAATTTCTACATTAATGATAAACCAACTGGAGCAGTTGTTGGACAACAACCATTTGGTGGTGGTCGTGGTTCAGGTACTAACGATAAAGCAGGTTCTATCTGGAATTTGTTACGTTGGGTATCACCTAGAACTATGAAAGAGGCTTTAGTACCTCCAACAGATTACAGATATCCGTTTTTAGGATAAATTGATAAATAAATTTGAAAGCCGCTCAATTGAGCGGCTTTTTTTATTTTTAATACATGAAAAAGCAACTCATTATTCATGCTGATGACGCGGGATTATCTCATGCTGAAAATCTTGCCACCATTAACGGATTAAAAAACGGATGCATTACTTCTTACAGTATTATGGCCCCTTGTGCCTGGTCTTATGAAATGGCTCAATTTGCAATTGCAAATACACAATACGATTGTGGTGTGCATCTTACCTTAACTTGCGAGTGGAATACTTATAAGTTTGGTCCGATACTAAGTAAATCTGTAGTGCCCAGTTTGGTTGATGAAAACGGATTTTTCCATAAAAAAAGACATCTGTTTTTAGAGCGTTGTAAAATTGATGAGGTGCGATTAGAATGTGAAGCTCAAATAGATTATTTATTAAACCTCGGAGTGCAACTTACTCATATAGATTCGCATATGTTTACACTAGGGTTAAGTCCTGAGTTATTGCAAGTCTACAGAGATTTAGGTAAAAAATACAACCTCCCTATTTTCTTAAACAAAGCACTAATAAATCATTTCACTCCAAATATGAGTGAATATATTTTAGAAACCGATTTTTGCATAGATCATTTTATCATGGGAGATTGGAACGATTTTGAAAAAGGTGGATTAGCCAATTTTTATGATAAATCTATTCAATATTTAAAACCTGGTACTTCTATTGTTCTCATTCACCCAGCTTTTGATGGTGATGAAATGCAAGGCATTTGTGTTGATCATCCAAACTTTGGTGCAGAGTGGCGTCAAATAGACAGCGACTTCTTTTCTAGTGAAAGTTGTAAGAATAGTATCGATAAAAACGGGATTCAATTAACAAATTGGAAACAAATTCAATCGAAATAAATTCTATATTTGCTGCCTTTAATTAATTCAACCCTAAAATGAAATATTTTTTATTCGCCTTATCGCTCTTTCTTTTTGTTTCATGTAATTCTGATGATACTACAGAAGTAATAGATTATTCTGCAGAAAATGAACAACAAATACAAGAGTATTTAGAACAGCACAATTTAACAGCCACAAGAACCAACTCTGGTTTACACTATATAATAACAGAGCAAGGTACAGGAGACCAACCAACTTATAATTCTGATGTATCTGTTAGATACAAAGCATACCTTTTAGATGGTACAGAAATTGACGATTCTTATGATGAAATTATTTCATTTAATCTAGTTAATGTTATTTCTGGATTTGCAGAAGGCATTCAATATTTTAACGAAGGTGGTAGCGGTCTATTATTTATTCCTGCACATCTAGCTTATGGTAGTCGAGGTAGTGGTAGTGTTCCACCCGGTGCTGTAGTTGTTTTTGAAGTAGAGCTTGTAGATTATGAAGTTGAGAATGAAGAAGAAATAATAGCATATTTAGAAAGTGAACAAATTACTGATGCTATTAGATCTGATACTGGCTTGTATTATATAATTGATGAGGAAGGTCAAGGAGAAAATCCTACATCTACATCTAATGTTACCGTAAAATACACTGCGTATTTTACAGATGGTGAAATATTTGATCAAAGTGGAGATGAAGGTGTAACATTTAACCTAAGCCAAGTAATTGCAGGTTGGCAAGAGGGTATTCAGTATTTTAAAGAAAATGGAAAAGGCACCTTAATAATCCCATCGCATCTAGGGTATGGTATTTACGACTACAATGGTATTCCTGGAGGTTCTGTATTAATTTTTGATATAGAATTATTAGCTATTAATTAAGGCTTAAACTTAAGTGGTATATGTACCACTTTCTTAGTTTCAAAAAATTCATCCTCAAAGTAATTTTGTAAATCATATAAAGTTGCTTTGGGGAATTTTTGTAATTCTTCTGTTAAATCTCCTCCCTTTAAGTATAGAATTCCGTTTTTAAGCTCGTGGTTTGATTGCTTTTTAATTTTACCTCTGGTCCATTTGTAAAAATCATCCATACGAGTAACAGCTCTACTTACAATAAAATCAAATTGCCCTTTTACTTTTTCAGCTCGCATGTGCGTAGCTTCAACATTTTGCAAATTTAAAGCAGTAGCCACTTCATTAACTACTTTAATTTTTTTTCCGATAGAATCTACTAAATAAAACTTCGTTTCAGGAAACATAATCGCCAATGGAATCCCAGGAAAACCTCCTCCGGTACCTATATCTAAAACATGCGACCCTGATAAAAATGGTTGCACTTTCGAAATCCCCAAAGAATGTAATACATGTCTTAAATAAAGTTCATCAATATCTTTTCTTGATATCACATTTATTTGAGCATTCCAATGCTCATACAAAGATTGTAACTGCTCAAATTGTTCCTTCTGAGTATCAGTTAAATCATTAAAGTACCTCGTTATTTGCTCCATAATTCGTTGCAAATTTAAGACTTTTAACATAGTTCTAGAGGGGGAATTAAATTATTCTATATTCTCCTAGTATTTAATAATAATTGACTTTTTCGGCATCAAAAGGGCTTAAAACGACCAAAAACAAATACGATGAATATCCAAATTCATTGAAAAACCTGTTATTTAAAATACTTTTAAATAGCTTTCGTTAATAATTTAACAACAAATCAAATTAAGATATAATTAACTGTAAAAAATGAACGATTCAAGTAGGTTCTAGCAGTTTTTAATGTAGTTTTGTAACGAATAAATAGTGATTAGATGACGACAGTAAAATTTTCGAGAGTAGACAAAGCCAAATTTTTCAGAACCCTTAATAAACGTGTTAATGATTATTTTAAAGATAACAACATTAAACGCACAGGAAATTGGAAGCTTTATTTAAAAGCGATCGTAATGTTTTCTTTATTATTAGTGCCACCAGTATTAATCCTTACCATTGATTTACCAGCTTGGGCTCAAATTTTAGGAATGGTTATTACTGGTGTTGGTATGGCAGGAGTTGGTATGAATGTAATGCACGATGCCAATCACGAATCATTTTCAAGTAAAAAATGGGTCAACAAGTTAATGGGATCTAGTATCTACATTTTAGCTGGGAATGACTATAACTGGAAAGTACAACACAACGTTTTACATCATACATATACCAACATTCAAGGACACGATGAAGATATTGAAGCTGGTAGAATCATTCGATTTTCAAAGCATGCAAAATGGTTGAGAATTCATAAATATCAAAAATATTATTCGTTCTTTTTATACGGATTATTAACCCTAAACTGGGCAATCACCACTGATTTCAAACAAACGTATCAGTATCTTAAAAGAAAATTATCGTATGGTAAGTTCCCTAATCCAGCAACGCAATGGACAAAGCTTGTTATCGGTAAAATAATTTATTACTCACTTTGGATTGTATTACCTCTTTCAGTTGGCTTCGCTTGGTACCAAGTACTAATTGGTTTCTTTATTATGCACTATACAGCAGGAATTATATTAAGTGTAATTTTTCAATTAGCTCATGTAATGCCAAATACAGAAATGCCATTACCAGATAAAAATGGTAATATGAAAAATACATGGGCAATTCACCAATTGTATACAACATGTAACTTTGCTCCTAAAAGCTGGTTAGCTGAATTTTTTACAGGTGGATTAAATCATCAAGTCGAACATCATCTATTCGCGCATATTAGTCATATACATTATAAAAAACTGGCTAAAATCGTAAAAGAGACTGCGCAAGAATTTAGCTTACCATATAATGAGTACAAAACTACTTGGAAAGCGATTGCAGAACACTACAGGCAATTAGATATATTAGGCAGAAAACCGCAACTAGCATAATTAATAAACCATGTCAACACACTTATCAGACAGAATCCAAAGTTTACCAGTATCGGCTACTTTAGCAATGGCTGCTAAAGCCAGAGAATTAAAACAACAAGGAAAAGATATTATAGGTCTTAGTTTAGGAGAACCAGACTTTAATACACCAGAATTTATCAAAGACGCCGCTATTAAAGCAATTCAAGAGAATTATAACTCATATACACCAGTAGATGGTTATGGAGAATTAAAAGAGGCTATTTGTACTAAATTTGAACGTGACAACGGCTTACAATACAACCCAAATCAAATTGTTGTATCTACAGGTGCAAAACAATCTATTGCCAATGTTGCTCAAGTATTATTAAATCCTGGAGATGAAGTATTATTACCCGCTCCGTATTGGGTGAGTTATTCTGCAATAGCAACTTTGTGTGGTGCTTCTTTTGTTGAGATTCCCTCGAGTATAGATACTGACTTTAAAATTACTCCGGAGCAATTAGACGCAGCTATCACGCCCAAAACGAAAATGATTTTCTTTAACTCACCAAACAATCCAAGTGGTACTATCTACACAGAAGCTGAATACCGTGCTTTGGCTGCTGTTTTAGAAAAATACCCAAATATTTTTGTGTTGTCTGATGAGATTTATGAACACATTAATTACGGTGCACAAAACTTTAGCTTTGCTAAAATCGAATCTATGTACGACCGTACAATTACCGTTAATGGTTTAGCAAAAGCTTTTGCCATGACTGGTTGGAGAATTGGATATATTGGCGCTCCTGAATGGATTGCCAAGGCTTGTACTAAAATGCAAGGTCAAATCACATCCGGTACAAATTGTATTGCACAACGTGCAGCAATTACTGCGCTTTTAGCACCAGTTTCTGAAATACAATATATGGTGAAAGAATTCCATAAACGTAGAGATATGATTTTGGAATTATTAGGAGAGATAGATGGTATTAAATTAAACGTACCAGATGGCGCATTTTATATTTTTCCTGATGTTTCTTCATTCTTCGGCAAGACTTTAAAAGGTAAAACTATTGCGAATGCTACAGATTTTGCTTTGTACTTATTAGAAGAAGCCAATGTTGCAACTGTAACAGGCGAGGCTTTTGGCGCTCCTGATTGTATTAGAATTTCTTATGCAGCCTCTGAAGAAAATATTAGAACTGCAATAGCTAATATTAAAGAAGCATTAAGTTAAATAATGCCTCTTTTAAAAATTTACAGCACCTCAATTGAGGTGCTTATTTATGCCTTTTTCTTTCGTAGATCTACTTTATAATCCAATCGAAACCATAGCACATTGTTTTTTAAAGAGCTATGATCCGAAAGTTTAAAATAATCAACTCCCCAACCACTCCAAAGCATAGAATTTTTAAAGAAGCTATATCCTAACTGACCGTATAAATTATTCTGATCAAATTCTGCTTCACTAAATCCACCTTTAAATCGAAATCTTACTTCTTCAAATATTCTAAATTTTACAGGTTTTTCATTGGAGAAACTAAAGAGGTTAAAACTGAACAAAATACGGTAACGCAACCGTTGTCTGTATGATCGCCCAAAGGTAATTGGAGGGTCTGTACTTAATTCTATTTTTTGTTTGTGGCGCTGCTCAAAAATAATTCGATGCGCAAAATTTAACTTGGTAGTATTATGTTTATATGTCAAATGTTCGTAGATACGATGTTCATTTTGTGTAATTAAAGGACCATTTTCTCCCGCATTATGAAATTTTAAAAACCAATAGCCTGCACCTAATGTAAAACCATTTCCGAATAAATAATTTGCACTAGGCCTTACAAAAAACAATTGCGTGTTTTCAATAAAATCAACCCGTCTAAATTGAAACATGTTGTCTAAAGACCAATTGTCGTGTACCCTAAATTTTGTGTTTTGTATAAAATGTACACCTTGCTCTTCAAGCTCAAAATCTTGGGCGAACAAAGTCGATGAAACCAGCATAAAAATTAAAAAAATCCGCTTCATAAATCGTTGGTTAGTCCCTAAAAATAGACAAAAAATGATGGCTTCAAAATTCTAATGATATTCATAGTTATTTTATGTTAATCCATCTAAAAAATAGATAGGTACATGTAAGTTTCATTATATTTGACAAAACCTAATTTTATGCCTCGATTACTCGGTATACTTCTTACTTCTTTACTAGTTTTATCAAGCTGTTCTAAAACCAATCAAGATATGGGCAATCACAAATACACTAATGATTTAATTAACGAAACCAGTCCGTATTTATTACAGCATGCACATAATCCTGTTGATTGGAAACCTTGGAATAAAGAAACATTAGAACTTGCCAAAAAAGAAAATAAACTCATCATTATTTCAGTTGGTTATGCGGCATGCCATTGGTGCCATGTTATGGAAGAAGAAAGTTTTGAAAACGACTCTGTGGCAAAAATTATGAATGAAAATTTTATCAATATTAAAGTTGATAGAGAAGAAAGACCAGATATAGATCAAGTGTATATGAATGCTGTTCAATTAATGACGGGTTCTGGAGGATGGCCTTTAAACTGTATAACATTACCTGATGGCCGCCCTATTTGGGGAGGTACTTATTTTCCAACAGATAAATGGGTAAGCGCCTTATCACAGTTATCAGATTTATACAAAAACGATCCGGATAAAGCCATTGAATATGCAGAAAAATTAACCGAAGGTGTTCAAAAATCAGAGTTGATAACACTTAATACCAATGAGGCCATATTTGAAACAGATAGCATACATAATGCTGTAGTAAAATGGGAACAGTATATGGATACTTATATGGGCGGAACTCAAGGGGCACCAAAATTTCCTATGCCAACTAACGCACATTTCTTATTGCGTTATGGTGTGCAGGGAGCAAATGAAGATGCTCTAAATTTTGCCAACTTTACCTTAACAAAAATGGCATATGGTGGAATTTACGATCAAGTTGGTGGAGGATTTTCACGTTACTCTGTAGATGCAAAATGGCATGTTCCGCATTTTGAAAAAATGTTATATGATAACGCGCAATTGGTAAGCTTGTATTCTGATGCTTATTTAGTTACTAAAGATCCTTTATATAAAGAAATTGTAGAAGAAACTTTGGCCTTTGTTGAAAGAGAACTTACCAATAATGAAGGCGCTTTTTATTCATCTTTAGATGCAGATAGCACAACGCCTGAAGGAGAGTTAGAAGAAGGTGCATTTTATATATGGACAGAAAGTAAATTGCAAACATTACTTCCGACAGAGTATAACTTGTTGTCCGATTATTATAATATTAACGAATACGGTCACTGGGAGCACCATAACTATGTGCTGATAAGAACTAAATCAGATGAAGAATTTGCATCAAAGCACAATTTAACTGTAGATGAAGTAAAAGCAAAGGTTGCAACTTGGAAAAAAGTTTTATTTCAAGCTCGAGAAGAAAGAGATCGACCAAGATTGGACAATAAAACCTTAACCTCTTGGAATGGACTTATGCTTAAAGGATATATTGATGCATATCGCGTATTTGAAAATGAAGCCTATTTAGAAACTGCTTTAACTAATGCGCGATTTTTAGTGGCAAATCAGCTAAGAGAAGATGGAGGATTGAATCACAGTTATAAAGATGGCAAAAGTTCCATCAATGGATATTTAGAAGATTATGCCGCAGTAATAGATGCATTTATTAGTATGTACGAAGTTACCCTAGATGAGCAATGGTTAAAAACAGCGAAACAATTGGCAGATTATAGTTTTGATCACTTTTTTGATGACCAAAGCGGTATGTTCTTTTTTACTTCTGATGAAGATGATAGTCTAATCGCAAGAAAAATGGAAGTAACAGATAACGTAATTCCAGCTTCTAATTCTATCATGGCTAGAAATTTGGCAAAATTGAGTCATTATTTTAATAGTAAACACTATTTAAAAACTAGCAAACAAATGCTAATTAATGTGCAAAATGATATTCTAAAGTTTCCTACAAGTCACTCAAATTGGCTGCAATTAATGGCTGATTATTCGAGTCATTATTACGAAATTGCCATTGCAGGTAAAGATGCCCAAACTAAACTTAAGGAAGTAAACAAATCGTATATTCCCAATAAATTAATTGCGGGCTCTGTAGGAGAAAGCTCTATACCATTAATGCAGGGACGTTATAATGAAGCAGATACGTTTGTTTATATTTGTGTAGATGGTGCTTGTAGATTGCCAGAAAAAGAGGTCAATAAAGCACTTCAACAAGTTAAACGAACTTTTTAAATATGCATATTGCATCTATTTTTCTAATTGCTCTTGTTGCTTTTTTACACCTTTACTTTTTAGTACTCGAAATGTTTTTATGGACCAAACCTAAAGGATTAAAAACTTTTGGACTAAAAAAGGATTTTGCCGAAAAAAGTAAAGTGCTTGCAGCCAATCAAGGGTTGTATAATGGCTTTTTAGCCGCTGGATTGATTTGGGGAATCTTATTAAAAGATACTTCTATTGCCATTTTCTTTTTAAGTTGTGTTATAATTGCAGGTTTATATGGGTCATATTCTACCAGAAAAATTCGTTTATTCTACATACAAGGTGTCCCTGCTTTAGCTGCTTTACTAAGTCTTTTCTTATTCTAACTTCAAGAAACTACAGCACATTTTGTAAGTTTTATATAGAATACAGACTATCACTTCAGTTAATTACAAAATACGATTAATGAAAAAATTTACATTTGTTTTGCTATTCTTATTCCTTGTTGGTCAACAAAGTTTTAGTCAAGTTGCAACTTCAGCAAACGATATTAAACCTTTAAAATCTGGTGAATTCATTCCCAATGTCTCTCTAAGAACTATTAACGGTGATGAAGTAGAACTAAGTAAAATAATCATCAATCAACGCACTGTTCTTGTGTTTTATCGCGGCGGTTGGTGCCCGTTTTGTACGGCGCATTTGGCGGCCCTAGCGGAAGCAGAAGAACAAATTAAAAATTTAGGTTTTCAAATTATTGGAGTGAGTGCTGATTCTCCTGAAATGCTTAAAAAGTCAATAGACAAGAAAGAATTAAATTATACTCTGCTATCTGATAGCTCTACAGAAGCGATACAAGCATTTGGGATTGCAATAGAAGCTCCTGAGCGCTACAATAAAATGCTTTTAAAACATTCTGACAATAAAAACAGTCATATAATACCTGTGCCGGCAGCCTACATTCTAGACACCAATGGTAGGATTTTATACGACTACGTCAATCCTGATTTCAAAAAAAGAATCAGTGAAGAAGAATTAATTAGTGAGTTAAAATCCGTATTAAAGTAAACTACTTTTTTTTGGTAGTTACAACAAAGTCTTTTAAATAAAAAGGTTCAAAATAGGCGGAATTTTCAAATTGCTTGGCACAATATTTATCGTATGAATGTTGTGCCATTTCTTTTGCTGATGGTAAGCAACCTTCAATATAATTGGCGTTCTCATTTCTTATTATATCCTTGGTTTTAGAAACGCCATCACCAATAAAACTAATAGAACCTTTATTTAAATACTCATCAAAAGAAGTAGCACCTAATACTTGCGCCTCAATCGCTCTAATCAATTCAAATTTAGAATTGTACACTGCACTATACACCTCTAATCTTCGAGCATCTAGCATTGGAACAATATAATCTGTTTTTGGTTGTAATTGTTTTGCAAGGGTTTCAAGAGTTTGCGCAGCAATTAACGGGATATCTAAAGCAAAACACAATCCCTTTGCCGCAGAAACACCGATTCTCAACCCAGTGTAAGAACCTGGACCTTTACTAACGGCGATGGCATCAAGATTGGAGAAAGACGTATTAGCTTGTTCTAAAACATCTTTTATAAACACATGCAATTTCTCTGCATGCGAATAATTCCCATCGTTTAGTTCTTTTAAGGCTAATAGTTTTCCTTTGTCTGCAAGAGAAACAGAGCAATTTTTTGTAGCAGTTTCTATATTTAAAATTAGTCCCAACTCTAAAGATTTTGAAGGCACAAATATAGCTATAAAAAAAGAAGCGCTCAGCACGCAATTGTGCTGAACGCCTCAAACTTTCCTTTTCTATATGAGATTAATTAAACGTGATTCCTTGTGATGCAGATACAATTGGAATACCGTAATAAAATTCTAAAAGTTTTGTTCTAAAAACAAAGTTATATTTTGCTCTTAATAAATTTGATTGTGCATTGACATATCTGTTTCTCACCTGCTCATATTCAAACAAAGTCATTGCTCCTAAATCATAACTCTGTTGTGCATTATTGAATGCTTCTTCTTGAGCTGTAACAGATGCTTCTGAGGCTTGAAATTGATTTAAAGCAGCTTTCGCATCAGTAAATGCTTGCTCTACATTCGTTCTTAAATCTAGTTTTTGCTGCTCTAATCTATATTCTGCTTTCTTTTGATTAACAATAGCCCTATTTACATTTGCTTTGGTTCTAAAACCATTAAAAATAGGGATGTTTAAAGAAAAGCCTAAATTATAACCTAAGTTATTATCTAATTGAGTCCAAAAACTATTATCAATTAAAATTGGATTTCCAGGGTTTAAAGGGTCATCTATTATGATTTCATCACTCTGCCCCTGACGATGCTGATAAGAAGTCCCCAAACCTGCACCAAAACTTAATGTAGGATAATAATTACCTTTTGCGATATCGATACCTAATTCTGAATTCTCAATATCTAACTCAGCATTTCTTATTTCTGGTCTATCAATAACAGCATACTCAAAAATCTCGTCTGAGTTTTTATACTTTAATTCTTTGGTTGGAACCTCAACAGTCACATCTGCAATATCAAATCCTACAGGAGATAGTTGTAACAATTGCGCTAAACTCAATAACGATAATTCTAAATTATTCTGTGCATTTACATATGATTCTTGATCACTTGCCAATTGCGCTTGAATATCATATAAAGTTGCTCTAGCCTGAACCCCAGAATTTACTAATTCTTCCGTTTGTTCAACTTGAGCTTTAGTTATGGCAATTTGCTCTTCGGCAATTCGCATCGTTTCTTTATTGAATAAAACATTCAAATAGCTATTTGCTACCTGAATTGAAATATTATCCTGTAAAATTTCTAATTGTAAACGACTAGATTCAAGACCTAAATCAGCTTGTTTCTTTAGATTTAAATTCTGGAATCCATTAAATAGTGTAAAACCAGTATTTAATCCAAATGAATTACCTCTTGTATCACTAGAAATCTGCGTACCAAACTGACCGATATAGGTACCAAAGTTATAGTTTTGAGATGCAGATGCATTCACTCCATTAAAATAATTCATTTTTCTTGAGCGAATATCTTCAATAGCTATAAGCGTATCTAACTCTGATTGTTTTACTTGAATATTGTTTTCTAATGCATGGTTCACACAATCAACAAGTGTCCAATTATTTGATTGCGCATTGGTTGATAAAATGGAGAGGAACATAAATGCTGCTACTCCAAATAGTTTTGTTTTCATAGAGCTAAAAAGTTTGCTTAGTCCGACATTTTTTAAAATAATGTACAGATATGACGAACAAAACTACAATATGTTACAAAATTCGCTTCTTATTAAAATGTTAATTTTTGGATTTAAATTTGTAGCGGTATATAAAGTACAAAAGTACACCAATTAAGATATAAGGAAATGCCATTAAATACATAATGCCATTGTTCAATCCTTCGGCCACTTCTGCATCTCCAGTCTCTACTACAGCCTTACACATAGCACATTGAGCAGCACTGTTTAAAGCACCACAAAAAACTACTATTACAAGCGCTGAAATCTTCTTCATTATTAGTAATATGGCGAAATCATTACATATACAATAACCCCTGTTACTGCTACATACAACCAAAGTGGGAAGGTAAACTTCGCAATTTTTTTATGAGCTTCAAATTTTCCTAATAAACCTCTAACATAGGTAACCAAAACAAATGGAATAACACCTACAGACAGAAAAATATGGCTGATTAAAATAACTAAATAAAGAGTTCTATAATCACCTTCATAAGAAGTAGAGTCAGAAGTCATATGATGCAACACATACATTACTAAAAAAAATACGGAACAAGTAATGGCCAATTTAATTATACGTTCATGTAAAATTCTATTTCCTTTTTTTATTGCCACAACTGCCCAAACTAACAATACGGCCGTAACTGCATTAATTGTAGCATAAATTGGTGGTAAAAACACAGGCAACTCAACCTCTATCTTAATTCTAAATAAGGCAGCTACTGCTACAGGAATAACTATTGATAACACCCAAATTAGGCGGTTGTACTTTTTCTCTAATGCAAATTTACTCATCTAATAACACATTTATATCTTCTATTAATTCATTAATCTGATCTCCCATATTGTGTTCATCTAAGGCACGATAATATAATATAGGATTGCCATTCTCATCAACTCGTGATCTGATAGTTCCGTTTTGATCAATTAAGGCGAAGAGACCTGAATGCTCAAATCCACCAACCTCTTCTCCTGCTTCACCAGCATATAACTTAAATCCATCATTCGCCAATGTATATACCGTATTTTGAGTTTTACCAGTTAACATATGCCAATTCGGACTGGTAATTCCGTACTTTTCTGCATATTCTGTTAATACTTCTGGAGTATCATATTTAGGATTGATACTTATCGAGGCAAAACCTACTCCATCATTGCCTTCAAAAGCATTTTGAATCTTTACCATTTTGCGATTCATTATTGGACAAATTGTAGGGCAAGTAGTAAAGAAAAATTCTACTACATACACCTTACCATTATATGACTCATTTGTTATGGTCTTACCGTGTTGATTTATAAATTCAAAAGGAGGCACTTGAGTATACGCGAATAAAGGAGTACCTTTTCTCGATTTACTTTCCTTAATATCGTGTTTTCTTAATCCTTTATCTTTTATTGATGACTTATCCACAGCATCCAAATCATCTGTAGTAAATCTATCTATTACTTTTGGCACCGTATAAATACCAAAGATCAATACTATAAATGCAATACCTATATATGATTTATTCTTCATCTTAAATCTCTCTTTGTCTTCTCTTTTCTTTCTCTAATGATTTCTTAAGTTGATAGTAGATTATTTCAATATCATCACGCATTTTATTTTTAAGAATTGCCACAGAATTCAGGTCGTAACCATAAAGCTTACCATCCGCTGTATCTTCATCGTCTTTTCTTCCTCTTAGTCGAAGTTCTCGATCTACTATAAATGCATAGTCTGATGCATACGAAGCATCAAGCGTATACGGCGAATCGAAACTATTAAATACAGTTACAATATCTTCTTTAGATGTGACAACAAACTTCCATTTACTAGCATCGGAATACATGCCTAATCTTTTTTCTAAATCCGGTATTTGAGAAGCAGCTTCTTCTGGCACTATAACCACCGTTTGAAAAAACATACTCTTATGGTAATTCTTGTAAATTACTTCATTAAGGTTGAACAATTTTCCTTTGGTGTTTTCTATATCTTTCCCTAAAAAACAAACAACAGAATAGTGATCTTCAAAAGTTGTATTGCCTTTTATATTCACTACTTTTTTTGTGAGAATAGGTAAGTTTGCATAATGATATATACCCTGAGATAAGAAAATATAAAATACCAATGGCACAATAAATAGTGCAACCAAAACTAAAATCTTCTTCCTTTCCATATAGTGTGTATCAAAAAAAAGGTGGATAAATCCACCTTATATATTATTTGTCTAAAAGACTAATAGTCCCATTTTAAATAAGGAGTCATTACTTCGTTTAAGTAACTCCCCTCAATCAAACACAAAGTAGTTAAGTAACAGATTAAGAAAATACCTGTCCAAACTACTGAACGACGTAACCATTTTTTCTCATCTTTCATGTGCATAAAGTACCATGTAATTCCATATGCCTTTACCAATGTTAGAATGATGAATATCCAGTTTAACGGACTTGTTCCTAAGAAAGAAGTTAAGTGTAAGGAAGCAGGTTTTACAATACCTAACCATACCTCAACAATGGTAACTAAAGATAAGAAACCAAATACTTTCCAAATTAATGCTACGTGATCGTGATGTTCTGCGTTATCGTGTGCCATCTTTAAATGCTATTATTTTATTAAACTAAGTAGAAGAATGTAAATACAAATACCCACACTAAATCTACAAAGTGCCAATACAATCCAACTTTTTCTACCATTTCATAACTCTTACGTCTCTCGTATGTACCGATGATAACGTTAAAGAATATAATGATGTTAATTACAATTCCTGATAATACGTGGAAACCGTGGAAACCTGTAATGAAGAAGAAAAAATCTGCAAACAATGTATTCCCATATTCATTCGCTTTTAAATTTGCTCCAACCACTACCTGCTTACCTTCTGCTAAATAACTTGTAGCTTCTGCACGAGATAGAATTTGTTTCTTTTTAGTTGAGAAATCCATTTGCTCAGTTCTAATAGTTACATTAGAGTTATTTGCAAATGCCTCTTGCACTTCTGCAACAGTATATGCTGGTAACGAACCTTCACTTGTAAACCATAGTCCGTTATCACGTTGGTGCTGTGTTCTGTCAGAATGGTGTCTTTCAATGGGGAAGTCTTCACTACCAATTGCAATTTGCTTGCCCGTTTCGGCATTTACAAATTGCAAGATTTTACCATCGTGCATTTGTACAGCTCCATAAGAACCTTTAATAAATGTTTTCCACTCCCAAGCCTGAGACCCAACGAAGATTAAACCACCAATAATGGTTGCAAACATATACCAAATTACTTTGTTCTTTTGCATTTTATGACCTGCATCTACAGCCAATACCATAGTTACAGAAGAGAAAATAAGTACAAATGTCATAAATGCTACATAGTACATTGGGTATTCTCCGTGGAAAAATGGAACGTGTGTAAACACCTCATCGGCAATTGGCCAAGTATCTAAAAACTTGAAACGCATTGCGCCGTATGCTACAATAAATCCAGAGAAAGTCAATGCATCTGACAAGATGAAGAACCACATCATCATTTTACCATAGCTCACCGCGAAAGGTTTTTTTTCGGTCTTGTCGTCATCCCAAGAATGGTGATCAGAACTTACAGCAGTTGCTCCCATAGAAAGTATAAAATTTATTTAGTTTTTTGAATGGCCAAATTTACGTGTTTTCTATCACTTTATAAAATAGAAAAATAAAAAGAGTAGCACCCATAATACATCTACAAAATGCCAGAAGATGCCACCTAGCTCTAAACCAAGTGTTTCCGTGGCATTGTAGCGTTTTTTATAATGATTATAAATAACTACAAATAGTACTATAAACCCAGCAAATACGTGCAATAAATGTGCAAATGAGATAACCATTAAGAGGGAAGCCGAAACTTGACTACCGGATCCAGCTAAATATAAGCCTGCTTCTCTTAATTGAAAGAAACCTTGGAATTGAAAATATACAAAAGCAACTCCTAAAACTAAAGTTGCCAAAAGTAATGCACTTGTTGCATTTCTATTATCTTTTAAAATAGCTCTTTTAGCCAATAAATAAGTCATACTACTTAACACAATACAAAGCGTGCTGAGGTATAAAGAAGATGGCATATCAAAAGAGACCCAATCTTCTCTTTTACTACTTACTAAATACGCACTAGTCAAACCAATAAACATCATGGTCATACTCACCATAGATATCCACAACATCGGTTTTGCAGATTTACGTTTAGCTGTTATTAATTCTTGATCTAATGTCTGTTCCATTTTAATGTAAAAATTTATCGACTACGTAAATAATTTGTACCAGGGTAATATATAATACACTGGACAGCATTAATTGTCTTGCTACCTTATTAGACGAATCTGAATACAATTTTATACCATAGTAAAGCATAACACTACCAAGTAATGCAATAACGACAGCGGTAATAGGGTATATCCAAAAATCACCAGTCAATTTTAAAACTGGAATTATTGACACAAGAATCATTACAACAGTATATAAAAGTATTTGTTTAACTGCTCCTTTATCTTTCTTTCCCATAGGCAGCATATTAAAACCTGCTTTTTTGTACTCATCGTACCCCAACCAACCAATGGCCCAAAAATGAGGGAACTGCCAAAAGAATTGAATTAAAAACAAGGTGCCCGGTTCTATAGAAAAATCATTTGTAGCTGCAACCCAACCCAACATAAATGGAATGGCACCAGGTATGGCACCAACAAAAACTGATAATGGTGTCAAAGGCTTAAGAGGCGTATAGGCGCAAGTGTATAAAAAGATTGAAACTGCACCAAACAATGCACACTTGGGATTGATATAATACAATATTGCAATTCCTAGAATTGTAAAAGTAAATGCAATGGTCAACGCAAAATTAACAGACATTCTACCTGTTGGTAATGGCCTGTTCATAGTTCGTTTCATTAGGGCATCAGTATCTTTTTCTATTACTTGATTAAACGCGTTAGACGCACCAACCATAAAGTAACCCCCTATGGTTAACAACCCTAAAATTGAATAATCAATAGTATCAGCAGCTAATAAATATCCTGCTATTGAAGAGAACACCACACTTACTGAAAGTCCAACCTTTGTAAGCTGCTTAAAATCACCTATAAAAGAGGTAGTTTTAGCTTGTTCTGTTATACTATTTACGCTCAATTTTAAATCTTGTTTTTAAATCGCTGCAAAGATATTTGATTTGTTGTTAATAACCATCACATTTTTTAAATACTTAAGCCTTTATAAACCCTTGAAAAAGAACCAAAAACAAGACACTAAAAATCGCTCTTATAAAAAGTTGAATATTTTTTTAGAAAATACTTTGCAATTGTATAAAATGTTTTAAATTTGCCACCCGTTTGAGTAACAAATGGAGTTCATTAAAATAACTGCGAAAGTAGCTCAGGGGTAGAGCATCACCTTGCCAAGGTGAGGGTCGCGGGTTCAAATCCCGTCTTTCGCTCTATACCTAAGAGATTAGATATAAGTCCAATGCTGAAGTGGTGGAATTGGTAGACACGCCGGACTTAAAATCCTGTGCTCATTTTGGGCGTGCGGGTTCAAGTCCCGCCTTCAGTACAAAGCCTCCTTAATCGTTAAGATTTTGGAGGTTTTTTGTTTTTACTCAGTTTTTAAAGATTCTAAGGTGCAGTTGCTTTATAAATAATAGCATTATTTGAACTAGTTATTTCATAGAAACTATTGTACTTAATAAAAATAGCGCCCCCTTTTTCTAGAAGTATTTCGGATGTTTCTTCTTTTACAGTGACATGACCCTCTATCACTATTAAAATTTCTGCTGTGGTTGCATTATGAGCATACATATCATTATTTAAAATTTGTATTTGGCTCAATTCAAAATCAGGAGCTGTAGATTTGTATATGCGCTCTAATCCATTTTCTTGGAGTATTCCATTTAATATATTCGGTTCCGTAGGTTCAAAGGTCACATGTTTTAACAATTCAGGAACATCTATATACTTCGGTGTAAGCCCTCCTCTTAAAACATTATCTGAATTGGCCATTAACTCCATATTCTGCCCCTCCAAATACGCATGAGGAATTCCAGCATCTTGAAAAACTGCTTCTCCTTTTTCGACTTTCACAATATTGAAAAAATAAATAGAGTAAATCCCTTTATCTAAAACCCCATCTTTACAGAACTGCTGAAAAGCCTTTGCAGCCCAATAATCTGGACTCTCTTTTGACAAAATATCTTCTTTATATAATGGCAAAATTCTATTAACTAAAGGTTGCAAAACACTATTCGTCTTTTCCTGTGACTCTTGCATCACTTCTTTATACAACCCAAAATATCCGCCCTCTTCAAAAACTGAAATCAAATGAGCAAACTCAGGAACTGAAGTCAACATGTTTTTCAATTTAACTTTTGGTTGAAATCCATGTAACAACCAAAACTCACTCAGCGCTACCATAATTTCAGGTTTGTGATTGTCATCTTTGTAATTTCTATTTGATGCGGTCAAAGGGATTCCTAATTCATTCTCATGCTTGAACCCTTTTTCTGCCTCAACTTTGGTAGGATGTACCTGAATTGATAACATATCATGTACATCTAGGACTTTAAACAAAAATGGAAGTCTCCCAAATTTATTTGTGATATTTTCACCCAAACTTGCTATTAAATCTTTATTCAAATAGTCATTTAATGCCTCGTCTCCTTTTAAAGTTTTTAATTGAGATGGGGCCTTATCATGCGCGCCCAACCAATACTCGGCACATTTTTCATCTGTGACTTCTTTTTTTAACAATGCAGGAATGTACTTTGTTCCGCCCCAAGCATAGTTTTGAATAACTCCTTTTAATGGAAATATTTTTGACATATAAAAGTTTAGTTGATGCGCACTTATTTAATCGTTGTAATCAGGTTGTAAAATAAACGCAAAAGCAATTAGCAGACAAGTTCAACCAATTAATTCTTTATTAATTGCTTAATTAAATTGGTAAAACACTATTTGGAAAAATACTTTTTTATTAATGAATTGTATTCCTCTAATGTGTCAACATCAATCAATTCAATATCAGAATCAACTCCTACCACATTATTTTGAAAGTGCATCAACAACTTTTTAGCACCTGTATCCCCAGTTAATTTGATTAATTCTTCAAAATATTGATTTGGAAAAATCGCAGGTACACCAAATCCAGATGAATATTGATTAGCAATAATTTTATTAGCATACAATTCAGACTGATCTATCAAAACTTGTATTTGCTGGGACCCAATTAATGGTTGATCTCCCAAAGCAATAAGTATATGACTAAAGCTATCTTTTGATAAAATTTCTTTTAATCCATAACTTATAGATCTCCCAATACCGTCTTCCCAATTTTTATTGATAATTACAGAAACATCTAAACCTGATAGACTATTTGAAATCTCTTTATTATTTGCTCCTAACACCACGAAACAATGAACATGTAAATTTTTAAATTGCCTTATTGCATTGCCCAAAAGTGTAGTGTTACCCCAAGGAAGTAATTGCTTTGGTGAACCCATTCTTGTGGATGCGCCAGCAGCTAAAATTAAAACAGCAATTTTACTTTTCATTTATAGATTTCAACGTTCTGTCTCCTCTATCGTGAATTGCTCCTTTCTTATCTTGTAAATGGAGTGCCTTTATATTCCGTGAAACAGCCACAATTTCAGAAATTATTGAAACAGCAATTTCTTCTGGTGTTTCGGCCCCTATATCTAAACCAGCAGGTCCGTAGATAGTATCTAAAAATTCATCTGATACCTCAACGTGATATTCTATAAAGGCATCTAGCATTTGGTTTCTTCTCTTTGCAGGACCTAATAACCCGATATACATAGGTTCTTTATCTTTTAATGCTTTTAGATACAAAACATCTTTTGCAAAATTATGACTCATTAAAACAACCGCAGTTTGGGAATCAAAAACCAATTTAGAAAATGCCTCACTTCCTAATTTCTCTAGATACTTTGCTCCAGGAAATTGTGATAAAGACTTCTGTGAGTCAGGAGCCGCAATTACTGTAACCTCCCACCCTAGTTGACTAGAAGCTTTACTCAAACTAGCGGCGTCATGTTCAGTTCCCACTATAAACAGTCTAAAACAAGGATATAAAGTTTCTGAAAAATTTATAGCGTTTGATAGTTTAAGACTAGCACTTTCCGATAAATTAATTGTCTTTCCATTGAATATCAAATTGCTTCCCATAAGCTTTTCTCCCTCTTCTAAATAATATTTAGAAGATATATCAAAGGGTATCCTATTATCAAGCAAATCGCCAATTTCGTTCAATTGATTCATATTCAAATCCACAAGTTCTAAAAGAACATATAACGTGCCTTCGCAACCCAACCTAAATCTACCATCATATGTCATGATTTTAGAAGTACCAGATCGCAAAACTGATTCCGCTTGTAGTACAACTTCTTTCTCTACACAGCCACCGCTAATTGCGCCAACTATATTACCGGACTCCAATACTAGCATTCTTACTCCAGCACCTCTATATGAAGATCCATCTACAGCAACTACAGTAGCTAAAACAGTTTTCTGATTCGCTTTATTCGCCAATTTTATAGCTTGAATAATTTTTTTAAACTCGTGAGTCATAAATCAATTAATCGCTTAAACTTCTTTGTTCATTTCAAATATAACTTAACAAATGTCAAAAAAGAAATTTGCCATGAAAGTTTCATACATTTTAACGCTTGTTTGTTTTATAATCTTTGCAATCGTATTTTCGTAAGACCTAAACCTATGTACAACGCTATGAGAATTAAACCAATATGCTTTGCTATTTGTATTCTAATATCATTAGGTACTTTTGCTCAGAAAGACGACACCAAAGTCAAAAGATTTAAAGACACTCTAGATGGTGCTTTTGATGCGAGTGAGTTTTTAATTAATCACAATGGTGTGTTGCCTATAGTTTCTCCAATAACAGAACCAGCTGTTGGTTATGGTGGTGTACTAGCCGGAGTTTATTTTGTTACTAAAGAAGATCCTAGGGATAGACCTGACTTAATAATTGGTGCAGCAGGTATTACCTCAAATGGTACTTGGTTAGCTGGCGGAGGATACATAGGTTTTTGGAAAAAAGATTCCCAACGTTATCAAGGCTTTGCAGGATATGCGGACGCCAATTTAGAATACTACGGATTTGGGAATAACAAAGCTTTTGACTTTGAAATCAATAGTTTCTTTTTTATGCAGAAAATACTATTTCGAATTAATGGAAGTCCCTTTTTTATAGGAGGTAAATATCAATTAACAAAAACCAATGTTCCGATTTTTGAAGGTAATAACATTATTGATCCTATTGATTTTGATTTATGGAATAGCGGGGTTTCTCTAATAACAGAATTTGACAACCTAAACAATTTTATGTCCCCAAATGCAGGTACAAAAATTCATTTGAGCTACGATCAAAATCTTCAGTTTTTAGGGAGCGACCGCAATTGGGGGACTATAAATTTTCATACGCACCATTACAAAACTGTTAACGAGAAATGGATGGCGGCTTTTAGGTTAGAATCTAATTGGGCTACGGGAAATATACCTTTTTACGCACAGCCTTTTGTTGACTTAAGAGGTGTACCGGCATTGCGCTACCAAGGTTCCGCTACCGCGTTGTTCGAAACCGAACATCATTATAATTTAAATAATCGCTGGTCTGTACTTGCTTTTGCAGGAGGTGGGACTGCTTTTGAATCTTACGACAATTTTAATGCTGATGAATTTGTTTGGAATGCTGGAGGGGGGTTTAGATATTTAATCGCAAGAATATTTGGCTTGCGATTAGGTGTTGATGTTGCAAGAGGTCCAGAAGAGTGGGCATTTTATGTAACAGCAGGCACCTCTTGGAGATAAAACAACCTATCTTTTAATATATGAATACTGTATCTTCAACTAAGAATGTACAATTTGGAAAATCAAAATCTATAATAACGGTATTATTCGATTCAAAAAACCATAAAGAATTACGCATTATTTTCGATAAAAATCAAATAAGGAAAGATCATAAAACTGCTTTTCCTTTCAAGGTTGAAGTATTTGATGGTTGTACAGAATTTGGTATTGGTACACGAGTTTATACCCTAACCAAAGGTGATTTGATTTCACAAGACCCTCATGTTGTGCATAATCTCTTAGCAAAAGAAAAAAGTATTGTACGATTGTCTTTGCACAAGAACAACACAACAAGTGGTGTTTAAAATGTGACCTCCTTATTAACTTTGAGATAAATTAAAATGAATAATAAATACTGTTGGGATATCTATATTGGTCCTGAAGCTCCAGAAGGTATGGATAACAATTGGATTCAAACTGTACCTGGAAAAGGTTGGAATACTATATTTAGACTTTACGACCCATTAGAAGATTGGTTTGATGGAGCGTGGTATCCTTCAGATGCAGAATTAGTAGAATAAATCATATATTTTTGCTCTTAAAAACAGAGCATGATCAAAAAACCTATAGTAACCTTAATAGCAGCGTTAGTATAGGTTTTTTATATAAATACTCAAAACGATAGTATCCCTGCGCCACAAAACAACCCTAATGTAAAACGTGTAGATACAACAAGTCAAGGAAACAAAGCGCTTCCGATTGCAATACCCATTACTAAACCAGCAGTTGGAATTGGGCTAACAGGTAGATTAATATCTTTTATACCTAAAAAGATCCCTCAGAACAACTAGATATGATTGTTAGAGGTACTGGTTTTACTTCCAACGACTCTTTGTTAGCAGGGTTTGGATATTTAGGTTATTAGAATAAAGATAAGGTACAATGGATTTAGGCTGAGGTCCAGAAGAATGGACCTGTTATTTTACAGTTAGATCCTCTTAGTAATGTTTCTTAAAAAATTGTATTTTAAGATCCTCAAAAAAATTGTTCAATTAAAATTCTACATTATGAAAAAAAGTCCAATTCTCATGCTTAGTTTAGTATTAGTCCTTTTTTTAACTGTGGGTATGTCTTCAAATTATGCTCAAGATTCAAAGGAAGCAAAAAAGCAAAATAAAATTGAAAAACAACGTGAAGCTTTTCAAAAAAATAAATCTACTGCTATTCAAGAAATGTATAAAGCTTATCCTAATTCCCAATCCAAAATGAAGAATGCCTATGGATATGCGGCATTTGGAAATACAGGTGTTAATCTTTTATTACTGTCATCTGGAAATGGAGGTGGCGTAGCTCACAATAAATCAACAGGCAAAGAACATTATGTTAAAATGATATCTATTGGAGCAGGGGTAGGTATAGGATTTAAAAAATACTATGCAGTATTTTTGTTTGATGATAAAGCGGCCTACGATTATTTTTTAGAAGTAGGATGGTCTGCAGATGGACAAGCTGATGCCACCGCAGATACCGGTAAAGAAGGAGAAGGAGGTTCTGCAGCCGTTGGAATGAATGTATCTAGAGGAGTTACCTTATATCAAATTGCAGATAAAGGTCTTGCATTACAGGCTACTGTGCAAGGAGTAAAATATATAGTATCAGATGAATTAAATGGCAACTAGTTCGATTTATTTCATTTAATTGTTACACCCCTCCATATTTGGAGGGTTTTTATTCCCGACATTTTGTATCCTACAATTTTCTTAGAGGCTGAAATACATTTGTAGTATTAAACAACAACAAACAAAAATTCTAGAAATTAAATTAAAATCATGAAAATTTAATTAACATCAAAACAGTATTAGGCGGATTATTAGTAATTGTATTATCATTAGGATTTACTTTAACCGCTCATGCAGGAGAAACTAACGAGGACGAAAAAAATAAAAAAATTGAAAAACGCGCAAAGCTTTTCAAAAAAACCAAAGTGTAGCAGTTCAAGAAATGTATAAGCTTACCCAGAATCAAAATCTAAAATAGCTAATACACATGGCTATGCTACTTTCAGTAATAGAGGAGTGAATCTATTTGTATTAGCTTCTAGAAACGGTGGAGGAGTTGCTCATAACAATACTACAGGACAAGAGTTATATCTAAAAATTATATCATACAGAGTTGGTGCTGGAATAGCATTGAAGAAATGCCATGCAGTATTTATTTTTGAAGATAAAGAAGCTTACCATTACTTTTTGAAAGTAGGATGATCTACAGATGGACAAGCTAATGCAACTGCTTAAACAGTTAAAGGTGGTGAAGGAGGGGCAGTTGCTGTAAGAATGAATGTTTCTCTTGATGTAACGTTATATCCAGATAAAGTTCTAGCTTTATAAGCTACTATGCCAGGAGTAAAATATATTGTGTCCGATAAATTAAACGGCACAAAATAACCGATCCACAAATAAAAAAGCCATTCTTAGGAGTGGCTTTTTTATTAAATCTATTCTGATTATTTACTATTAAACCATTCATTAATAAAATCTTAGTTTATTCAGTATCTCAATTCTCCTTGAAATTTATTAATTTAGATTAGTAGGTACTATTAATATAACTGAACATGATTCGAAAAAAGACGATACTTTATTTCGCTTTTTTTATATATGTAACAAAGGTTTTTACGCAAGATTTAGAGCCCCGATTTCTGTCATCAGCACCCCTAGGGACTAATTTTAGTGGACTTGTTTATGGATTTTCTTCAGGAGATATTCTCTTAAACTCTCAAGAAGTTGAAAATCTAAATACAAAACTAAATACTGTTGCAGGGTTTTACGGAAGAAGTTTTAAAATTTTGAACAAACCTGCAAAGATAGATACTTCTATTCCCTACTCTTTTGGAAATCTGCAGGCCTTTATTTATGAGAAAGACACTAGTGTATACAAAAATGGACTTGGTGATCTCTCTGCACGATTGTCTATGATTTTAGTGGGAGAAAAAGCACTAACTAAAAGGGAATTTGCAATTCGAGAACCAGCTAAATTTAAACTTGGGGCAGCACTTAAAATTAGAGCTCCTATAGGAACTTACGACGAAACCAAGCTCATAAATTTTGGAGCCAATCGATGGAGTTTTCAATTTAAAATTGCAAGCTCATATAATATTTCTCAAAAAATTATTCTTGAAGCGCACATAGGATCTTGGTTTTTCACAAATAACAAAAACTTTAATAACGGGAGCACATTAAAACAAGAACCTTTGCTTAGCGCTCAACTTCATTTCGCTTATATATTCAACCCCAAATTGTGGATGTCTGCTTCCATCGGGCAAATTGCATGGGGAGAAACGATTATAGATGATGTTGCACAAAACAATCATCAAGAAAATTCTAAATACGCGCTTACAGCTTCTTATAAAATCGGAAAGCAAAGTTCTTTAAACACATCGTTAACTAATGGATTATATACAAGCAGAGGAGCCAATTTTTCGACTTTTTTGGTATCCTATTCTTTGATATGGTTCGACAGAAAGTAACTAAGCTGTAGTCTTAAAATTCAAAGTTCCAATCAAATAAATCGGTTCGCATTCCTAACGAAAACCAAACTGTATTATTCGATTCAAAATTAGCAGATATTATATCGGGTTGAGAACTCCTATAGGTGAAGTTACCAAATAGTTTTAAGTTGGTGGCTGGGTTTAACAAATAACCCACTTGCAGATCGCCAATAAATCTATTTGTAGTATTTCCTTGTCCTATTTCATGACCATAATCCCCGTTACGTTCATCGTAATCACGATAAATATTACCCCCATAATTAGTTGGATCTCCCTCTATATCAAATCCTTTTGAACCAAATATTAATTTTGCATTTCCATACCAACGCTGTAGTTCATAATGGGCAATTGTAGAAATCTCCCAAAAGTTTGCCCCCCATTGATGAGCCATACTTTGATTGCTATGGCCATAATTTAATAATGGTGTATTATGAGAATACGTAAAAGGTCTTACGGAGTTGTATTCTGTTTGTAAATGTAAGTTCTGAACACCAAAAGCATGGTGGTATTTTAAACCAACTTGAAATCCATTTTTATTACCCCAATAGCCATCACCTTTTGCAATCTCTCCAGTTGTAAACTCATCTATCAATAATTGAGTATAGACAGAAACTCTATCACTAAATTTATACTTACCACTTAAACCTATTATGGCATTACCTCCTCTTGATCCGGTAGAAAATTCAATGGCTCGGTAAAATATAATCGGATTTAGGTAATTTATGTCAAATCCACGTCCGTTTGAGTCCTCCCAAAGAACAGATTCAAATAGGCCAATATTCAATCGTTTTGTTATGTTCCAGCTCAAATAATGCGTTGCCATATATTTTGGTTTGTATACGCCATCTTCAGTAACCTCTGGTCTCACATCGCGCAACCACATCCAGTTGTTAGTGTATTTAATTTTCCAAAAAGTCGTGTTTATTTTAAAAAATGGCGATGGCGATGCATTGTTCGATAAAAATAAAGATCTATATCCATCTCCAATAAAATTCTTACCGTGTCCAAACTGAAAGTTAAAGACCTTACTAGGTGAAAAAGACATATATGCTTCAGCCACTGGATAATCGTACCCATCTTCTTTAAATTCTTTTGCGATTCCTCTACCAGGAATGATTGCAGGGTTACCTCCAGAAGGCTTAAGAGCTTCAGCATATTGATTTACATAATTTGCAAACCTACCTTGACTTTCGAAAAAAGTGGTGTAAAAGGAAAACTTCTTACCAATAGCTCCTTGAATTTGAATACCCCGGGTGTTATTATAAGTAAAGTCTACCTCATCAGAATTGTCTTTACCCATTTGTAAATCAACTATCGGGTCAATAGTAAACCAATACTTTTTACCTTGTACCTGTACCATATGCTCATTCCAAAACTTTCTACCAAACCAGGTTGTTCTCTTTTGCATTAAATCAGATTTTTTTGCATCTAAATCAACAAAATTCTCAACCTCAGTATAAATAAATGGCTTTGATGCGGTATGCGAATTATCTGCTAAATTGTAATAATAATCAAATACCGCATATTGTTGATGTGTATAAGGTACGTTTAACGTACTATGATGCTCTAACAATTCAAGAGAGTCTGGTTTTATCCAATCTTCTTCATTTTCCTGTTCAACCGCGTAATTTACCGCTACAGCCACCTTTTTAGTTTCTGGTTCTTGAGAAGTGCTCTCACCTAAAGGAAAATTAAGAGGCAATACAAAATGCATATCAATTTCTTCATTGTTATATTTAGCGGGAACAATCTCAGGTAATGTTTTAAAAACTCTCTTTGCCTCCGATTCTATCGATTTATAAGAAGAGTTGATATGCAGCACTTCTATTACTCCTTCTTTAGATACATAAAAAACCACACTAACCTCTTCTTTAAAATTATCTGAAATCACCTCTTCTGGCATTTTAAATTCTTGAATAACTGCGGAAGTTAATTGCTTTCTAAAACAAATCTCTAGCGAGTCTGAAGGTGTATCTTCACAACCAGGGAAAATAGGATATTTTTCCATTTGTGCAAAGAATGCAATACTGAAAAAAAGTAATATTGGGGTTAGTAGAGTTTGTTTATTCATGTACGTTGAATTACTGTAACTATCACGAAATTTGCGTGACTTTATTGTTTTTAAGTTGATATTTCTGGTTCGATTCTTTACACATAGCAATGCCTTTTTCATCGAATTTTAACTTATGGCCGTATTCACTCATCCATCCAACTTGTCTAGAAGGATTACCTACTACCAAAGCATACGGAACAACAGATTTGGTCACTACAGCCCCTGCTCCTATCATAGCATACTGCCCTATTGTAATACCACAAATAATTGTTGCATTGGCACCAATGCTCGCACCTTTTTTAATCAAGGTAGTTTTAAACTCCTCTTTTCTAACAACTGCACTTCTGGGGTTAATCACATTTGTAAAAACCATAGAAGGACCCAAAAAAACATCGTCTTCGCATAAGACACCTGTATAAACAGATACATTATTTTGAATCTTAACATTATTCCCTAAGACAACTTTTGGAGAAATTACAACATTCTGGCCCATAGAACACTTTTCGCCGATTACGCAATTACTCATGATATGACTAAAGTGCCAAATTTTAGTGCCCTCACCAATAGTGCAACCTTCATCAATAACAGCTGTGGGGTGTGCGAAATAATGTTGTTCCATAAATTGAATATTACCTAAACTTTAGTCGGATGCCAAGTGGTTTTTACCTCCTGCGTTTTTTCAATCATATAAGGAGAAGCACAATTTTCATTAGACCAATTGTGTTTCTTATGAATGATAACCCGTTTTAAGTTAGCTGCTGCTAAGGTATTAATTTGAGCGATGTAATCCTCATTTCTACCTGCATAAACTATAGCGTTAACATCCATATGTGAAGCCATGTGCTCAATTAGCTCATCGGTTTTACCAGTCAGTATATTAACAACACCTGCAGGAACATCAGAAGAATGCAAAACTTCTGCAAATGAAACTGCGTTTAATGGTAGCGTTTCAGACGCAAGTACTACAATACTATTTCCTCCCACTATTGCCGGTGCAATAACTGAAACTAAACCTAATAAACTTTGCTCTTGCGGAGCCATTATTGCAACCACACCAACCGGTTCAAGTCTTGAAAAACTAAAATGACTACTTGCAACAGGGTTAACAGCACTTAATACTTGTTGGTACTTATCACTCCAACCTGCATAATACACCAATCTATCTATTGCCTCTATAACCTCGGCTTCGGCATCTTTTTTAGAAGCTCCTTGTTGCATTAACTCTGCTACAAACTGAGCACTTCTCCCTTCTAGCATTTCTGCAATTCGATATAAGATTTGACCTTTATTAAGTGCAGTAACTTTTGCCCAACCTAACTGTGCTTTTCTTGCGATTACAACTGCATTTCTAAAATCTTTTCTAGAAGACAAACACATATTTGCGACTAATTCACCTGAATCATTTGTTACTGCATAATACCTACCAGATTCTGTTCTTGGAAATTTACCTCCTATATAGAGTTTATAAGTTTTTAAAACGTTTATTCTGCTCATAACTTTTATTCAAATGAAACATATGGTTTTAATCCGTGAAGTCCGCCTTCTCTACCCATTCCACTTTCTTTATACCCACCAAATGGAGAAGCTGGATCAAATTTATTAAAGGTATTAGCCCAAACAACACCAGCATTTAAGCGTTGAGATACATCAAATATTTTAGCACCTTTTTGTGTCCAAACTCCAGCAGATAAACCATAAGGCGTATTATTGGCTTTTTCTATAACTTCATCAACTGTTCTAAAAGTTTGTACTGTTAAAACAGGGCCAAATATTTCTTCTTGAGTAACTCTATGCGACTGCGAAACATTTAAAAATAAGGTTGGTGGACACCAATTCCCTTTTTCCGGTAATGCACAGCTAGACTGATATATCGCGCCTCCTTCTTCTTGACCTAACTGAATATAATCTTGAATGGTCTTAAGTTGCTTTTCTGAATTAATAGCACCAATATCAGTATTCTTATCAAGCGGATCTCCTACAATTAAAGACTCCATACGGTGCTTCAATTTATTAATTACTTGAGTGGCAACAGACTCTTGAATAAATAATCTAGAACCTGCACAACATACATGTCCTTGATTAAAGAAAATAGCATTTACAATACCTTCTACTGCCTGATCTATAGCTGCATCTTCAAAAATAATATTAGCTCCTTTACCTCCTAGTTCTAATGTAAGTTTCTTATCTGTATGAGCGATTGCCTTTTTAATATACTTGCCCACAACTGTAGATCCTGTAAAGGCAATTTTTTGCACATCTGGGTGTTCCACAATATGTGCTCCAGTATCACCAGCTCCTGTAACAATATTTACAACACCTTTAGGTAAACCACTTTCTTGAATAATTTCTGCAAGTTTTAAAGCTGTTAGAGGTGTTGTTTCAGCAGGTTTTAATACCACCGTATTTCCTGTGGCTAGCGCTGGAGCAATTTTCCAAGCCGCCATTAATAATGGAAAGTTCCATGGAATAATTTGACCAGCTACTCCAACAGGTTTAATCAATCTATTTGGAAAAGCGTATTGTAATTTGTCTGCCCAACCTGCATAATAAAAAAAGTGATTCGCTGCCAATGGTATGTCAATGTCTCGAGATTCTCGAATTGGCTTACCACCATCTAAACTTTCAATAATCGCAAACTCTTTTGCGCGTTCTTGAATCAATCTGGCTATCCTAAAAATATATTTTCCTCTTTCTTTACCAGACAATTTTGACCAGCTTTTAAAAGCCTTATTTGCAGCTTTTACAGCTGCATTAACGTCAGATTTATCGGCATTACCAACCTTTGCGATAACCTCTCCAGTTGCCGGATTGGTAGTTTTAAAATACTTTGCTTTTGTTGGAGCCACAAAGGCCCCATCAATATACAATTCATATTGCTTTTTTAACTGTATATGATCCGTACTTTCAGGTGCAGGAGCATAACTCCAACTCGCTTTAAAAATATCTTTTTCACTCATAGGTTAATCTTTTGAAAAGTAGTTAGCAGATTGATAGGCTCCAGTTTCAGCTTTCACTAATTGCATCAAAACATCATTTGCCAAACTACTCGCTCCGAATCGAAAATATTCCTTATTCATCCATTTTTCTCCTAGCACCTCATTTAACATAACAAGGTATTGTAATGCAATTTTAGATGTTGAAATACCTCCTGCAGGCTTCATTCCAATCATCTTACCTGTTTTTAAGTAAAAATCCTTAATTGCATCTAGCATTACATAAGATACAGGCATAGTTGCAGCTGGTTGTACTTTTCCTGTAGAAGTCTTAATAAAATCTGCACCAGCATACATTGCCAATTCACTTGCCAATCGGACATTATCTAATGTTTCTAATTCACCAGTTTCTAAAATCACTTTAAGATGCGCCTTACCACAAACTTCTTTTACCGCTGCGATTTCGTCAAAAACAAATTGATAATCTCCAGATAAAAATGCACCTCTAGAAATTACCATATCAATCTCATCTGCTCCTAAATCAACAGCATATTTGGTATCGTCTAGCTTTACCTGTAGTTTAGATTGCCCGCTTGGAAATACTGTGGCAACAGATGCCACTTGTATTACACTCCCTTCTAGTGCTTTTTTGGCTACTCCAACATAATTAGGGTACACACAAATTGCAGCTACAGTTGGAATGTCTTTTAAAGTATCATGCGGGTGCATTGCCTTATAACACAATTGTTGCACTTTAGCGGTAGTATCTTTTCCTTCGAGCGTCGTTAAATCAATCATACTCAAAGCCAATTTAAGTCCTTCTATTTTGGCCGACTTTTTTATACTGCGTTTACAAAAACGACTTACACGCTCTTGAACACCCACAGTATCATAAGTTGGTAAATTTGATAGATTTGGTAGCATTTATTTTTTTTCGAGAATCAAATGTACAAATTATTCTTTGTTCTTTTTTGAATTCAAATTACTTAGCCACCTAATGTTTATAAGTTTATGTCTTAAAAAAAACCGCCGAAGCGGGACTCAAAAATTTTACTATTTATTGTATTTCAAATGTAATAGGAACCATATAAGATACTTTTACGGGTTTACCATTTTGTTTACCCGGAGTCATCTGAGGTAATTGATCTACCACTCGTTTCCCTTCCGATTCAAGTCGTTTGTGTGGAGCTCTTGCATCTATTACTTCTATCTGTCCATTTTTATTGATTAAGAATTGAACATATATCCTTTGCTTACCTTCTCGTAAGGATAAAGATTCTGCAATACTTGTATCAAAACGTCTATTGATAAAACGCCCTACTTTTTGTTCAAAGCAGGCTCTCCTATCTACTTTGCTCTTCTTTTTTTCACATCCGGGAAAAATTGGAACTTCCTGTACAGTATTAATTAAGTGTGTATCATCATCAAACTCCTCTGGTTCATCACCCACATCAACCAATTGCCTTTCTATATCTGGTGATTCTTTTGATTCGGGTTTGGTTAAAATTTCGTTTTCTGCTTTTTCTTTTTCGTCATTATCAATTTCTTCAATTTCATCATACAGCTTAGCTTGTTCTTTTCTTGGCTGAGGATCTTGAGTTTGTTCAACTTTATTTTCTTCTATCTTATAATCCTTCATTATAAACTCAGTGTCGTGTTCAGAAGAGACGGTGATCAAAACTGTACTTTGGTTTTTTTCCGTTTTGTGTTCAAAAAGTGCATATACTGTGAGTAGTGTTAGCACTAAACCAAGCTGCATAAACAGCCCAGAACTTTTTTGTAACCTGTCGGAATGCTTTTTGTTTTTCATACTATTAAAGTTAAGAGATTAATAGCCTAAAGAATACAAGAAACATACCAAAAAAAAGCGTCCGCAAATTGCGGACGCTTTACTTATGTTTTATTTTGAATAATCTTACTCTACGTTAAAAGAAATCGGTAACATATACGTTACGTTTACGGCACGACCTCTTTGTTTACCTGGTGTCATCTTTGGTAATAAGCTTACTACACGTTTCGCTTCTTTTTCTAAACGCTTGTGTGGTGCTCTTGCCCCCAAAATTTCGATTGTACCAGTTTTTGTAATCTTAAATTGAATATAGATTTTTTGTTTTCCTGGCGGCAAGCCTAAATCACTAGCCAATTCACCGTTAAATTTTCTAGCTACGTGCTTTTGCATTGCTTTATTTAAACATGCCTTTTTACCTTCTTTAGTTCTTTCTTTTTCACAACCAGGATAAATTGGAACATCTTCAATAATGGCAAAAGGGATGTCTTCATCAATTTCTTCTTCTTCCTCTACATCAATAATTTCTTCTACTTCAACACTTTCATTTTCGTCTGTTTCTGTAGATTCAATAATTGTTTCTTCTACTTCCTCCTCATCTTCTACAACCTCAATAACTTCTGGAGCTGGTGGTGGTGGAGGCGGTGGCGTTGTAATTTGCTCAATTACAAACTCTTCCATTTCTTCTTCATCTTCATGTTCAGAAGCAACAACTTCCAAACCAGAAAGGTCTCTTTCATAGGTTTTGTGCTCAATGGCTAAATAAACAGTTAACAAGGTTAATACCAAGCCTAACTGAAAGAATACTTTAGTATACCCCTCTAAATTTGCCTTAGGACTTTTCTTAATTTCCATACTCAAAAAATTTACAGTGTGCTAATTTAATAATTATAAAACGACTTATGCAACTATTTAATGTTAAATAGTTTTGTATACTTTTAAAAGAAAATTGAATGACGAAAATGCTATTAAAACACCTATGGTATTTGCAATTACATCAAAAAAATCCATCATTCTATTTTCAGTTAATTGCTCCTGAAATACTTCAATAATTACGCCATAAAAAATTACAGATAGAGCAATAACAATTTTGTATTTAAAAGAAAAGTGGGCATTTTTAATTGCAAAAAACCAACTTAAACTCAACGCAAAATAGGCAAAGCCATGTAATATTTTGTCAGATGTACTAATCTTTACCGGCAGGTCTGACAAAGACGATAAGCTTAAGTAGGTGATTAATAAGGTTAGGAATAACGCAACAACATATGCATTACGCTCCAATAATTTCTTTATAGGCTTCAGCATCTAGTAAACCATCAATTTGTGAAGTATCAGCAATTTGAATTTTAATCATCCAACCGCCCCCATAAGGATCTGAATTAACAACTTCTGGTGTGTCTTCTAATTCTTCGTTAAACTCAATTACCTCACCTGATAAAGGCATAAATAAATCTGAAACAGTTTTTACGGCCTCAACGGTCCCGAACACTTCATCTTTTTCAACGGTTTCGTCAAGTGTATCTACATCAACATATACAATGTCTCCTAATTCGCCTTGGGCAAAATCAGTAATTCCAATAATTGCTACATCGCCTTCAATGCGAATCCATTCGTGATCTTTAGTGTATTTTAAATCAGCAGGTATGTTCATAACAGTATAATTTGTTTGCACACAAATTTAACGAAAAAGTAAATGGTGTGCACAAAAAAAATTAGTTTCCTAAATTGTACTGAACCATAATCCCTGTGTTAAAAGAGTTTCTTGGGAAAGAGGTAGAAATGGCATACCTCGACGAATTTTGGTCGTAATAAAATGAAGCGGTTAAATTTCTGCTGAGGGCATAATCTGCCAAAAACTTTAATGAGAATAATTTTTGACCTCCTGTTACCTGTTCGTTATCTTCGTCTATATCTCTAATTAAGGTTAAATTGTCTCTTAAACTAAAGTCGAGTCTTAAGTTAACATCTCCATTAACTGTTTGATTTTTTTGATCAAACTTGAATCTCAATTTTACATTTTTAAAGCGATAACCAGCTCCTACTATAAATTCTTGTCCTTCAATTTCCGTAAGTGTGTTATTATTGAAATTTAGATTAAGCATTCTGTCTTTTCTAATTTCAGCTTTTAAAGACAATGAGTTGCGCATTTTAAAATCTACCTTCACCAAAGGTGAAAACTCTTCTATCACATTTACCGCAGAATATAATTGCTCATTAAAATAGTTGCCTGCGATATCTGTTTCTCCATAAGGATCGTTTTCATTATACAGCAAGTTGTTGGAATAATTGTTTATAGAATAAAGCGATCTATAACCATGAGAAACCGTAAAGCTTTGGAAATTCTTTTTAAACCATTTAAAACGCATTAAACCTTTATAGGTTAATGTCCAGTTAGGCATAGGAGTATCTCTAAAGGCGTTTAAATTCACACTACCCGCATCTTTACCAGAATATGCTGCAACAAAGGCGGGTAACACTACTTGTTGGCTATTCTCACCAAATCCACTAATATCTGCTCCAGAATTATCTGCTAACCTTTGAGAAATCACTGCTCGATTATTTTTAAACTCCTGAAATAATACATCTGCATCATCTCCGAAAGCAGTTTTAATCATATTAAAACTCATACTAAAGTTTCCAACTTCTGAAATTGGATTTTCTTGAAACTTTGTTTCTCCAGTACTTAAATCATTTACAGCATCTAACTGTTGAATAATGTTTTTTGTGAAGGCCTTGTTGGCCGAAAGCTCTATTTCTAAATCTCTAAATGGTTTTAAGTTTACAAATACATCAAACTTATTATAATGGTTTTGTGAATAAGTGTGGTTGTAATATAAATCGTCTTCAGTACCGTCTTGGTAGTTAATGTTTCTTGTAATTAACCAGCCGTTTTGCAATGCCTGATTTCTAATATCAATTTGACTACCAAAAACAAAACCAAATGTTGGTGCTGCGCCACCACTAAAATTATCGCGACCTAAAAATCCTGTTTCTGGAATAAATCCGCCCATTAAAATTCCGTTTCTCTCCGTATAAGTAACACGCGCTCTTTTTACCATCATTAGAAAATCCATAGCCGCTTTTCCTGCTTTATTCCCTTTTTTGGTCTTTGCAGGAATCGTCTCCATTATATGATTTCCTTCTTCATCTTTTTCTCCCGTTTTCTTTTCCTTAGCAGGAATCACCCGCTTTGTACTTACTTTGGTTAAACCAATATTTCTATATAAACGATTAAAATCTGCTGTTGCACTAAGGTTATGTGTATTTGCATTCTGCACGACATTACCAATTCGCTCTACATACGACTGAGACGCTGCTTGCCAATCGTAATCAGCAGAATAAGCGTAATCAGAAGAAATAAAATCTAAATAAGGTAACTTATCAATTGGTATTTGATAGGTTAAATTTAATGTTTGATGGTAATGATTTGGTCTACCTAAATTGAAGAAGTTCGAGTATAACGAAATATCTTCAGAATTATCAAAATCGTCGTACACATAATTATTTAATGCTCTAAAGGTAAACTGTAAAGATTTTGTAAGATTGTAACCAATGGTATAGTCCCAGTCAAACATAAAATTGTTCTGTTTTAACGTTGGTAATTCTGGCAATCCTTCGATTAATGTTCGAGAAGTTTGCTCATTATAACTTCTAATAATATTTGAGTTGACCGAAATATTTGACGGCAATAAATTGAAATTGAAATCTTTTATAAACTGCAAGTATTTACTCTTAGTTATAAAGCCCCAATTCTGAAAAGGCTCAATGCTCCAAGGTTGAAATGAATAGTTATAATTTGCCGATGCCCTAACATTTTGGTCAACAAATTTCTTAACATTATAATCTCTATGTTGTGTTTCATTATAGGCATAAGAGACTGAGAAATTCTCAACATCATAAAAGCGCTGCTTTTTCTCGGGGTTTGTACGTTCTTTTCTAACATTAATTAAGTTAACACTTGTTCGCTTTGTATAATCTCTAGAAGCTTCGCTATTGGGATTAACATCTATGGCATCTTCAAATAATACATCTTGATATTGCGGATCGTATTTAGGGTCGTGAAACTCTTCAGAAATACTATAATTTACAGGAACTTTTACGCCCCAATCTTTAGGCAGTAATTGTCCAGCATTTACATTAGTAACAACATCATAAAGTTTTGACTCCTCTTGTGCTCGCTCGTTAACTGTTTGTTCTATACTACCAAAACCTATAGTTTCCATTCTACCTGTTACCGAAACATCTGCAAAATCTGCAAAGTTTGCATCAGCAGCGATAACCGCAGCCCAACCACCTTCATTGTCAAATTCGGCGGTCCGCATTTCGTTAAACCACAATTCTGCACTTTTTCTAACATCAGAAACATTCTTAGTACCCAACATCATGGTGCGAATATTAGATAAATTAGGATTACCCTTAACGCGAATCATATACCCATCTAATCCTTCAATAGGAGATTGCTCTCCGTATGCAGGATAAATATCTGTGGCGTCGTAGGTGCCATCTTCAAATCGCAGTAACTTTAATTGTCCTAATTGTTCTAGAATAACATTAAAATCATTTGGCCATATATCTTCTGGTGATGTAGAACCCCATGGAGTCACTTTCAATGGCATTTCTATTTGGTAATAGTTGTCATTTAAATCACTCCCCAATCGAATAATAGCTTCAAAATCATCATCATTCACTACAGACTTTTCCATTTCTTCTATATGCACAAACATTTTTAGTTTTTTGTACATACGTAAATCTGTACTTACGTTTTTATATACTGCTCTTGTTTCTCCCGGATCTAAATCTTCAACTTTCATCGACAATGATTGCTCATTTTGCTGCTGAATTCTTGTACTACCTTGCAACTGCTCTCGTTGAATACCTGGAGGCAATACATATGGAATAGGCTCACGAGCCTCATTTTCTTGAATATTTACAACTCCTGAAACAAAGTTTTCTAATTCTGCAGGATCTAGCGGCGGCGGTGCTGGATTATTGGTTTCATCAATAACTCTAGTGTATTTTCTCCACTCACCTCTTACCATTTCTAATTCTGCAAAACGCAATACCACCGGCATTCTAAAATTGGTCATAAACATACGCATGAAACGAATTGAATTAAATCCGCTCATATCGTTTATAACATCATCAGGTGCGTTAACAGGAATTCTAAACTGTAACCATCTAAACTCTTTAGTGCTTCCATCTTCTAGTTGTACAGAAACATTCTTCTCATCAACAATATTATTTCTACCAACAACTAAATTAGCAGCGTTCATAGAAACACGGTATTGGTAATAACTCTCTACCGTATTCATTGTTTGATCTTTATTAATATCTTCTACATCTGGATAGTTTGTTGCAGATGTTGGGAAAGATTCTTCGGATAAACTTGCGGTAGGAGAATTACCTTGCGTATTGTTAAAGGCTTTATATCTCGTCAAAATTGTTGCATCGTCGGCATCGTATTGCGAACCTCTAAAATAACGGTAGTTATCAGATGAAGGGTCTGGACCAAAAGTAGTACCGAACATTGCAGTTTCTTCCTCATCATTTAAACCGTCAATACCAATATCTTGATTCAAACGAGCTGTATCGTCTGTATCGAAACTATATAATAACGACTGCGAATTTGGTACTTTACCCCATATGGATGGATCTGTGTTTTCCGTTCCTCCTTCACTAGGCAATCCGTTTTCATATAACTTTCTTCCGTCTTTTAAAACATCTTCAGAAATGTTACCTAGATTAAAATAAAGGTCTCCTACTTGATTAAATGGGTCAGATGGATCAACTCCTGATGGCAATCCTTCTTCTTGATTAATAGAATATTGCGTGTATGGATCCTGCATCCAAAACTGAATGTACTCAATATTCGCTTGTTCAAAATTATTAACAGTTAAAGGTCTTGTAATACCACCCCAACGATCTTCTGGATTGATAAATTTACCATCGCCTCCAACATTATCTGTATCGTAATTATAACTCCCTCTTTCAGATGGATAATACGCCAAATCTAAAGTTCTAATAACTGAGGTCTGCGTTATGTCTCTGTCTTCTTCTGGAAATAGTTCTTGGTATCTTACCCTTCTTACCTCAGCTCGAGATAACTCTACATCATCAATATTCTCTGGTTGCAAAGTAGAGCTTCCATAAAACACTTGGTCAATAATATACCATGCCAACTTAGCACGATCTTTACCATAATCAATTGTGCCATCCAACTCTCCACCAAAGCCAATTGGCGCACTTGACAAATACCATTGCTGAGGAGTTTTTAATTCTAACGGTATTTGAGCTCCTTCAAAATCATCAATGTAAAAAGTAGGTTCTCCACTCAATTCTGTTTGTTTTGGAGCACCTGGCAATAAATATGCAAAATCACCTCTTACAGAAACATTTGATGCAACATCAGTATCAATATTTGGCAGCTTATTTACCCATTTCGTAAATTTCTTAACTTCACTACCATAATCTCCTCTTAATCCAAAAATGGTATTGTTAATTGGTTCAGAACCAATTGTAGATTTCTGAGTTAAAGGACGCTCTCTTAAATTTAAAATTGTAGCTCCTGCAATAAAATTTTCAGATACTTTATGCTCAACATCAACCCCCATAAAACGTCTGGTTTGCAAATTGAATACTGTATTGTTTTCTACAGAAACTTCAATTGGAGCATTAGAAGACTCTAAAGCCGGATTAATTATTTGAACTCTACCTATTTGATAATCTACTACATAATCTACCCCTTCAACAAGTACTCTACCTCCTGTTGTAACAGTTACAGAACCCTGAGGAATATTGTAAGCACCTAATGCTATACCTTGAGCTGCTTCAGATTTCGTATATCCTTTTAAAAAGTATTTGTCTTTATTCTGAAAATTATTTCGAGCCTCCGATTGGGTATACTCATATAATTCTTCAAAAATAAATATGTCGTCATCTGGGTCTACTAAATCCCCTGCTAAGGTTTCTCCAAAAGGTTCAGCTGTTGGAAATATAACATATCCGTTGAGGGAATTCACCGTTTGTCCTTCGATGTAATCAAAATAACCATCTCCCTCAGGCACTTCAAAATCATTTTGGTCTAAACGGTCTAAATCGAATAGATTTAATAAAGTACGATCGGCAACACCTGGTGATTCTGCATTTTGTAGCACATTAATAGGAACTCCTGTTTCATCATCTCTATACAATAATTCAAAACGGAATCCATCTTTTGTCATTTGATAGGCACCTAAAGCATAGATATTTTTCATCATCAAGTCCCACAAAGGAATATCGGTATTGATAATCTCACTACGCAATAATTTTACTACTAAATTCTTTGGTGCTAAAACACCATCTGTAGATAATTCTCCAACTTTATAAACCTGATCACTCCCGCTAATTGTATATTCATAAGCCACCGCTAACACATCTGAATCTGCCAATCTTCTGTTTAATGAAATGTATCCTAATTGCGGATGAAACTCGTATTCATTAGGCTGTAATTTTCTTGCGTTTTCTAGAATTGAATAATCACGTCCCTGCGTGACTAAATAAGGTGCTAAGGCTGAATTAATTGTTGAAATTTCACGAATAGGACCGTCTTCTGTAAGCAATGCATCTAAATCGTTTGCTCCATTCGAGGGATCTTGAGGCATCCCTGGGTTTGGATTAATATTTCCACCTCCAATATTGGTAACATCTCCTTCGGCCAAATCTGCTAAAGCAACAATATTTCTAAAATCTGCCGTAGAAGCTTGACGGTTTGTAACCCAAACTTCCATTTTTACAATATTAATCTGACTACTAATTAATGGAAATGTTTCTAAGCTTCTATCGTATTGATCTCTGAATTTTTGAGATAGAAAGAAGTGTCGATTTGCATCATAATCTGTTGCCTTTAACTCGAACTCATTAATTGATGCTCCTCCTTCGGCAGCAACGGTACGCGTTTGCGATTTTTGTTCTGCATAGACTCCAGTAACAGTAGTGGCACCAAATTGCAATTCTGTTTTGAAACCGAATAAATTCTGAGCACCAGTTACCAAAGAATTTCGAATGGGCATACTCACATTACCCACTTCAATTTTTCTAATAATATCATCTTCAGTAGGGGTATACTCCAATTTTACCTGATTTTCAAAATCAAATGTAGACTGGGTGTCATAATTAGCAGTAACTGCCAATCTTGTACCAATTTTAGCGTTGATACTCGCTGTAATCTGTTGATCAAAATCAAAAGTTGTACTCTTTCTATTTCTTTCAGAAATTTGAGGATTCTGAATATTTTGATGTAAGACACCCAATTTTACCTGAATATTACCGGTAGGGTTTACATCAATTGTATTCCCTCCAAAAATACTTTCAAAGAAATTTGAGTTCACATAATATGTTGGCAATAAATCTCTCTGAGCGTCTTTAGCATCAGCTGTTCTACCGTCAACCGCCTTTAATTTATCTTTATAATTTGATAGAATATCTTGTTGCAATCGATATTCCATATACTCATTAAAGGTTAAATAAACTGGATCTCCTAAATAGTAATCACCAATTTTTTCTCTTATGATATATCTTTTTAATTGAGGGTCATACTCAACAGTTATGGTTGAAGGGTTGTTTAACTTTAAACTTCCACTTTGCGTATTGGTAAATCGATACGGTAATTGTGGTACAGAATCTTGAGCAACTTGAATAGAATCAATAGGAATTGAGGGAGGCACAGGAGTTTGTGCAAATGCACTTAACCCCACACCCAAACAAAAAAATACGACAATAGTAAGTTGATATATTTGTATCGTTTTTCTCAAAAAACTATAAATTTTTTAGCGCCTGCTTTATAAGCTCTTCCACCGTTAAACTCGCATCTTGTTTCAAAATACGCTCTAACACCTTATCTGACTGCTTACGAGCAAAGCCTAAAACCTCTAATGCTGATAACGCTTCTTCCTTATTAGTATTGTTTTGAATTGCAGAAACTTCGTCAATTCCGTAAGTCTTAATTATTTTATCTTTTAAATCGATTACAACTTTTTGAGCGGTTTTCGCACCAATCCCTTTAACTGACTGAATTTTTACAGCATCGGCACCTGCTATTGCATGCTGAATTTCTTCAGAAGTCATAGAAGACAACATGGTTCTGGCAATACTGGTTCCAACACCTGAAACCGAAATTAATAATCTAAAAATTTCTCGCTCTACCTTATCCGCAAATCCATACAGGGTATGACTATCTTCTTTAATAGCCAAATGCGTATATAAAAAAACAGCTTCTTCGTCTAGAAGTTTAGAAAATGTGTTTAAAGAAATATGTAAGTAATAGCCCAAGCCATTGCATTCAACAATCACGTACGTAGGATTCTTTTCAACAAGTCTACCTTTAATATGTGTTATCATTTTAGTCTTTGCGCTTAGCTTTATTTTGAGCATCAACCACAGCTACTGCTGCCATGTTCACCATTTCATCAACACTTGCTCCTAATTGTACAATATGTGCAGGTTTCTTAAGACCAAGCATAATTGGACCTATAGATTCTGCGTCGTACAACTCTTTCATTGTTTTATAACTAATATTGGCAGCGTCTAAATTAGGGAAAATCAAGACATTTACTTTCTTATCTACCAATTTAGAAAATGGGAATGCTTTTTTAAGCATCTCTGGATTCAAGGCAAAATTGGCCTGAATCTCACCATCAACAATTACTTCAGGATAGGTTTTGTGAATATAATCTACGGCTTTGTTGATCTTAATCGCATCTTCAGCCTTTGAAGCACCAAAGTTTGAGAACGATAACATCGCAATATTAGGCGTCATACCAAACATCTTAACCAACATGCCTGTTAACTGACAAATCTTTGCTAAGTCTTTTGCATTTGGATTGATATTAATAGTAGTATCTGACAAAAACATTGGCCCTCTTTTGGTAAGCATTAAATTGGTTGCCGCAACAGTAGTAACTCCTTTGTCTTTACCAATCAATTCCAACATTGGTTTTACAACAGACGCATAATTTCTAGAATAACCTGTTACTAGAGCATCTGCATCACCTGAATTAACCATCATAGCGGCATAATAATTACGCTGGCGCAACAATTTTTGAGCATCAAGTAGTTTTATCCCTTTTCTATGTCTTGTTTGCCAGAACTCTTGAGCGTACTCGTTTAATTTCTCTTCTTGCTCTCTTAATTTTGGATCAATGATTGGTACATCTGCAGTAAAATCAATTTCCTGCATTAATTCTAAAATAATCTCTTTATTCCCCAGCAAAATTGGTTGTCCTATACCCTCATCATATACTATTTGAGCGGCTTTTAACACATCTAAATGGTCTGCCTCTGCAAATACAACTTTCTTTGGATCGGACTTCGCCCTATTGTGTAACATTCTAATAATCTTGTTACCTGTGCCAAGTCGCTCCATCAACTCATCGCGATATCTATCCCAATTTTGGATTGGCTCTGTTGCCACACCAGAATCAATTGCTGCCTTTGCGATAGCTGGTGGAATCTCATAAATTAAGCGAGGGTCAAATGGCTTCGGAATAATGTAATTTCTTCCAAAACTCAAACTGACCTCATCATAGGCAATATTTACTTGCTCCGGAACAGGGTGCTTAGCTAAATCTGCTAAGGCATGAACCGCTGCCATTTTCATTTCTTCATTAATCTTAGTTGCACGAACATCTAAAGCTCCTCTAAAAATAAATGGGAAACCAAGTACATTGTTCACCTGATTAGGATGATCAGACCTACCCGTAGCCATAATTACATCTTCTCTGGTTTTCACAGCTAGATCGTAATTAATTTCTGGTTCTGGATTCGCCATGGCAAATACAATAGGATTGTCGGTCATGCTCAACAACATTTCTGGTGAGAAAACATTTCCAATAGAAAGCCCAATAAAAACATCAGAACCTTTAACGGCCTCTTCTAAAGTATTTACATCTTTAGAGGTTGCAAATTCAGATTTTTCTTCAGTAAGGTTTTCTCTGTCTTTCCTGATTACGCCTTTACTATCGCACATCACAACATTTTCTTTCTTAGCCCCTAATGCTAAATACAATCTGGCACAAGAAATGGCGGCTGCTCCAGCTCCATTAACTACAATCTGAGCTTCGTCTATTTTCTTATCGGCTAATTCAACCGCATTTTTTAATGCAGCTGCAGAAATAATTGCAGTACCATGCTGATCGTCGTGCATCACAGGAATATCTAATTCTTCCTTTAACCTGCGTTCTATTTCAAAAGCTTCTGGAGCCTTTATATCTTCTAAGTTAATTCCGCCAAACGTAGGAGCTATGGCCTTAACAGTTTCGACAAATTTGTCTACATCTGTCGCATCTACCTCGATATCAAAAACATCTATATCTGCAAAAATTTTGAATAAAAGACCCTTTCCTTCCATTACAGGCTTGCTCGCTTCAGGACCAATATTACCTAAACCTAATACTGCAGTACCATTAGAAATAACCGCAACCAAATTTCCTTTGGAAGTATATCTATACACATTTTTTATGTCTTTATGTATCTCTAAGCAAGGCTCTGCAACACCTGGAGAGTAAGCTAGCGCTAAGTCTCTTTGAGAGGCATATTTTTTTGTTGGTACAACCTCAATTTTCCCAGGCTTCGGTTTTGCATGATATAATAACGCTTCTCTTCGTAGTCTTTCGTTTGACATAGTAGGAATAATTAATAACTAACAAAGATATAATTAATCTGTTTGAAGCCTGTAAAATAAGCACCTTTTTTGAACTTTTTTTCAGGGGTGATAAGTCTTGTGATAAGCTGAGTTTAAGAACTTATTTATGTAGTTTTAATAAACGATATATTACGCTGTAAACCAGTGTATTTTGTTCTTTTAACTGCCGATTTTTTAAATACAGTTCTAAAAACATCTTCAGTAATTTCTTCCCAATCAGATTTGGTCATTTGCAATAAATCAGGATGCGGATTAAAAAGTGGTTCTTGGTGTGGTGAAGAAAAGCGATTCCAAGGACAAACGTCTTGACAAATATCACAACCAAACATCCAATCTTGAAACATGCCTTTTACACTTGAAGGAATAGATTCTTTTAACTCAATAGTAAAATACGAAATACACTTACTACCATCTATGGTGTTGTTTGGTAATATTGCTTCTGTTGGGCATGCATCTATACAACGTGTGCAGGTTCCACAGTGGTCGGTTTGAAACGGGTGATCGTACTCTAATTCTAAATCGATTATTAATTCTGCCAAAAAAAAGTAGGAGCCCAATTCTTTCTGAATGAGCAAAGCATGTTTTCCATTCCACCCCAATCCTGCTCGTTCTGCCCAAGAGCGCTCCATAACAGGAGCTGAATCAACAAATGCTCTACCTCCAACTTCACCAATCTCTTCTTGAATGAAGCTCATTAAATGCTTAAGCTTACCCTTTACGACATGATGATAATCTTGACCATAAGCGTATTTAGCAACTTTATAGGTTCCCTCATTTTGAACCTCTTCAGGAAAGTAATTATAGGCTAAAGAAATAACCGTTTTAGCCCCGGGAACCAATAAGCGAGGATCTAATCGTTTGTCAAAATGATTCTCCATATAACGCATTTCACCGTGATAGCCATTCTTTAACCATACCTCTAAATTGCTAGCTTCATCTTCTAAAAAGGCTGCTTTGGCCATACCGCAAGTGGCAAAACCCAATCGTTTTGCTTCCTTCTTTATTCTTTGCGTATATGTACCTTTTAAACTCGTCATTTAGATGGTTCAAATATACTCAAAAAGCTTATTTTTACTGAAAATTTAAGCAATGCAAGTACGTTTATTAGCTTTTGGAATTACATCAGATATTTTAGGTGCCATCAATAGTTTTGAACTTGAACAAGGCCAAACTGTTGGAGATTTAAGAAATGCTTTAGAAATGCGTTTTCCTAAATTACAATCATTTAAAAATTACGCTATTGCTGTAAATGAAAACTATGCAGAGAATGCAGTTCAACTAAGTGAAAACGACACTGTTGCTCTAATACCCCCTGTTAGTGGCGGATAAATCTTGAATTATTTCTTCTTAAGATATTTTCTATCTACATAAAATGTTCCGAAAGGAATAAGTGATGCGATTAAAATCACCGAAAACTGTCTGTTGTTCCATGCGTAATCTGAACGTATCAAAAAAGCCAATATAATGTAACCTATAAAAAGCATTCCGTGTGGCATGCCTAACATTTTTACATAGGTGGGATCGTCTGCTAAGTGCTTTAACGGTGTTGCAATAAAGAGCAATAAAATGTATGAAACCCCTTCTAAAAATGCGACTATTCTAAATACTTGATGCATGCTTAACCTGTTTTATTTAGAATGCAAATATACAGCTGCCAAAATTAATTTGGTTAATTTTGTACAAGCAATATATCCTCTTTCATGTCAAAAAATATCTCTGTATTAATTCAATCAGAAAAACTGAATTTGCAAAACTGTTACGACTTTGTTCAAGACCCTAGTTGTGGTGGTATTGCGCTCTTTGTTGGAACTGTTAGAAATAGTACACAACTTAAAGAGGTGACACTGTTAGATTTTTCGACATACAAGCCTATGGCTATAAAAGAAATGGAAAAAATTGCGCAAAAAGCACTTGATCAATTCGACATTCATGCAATTGCAATTCACCATGCAGAAGGAGAGCTTGAAATTGGTGCGATACCGGTAATTATTGCTGTATCTGCACCGCATAGAAAAGCTGCTTTTGCAGCATGTCAATTTGCTATTGATACCTTAAAGGAAACTGTGCCTATTTGGAAGAAAGAACATTTTGTTGATGGTGAGGTTTGGGTAAATGCAACTCCCTAATTATGAAAGAAACACGTATAAATAAATACTTGAGCGAAGTAGGTTACTGCTCAAGAAGGGCGGCAGATAAATTATTAGAACAAGGCAGAATAACTATAAACGGAAAGGCTCCTGAGTTAGGAACTAAAATTACCGAAATGGACGAGGTTCGTGTTGATGGAAAACTAATTTCCCAACCTTCAAACAAACCTGTTTATATTGCATTTAATAAACCTAGAGGCATAGTTTGCACCACAGATACAAAACGCGAAAAAAATAATATCATTGATTTTATAAATTACCCAACACGTATTTTTCCAATAGGTAGATTAGATAAACCCAGTGAGGGACTCATATTTTTAACCAACGACGGTGATATAGTAAACAAAATTTTACGCGCTAGAAACGGACATGAAAAAGAATATATCGTTTCTGTAGATAAATCGATTGACGCATCTTTTGTTCAAAAAATGAGTAATGGTGTCCCAATTTTAGATACTGTTACTAGAAAATGTAAAGTAGAGCAATTGGGCGAGCGTCGCTTTAAAATTGTTCTTACACAAGGTTTGAATAGACAGATCAGAAGGATGTGTGAATATCTAGGTTATCGAGTTACAAAATTGAAACGTGTAAGAATCATGAATGTTTCTTTAGATGTCCCGGTTGGAGAATATCGAGATCTAACAGGTAAAGAATTAAAAGAAATTAATCGATTAGTTGTAGGTTCTAAGAAAACTCATAATTAAGCGTATTCTAAAATACCTCCCGCCAAACTTTTGGCTTCTGCAGTTGGATATACTTCTTTAAATTTTTGAGTTGCAATAAGACTTGAAACGCCTCTATTACAAATAAAAATATAGTCTTTAGAAGCGTCTGCTCCTTCTTTTAACCAAGTATCAAAAGTTGATAATGGAATCTGGTCATCCACCTCAAAAGGTAATTGTTGTGATGTATCTTCTATAACAGAAATCAGCTCAAATTTCTTTTCTGCGTTGTCTAAAACTTCTTCAAACGCTTCTTGAGAAATTTCTAATTCAGTGGTAGTATCACAATAGGCTTCTAGATAACTTTCTTCTTGAAACAATCTTGCAATCTTTTCTTTTGAAAACTTAGACTGCAATTTCATTTTAAATTGTGTGTTGTTAAGCGCATTGTAAATCAAAAGTTCGTTTTCAATTGTTTTACCGAGGCCAGTAAGTTTTTTTATTACCTCATTCGCTTGCATTAATCCAATAATTCCAACTATTGGATTTAAGGTGCCTAATTCCGCACAATTTGGAATGTGCTCTTTTGGGATTTCAGGAAACGCATCTCTAAGGTTGGTTGTATTACCAGAAAAGCTAGCCACATATCCGTCAAACTTATAAAGAGAACCATATACTAAATGCGTATCTTTTATAATACACGCATCATTAATTAAGTATTTTATTGGGAGAATATCAGTACAATCAACAACAATATCTACCCCTTCAATAAGTTCAAAAATTGTTTCTTTTGATGCTGCTTGCTCCTTAGCAATCACTTCAACAAAAGGATTGATCTGCTCTAAGTAAGACTTAAGCACTTGTACTTTTGGTTTTCCAACGTCTTCAATTTTGTAAAACACTTGTCTATGCAAATTGCTAACAGACACCACATCAAAATCCGCCAAAATTAAATTTCCAACACCACTAGTAGCCAAGTGTACAGCAACACTACCACCCAATCCACCGCAACCAATAATCGTTACTTTAGCATCGGCAAGTTTTTGTTGCCCAATTTCACCAAACTCTTTTAATGTAGTTTGTCTTTGGTATAAATGTGATTTTTTAATCTGCATTATATATCATCTGACATCATTCTTATAACTGCCCAAATTCCTAAAAACAACCCTATCAATCCTATAATAAAACCAGCGATGGCTTGTCCTTTACTCTTTTCTTGATCTCTTACAAATTTAAAATCAATAGTGTTAAATACCACCAAGACAAAACCTATTGCAAAAAATAAAACACCAAACGTTAACATAACTTTTCTCTTTAATTCAATTCATTTTTCACTTCCTTCAATTCTTCAGGAGTGTTTATATTTCTAATAATTGCATCATCTATCTCAACAATTTCTACATCAGAATTTATAAGTACTTTTCTTGGACACGAATATCCTTGGGCTAAATAACTCAATAAAACTGGATATGCCTTTGGTTCCCAAATTGTAATTAATGGCTCCGGAAATTGTTTGGACTTACCCTTAAATGTAGTCGCAATTTTAGATGGATTTCTTTTTGAAATAAGTAACTCCATAATTTCTTTTGTAACAAAAGGAACATCTGTAGCTACAACCAACCAAGCTGTATTTGGATTTTCTTGAAATGCTGAACAAATACCTCCAAACGGACCGAGGCCTTTAAATTTATCTATGATGTGATTCCCTTCGATATCCTGATGCTGTCTTACAGAATAATACGTTCCCAACTGACCTTCGTCTTTTATTGGAAATAGCGATTTCATTGCCTCGTATAAATAGGTTCTTTGTGGCTTTCCATAATACTCTAGTAAACCTTTATCGGTTCCCATTCTGGTACTCTGACCTCCTGCTAGAACCAATCCTTGTAATTCAGGGGCCGTGCTTTCTACAATTTTATCAACCTCAGAAACTATTGCTTTTATATCATCTAAATGAAAACATGGCAACTTCTGAATATTTGGAATCTCCGCTTCTAAAAAATCAAAATAAGGCGCGTCTTCTTGAACTTTAATTACAAACTTAACGTTCGTTAACTGCGATAGACGTTTTTTAACTGAAGCTTCTTTCTCTTTATCTAAAAACAGCACCTGTTGATTGCCTTGATAATGATTGCCATTAATACACACCAAATCAAATGATGACAATGCTATTTTACTATTGTAGGGATCTAGTGTGTCTGAACTGTGCAATACCAACTCCCCTTTTTCATGATAAGTAAAGCTCGAGACTGCAGGAGTTTTTACAACATCTGCGTGACTTGCATCTAAGTAAGCTAATTTGCTTTTTCCTTTAAGTTCTTCGGCAATGGTGTGAACCAAGTTTTTAATAACACTGCATTTAACCCCGACAAAAGCTAATTCATGCGGTGCATAGTTACCATTATTTCTGCGAGTTATATTTGCGTGTTTTTGATGTTTAGTCATTTTTAATATCTGATTTTCCTCCTGTTTTTTCCAACAACTTAATCTCTTTAATCACCATTTTTTGTGAAATGGCTTTGCACATATCATAGATGGTTAAAGCAGCCACCGAAGCACCTGTGAGTGCCTCCATCTCAACCCCTGTCTTACCCTCTATACTAACTTCACATTGAATTTCTATATCTGTTTCATTCACTACAGAAATGCTAATGTCAACTCCGTTAATTAACAATGGATGACACATTGGAATTATATCTGACGTTTTCTTTACAGCTTGAATTCCTGCTATGATTGCCGTTTGAAATACAGGTCCTTTTTTAGTGCTGATATCGTCACTCTTAAAATGGTGCAAAATTTCTTTACCTAAAAACATGTGCGCACTGGCAGTGGCTTTTCTTTTGGTAACTTTTTTGTCACCAACATTTACCATTTTAGGTTGATTGTCTTTATTTATATGTGAAAAGTCGCTCATAACTCAAAACTAATCATTAAAAACTTCGAAAAGGAATAATTGGATACACTTCTCCTTTTTTAAACTCTGTTTTATCGGCTGGTAATTGTATAAAAGCGTTACTCAATACCAAATTAGCCAAATCTCCAGATCCATTTCCTTGAACAGGATTGGCTTTTAAAACACCGGCCTCATTTTTAATTTCAACTTGTAAAAAATACGTCAGTGGTTTTTTAAATGAAATTGTCTCGTTCAATACTGCAAACTTGCTCATAAAAGTTAATCCTAACGATTTTCTATACCACGGCATAAAATATTTTAAACAACTTACAAATGTAGATACAGGATTCCCAGGAAAAGCAAAAACTACTTTTGAATTTTCTTCACCAACCTTTTGACCGAACCAAAAAGGTTTACCAGGTCTCTGAGCTAATTTGTGGAATAACTTTTCTACACCTAATTCATCTAAAATTTCTGGAATAAAGTCAAATTTCCCTTTACTCACGGCACCACTAAACAACAATACATCATAAGAATCTAACATTCTAGAAATTGCCTTTTTAAGCGCTTGCTTGTCATCTGCAATATGGGCTGTATCTGCATGTATGTGTTGCTCTTTTAACATAGCTTGCAACGTATAAACGTTTGATCTTCGAATTTGATACTCAGCAGGTGTTTCATTTACATCTACCAATTCATCCCCAGTAGAAACTATCATTACTTTAGGTACTTTAGCTACAGTAACTTCAGAAATACCCACTGTAGTTAGCACTCCTATTTCAGCTGGAGATAATACCGTGTTTTCTCTTAAAATTACGGCATCTTTTTGTTGATCTTTTCCTTTTGGATGTATATTTTGAAAGTGCGTTAGTTCTTCAATATTTAAAGTAGCAACGCCATTAGAAATTGTCGTTAATTCATAGGGTATAACAGCGTCTACATTTTCTGGTAAAACAGCACCGGTCATAACTTCTATACAGTGCTCTTCATTTGACAATGAAAGTTGTGGGCTACCGGCAGGTTGCACACCTTCTATTGCAAAAGTTCTTCTTCCTGATTCAAATTGAGATGTTTGTACAGCAACACCATCCATCGCGACTCTGTTAAAAGGCGGGAAATCTCTATCAGCATAAACCTCTTCTTTTAAAACCCTACCCGAAGCCTCAAAAAAAGGAATTTTCTCTACACCATAATTTTGAGAATGGTCTAGTATGGTTTTTAATGCTTCTTGCGTACTTATCAAATTCATTGTAATAAATTCAAAATTGAATTAGCCTCCTATTGTTGACATGCTTTCTGATACATTGCCTTCACGAAGTGCCTCTGCTACAAAACCATCTTTTGGCTTTTTAGCTATTGTTTCAATAAACAATTCTTTTAAATCTTTATCACTTGCTCCTTTTCTCAAAAAGTCTCGTAGATTAAAAACACCATCATCAAACAAACAATTTTTAAACAATCCGGTAGCTGTGATTCGTATTCTGTTGCAATCATGACAAATGGTTCTAGTAAATGCCGGAATAATTCCGAAAGAGCCTTTATAACCAATTATCGTATAGTTTTTAGATGTTGATGAGATACCGTCATCTAGTTTTACAATGTCTTCAAAAGCAGTATCTATTTCTTGATAGATTCGGTTAAAATTCCAATGTTCTTCAACCTGCTTTTGACCAACACCATTAAAAGGCATCTCTTCAATAAATCTGACAGAGAGCTTATTTTTTTCTGCAAGCTTAACAAAATCAACAATCTCATGAGTATTTATACCTGATTGCACTACCATATTCAATTTAATCTTTAAATCACTCGCTAAGAGTTCTTGCAAAGTTTCATAGACCTCTTCAAATACATCACGTCTCGTAATTTTTGCAAAATTCTCTTTATTAAGAGAGTCTAAACTCAAATTAATTGACTTGACCTTGAATTGACTAATCCGATCGATATGTTTTCTGATTAAAGCACCATTTGTTGTAATGTTAATTTCATTTAATAAATCATTGTAATCAAGCATTTCAAGAAATCTCATAAAATCCTTTCTTACAAATGGTTCGCCACCCGTTAAACGCACCTTGTCAACACCCAATTCTGAAAGCACGCGTGTAATACGGTACATTTCCTTATAGGTCAACAATTCTTTGCGCTCAACAATATCAATTCCGTGAGCAGGCATACAATATTGGCATCGCAAATTGCAACGGTCTGTTACCGCCAATCGCAAGTAATTTATGCGTCTACCAAAACTGTCTACCAACTGTGTCATTCTATAAATATGACTTTATATATTTTAATATCATTTCGGTTGCTCCTGTATTTTCTTGTACAAAAGCACCTGCTATTTTACCTGTTTCTAGCCTTAAAGATCTATCTTCTATTAAAGAATTTAATTGGGTTAAAAATACTTTTTCGTTTTCAACCGAGTAGGCGCCTTTAAGGCCAACTAAATCTATTGCCTCCTGAAATTTCTCATAATGAGGACCGATTAATACAGGAACTCCAAAGGTAGCAGGTTCTAATATGTTATGCAATCCTGTTTCAAAAGCACCTCCTACAATCGCAATATCAGCATAACTGTAAATTTTGGTGAGTATTCCTATGGTGTCAGCAATAAATACTTTAGCCTTCTCCAAACTCTCATTTTCTCTAGTTGAATATAACACAACCCCATCCGAAAACAGCTCTTTTAATTGCTTTATTTTATCTGAGTTGATATTGTGCGGCGCAATCAAGGCCTTAACATCTTTGTTATGGTGTTGTTTTAGAAAGTTTGCAACCATTTTTTCTTCAGGCTCCCATGAACTACCAACAACAATCAATGTACTACTTCCTTTAAATTTATCTAAAAATTCAAGCGAATTATCTTGTTCTAAAATTTGCGCAACTCTATCAAACCTCGTATCTCCTGCCAAAGTAACGTTAGTAAACTCAATGCCTTCTAATAGCGATTTTGAGATTTCGTTTTGAACAAAAAAGTGATCAAACGAATACAATGCTTTGCGCATCCATGATTGTTTCTTAAAAAATGACTGTTCTTTTCTAAAGATTCCTGAAACTAAAATGGTATGAATAGAACGCTGCTTTAAAGCTCTCAACATATTTGGCCAAAACTCATACTTTACAAAAATTGCCATGTCCGGATGAACAATATCTAGAAAGGCCTGTACTTTAGAATTGGTATCTAAGGGTAAATAGGTGATTGCATCTGCGTTTTGATAATCTTTACGAACTTCATAACCAGACGGTGAATAAAAAGTTAATACCAACTTATATGCAGGATAAGCATCTTTAAGCTCTTCAATAATAGGTCGACCCTGCTCAAATTCACCTAAAGAAGCACAGTGCATCCATATAACCTTATCAGAAGGTTTAATTTCTTGTTGCAACTGTTTTAATACACCTTTTCTACCCTTAACAAACAAGGATATTTTTTTATTGAATAAAGCGATGATTTTTAGAACAAAACCTGCAATGGTTATTCCAATATTATAAAGTGTATACATTATAACAAAGGTAACAAAAGCGCATAAAAAACTCCCAAGTAAATACTTGGGAGTTTAAACTATTTTAAAGTCGTTTCTTAAGCCTCAAATGGTACTATTGAAACGTACGATTTGTTGTCTTTTTTCTTTTGGAATTTTACAAGGCCATCAACTTTAGCGTGTAACGTATGGTCTTTACCCATATATACGTTTTCACCTGGGTTGTGAGCTGTTCCTCTCTGACGAACAATAATGTTACCAGCCATTGCAGCTTGTCCTCCAAAAATCTTAACGCCTAATCGTTTCGATTCTGATTCTCTACCGTTTTTCGAACTTCCGACTCCTTTCTTGTGTGCCATTTTATTTCGATTTTAATAGGTTTAACTTAATGCTGCGATTAAATCAGCTTTTTTCATTGAAGAAATTCCTGTAATTCCTTTTTCTTTCGCTAAAGCTTTTAACTCTGCAACAGTCATAGAACTTAAATCTACAGCTGCTTCAGCTTTTGGAGCTTCAACTTTTGCCTCTTCTTTTTTTGGAGCTGCTTTTTTAGCAGTTGCTTTTTTAGTTCCAGAAGCTGCAATACTTTCAATTTGGATTTGAGTTAAAGCTTGTCTGTGACCATTTTTAACTTTATATCCTTTTCTACGTTTTTTCTTAAAAACGATTACTTTATCACCTTTTAAGTGATTTAAGATAGTTGCAGTTACTGCTGCACCATCTATAGCCGGGGCGCCAATAGTTACCTTACCGTCGTCTACTAATAAAACATTGTCAAAAGTTACTTTTGACCCTGCCTCACCTTGTAAACGGTGCACGAAAACTTTTTGATCTTTTGCTACTTTAAATTGCTGCCCTGCTATCTCTACAATTGCGTACATAATCTAAAATTTAAATTTCGCTTATTACTTCGCCCTTATTTAGGCGGGTGCAAATATAAGGCTTTTTTACTTATCAACAAACTATTAACAGATCAAAAATGTTGTCTTTGTGAATTTTAAAATTTTCTCAAAAAAAACTGTAACAAATTGGTATTTTTACGTTCTAATGAATTGCTAAATAATAATCCAAAGAATTATGAAAAACTATCTCGCGCTTTCTGCGCTTTTATTTGCATTTATCCCATTTGCAAATGCTCAACAAGTCAAATTTGAAGAGTTTGATCTCGATAATGGCTTGCATGTAATTTTACATCAAGACAATTCAGCTCCAGTAGTTATAACCTCCGTTATGTACGATGTAGGTGGAAAAGACAGAGAATTAAATCGAACTGGTTTTGCTCATTTTTTCGAACATCTTCTTTTTGAAGGTTCAGAAAATATTGATCGCGGTGAATTTATGAAAATTATTCCTGCAAACGGTGGTACTTTTAATGCTAATACATCTCAGGATCGCACATACTACTATGAAATTTTTCCTTCTAACAAATTAGAATTAGGGCTTTGGTTAGAATCTGAACGCATGTTGCATCCTGTAATAGATCAAGTTGGTGTAGATACTCAAAATGAAGTAGTAAAAGAAGAAAAAAGACAGAGCTACGATGCCCCTTACGGAAAATTACTTGAAGTAATTGGTTCGAATTTATTTGAAGTTCATCCTTATAAAGACCCAAATATTGGGTATATGAAAGATCTTGATGCTGCAACTTTAGATGAGTTTAATGCATATTTTGACAAATACTATGCGCCAAATAATGCCGTGCTAATTGTTGCTGGAGATATTGATGTTTCTAAAACCAAGAAGTTGATAGAACAATATTTTAGTGAGGTTAAATCTAGATCAGAAGTTGTAAGAGATTTTCCTAAAGAAACTCCAATCACAGAAACTAAAAAAGTTACTGCGTATGATTCTTTTATCCAAATTCCTGCTATTCTAGCAGCATATAGACTACCTGGTCAATCTACAAGAGATGCATTTGTACTAGATATGATTTCTACTTACTTAAGTGGAGGAAAAAGCTCGGTACTTTATAAAAAAATGGTTGATGATAATAAACAAGCATTACAAGTAGCAGCAGTTAATTTAGGACAGGTGGACTACAATATTTTTGCCTTGTTTGCATTGCCTCAAGGAGAGGTATCATTAGAAACTTTACTTTCAGAAATGGATGAAGAAATTGCTAAAATTCAAACTGATTTAATTTCTGAACGCGATTACCAAAAACTGCTTAATCAATTTGAAAATCGATTCGTAAATTCAAATGCAAGTGTTGAAGGTATTGCCAGTTCTTTAGCTACCTATTATCTGCTTTATGATGATGTAAACTTAATAAACACTCAACTAGATTTATACAGATCTATTACTCGAGAAGAAATTAGAGATGTAGCGAAAAAATATTTAAGCCCAAATCAACGTGTTGAAATACAATATTTACCTAAAAAAGATGAAGAATAAGATGAAGACTTTACAATATAAATTAATTGCATTTGTAGGTATAGCTTTAATTTCTCTTGGGGCTCATGCTCAATTAGATCGAACCAAGATGCCTAAAGCAGGACCAGAACCTACAATAAATCTAGAGAAGCCTGATGAGTTCAAATTAAAAAATGGCATCTCAGTTATGGTTGTAGAAAACAACAAATTACCAAGAGTTTCGTATCAATTAAGCATTGACAACAAACCTTATTTAGAAGGTGAAAAGGCAGGCGTTTTAAGTATTTTATCTGCTATGCTTGGAAACGGTACAACTTCAATCTCTAAGGATGCTTTTAACGAAGAAGTAGATTTTTTAGGAGCCAACATTAGTTTTAGCTCAAGTGGAGGTTTTGGCAGTGGACTAGTTAAATATTCAGATCGAATTGTAGAATTAATGGCTGATGCCACTATTAATCCTCTTCTTACTGAAGAAGAGTTTATTAAAGAAAAGGATAAATTAATTGAAAATTTAAAAAGTAATGAAAAAAGTCTTGATGCTATAGCAAGTAGAGTTGGTTCTGCACTATCTTATGGTAAAGATCATGTTTATGGCGAGTATATTACTGAAGAAACAATTAATAACATTTCATTTCAAGATGTTTTAGATTTATATAAAATTCGTTTTGCACCAAATAATGCCACAATTGTTGTTATTGGAGATATTAACGTAAAAACAGCAAAGAAACAACTGAAAAAATTCTTTGGAAGTTGGGAGTCATCCGAATTATTGGAGATTGAAGACCCTCAATTAACTCCAAATGTGGACATAACGGAAATTGATTTTATCGACTTGCCAAATGCAACTCAATCAAACATTACTGTTACAAGCAATGTTAATTTAAAACAAAATGATAACGATTACTTTGCCGTTTTAATGGCAAACAACATCCTAGGTGGAGGTGGAGAAGGCTATTTATTTAAAAACCTAAGAGAAGACAAAGGCTATACTTATGGTGCCTATTCTCGCTTAGGAGCAAATCGCTATGGAGTTGCTCGTTTTTCTGCAAGTGCTAAGGTAAGAAATGAAGTTACGGATAGTGCTGTTGTAGAATTTTTGAACGAAATAAAACGAATTCGCACTGAGCTCGTAGATCCACAAACTTTAAAAGATGCAAAAGCTAAATATGTTGGAAATTTTGTGATGTCTTTAGAAAGACCACAAACTATTGCAAACTATGCATTAAACATAAAGCGAAACAATCTACCAGATGATTTTTATGCAACGTATTTAGAAAACATAAATAAAGTAACCGTTGAGGACGTAAACAGGGTAGCAAAAACTTATTTTCCCGACAACAATGCACGTATTGTTATTGTAGGTAAAGCAAGTGAGACTCTTGAAAACCTCGAAAAAGTTGGAGTTCCAATTAATTATTATGACGCTTATGCAAACCCAACTGAAAAACCAGAAATTAATATTCCAATTCCAGATGGAGTAACAGTTAAAACAGTTTTAGAAGGGTATATAAATGCTATTGGTGGTGCCGATAAAATTGCAGCGGTTGAATCTGTTATTACAAATTACGAAGGTACTATGCCAATGGGAACTATTGCTGTTGTTGAAACAAGAGTTTCTGATAAGTATGCACAATCTACATTAGTAAACGGTAATGCTATGATGGGAGTAGTTGCAACTCAAGAAGAAATGTTTATGAAACAAGGTGGTCAAAAAATCCCGTTACCGCCATCATTCTTAGACGATACAAAAGCTACTATGGGAACTTTTTATGAATTAGCTCTTTTAAAAAGTGATAGTGCAACTTTAGTTGGAATAGAAAAGGTAAATGGAAACGACGCTTATGTTATTGAGTGGAAAGGAAACAGCATGTCTAACAAAGTATTTTACGATACTGCTTCTGGTTTAAAAGTGAAGGAAGTATCTGTAATTGATATGGGAGGACAACAACAAACTTCTGAAGCTTCTTACTCTGACTACAAAGAAGTAGATGGAATTCTTTTTGCGAATAAAAGATCTGCATCGTTTGGACCGCAAACAGTTGAAATGAGTTTAAAAGAAGCCTTGATTAACTCAGGAGTTTCAGATGAAGATTTTCAATAATACGTTTAAAAAATAATGTATCAAACCGGCAACCTACTTGGTTGTCGGTTTTTTATTTGCCAAATAAACCCCAACAAGAATAATGCAACCTCCCAATACCTGCATAAAGCCAAGTTTCTCACCATCTAGCACACCCCATAAAACAGCTACAATTGTCATAACATAGGTTACAGAAGAAGCAAAAATAGGCGATGAAATTTGAATTAATTTATTAAACAAAACCTTAGCCAATGCAGTGCCAAACACCGCTAATAGAAATACAAAACCTAAAGAGTTTAAAAAATCTGTTTCTTGAAAATTTGAAGGTTTAAAAAACCCTGTTGCGATTAAAACAAGTAAGGCCGGAATTATAATCGCAACAAAATTTCCAGTTGCTATAGCCAAGGGCTTTTCGTGTTGCAAATACTTTTTAATTAGATTTACATTAACTGCATACATTAAAGTGGCAGCAACCACAAAACCGGCATACAGATAATTTTGTTCTGGATTTAATTGTGCTCCTTGAACAATTAGTAAAGCCGTACCTAAAAACCCAATTAAAACGCCTACAACTTGCCTTTTAGTAGCAATAATCTTAAATACAATTCCACCAATAATTACTGCATTCAATGGTGTGAGGCTGTTTAAAATTGAAGTCACACCACTATCCACTTCAGTTTCAGCAAATGCAAACAAAAAAGCGGGAAAAAAGGTGCCTATAAATCCCGATAGAACAATCCATTTCCAGTTTTCCTTTTTAATCGATTTAAGTTTTTTAAACCCAACTATAAATAAAACCAGTGCTGTAAAAACTACTCTTAGAGAACCTAATTGTAACGGGGTTAAACCTATCAACCCTTTTTTGATTAAAATAAATGAGCTCCCCCAAATAATTGAAAGCGTAAATAAAAAAATCCATTTAAGCTGATTGTATCGCATTCATCCCTTTTTAACAACCTTGCAAAAGTCGGTTAAAATATTCGGATAAGTCTTAAGTAGTCAGTAATTTTGTGCCATCAAATTCATGTATATGAAATTAGTTCAAATTACCTTTTTTATCAGTGTTGTTTTATTAAGTGTTTCTTGCTCAAAAACAACGAATAATCAATCAAATGAAAATTCTGTTCAATCTAAGAATTCAGAAATAAACACAAGCAACAATGTTGCTAAATCAGTAAATATTGAGGTCGCTATTGAGGGAATGACTTGTGAAATTGGATGTGCAAAATTGATTGAATCTAAAACCTACAAATTACCAGGGCTGACTTTTGCAGATGTAAGTTTTGAAGAGGGTATTGGAAGGTTTACATTTAATAACGACCAAATTAGCACCTCAGAAATAGAGGCTCACATTAATGGTATTGCCGGAGGTGAATTGTACAAGGTAACTACTATTAAAGAAGTGGCCACATTTGAAGAAGAGGTTACTGATTAGTCTATGAAAAAACGATTTCCAAAAATTGTTACACTATGCCTAATATCACTTTATGTGATTTTCTTAGCAGGATCTGTTGTTCGTATGACAGGGTCTGGAATGGGATGCCCTGATTGGCCAAAATGTTTTGGTTATTACATTCCTCCTATTACCGAAGGGCAATTACTATGGCACCCAAATCATGAATATGAAGAAGGTGTTGTTATTATTAAAAACGAAGCTTTACTAGTAGCCAAAGCAACCTTTACTTCCAACTTAAAATTTGACGCTACCAATTGGAAGGCTTATACCAAACACGACTACGCCACTTTTAATGTTTTCCACACTTGGACAGAGTATATCAATAGATTAGCAACAGTAGTTGCTGGATTTTTCTTTTTATTTTTAATTGTTGGAGCAATAAAATATAGGAAAGAAAACAAAACAATTACAATTCTATCTTTTATTGCTTTCTTTTTAATGCTATTTGAAGCATGGTTAGGAAAAACAGTTGTTGATTCTGTTTTAAATCCGGCAATTATTACAGCTCATATGGTTGCAGGTTTAATCATTGTAGCGATCATGTTACAGCTACATTATATAACACACAAAAAACCGCAAACAAGACCTCCCAACAAATTATTTGTTAATGTACTTTGGGTAGCTGCAGTTTTTACTTTAATTCAAATTGCCCTGGGAACCCAAGTTAGACAGTATGTAGATGAGCAGGTAAAACTTTTGGGCTTTGACAATAAGCGATTGAGTTTGCTTGCTCCAGATTTACAATTCTATATTCATAGATCTTTTACCATTGCAATTATTTTGGTAAATAGTTGGTTATTTTACTATGCAAGAAAAATTGGTGCACCATTAAAAAAATTAAAGTGGATACTTTATTTATTAGTACTTGAAGCTGTTAGTGGTATATTAATGTATTATGTAGATTTTCCTATTGGAACGCAAACTGTACATTTATTGATGGGTGTATTCTTATTTAGTATTCAGTATTATTTAATTGTTGAAAATAGGAATACAACTACTCTTGCCAAGTAACAGATTCCATTAAATTTCTTATATCGTTTTCAATATATTTTACAGCAGGTAAAATAGAGTCATAATTTGGTTGTACTTCAAAATACAAAGCACCATACAATAAATTCTCAATACTATCTGTTACATGAAACTGTACATTTGAGGCTACGTTTCCTTCAACATAAACCAATTTACCATAAACACTTTTTTTGTCATTCTCAAAAGGTCTAGCATCAATAGCATCTGCTTTAATCGCATGTTCATAGGTTAACCTTTCAACCTCTTGCAGTGCCGTAGGTAAACCGTTTTGAATTTGTCTGTAAGTTAAAAAAACAGTTGCCTTTAAATCGGGATACTTAATTTGAGCTTCGCAATTATTTTCAAAGGTAATAACGGCTTCTCTTGAAATCTCAAATGTATAAGGGCACGCAGAAAGTACCTTGTTGTATTTTGCCATTGGATACTCTAGTTTTAATTCAGCCCTTGGTTTAGGCAACGGATCATGTTGACAACCAATTAAAAGAACTGCAATTACACTCCAAAAAAAACTAAACTTCATCCCTTTTAATTAATGGTAACCTTTACCTGTTTTACTCTTCTTTTATCCATTGCTTCTATTTTAAACGTAAGGTGTTCAAAATTTATTACTTCTCCCCTCTTAGGAAACTTACGCGAAATTTCTAAAATAAATCCCGCTAAGGTTTCAGTTTCTCCCTTTTGCTCTTCAAACAAATCTTCACTCACATCAATCACCTTAGAGAAATCTTTTATCGATGTTTTTCCTTCAAAAACATAATTGTTTTCATCTATCTTAGAATAAGATAAGTCATCATCATCAAACTCGTCTGTAATATCCCCTACAATCTCTTCAATAATGTCTTCTAGAGTTACAACTCCACTGGTACCACCATATTCATCAACAACAACTGCTAAATGAATTTTCTTTTCTTGAAACTCTCTTAATAAATCGTCTAACTTTTTATTTTCAGGAACAAATATGGTTTCGCGAAGTAAATTTTGCCACTTGAAATTTTTACTATTTAAATGTGGCAATAAATCCTTTGCGTATAATACACCAACAATATTGTCTATATTTTCGTGATAAACAGGATTCCTAGAATAGCCGTTCTTAACTACTTCTCTCAGTACATTTTCGTAAGATTCATCGTCAGAAATAGCAAACACATCTATTCGTGGTTTCATGATTTGAATTGTCTCGGTATTACCAAAATTCACAATTCCCTCTAAAATCTTTTGTTCGTCTTCAGTAGTTGCATCATCTGAAGTTAGCTCTAAAGCTTGTGATAATTTCTCAACAGAAAAGTTACTATTCTTCTGCCCTAATTTTCGTTCAATTATATTTGTTAATCCGAGTAAAGGAGCACTTAATGGCTTTGTAATAATTGAAAGTACCGAAAGAGGGTATACCATAAAAGAAGCAAATTTCAATGCATTTCTATTGGCATATACTTTTGGTAAAACTTCACCAAATAACAAAATTAGAAATGTTACAAATCCTACTTCTAAAACAAAACGAACTGGCAGTTTGAATAAAAACAAATCTAAACTGTAGGTAAGTGATTTAAATAACTGTTCTCCTGCATAGGCAAATAGTAAAACAATTAAAATGTTGATGAAGTTATTAGAAATTAAGATTGTTGCCAACAATTGCTGTGGAGTATCCAACAATTTTGCCACCATATTTTGTTTTTTCGATTTGGCATTTGAAGCCTCATCTACCTGAGTCTGCGAAAGCGAGAAAAACGCGATTTCAGCACCAGAAACAAATGCGGAAAAAACCAATAAAACCAAAATGGTAATTAATTGAATAATCAGAAATTCGTCAAAAGTGGTTGTTAAGTTCGAGGGTTTTAGGTCCAACGGCTATAAATTTGGTTAACTAAAATGGTAAATCATCATCCTCTTCTGTTGTTGGTTCAGAAATTTGAGGGTTTTGAGTTTGACTAGGCGAAATAGAAGGATTTGAGCCCTCAGCTGGGTTGGCCCTGTTGGTTAAAAATGTTAAATCTATAACATGAATTTCTGTAGTGTACCTTTTTACACCACCTTCACCTTCCCATTGGCGTGTTTTGATTCTTCCTTCGCAGTATATTTTGTCTCCCTTGGTAAGGTATTTTTCACAATTCTCTGCAAGTTTATTTCTTACTACTATATTATGCCATTCTGTGGTAGTTACTTTTTCTCCAGTCTGCCTGTTGGTATATGTTTCATTCGTTGCTAAAGGAAAACGACCAATACAATTTTTATCATCAAAATAATGCGTTTTAACCTCATCTCCCAAATGCCCAATTAGCATTACTTTGTTTAATGTTCCAGCCATATTTAGATTTGCTTTTGAGTTGATTAAAAATCTATTACATTTTATTTATACGTAAAGGAGTCTTAGCCAAATGTACTAAAAAATTCACTTGCTTTTAGTTCTTGAATAAAATTGTGAATTAATATTGGCACCGGATAATCCTCTACTTTTTTCCAAGAAGTAGTTGCGGTGTCTAATTGCTTACATTTTACCAACCAAAATGTAGTATATAAATGTTGATGCGACAATTTGTGAACTATTGGTGTTGAATTAAATTGTTTTATCGAAGAGGTTGCATCACCTATTAATACCTCAAACTCTTTATGGTTCAACAATTCTTTTATACTTAGGGTAGATTCTGCTTCAATTAATGGAAACTCATATAGATTTTGCCAAATTCCTTTTCCTGTTCTTTCCTTAATTATTGTATCGCCATCGTTTGTCTGTAATACAATATAATTAAAGTGTCTTTTTCTAATTTTTAGCTTCTTCAATTTAATAGGCAATTGAGAAATTTGATTCTTAGCATAAGCTATACAACTATCGCTTAACTTACAGGTACTACAATTCGGCTTTTGAGGAGTGCAGATACGCGCACCATATTCCATAATAGCTTGATTGTGTGTTGCAGGATCTTTATGATTTAGAACCTCTTGAGCCAATAACTTAAACTCCTTTATTCCATTTGTACTATTAATAGGTGTTTCTACGCCAAAATACCTCGACAATACTCTGTATACGTTACCATCTACAACTGCGGTTGGTTCATTAAAAGCAATTGAGGCTATGGCAGAAGCTGTATAATCTCCAACACCTTTTAATTTAATAATATCATTATAGGTATTCGGAAATTTGCCTTCGCATTCATCTACTATATACTTTGCTGAAGCATGCAGGTTTCTTGCTCGCGAATAATATCCGAGTCCTTGCCATAGTTTTAAAACCTCATTTTCTTTAGCATTTGCCAGCAAAAAAACTGTTGGATACGCCTTAATAAATCTTAAATAATAATCCAATCCTTGGTCAACTCTTGTTTGTTGAAGTATGATTTCAGAAAGCCAAATAAAATATGGGTTGTTTGTTTGGCGCCAAGGCAGTTCTCTTTTGTTTTTTAAATACCACGCTATCAGTGTTTTGGAGAATTTCATAAAAGATATTTACTAACAACTAAAATACAGTAATTAATATACATCTACTTTACATTTATACGCCTAAATTTTAACCAATTACCTTTTGGGTTAAAGATATTATGTTCTATATTTGCAGTCTTAATTTTAAAAACCCTATTAAAAATGACAAAAGCAGATATCGTATCAAAAATTGCTGACAAATCTGGTATTGAAAAAGGTGATGTATTAGCAGCTGTTGAGGCGTTCATGGAAGAAGTGAAAGACTCTTTAGAAGGAGGAGAGAATGTTTACTTAAGAGGTTTTGGAAGTTTCATTATCAAACAAAGAGCTGAGAAAACAGGAAGAAATATTTCTAAGAACACAACTATTAAGATTCCTGCTCACAACATTCCTGCTTTTAAACCTGCAAAAGTTTTTGTAGAAGGAGTAAAAAGCAAAGTTACTGTAAAGTAATTTACAGTTAATTCTAATTTAATATCGTATAAATTATGCCAAGCGGTAAAAAAAGAAAAAGAGCTAAGATCTCGACGCATAAGCGTAAGAAAAGAGCTAGAGCAAACAGACACAAAAAGAAAAAGTAAGATTAAATCTTACTTTTTCTTTTGAAAACACAAACGTTCTTTGAAAGAGAAACCTTACATAGTGAGAGTTTCTTAGGGTTAAACACCCTGTGTAACATTATTTAACCATACCCAATTTTGGGTTTTAAAAACAATTCGGAGTGAAAACAGAATTAATTATTAGATCTAGTTCCTCTGATATTGATTTTGCCTTATTAAAAGATGGCAAATTAATGGAGTTAAATAAAGAAACCAATGACAACAAAATTTCTGTTGGCGATATCTTTTTAGCCAAAACAGGAAAAACGTTAACCGGTTTAAATGCTGCCTTTGTTAATGTAGGCTATCAGAAAGATGGTTTTTTACATTACCATGATTTAGGTGCGCAATTAAAATCTTTATTGAAATTCATTAAAGGTGTAAGCACAGGTAAACAAAAAGATTTCACTTTAAAAAATTTCCAAATCGAGAAGGACATTGATAAAGATGGAAAGATTAACGATGTACTTAAAACTGGACAAAATATTCTGGTTCAGATAGTAAAAGAACCTATTTCTACAAAAGGCCCTCGCCTTAATGCAGAGTTATCTATTGCAGGTAGATATTTGGTTTTAGTACCTTTTTCAAATCGTATTTCTGTATCACAAAAAATTAGTGACAACAGCGAAAAAGATAGACTAAAACGATTGATTAAAAGTATTAAGCCTAAGAATTTTGGAGTAATTGTTAGAACAGTAGCAAAAGAAAAAAAAGTTGCTGAACTAGACAGAGATTTACAAAATTCATTAGAGCGCTGGGTGGCCATGTGTAAACAGATAAAACGTTCAGGCACCCCTACAAAAGTTTTAAGTGAGTTAAACAGAGCATCATCTATTCTTCGAGATGTATTTAACGATTCTTTTACAAATATAATTGTAGATGACGAGCAATTAATGGTAGAGATTAAAGACTACCTTCAAGAAATTGCTCCCGAAAAAGAATCAATTGTTAAATTGCACAAATCCAATGTTCCCGTCTTTGAAAAATTCGGGATAGAGCGACAAATTAAAACCTCATTTGGTAAAACAGTATCAATGAGTAAGGGCGCTTATTTGGTTATTGAGCACACAGAAGCGTTACACGTTATTGATGTAAATAGTGGTAACCGATCGAATAAAGCCAAGTCACAAGCAGACACTGCATTAGAAGTAAACTTAATTGCTGCTTCTGAAATTGCAAGACAATTGCAATTGCGTGATATGGGAGGAATTATTGTAGTAGATTTTATTGATATGCATCGTGTTGAAGACAGACAAAAACTGTTTGAGCATTTGCGTAAAGAAATGGCATTTGACCGTACAAAACATAAAATTCTACCTCCTAGTAAATTTGGATTGGTACAAATTACAAGACAGCGTGTACGTCCGGAATTAATTATTAAAACAAGAGAGCCCAACCCAAATAAAAATGGAGAGGTTGAAGCACCAATTGTTTTAGTAGACAAAATTCAAAACGAATTAGACAAAGTATTAAATCAAAATGCAAAAGGAAAAATAGCATTAAGCGTACATCCTTTTATTGCATCGTACCTAAAACAAGGGTACCCATCAATACAAGTTCGATGGTTTTTGAAATACAAAAAGTGGATCAAAATTTTACCTAGAGATGCTTACCAATACTTAGAGTACCATTTTGAAATTAAAAATGGCGCCAACAAGTAAGGCATTGTAAAATATCAAAGATGAAAGTCCTACTACAGATTGTGGTGGGACTTTTTTTTAGAACCAGAATCCAAAATTAAAGAACCAAAAACTCTCCTCAGTATCAGGAGAAAATGTAAAATTCAATTCTATTGGTCCTAAAAAGGAATCGACACCATACCCAAAACTATATCCTAATTTGGTGTCTTCAAAAATCTTTCCTTCGTTAAATAAATCACTATCCACTCTTCCTGCATTTGCTCCTACCATTAAGTAGTTGTCTTTAAATAACTCATATCTCACATTTAACGTAGATCTTAAAAAGCCACTATCTGATAAAGAAGCATAATCATACCCATAAAAAGAAATAAACGTATTGATAAAATTCTCACCATAACCACCTAAATGGTAATCTAATATTGGATTATTATTTTCTCCAATGGTAGTTCCCGCTTCACTAATATATTCTGCTGTTAACTTGTTAAAAAACGTATGGGTATAACTCAGTTTACCTTTTAATTGAGAAAACGATTCAAAATTTCCTAAATAATCACTTGAAAATAAATACCATCTAAAATCTGCAGCTAAATATGCTCCTTGCTTAGGAAAATGCTTTTTGTCTTTGGTATCAAATTTTACATAAGAAATAAAATTCAGATAGTCTGATTTATCAAAATAACTCCTGTCTTCATCTTCACTATTTTGACCCCGTATAAATGTTTCTGTATAAGATTTTATTTGCTTGTGCTCCGCTCCTATACCTATCGCAAATTTTCTATTCAACACATTCTGTACATAAAGTTGATTAGTAAAATCACGATATTTCAAATCGACCATATTAATGTCTGGAACAAACTCTAAATTTACATCGGTATTAAATCGGTTAAATCTCGATTTAAATCCAAAACTCCAATTGGAGCCATTATCAATAAAATAATCAAAATTGTACCGAATATTATCCCCTAAAATCAAATCTACTGACAAAACATCATTTTTGATTAACAAGTGCTTTGTTGTTAAATTAATCAACACAGCTGTTTTGTACAAATCATCGTAATGTCCTGCTAGTTTTACAAAAGTATTTACTTCATTTTGCTTCAGTTTTAATTGCACAACTGAACCACTTTCTTCGTGATCTAAAATTTGGTACTGAATATCTGTAAAGTTACCTGTTGCAAATAAGTTATTTATTCCCTCATAAAACTCAGATTTAGAAATAGTATCATTTTGTTGTAACCCCATTTTACCTTTTATATAAGTTCGCGTATAATCTTGGTTTCCCTCCATTTTTATGGAGCGCAGAATAATTTTATCCGATTTTGGAGTCTTATTTACTATTGGTCTTTTATATGTCTGCTGTTCGGCAATTTCTTCGAGTGCGGTAAACTGCATTCTTGCGGCTTCTTCTCCAATTTTATAAATTTCATCGTATTTATCAAATGTAGTAACCGAGTACCCTTTCATATTTGGAGAAATATGAACATCTGTGAGCTCAATATTTTCTTCATAAATAGAATATATTTGAAAACTTACTATTTGGTTTAAGATATCAACTCCTGTTTCTAATTCTTCCCTGGTAGATAAATCATTGCCCAATTCAACACCAATTATAACATCAGCACCCATTTTCTTTACTTCGTCAACTGGAAAATTATTTACAATCCCTCCATCAACCAATAATTTATCTCCAATTTCAACTGGATCTAACAATGTTGGAAAAGCTCCTGATGCTTGAACTGCTTTAGGTAAAAACCCTTCATTTAAAACTATTTTTTTTCCTGTTTCAATATCTGTTGCAATACATAAAAACGGTATTGGTAATTGATTAAAGTCTGAAATCGTATCGACATGCTCAAACAAACTAGACAATAAATTCAACAAGTTTTGACCTTTTGATAAAGCTTTAGGCAACGTTAATTTGCCATCTTTTACAGGCAATGTAAGTGCGTGTTTTTCTCCACTTTCTTTTTCGTAAAACGGTTTTGACTTCCGCGGTGATTCGTCGCTAACAACCTTATTGATATCTATTGATTTGATTATGGAGTCAATTTCGTGAGCAGAATAACCGGAGGCATATAGAGATCCAATCATTGCCCCCATACTTGTACCACCTATATAATCTACTCGAACTCCTGCTTCCTCTAAAACTTTTAATACCCCAACATGAGCAAATCCCTTAGCTCCACCTCCAGATAGAACTAGCCCAACTTTTAAATCATCAGTAGTATTCGCAGTTTGTTGCCCTACAAGATGTAGGGAACACAGAATTAACAACGCAAACACTGCTTGTTTCATTTAAGAAGAATGGTAATAGTTAAACAATTTTTTTGCGCGGGATTCTCCAACAACTTCAACTAATTCCTCATAAGGAGCATCTATAACACGTTTAGTAGAACGAAAATGTTGTAATAATGTTACAATGGTCTGCTGCCCAATACCAGGTATCTGCTCTAACTCTGTTTGAATTGCCGCTTTACTGCGTTTATTACGATGATGTGTAATCCCAAATCGGTGTGCTTCATTACGCATATGTTGAATTATTTTCAACGATTCCGATTTCTTATCCAAATATAATGGAATAGAATCATTTGGATAATATATTTCTTCTAATCTTTTCGCAATCCCAATAATTGCGATTTTATTTCTCAACCCAAGTATGTCTAAACTTTTTAATGCTGAAGAAAGTTGCCCTTTACCTCCATCAATAACTACTAATTGGGGCAACTCTTCACCTTCTTCAAAAAGTCGCTTATATCGTCTAAAAACTACTTCTTCCATTGAGGCAAAATCATCTGGCCCTTCAACCGTTTTAATATTAAAGTTACGATACTCCTTTTTACTAGGCTTTCCATTTCTAAACACTACACATGCAGCTACAGGATTAGTACCTTGGATATTAGAATTATCAAAACACTCAATATGCCTTGGTTCTTCAGATAACCTCAAGTCCGTTTTCATTTGTGCCATAATGCGATTAACATGTCTATCAGGATCAACTATTTTAATTTGTTTAAACTGTTCTTGACGGTAGTACTTTGCATTTCGAGTAGAAAGGTCTACAATATGCTTCTTGTCTCCTAATTTGGGTACTGTGACTTTCACACCTTCTCCAACCTCTACCTCAAACGGCGTAAACAATTCTTTAGAGGTAGAATTAAATCTAGATCTAATTTCAACTATAGCTAATTCTAACAACTCCTTGTCTGACTCATCTAATTTCTTTTTGATTTCCGCTGTATGTGATTGAATTATAGAACCATTATTGATTTTTAAAAAGTTGATGTAACCATAGCTTTCATCAGTAACTATAGAAAACACATCTACATTAGATATGGACGGATTTACAACGGTAGATTTGGCTTGATAATTCGACAAATAATCTAATTTTTCCTTTATTTTTTGAGCTTGCTCGAATTCTAAATTACCAGCATATAGTTGCATGAGTTCAGAAAATGTTTTGAGTGAAGTTTTAAAATTTCCTTTTATTAATTGCTTAATTTCTTTAATAGATTTATTATAATCTAATTCTGTTTGAAGTCCTTCGCAAGGTGCCTTACAATTACCAATATGAAACTCTAAACACTTTTTATACTTGCCTGATTCAATGTTTACTTCGCTCAAAAAGTAGTTGCATGTTCTTAAAGGGTACAACTCTTTAATTAAATCTAATAATGCCTTCGCAGTTCTAACAGAAGTATATGGCCCAAAATATTCTGAGCCATCTTTTATAACATTTCTTGTTAAAAAAATTCGTGGAAATCGCTCTTTTTTAATACAAATCCAAGGATATGTTTTGTCATCTTTAAGCATGACGTTATACCTAGGTTGGTATTTCTTTATTAGGTTATTCTCAAGGAGCAGCGCATCGGTTTCAGAATTAACAACAATATGTTCTATTCTTGCGATTTTAGAAACCAGTACTTTCGTTTTTCCATAGGTATAATTCTTAGTAAAATACGAGCTAACTCGCTTTTTAAGATTTTTCGCTTTGCCCACATATAAGATCACATCGTTCTTATCATAATATTGGTATACACCGGGTGTATTAGGTAGTGTTTTAATTTGTATTTCTAAAGATGCTTGCACCTAACGAAAATACCTATTATTTCGGAAAGCTAAAAAAAGAAAAAGAGAACAATATGGATGCTATTCGAGTATAGAAGATTGGTTCTCCTTTAACTCTTCTTCTGTAACATTAGATTTTTTAGTCTCTTTTGGAAAAACTTGTTTATTAAAAACAATCAAGATCCCTACGCCACAAGATATAGCAAAATCAGCTACATTAAAAATTGCATTAAAAAATGTAAAAGTTTCTCCTCCTACAAAAGGGAACCACTCCGGAAATATCCCATTCTGAATGATTGGGAAATAAAACATATCTACAACCTTCCCATAGAAAAGAGATTCGTAATTGTTCTCTGCAAACAGCACAGCTAGGTTTTGAGTATAAGGATTTGATGTATCAAACAATACACCGTAAAAAACAGAATCAATAATATTACCAAGTGCCCCAGCAAAAATTAAAGCAGATGCAAATAGCAATAATTTTGGAGCTCCTTTTTTTGCAGAACTCACGAGCCAATAACCAATAGCAGAAATTGCAACCAATCGAAATAGAGTTAGGGCTAATTTACCTGCCTTACCTCCAAACTCAGTACCCCAAGCCATTCCGTTGTTTTCTACAAACTGAATGCGGGCCCAATCTAGACCAAGTATATGCACAGTTTCTCCATAATAAAAGTGAGTTTTCACATAGATTTTCGAAATTTGATCTATGAGTAACACAACAAGTATTACTAGAAAAGACCATTTAAGTGATCGCTTCATGAAATATAGCTATAGATTGAGGGCAGATTATTTCTGCATTTTTTTTGCCTCTATGCTCAATGTTGCATGCGGCACTAATTTTAATCGCTCTTTTTGAATTAAATTACCGGTAACTCTACAAATACCATACGTTTTGTTTTCAATTCTAAGCAATGCGTTTTTAAGATCTCTAATAAATTTCTCTTGTCTAATAGCCAATTGTACATTAGCTTCTTTACTCATTGTTTCAGAACCTTCTTCAAAAGCTTTAAACGTAGGTGAAGTATCTTCTGTACCGTTACTTCTATCATTCTTAAAAGCTCCTCTTAATAAATCTAAATCTTCCTGCGCTCGTTCAATCTTTTTTAAGATAATTTCTTTAAACTCCGCTAGGTCTTTGTCCGAGTATTTTTGGGGATTTGTAGTCATTTCCTTAAATTTTTTCAATTAGTATATTCGTTTCTACATCATCAAAAGCAATGGCTATTCCATTATCTAAACGCTCAACAAACTTTAAATCAGCCGTTAAGGTTTCGTTTTTAATATAGTGTTCATTAGCTGCCACCGCCTGTTCTAATATACTATTATTTTCGATACTTAAAACAATTTTGTCGGTAACATCTAATCCAGAATCTTTACGCAAGTTTTGAACCCTATTAATCAACTCTCTGGCATTCCCTTCTTTACGCAAAGTATCGGTAATAGTTACATCAAGCGCTACTGTTAAAGCCCCTTGATTTGCAACCAGCCAACCTTCTATATCTTGTGATGAAATTTCAACTTCATCAATAGTTAAAATAACAACTTTATCTTCAAGTTGCAATTCAATTTCACCATTCTTTTCGATGTTAATAATATCATCTTGGTTTAGTTTTTGAATGGCTGCCCCTACCAATCGCATGTCTTTTCCATACTTTGGTCCGAGGACTTTAAAGTTCGGTTTTATATTCTTAATTAAAATTCCTGATGCATCGTCTAGCAACTCAATTTCTTTGACGTTTACTTCAGAAATAATTAAATTTTCAACAGCTAAAATATCTTCTCTATCTTGACTATCTAATACAGGTATCATAATACGCTGTAAAGGTTGGCGTACTTTAATCATCTCCTTTTTACGTAATGATAAAATCATAGAAGATATTTTCTGAGCTTTTTGCATTTTTCGCTCTAAATCAATATCTACCAAAATAGCATTGTATTTAGGAAAATCTGCCAAATGCACAGATGATACTCCTCTACCTGTTGCAGCTGTTAAATCTTTATATAAGTTGTCCATGAAGAAAGGCGCAATAGGAGCCCCTAAAATTGCAACAGTTTCCATACAGGTGTATAACGTTTGATAGGCAGAAATTTTATCTTGTTGATAATCTCCTTTCCAAAAACGTCTTCTACTCAATCTAACAAACCAGTTACTTAAATTCTCAGTTACATAGTTTTGAATTTTACGAGCAGCTTTAGTGGGCTCATAATCGTTAAATGCTTCTTCAACTCCTTTAACCAATGTATTTAATTCAGAAAGAATCCATCTATCAATCTCTGGTCTATCTGTAATATCAATATCAGCCTCTTCATAACTGAACCCATCAATATTTGCATATAAGCTAAAGAACGAGTAAGTATTGTATAATGTTCCAAAAAACTTACGGCGTACCTCATCAATCCCTTCCACATCAAACTTTAAGTTATCCCATGGGTTTGCATTTGAAATCATGTACCAACGCGTAGCATCTGGACCATATTTTTTCATGGTTTCAAATGGATCTACAGCATTACCTAAACGCTTAGACATTTTTTTACCATGTTTGTCTAAAACTAGTCCATTAGAAACTACATTTTTGTAAGCCTTTGTATCAAAAACCATGGTTGCTATTGCATGCAGCGTATAGAACCATCCTCTTGTTTGGTCAACTCCTTCTGCAATAAAATCTGCAGGATAGAAATCATTGGCATCAATTAACTCTTTGTTTTCAAAAGGATAGTGCCACTGTGCATAAGGCATTGATCCAGAATCAAACCAAACATCAATCAAATCAGATTCGCGCTTCATAGGTTTACCTGAAGCCGAAACCAAAGTGATTTGATCTACTATATTCTTATGTAAATCTAATTTTGCGTAGTTAGCGTCACTCATGTCGCCTACAACAAAATCAGCATAAATATCTTTTTCTAAAAAACCTGCATCCATAGCTTTTGCCATTTCAGCTTTTAATTCTTCTACAGAACCAACAATAATTTCTTCTGTGCCATCTTCAGTTCTCCAAATAGGCAAAGGAATTCCCCAATATCTTGAGCGCGAAAGGTTCCAGTCGTTGGCATTTTTTAACCAATTCCCAAATCTACCCTCACCAGTTGAAGCTGGTTTCCAGTTGATTTCTTCATTCAAGTCAAACATTCTCTCGCGTTTCTCTGTAACACGAACAAACCAAGAATCTAAAGGATAATACAACACTGGTTTATCTGTTCTCCAGCAATGCGGATAACTGTGCTTGTATTTTTCTACATGAAATGCTTTATTCTCTTCTTTTAGTTTAATGGCAATTTCAACATCTACTGATTTATTAGGAACTTCATCATCTGTATAGTATTCATTCTTCACATATTTACCTGCAAGATCACCCACGTGTTTTGTAAATCTCCCTTGTAAATCAACCAATGGAACTGGGTTGTCGTTGTCGTCTAACACTAACATTGGAGGTACAGGTGGTGTTGCTTGTTTGGCAACCAAAGCATCATCTGCACCAAAAGTTGGCGCTGTATGAACAATACCAGTACCATCTTCTGTAGTTACAAAATCACCAGCAATTACTATAAATGCATTATTCGCATTTTCATAAGGCAATGTATACGGTAATAACTGTTCATACCTTTTTCCTACTAAATCTGAACCTAAACAAGTATCAAGAATTCTAAATGGAATTTTCTTGGCACCGGCTTCATAAGCCTCAAATTCAGTGTCATCAGTAACTTCAAAATATTTTTTAGAAAACTGTTTTCCTACCAAAGCTTTAGCCAATACTAAATAAACTTCTTTGTGTGTGTATTGATTAAAAGTACGAACCAAAACATACTCAATTTTTGGCCCCACTGTTAAAGCAGTGTTACTTGGCAATGTCCATGGAGTAGTTGTCCAAGCTAAAAAATGTACTTCAGAAGGTTGTATGTTAAATGGTAACGTTTGTCCATCAACCATTTTAAATTGCGCTACAATTGTAGTGTCAGTCACATCTTGATAAGCACCTGGTTGATTGATCTCATGCGAACTTAAACCAGTACCTGCTTTTGGCGAATACGGCTGAATTGTATATCCCTTATACAATAAGTTTTTTGTATAAAGCTGTTTTAATAACCACCAAACAGACTCCATATATTTTGGTTCATAGGTCACATAAGGGTCATTCATATCTACCCAATGCCCCATAGTTTTGGTCAAATTTTCCCAAACATCAGTATAACGCATTACGGCTTTTCTACAAGCCTCGTTATATTCCTCAACCGAAATTTTAGTGCCAATATCTTCTTTGGTAATTCCTAATTCTTTTTCAACACCCAACTCAATTGGTAGACCGTGGGTATCCCAACCCGCCTTGCGCTTTACTTGAAACCCTTGCAATGTTTTGTAACGACAAAAAATATCCTTAATCGTACGCCCCATAACGTGATGAATTCCTGGTAAACCGTTGGCTGAAGGAGGTCCTTCAAAAAACACAAAAGGGGCAGCTCCATCACGTATAGAAATACTCTTTTCAAACACGTTATTTTCTTCCCAAAACGACAATGTTTCTTCTGCTACTTTTGGCAGGTTCAATCCCTTATACTCTCTGAATTTTTTACTCATTTCTTACCTTCAAAAGAATTAGGCTGCGAAATTAAGAAATTTGTATGAATTTGAGAGGGTTAAGTCTCCTATAATCCTCGTTCTTTCTGAATACTTTCGTATGCCTTTTGTATTTGTCTAAATTTATCTTCAGCACCTTTTACGTGCTCCTCTCCTAAATGCTGTAATTTATCTGGATGATGTTTTTTAACCATGCGCCTGTATGCTTTTTTCACATCAGCATCAGAAGCTGTTTTTTCAATCTCTAAAATTTTGTAAGCATTGCCTATACCGTCATAGAACATCGCTTTGATCGACTCAAAATCATTCTGATTGATAAACAGATAATTCGCGATTTTATGAATCATTTCAACTTCATCCTTATTCACATGGCCATCTGCCTTTGCAATACCAAACAAGAAATGTATCAATTGTAATCTCGTAGCATGTGTCATATGCTGTCTAATTTGAATACAAACTTGCCTTGTAGAAATTTTGTTGTTTTTAATGATGCCATTAAACAACTTAAAAGCGTGTTGTGCTCTCTCGTATCCGTACATCTGTACAAAATGACTTCGTACATACTTAAGTTCTCGTTGATCAATCTTACCGTCTGCTTTTATAACAACTGCAGATAAAATCAATAAACTAATTTCGAAATCTCCAGATTGTGTTGAACGTGCACCTTCTTGAAACTCTCGTGCATTTTTAACATCTGAAGCACTAAATCCATCTATAAAATTACCCACAACAAACCCTATAATTCCACCTATTGGACCACCAACAGACCAACCCAATGCAGCACCAAGCCATTTCGAAAAATTCGCCATTCTATTTCAAAAATTAAAAAGAAACCAAATTTAGCTAAAATAACAAGACTAAGAGTGTCAAAAGTTTGTTAATTTGAAGCTTCGAAAAGCTTGCCTTGAAGCGCTCTCACTACTCCTTTCATTTCTAAATTAAAAAGCGTTGAAGATAGCTTAAATATCGGCATTTGAAGCTTAAGGGATAAAGTATCTATATGTTGTTTCCCGTTGATTAATAAATGATCAAAGACGGCTTGTTCCTCTGAAGTTAAATCTAAAAATAATGTTGGCTGCTTAAGATTAGATTCTTTATTTGGAATATCCCAATTAAGTGCTCTTACAATGTCATTTGCTGAAGTTAAAAGTGCCGCTTTATTTGAACTAATAAGTGCATTACAACCAGCACTTAAACCATCTGTTATTTTCCCGGGAACAGCAAACACATCTCTATTGTATGAATTGGCGATATCCGCTGTTACTAAAGAGCCTCCTTTTTCTCCAGACTCTATAATAATAGTTGCGTCTGATATTCCTGCAACTACTCTATTTCGCTGTAAGAAATGTTCTCTATTTGGAGGATCATCAAACCAAAACTCTGATAAAAATCCGCCTTGTTCATTTATTTGATGTACATATTTTTTATGTGCTTTTGGATAAATTTGACCAAATCCGTGTGCCAATACTCCAATGGTTTGTAACTTATTTTCTAAAGCAGCTTTTTGAGCTGTAATATCTACTCCATAGGCAAAACCACTTATAATTATAGGATTGTACTCTTTTAATTCTGAAACCAACTTTTGAATAATGTCTCTACCATACAAGGTCATTTGTCTAGTACCAACAATGCTTATAATTCGATTATTGTTGAGATTAACCGCTCCATCTTGAAATAAGATCAATGGTCCATCTATACAATGTTTTAATTTCTCAGGATAATTTTCATTTAGAAAATAGAGCAACGACAAGTTCTCGCTTTGCGCTTTTTTTAATTCTTTTTCAGCTATATGAAAAAGAGACGTATCTTGAAGGAATCGCAAAGTTTGAGTGCCAACCTGTGAGATTTTAGAAAGTACACTAGGCTTTGTTTTGAAAACAGCCTCAGCACCGCCACATTGGACAATTAATTTTTTAGAAAGTATATCTCCAATACCTTTGGCTTTTTGCAAAGCTAAGGCTGCGAGTAATTCCCTCTCATTCATAGCATTAAATTTGACACTAATTTACGTAATTAATTCACTATTAAATTGTTACTATAATTGTTAATAACTCATTCATTTCTTTTTAAAACAGCTCTTGCTATTTTCTATCTTTGAATTAATGATTATAACAACCTACATAAGTGACTTACTTTACAGATATGATTGTGTAATAGTACCTCAATTCGGCGGTTTTGTGACCAATGAAGTTTCTGCAACTATGAATCAATATACACATACGTTTTATCCTCCTACTAAAAAAATTAGTTTTAATAGGCATTTAACAAATAATGATGGTCTTTTAGCTAACTATATTGCCACAGCTGAGCAAATACCGTTTGCACAGGCTGTAGACAAAATTAAAGCGGTTGTAGAAATATGGAATCAACAACTAAAAGAAGATGGAATAGACCTACCTAAAATAGGTAGCCTATTTAAAAATGAGGAAGGACAATTGCTATTTGAACCAAATACCACAGAAAACTACTTAACAAGTGCATTTGGTTTAAGCGGTTACAGTTCAACAACAATTAAACGAGAAGTATACAAACAAAAATCTGCCGTTTTAAATACCGAATTAGTTGTTAGCACAAACAGTAAAAAGCGTACTCCAATTTTATTAAAATATGCAGCCACAGCAGCTATAGTGTTTAGCTTAGGCAGCTTTGGATGGAACGAATACAACGTAAATCAGTACAATAATCAACTTGCTGCTGAACAGCAAGAACAAGAAATGGTTGAGCAAAAAATTCAACAAGCTACTTTTGTTATAGATAAACCATTGCCAACTATTACATTAAATGTTGATAAAGAGATTAAAAATTATCATGTAATTGCTGGTGCTTTTAGAGAGCCTGCTAATGCATTAAAAAAAGTAGCTCAATTACATGAAAAAGGTTTTGATGCCGAAATTCTTGGCAAAAATAAATGGGAGTTGACCCAAGTTGCTTATGCAAGTTTTGACACACGAGCAGAAGCCATTAAGGCTTTAAAAACAATTAAAGCAACCGATTCTAAAGATGCTTGGTTATTAGTGAAACCATTTTAAGCTCTTTGGAGTATTATTTTTTTGAGGGCGCCATGCGCCCTTTTTTGTTTTATAATATTTCTGTGCTTTTATAAATATTCTTCATTACAGGTTCATCTAAAGCATGTATCTTTGCGAAAAAATAAAAACTATGCGTGCGAAATATCCAAAAGAATCATTAGCAGTATTGACCGATATTGTTTTGCCTGGAGAGACTAATGCTCTAAACAATTTATTTGGAGGAGAATTATTGGCTCGTATGGATCGCGCATGTAGTATTGCCGCTCAAAGACATTCTCGAAGAATTGTTGTTACCGCCTCTGTAAATCATGTTGCATTTAATAAAGCTGTGCCAGTGGGGAGTGTTGTTACTATTGAGGCTAAGGTGTCTCGCTCCTTCAGGTCTTCTATGGAAATTTATGTAGATGTTTGGATTGAAGATAGAGAAACCGGTGAGCGTACAAAAGTAAACGAGGGTATATACACATTTGTGGCAGTTGATAGAACTGGTACTCCTGTAAAAGTACCTGAAGTTATACCAGAAACAAAGTTAGAAAAAGAGCGTTTTGAAGGGGCATTAAGGAGAAAACAACTAAGTTTAGTGCTTTCTGGAAAAATGCAACCAAACGATGCTACAGAACTAAAAGCTTTATTCTCTTAAAGCTTATAAATCCATAAAGCAGGATTTAACCTTGTAATATTTTTCCATAATTGGAATTTTAGAACCGTTTTCTTCGTTACTTTATCTGTATAAACTGTTCCTATTGATTGTTTGGTATCTACCTCATAACCCGGTTTTACAAATACTTTCTCGAGATTGTTATAAATGGTAATGTAATTTCCGTGCTGCACATAAACGGCTTTTTTACCACTTACAGATTGAATTCTTAAAACCTTGCCATTAAATACAGCTCTAGCTTCAGAACCTTCAGAAGTTGTAATTCGAACTCCATTACTTTCTATAAAAATTCCGCTTAAAGTTGGATGCTTTTGTTTACCGAATCTTCTAGAAACAACTCCTCGCTCTACCGGCCACGGAAGTTTTCCTTGGTTAGACTCAAACTTTACAGCTAATTCTTTTGCCTCTGGTGATAATTTAAATGAAGTTGATGATTTCTTCCCAGATCCCTTATTTGATTTTGCAATTTCATCTCGAATTATTTTTTCAATCTGTGCATTTATTTTACGTTGCTCTGCTTGTTTTTTCTTTATATCTCGCTTGTACTTTTTCTCATTTTTACGAATATCAGTAATAATTTTTTCTTGCTTTTGTTTTTCAACGTCTAGTACTTTTTTCTCCTCTTCTGCCTCGTCTTGAAGTACTGTTTTCTCTTGCTTCTGAACCCGAAGTGTATCGTTCTTCTTTTCTAAATCTTGTGCCTTAATTTCAATTTGTTCTCCTTGAGCTTTTCTAAAGTCAGTATACTGCTTCATATACTGTACACGCTGATACGCTTGGTAAAAATTATCTGAAGACAATACAAACATTAATCTACTCTGCTGTGATTTACTTTTATAGGAACGATAAATCATATCGGCGTAATCGTTCTTTAAAGTTTGTAGTTCTTTTTCAAGCTTTTCTATTGCTTTTTCATTCGTATTAATTTCAGAGTTTAAAGCGGCTGACTCTCTTTTAAATGCTGCAAGTAATTTTTCTTGAGTTGCAATTTGAATATTTAAATCGTTTAAAACATCTAACTGATTCTGTTCTTCCGTTTCAGTTCTTTTTAAAATAGCACGTATTGTGGTAATTTCTTTTTGAATAGCCTTACGTTCTGCCTCCAATTCTGCTTTGGTTTGAGAATAACCAACTGTTCCTACAAATAATAACAATAGGATATGAAAGTATTTTTGGGGTTTCGTTAGTTTCATTTTATTCAAAAGAAATAGGTTTATACCCTTGCGGTACTTTATATGGAAATGTTTGTTTTTTGTTTAATTCGACGCCTCTATATTCAAGAGTTAACAAAGTTCTATCTGTTTGTTCAATCGCAGTTATTCTTACATCTTTTGGTATCAAGTGCTCTTCTACTTTTTGATAATCTCCATACTCTATGGTCAATCTTTTCTGCTCAGTTGGCTGACTAATCTGCTGTTTCTTTAGTCGAAAATGATTGGGATACACCCAGAAGAAAACATCAAACAATGCTTCCTGTTCTTTCGGTGATAATTTATAACTAGCATCATCTACAACCGCACTAAATTTAGCACTCTTTAAAGGCTTTACTGAGTGACCGAGTAATAGGTTTTGCATTAAATTAAAACTCACATCTGTACCTAAAAAATTACTCAACAACTCAAAATCTCCTTCAAAATAAGATTTGTCCAATTTTTCATAAAACTGAACACTTTCCGGAGTTATAAGCAACTTTGCAACTGGATATCCCATCACAGTACCACTCATCCAAATGGCTGAATCAGTTTGCATTCTAAACTTAACACTTATTGTTTGTTTCGTTTTACCATCATCGTAAACTGCTTTTAGTTTTGCAGACATGAATTCTGCATCAAAATGATTTTCTTGATGGTTTTTAATTACCTTTTTTGTAGACATTGCAACTGCAGTGCCAGGTACAGTCACTTTATTAGATTTACACCCTACAATCGCAAGTATAACTAATGTAAATACAACTACTCTTTTCATTAATTTGTTTGCTGCTTTTCTAGTTCTTTAATTCGTTTATCACATTTTTCAACATTCGCACCATCATTACTTGCAACATAAGCAACTTTTAATTCTTTATAAAACTTAATTTCAAGCGGAATGTCTTCTATGATAAAGTCTAGCCCTGTCATTAAAACGTTAATTGCATTATTATATTTCTTAATTTCATTCAAAGCTGTGCCGTTTAATAAATAGACGATTGGCTGCGCAGGGTATAACTCCAAGCCTTCGTTTGACAAATCAAGTAAACTCTCAAATTCCCCATTCTCAAAATATAATTGCATCAAAGCTTTTAATGAATTGAAAGATTTAGTGTCTGTAAAATCTTTCTTTAAATCATTTAAACTCTTAGGTATATGTTTGTCTGCATTTACGGCATTAGAATTTCTCTTGGTATAATTTGCAATGGTTTTTTGATAGTTTTCTAGTCTACTATTCCAAATGCCCGAAGCCTTCAATTCATCCAATAACATTTGAGCGCTATCCCTATCGCCAGAAATAACATATAGCAAAACCAATTCTGGTTTGTCTCTAGGGTCTAGAGTAATAATCTTTTGTTGGGCCGCAATAGCCTCTGGATAACGGTATTGCTTTACATAAATACCTTTTGCGTGTTTTAAATACCAAATGTTAAGACTGTCTTTACGAAGTGCTTTTTCGACATATAAAGCAGCTTCATTAAATTTACCTAGCTGCAAATAATTCTTCGAAAATTCAAAATCCACCGCAACATCATTAGGTATCAACTGCTGGCAAGTTTCTAGTTCTGTTACTGCTCTAGAATAGTTTCCGATAGCCTTATATTTTAGAGCCTCGAAATAATGATTTTCAAACTTAATTTGAATATCGTCTACATCTTCAACAATTTGAAGACCGTCATCTTGAGAAAAGCAAATAAACGAAGTGCTCAACAGAAAAATTAACCCTATATATTGCGAACTTCGTTTTATCATATTATATAAGTTGAGAATAATCTCCGATACTAACAGATGTATACTCTCCATTATAAACGGCATGATGACCAATCATTGCATTGTCTAAATTTGCATTGCTAATTTTAGTGTTGGTTTGTATCAAAGAGTTTTTAATTGTTGCATTTTCAACTACACTTCCTTCTCCTAAAGATACATTAGGCCCAATAGTAGCATTTTTAAGCACCACATTCTTTCCGATAAAACAAGGTTGAATAATTTCAGCGTTTTCCAATTTTACATCATCAGAGGTCAGATTTTCTCCATCTTCTTGTGCGAAATCCAAAATACGACTATTGGTTTCTACGGTCACATTTTTGTTACCACAATCCATCCATGCATCTACCTTTCCAGGAACAAATTTCAATCCTTTCTGCTTCATGTTTTCTAAAGCATTCGTTAATTGATATTCTCCTTTTTCTTTAATATCATTATCTAACAAGTACTGAATTTCATCTCTTAAAATTCTACCATCTTTAAAATAGTATATTCCAATAATGGCTAAATCAGAAACAAATTCTGTTGGTTTTTCTACAAACTCAGTAATGTATCCATCTTTTAAATTTACTACGCCAAAAGCGCTTGGGTCTTCAACTTGTTTCACCCAAATTGCGCCATCAGCTTCTGCATCTAAAGTAAAGTCTGCTCTAAACAAAGTGTCGGCAAATGCAACAACACAAGGTCCGTCTAATGCATCTTTTGCACATTGTATTGCGTGTGCTGTTCCCAAAGCTTCTTCTTGCACATATACACTTCCTTTAGCGTTTAAGTTAGCCGCAATAGTTAATAAATTGTCTTTTGTATTGCTAGGAAACCCTTTGGCTGCAGGACCAATAATAAAGGCAATTTCTTCAATTTCCTGATTTACAACTTTTGCTATGTCTTCTACCAATCTTTGTACAATTGGTTTTCCGGCAATTAAAGTTAAAGGCTTTGGAGTAGTTAATGTATGCGGACGAAGGCGTGAGCCAATTCCCGCCATAGGCACTATAATTTTCATTCTTTTGTTTTTAGTTTGATTTTCTTTTTCATTTTGCCACAAATATACAATTCTAATAGGTTTAGAAACGTTAAATTCCCGTTGGAATTGCTTCAATTAGTTTTCTTGTATACTCCTGTTTTGGCGATTTGTAAATCTTATCTGCATCTCCTTGTTCAACCAACTTTCCTTGATGCATTACAAGTAGTTGATCACTCATAAATTTTACTACAGACAAGTCGTGTGAAATAAAAATATATGTGAATTGAAAAGTCTCTTTTAAATCATTCAACAAGTTTAAAACCTGGGCTTGAACAGAAACGTCTAATGCCGAAACTGACTCATCACAAATAATTAATTTAGGTTTTAGAGCAATAGTACGTGCAATTCCTATTCGTTGCCTTTGACCTCCAGAAAATTCATGAGGATATCTGTAAAAGTGTTCTTTTTCTAAACCAACCTTTTCCAGCAATTCAAGCACATAAATCTTTCGTTCTTTATCTGAATTCAAAATTCCATGAACCTTCATAGGCTCTAATATGGCTTTTCCGACAGGTATTCTTGGGTTTAAAGAAGAATAAGGATCTTGAAAGATTAATTGAATCTCTTTTCCTAATGCTTTTCTTTCTGAAGATGTCATATTGTAGATAGGGCTACCTTTATACCATAACTCTCCATCTGTAATCTGCTCCAACCCGAGAATGGTTCTACCAAGCGTGGATTTACCACATCCAGATTCTCCCACCAATCCAACTGTTTCTCCTTCGTAAATCTTAAATGAAACATCATCCACAGCCTTTACATCACTTGCTGCTTTACCAAACAAAGGCTTCTTGCTTTTATAATACGTCTTTAAATTTTTAACCTCTAAAATTGGGTTTTGACTATATATAATTTCGTGACGTTTTTTTCTATCTGCTGCTGATAAAATCTCTTTTTTTACCTGCTTATTCACAAAATCAGCAACTGTTGGTAATTTTTTTAAGCGCTCTTTTAAAGATGGTTTGCTATAAATAAGGGCTTTGGTATATTCTTCTTGAGGATTTAAAAACACCTCTTTAGCGCTTCCTGTTTCAACCACTTTACCTTTAAACATAACCACTACACGATTTGCAATTTCAGAAACCAAGCCTAAATCATGAGAAATAAAAACAACGCTCATTCCCGTTTCTTTCTGTAATTCTTTAAGAAGCTCAATAATTTCTTTTTGAACTGTTACATCTAGCGCAGTAGTAGGCTCATCAGCAATCAAAATTTGAGGTTTACATGCTATTGCCATAGCAATCATAACGCGTTGCTTTTGGCCACCAGATATTTGATGCGGATATTGATTAAAAATTTCTTTTGGCCTGGGTAATTTTACTTTTTCGAAAAGAGAAATCACTTCTTCATTGATTTCTTTTTGAGACAAATCTGTATGTTGCTGTAAAATCTCCATAACCTGAAATCCACATGTCAAACTCGGATTTAAGGAAGTCATCGGTTCTTGAAAAATCATCGCAATATGATTTCCTCTTAAAGCTTGAAAAGCTTTATTACTTAAGCTTTTTAAATCTTGATTTTGAAATAAAATTTCGCCTTCAATTTTTGCAGTTTTTTCAGGCAACAATCCCATAACTGCCATAGAGGTTACAGATTTTCCACTACCTGACTCTCCCACAATTCCTAATATTTCATTCTCATTTAAATAATAAGATACATTATGAATTACCTGATTGTGTTCATTTTCAGAAGTAAAAGAAATATTGAGATTTTGTATGTCTAGTAAAGGATTCATGAAGCTGACCAAAGGTACACATTTAACTCAGGTTAGAAAAGACAATTTCTTTTACGACCTTTGCAAAAAATAGTACTAGTGAATTATTTAACTGTAGAAAGTATATCAAAGAGTTACGGTGAACGAAGTTTATTTCAAAATATCTCTTTCGGAATTAATAAAGATCAAAAAATTGCATTTGTTGCAAAAAACGGAACCGGTAAAACATCTATATTAAATATTCTTGCAGGTATTGATCAACCAGATAATGGTACTGTTTCTAAACGCAAAGGATTGCGAGTGGCGTATTTGGCTCAAACAGATGATTTACCAACCGATAGTTCCATTGAAGAAGCCATTTTTGATTCAGACAATCCAATTTTAAAAGTAATTGAAGCCTACGAAAAAGCTTTAGAAAATCCCAATGACGAAAAAGCATACCAAAAGGCCTTTGAGCAAATGGAACAGCACCAAGCTTGGGATTTTGAAACGCAATACAAACAAATTCTTTCAAAGTTAAAATTTGACGATTTAAAGCAGTCTATTAAAGTACTCTCAGGTGGGCAACGCAAACGACTCGCCCTTGCCATTACGCTTATTCACAAACCTGATTTGCTTATTCTAGATGAGCCAACCAATCATCTAGATTTAGAAATGATTGAATGGTTAGAGCATTATTTACAACGCGAAAAAATTACTTTGTTTATGGTAACGCATGATCGGTACTTTTTAGAACGTATTTGTGATGATATTCTTGAACTAGATAATGGTCAGCTTTATAAATACAAGGGGAACTACTCTTATTTCTTAGAGCAAAAAGAAGCACGTGAATTACGCGAACAAACAGAATTGCATAAAACCAAAATTCTTTACAAAAAGGAATTAGATTGGATGCGAAGACAACCAAAGGCCCGCACTACTAAATCTAAATCTCGCATTGATGATTTCTTTGAAATAAAGAAAAAAGCCCACCAACGTAGGTCAGATCATCAAGTGCAATTAGAAATTAACATGGAGCGTCTCGGCAATAAAATTGTAGAGCTGCATAAAATTTCAAAAGCTTTTGACTCATTAAAAATTGCCAGTGGTTTTGACTATGTTTTTAAAAAAGGTGAACGAATTGGTATTGTAGGTAAAAACGGAACAGGTAAGTCTACATTTCTCAACATATTAACCGGTAAAATTCCTATTGATGCTGGTAAGTTAGTTGTGGGAGATACTGTAAAATTTGGGTATTATTCTCAAAAAGGAATTCAAATTAAAGAAAGTCAAAAGGTCATTGAAGTTATCAAAGAATACGGAGATTATATTCCTTTAGCCAAAGGACACAAAATATCTGCGGGACAATTGTTAGAGCGCTTTTTATTTGACCGTAAAAAGCAATATGATTTTGTAGAGAAATTATCTGGTGGTGAGCAGAAACGATTGTACTTATGTACCGTTTTGATTCAAAATCCGAACTTTTTAATTCTTGATGAGCCTACAAATGATTTAGATATTGTTACTTTAAATGTACTCGAAAACTTCTTACTTGATTTTCCTGGAAATTTAATTGTTGTTTCACACGATCGTTATTTTATGGACAAAATAGTGGATTCACTTTTTGTATTTGAAGGTGGTGGTTCTATTTATTCTTTCCCAGGAAATTACACTGATTACCGTGCTTATGAAGATTCTGCGCCAGCTATTGAACAGCCCAAAGAAAAGACAGAAAAACCCCAACGTCAAAACACAAGTAAGGTAAAATTATCTTATAATGAAAAGCGTGAATTTCAATCAATAGAAAAAGAAATTGCTGATTTAGAACAAGAAAAATCAAAGCTTGAAAATATGTTTGTAGAAGGTACAGTTGCTCAAGAGGACATTCAAACCGTGTCACAAAAATTGCAGACTATAATTCAAGATATCGCAACTAAAGAAGAACGTTGGCTTGAATTGAGTATGAAGATGGAAGCGTAAATTAAACACTTACAATTTCAGTTTCTTTTAACAACTCATGATTGAAAAGACGTAATAATAACTGGGCCACCGCCACCGTATCTTTTTCACAATAATGAACGATTCGTTCGAGGTCTTTTTCAACATAAAATACGTCAGCCACTTTGCTTCCGTCAATATCATCTTTTGGTGATGGAATACCCAAAATATGAGTTAACAACTTAAGAGATGTATAATGTTTGTAGTCTCCAAATTTCCAGAGTTCCATGGTGTCAAGATGGGGTACCTCCCATGGCTTCTTACCAAATAGATTTAACTTCTCAGGCAACGCTATTTGATGAACAATCATTCTTCTTGCGATATAAGGAAAATCGAATTCTTTACCATTGTGAGCACAGAGTACCACTTGTGGATTTGCAAAATGCTTTTCTAAAAGTGATTCGAAACTCAAGAGTATTTCTTTCTCATTTTCTCCATAAAATGAAGTCACACGAAAAGACCTCTCTGCATCGAATTTTGAAAAATAACCAATTGAAATACAAACAATTTTACCAAATTCAGCCCAAATACCTGCGCGTTCATAAAACGATTCAGGGCTATCTTCTTCTTGACGTTGATAAGCCGTTTTTAAAGTAAATAATTCTTTCTTTTCATCCGATAACATATCGTACTGTGCTACCTCAGGTACCGTTTCAATATCTAAAAACAGGATTTTTTTAAAATCTAATTTCATAGCTGTATGTAAAAACAAAACTCCCCCAAATTTGGGGGAGTTTAAATTTATATATAAATATCTTTAAGCTTATTCGATAATCAGCTTTCTCGTAGCAGTTTTCCCTTCTTCACTTACTTTTAAAATATAAACTCCTTTAGATATATTTGAAACATCCAATGCCTCAGATCCTCTAGTTGTTGTAGTAAATACTTGTTTGCCTATTACATCAAACACTTGAATAGACTTTTCTGCATTGCTATTAGAACGGATGGTTAAATACCCATTAGATACTGGATTAGGGTACATTGCAAAGCCTTCTATTTGGTTATTACTTGGCACTGAAAGTGTGGCTCCGGCGACATCAGCCCATGAGGTTCCAATTCTTAGTTCGTCAAGTGTAATACCAGGTGTTTGAGTAGCGCTTGCTTGTCTTATCATAAACTGAGACAATGTAACACCAGAAGTTCCAGATGCTTCGGAGATATCCGCACTTGGTTCTGCGCCTCCAAAAGCAGGGTTCACCCAAGCACTTACTATATCATTATCTAAATCATAGCTCATAACAACAAAAATACTAGTATTATCGTTAAATGGACCTGTTGAGACTGTAAGAGTGCTACTTGCACTTACTCCTATATTATAAGTATCAGCGTCAATATATTCTGTAAACAGCCTACATCTATATTGCCCATCATCTGCTCTTAAAATGGCAAAATAACCGTTCCCTGTAACAGAAGACAAATCGGTTACATCCATAATAAAAGAAGCATAAATTTTACCAGAAGATGTTGGCGTATAATCGACTGTTGGATCTGCACCAGAACCAATAAATGATACCGAATTTCCCGAACCCATTAATGTAGAATAATTTAAACTACCTGAAGCAATATCCGGACTTGTCCCTGAGAAATTATCTACCCAAATATTTTGATCACCTAGAGTTTGTCCCGCAGTATAATTAAATGGTTCAAGAAATGGCAAAGTTTGTACAATATTATTTACAGTAAAATTAACTGTTGCATTTACTTCGGGTGAAAGCACATTGTTTGAATTGTCAACAAGCTCCATATACATAGTATGAGCTCCGTCACTTAAACCAGTTAATGAAATTGGGTCTGTGTTTGATACTAATACTGCAGGATCTGAGTCTAAAGTATATCTAATTCTACCATCACCTGTACCATCTTGAACATCAAAATTACTCACAATATAGCTAACATCTACTTCGTCCGTTAATATTTCTTCTCCTTCTGTTGGTGCACTAATTGTTAATCCTGGGTCTGGTGAGGCTGCTTCAGCAAAGAAAGAAAAATCATCCCAGTATACGACAGCTGTTCCATAAGTACGTACTTCAAAACGAAAACCATTTACACCTGCTGGAGCATTAATTGTTGCCGTATATTCTGTCCAAATATTTCCATTATTATCAAAATAGTTATTATTCGGACCACGTAAAATAGCATCAGTCGCTGCATCAGTAACAGTAGAAGCACCATTTAACCAGTAACTCCATATTCTTGCATCAGTACCGTCACCAAATCCTGGATCAACTTTATACCATAACGTTAAAGTGTATGAGTTTCCTGGAATAATCCCAGAAACTTCTTGAGTTAAATCTGAAGTTCCACCAGTATGTTTAGCCGAATAAGCGCCACCATTTACATTTGCTACTGCAGATTCTTGATCAACACTTTCAGCTTTTGTCCAGCTAGTAGGGCTGTTTGGATTATCCCAAGATTCAAAATCTCCGTTTAATAATAATTCTTGCCCGAATGAAATTCCGGCAACAAATAAAAAAGAAAATAAAAAGTAAAGTTTTTTCATGTAAAAAAATTTTTAGTTAACAATTTTTGTTTGGGTTTCCAAATATACGACATATCTTTGATTATCTTTATTTTTAAGGGCTAATTTTAACAATATGATAATGGTATTAGCGATACAGTTAAAATAAAGTAATGAGAAGGGATGGCTATATTAAATGATTGTTAAGTGAAAGTTACTTTAACAACCGTTTGATTTCTTTATGTATCTTTGATACTCTGAACTTATTTTCATCTATACACATGAAGAAAAAAGACATTAAAATTTTATTGGTTGATGACGAACCAGATATTTTAGAAATTGTTGGTTTTAACTTAAGCAATGAGGGCTATCATATTGATACTGCCAGTAATGGTGTTGAAGCTATAGAAAAGGCAGAAAAATGGAGGCCACATTTAATTTTATTAGATGTTATGATGCCTGAAATGGATGGTATAGAGGCTTGCGAAAAAATTAGAGCTATTAATGGTATGGATGAAGTGCTTATTGCATTTTTTACGGCTCGTGGTGAAGACTACTCTCAAGTTGCTGGATTTGATGCCGGTGCTGATGATTATATTACCAAACCCGTAAAACCAAAGGTATTGGTAGGCAAGGTAAAATCGCTTTTACGCAGATTAAAAACAGATGGCCCAGTAGAAAAAATGGCTGTAGGCTCTATTACCATTAATAGAGACGAATATATTGTTACTAAAAATGGTAAAGATATTTTCTTACCAAGAAAAGAATTTGAACTGTTTTCTTTATTAGCTTCAAAACCGGGTAAAGTATTTAAACGTGAAGTTATTTTAGATCAGGTTTGGGGTAGCGAAGTTGTGGTTGGCGGTAGAACCATAGACGTGCACATTAGAAAGCTTCGTGAAAAAATAGGTGATGCCTATTTTAAAACAGTTAAAGGAGTGGGATACAAATTTGTATCTGATTAAAATATTTTAGATTAAACTTTAGGCAATGAAGTTCAAAAAGACCTATTCTTTTGCTTTTCGGTGTTCTATATTCATTGCGCTTTTCTTTGTTTTTGCATTATATTCATTAGAATACATCCTTCAACAAGAAGTCCCGACAAATATAATTCTTATTACAGCCTTTTTAGGTTTTATATTTTCTTTTATTGTAGTTCAAATACGTGTTGAGCGTTTTATTTACAAACGAATAAAAAGTATATACGACAATGTTTCTTTATTAGATTCTAAAGATCTAACGAAAGCTACTATAACTACGGATATGGAAACGCTTTCTAAAGAGGTTAAGCGATTTGCTGAAGAAAAACAAGTGGAGATTGCAAACCTTAACGAACGAGAATCGTATAGAAGAGAATTCTTAGGTAACGTTTCTCACGAATTAAAAACACCGCTATTTACTGTTCAAGGTTACTTATTAACGCTCATTGATGGCGCCATAGACGACAAAGAGATTAGTGTAAAATACCTAGATAGAGCAAACAAAAGTGTTGAAAGACTTGTGTCGATTGTAAAAGACTTAGATATGATTTCTAAACTAGAGTCTAACGAAATGTCTTTAAATATCCAACAGTTTAATATTATTGAGCTGATTAATGGCGTTTTTGATTTGTTAGAAATGAAAGCCCGTAAACAACGCGTTGCACTTACTTTTAATAAAAAATATGACATCCCTATCTTGGTGTATGGAGATGTTATTCGCATGGAGCAGGTACTTATAAATCTCTTAGTTAATTCGATTAAATACGGAAAAGTTGGAGGCACCACTGTGGTAAGTATTGAATCTTATGGAAATCAAAAAGTGTTGGTAAAAGTATCAGATAATGGCGAAGGAATTAAGAAAGAGTACCTTTCGCGATTATTCGAACGATTTTATCGAGTTGATCAGAGTAGGTCTAGAGAACAAGGGGGCTCTGGATTGGGGCTTTCTATTGTAAAGCATATAGTTGAGGCCCATGACGAAACCATACTTGTAAAAAGTACTTATGGAAAAGGATCTGAGTTTTCATTCACGCTCAAAAAGGTGAAATAACTCTTCTGGTAGTGCAGTATTTAATTTTTTAAATCCAGTATAATTTTTTAACTCTTTAAAAAGTTCAACTTTAAAATCTTTTAATTGGCAATAAGGCGCAATATTTATCTCTTCTAAATGTTTTGCCAAGTATTGCTGTTCTGGTTGTCCTTTGGTAGGAATAAAAAATGCTCTTTTTTCTAATTTTGCAAGATCAAGAATTGTTGAATACCCCGATCTAGCAATTACCAAATTGGCATGATTTACTAATTCATCTAACTGTTCTGTTGTACAATAATTAATACGTGTTATTCTATTGTAAACTTCATTTGACTGTTTGCTTTCTACTACACCCCTAACAAGTGTAACCGAACCTTTAAATTTTGACAGTTCTTGTAGTAATTTGTCTTCCATTTGTGTGCGTAAAGGTTCCAAACCAGAAAGAACAACTAGCACTTCAATATTTTGCTCGAGTTGTTTTTTCTGAAATCTACTTAATACCCCTAAGAACTTGACATTAGTATTATATCGGCAATTAGATAAATTTCCACTTAGAACTTTTTCTTTTACATCAGGTATCCAAATTTCATGAAATTGATGGATATATCTTGATTGTATTTTAGAGGCTATTTTGTTTGGTAATTCCAGTTGATGGGATACAAAAACAGAAGGCGTATCTGGGTGATAAACACCGTATCGATTGTCTGAAATAATTCCGGCAAAATTATACTTAGCGTGAAACTCAGAAACCCGTTTTCTCTCAGAATTTATTGCTCTTAATACTTTAGGTGATTGCCACAACAAATATGGCAACATAAAAGCTCCGTTCTTTGGGTATTTAATTTGATAACTAGGGAGCTTTTCAAACGTAAGATTTGGGAATTCTTTTTTCAGTAAATCTAAAGCACTACCATCACTAGCAATAATAGGATTAAACCCTTCTTTTAGTAATTTTTGTATAAGGGGTATACACCGAGTAGCATGACCTAAACCCCAATTTAATGGGGCGATGAGTATGTTTTTTGTATTTTGATTCTCTGAATTAATAAAGAATAAATTGTCAGTTTGATATATACTTTATCAAACTCGGAATGGCATATCAAACTAATTTATCTAAAGCAGAAAAATATGCTAAAAATGAGATTGTTTGTTAATTAAAACTATCCTCTTTTTTTACCTATCTGGTAATATTCAAATCCTTGAGATTCCAAATCAAATACATTGTATTGATTTCTACCATCAAATATGATCGGATTTAAAAGTTTAGACCTAATCACCCCAAAATCTGGAGATCTAAACTCTTTCCATTCAGTTAAAAGAATCAAAGCTGAAGCATTATTTAAAACTTCATATTTTGAATTTACATAGCTAATTCCCTTTACATCTTTTAAATAAAACGTTTCAGCCTCATGCATGGCTTTTGGGTCGTAAGCAATTACTTTAGCCCCTCTAGAAACAAGCTCCTTAACCACATAAATTGCAGGTGCTTCTCTCATATCATCAGTTCCTGGTTTAAATGCTAATCCCCAAAGGGCAAATGTTAAGACCGATAAATCTTCACCAAATCGTTTTACAATCTTATTAGCAATCACTAATTTCTGACGGTCATTCACCTTTTCTACAGAAGCTATTAAATTAGCATCATACTTGTTTTCACTTGCGATTTTTGTCAATGCCTTAACATCTTTAGGAAAACAAGAGCCTCCGTAACCACTCCCTGGATAAATAAAACTATAACCGATTCTATTGTCAGAACCGATTCCTTTTCGAACAAAATTAACATCAGCACCAACCAGCTCGCAAATATTTGCAATCTCATTCATAAAAGAGATTTTTGTAGCTAACATAGCATTGGCAGCATACTTAGTCATTTCAGCAGAACGGATATCCATTCCAATAAACCTATCGTTGGTACGCAAAAATGGTGCGTATAATTTTTGCATAGTGTTTAAAGCTCTTTCGCTATCAGCACCAATAACGACTCGGTCAGGTTTCATAAAATCGTTGATGGCAGCTCCTTCTTTCAAAAATTCAGGGTTTGACACAACATCAAAAGTAAAATCTAGATTTCTTGAGTCTAATTCCTTTTGAATTGTTTCTCTTACTTTATCGGCCGTACCAACTGGAACAGTTGATTTATCAACAACAACCATTGGCTTATCCATCAGTTGACCAATTTGTTTTGCAACAGTAAGTACATATTTTAAATCAGCTGATCCGTCCTCTCCCATCGGGGTGCCAACCGCTATGAAAACAGCCTCAGAAGAATTTAAGCAAGAATTTAAATCTGTACTAAAAAATAAGTTTTCTCTTTCAATATTTGATAAAACCATAGATTCCAATCCAGGTTCAAATATTGGGATTACTCCATTTTTTAATTTTTCTATTTTATGATTATCAATATCAACACAAGTAACATGGTTCCCCATTTCAGCAAAACATGTTCCTGATACCAAACCGACATATCCGGTTCCAACTAATGTTATTCTCATTAATTATTTATTAGATCAAAGCCTATATCATTCCTAAATTTCATATTTTCAAATGATATTTTCTTTATATTTTTATATGACTTCTTTAAAGCTTTTTCAAAATCTTGACCATAAGACGTAACCGCAATTACTCTGCCTCCGCTAGTAATAACACTGTTATCTTTTATGGAAGTACCTGCATGAAAAACAAGCGAATCAGATACGTTTTCTGTACCTGTAATTACTTTTCCTTTTTCATAAGGTTCTGGGTATCCTCCAGAAACTAACATTACGGTAGTAGACGATCGTTCATCAAACTCAGCCTTAACATCACTTAATGTATTGTTAACACATGCAATTAACAATTCTAAAAGATCAGACTTCAATCTTGGCATCACAACTTCTGTTTCCGGATCCCCCATTCGGCAATTATACTCTATTACCATTGGTTCGTCTTCTACTTTAATCAAACCAAAAAACACAAAACCCTTATATGGAATACCGTCTTTTTTAAATCCGTTAATAGTTGGTTCAATAACTCTATCCGTAATCTTTTGCATGAATTCATCAGATGCAAATGGCACTGGAGAAACAGCTCCCATACCACCCGTGTTTAGTCCTGTATCTCCTTCGCCAATTCTTTTATAATCTTTGGCGCTAGGTAACTGAACATAAGCATTACCATCTGTTAACACAAAGCAGCTCATTTCTATTCCGTCTAAAAACTCCTCAATCACAACGGTATTACTAGCCTCACCAAATTTATTGTTGGTTAGCATATCTTGCAATTCATTTTTTGCTTCTTGAAGATCTTCTAAAATCAATACGCCTTTACCTGCTGCTAAACCATCTGCTTTTAATACATAAGGAGGTTTTAACGACTCTAAAAATGTAAATCCATCTTCAAGATTGTCTTTTGTAAAGCTTTCGTAAGCCGCCGTTGGAATGTTATGACGTTTCATAAATTCTTTCGCAAACTCTTTACTACCTTCTAATTGAGCAGCATATTTCTCTGGACCAATAACTAAAACATGTTTTAATTGTTCGTCTGCCAAAAAGAAATCGTGAATTCCTTCTACCAGAGGTACCTCTGGACCTACGAGAACTAAATCAATTTTATTATTGACAACAGTCTTCTTTATTCCTTCAAAATCAGAAACCCCTACAGAAATATTCGTTCCAACTTCAGCTGTTCCCGCATTTCCCGGAGCTATAAACAGGTTATTTAACAATGGGCTCTGCGCAATTTTCCAAGCCATAGCATGTTCTCTACCTCCAGACCCTATGATTAAAACGTTCTTCATTTAATATGCTTTTTCTTCGCCTTTAACGGCATTTAAAACTGTTTGCAAAATTATCTTAATATCTAAAACAAACGACCAATTATTGATATAAAATATGTCCATTCTTACCCGGTGTTCCATATCGTTGTCGGTTTCTATTTCTCCTCTTAAACCTCTTACTTGCGCTAAGCCTGTTACACCAGGCTTTACAAGGTTTCTAACGAAGTATTTATCTACCACTTGTGCATATTTAATCGATTGACTCGTCATATGAGGTCTAGGTCCTACAACGCTCATATCTCCCATAAATACATTAATAAATTGAGGTAGCTCATCGATACTTGTTTTACGAATAAACTTACCAACCTTTGTAACACGAATATCACCTTTAGTTGCTTGCTTATTATCTGCCTCTTTATTTACTGCCATAGATCTAAATTTATAACACAAAAATTGCGAACCATTTAACCCATCTCTATTTTGTTTGAATATAAGAGGACCTTTAGATTCCAATTTAATTATAATGTATAACAAAATACTCAACCAAGACAGCACAAAAAAAATAATAAAAGACGAAAACAATACATCGAAAGCTCTTTTAGAATATTTGATTATAGGGTCGTCAAAAGGAAGTTTTTTAAATGAAAGTACAGGAACATAATCGTAATACTGTACTTCCATACCATTACGAAACATGCCCATTGTTGATGGAATAAGTTTTACACTGATATTGTGTTTCTCTCCAAATTCAATAATGGTATTTAAGTCTTTTCTTTTAAAGTCTTCTATGGAACAATATATTTCATCAATTGAATTTTCCATTACATATTCAAAACTATCCATAATAGTACCGAGATACTCTGCTTTTGATTTGTGCTTTTCTTTATTTGAAAAAAAACCTTTAAAACGATATCCTAAATAACGCCTTTCTTTGAAGAGTTCTTTTAAAGAGTTTACCGCACTACTTCCTCCTAAAATTACAACCTCTCGATAATTTCCACCAAAAACGCGATATCTTCTAAGAACATAAACCTTGATTAATTTAAAAAAGGTTATTAACGCAAAAGAGATAGATAAAAAGTAAAACTGATTTCCGACAGAACTACCTTCTTTGAATAAAGTAAAGTATGAGAAATAAATAAAAAAGAATAGACCGAATTGTACTAATAATTTAGATACAACCCTAGTTAGTTTGGTGTATCTATATACTTGATAAAATTTGGTATAACCAGAAATTATCAACCACCCAAAATTAATATAAAGTAAATATGAATAATCAAAAAATAGTTCTCTAGAATATATTAATGCAATAGCATTTAAAACAATTACATCAATAATTATTGAGAGTGGCTTTAAGTATGTAGAATATCTATATTTCAAAAATCAAACTATTCAAAATCTTTAGGACTCTCATCAGTCCAGTGTTTTAAAGCCGATCTAAAATCATATTTGAATTCAAAATTATTGTCAATCAAATATTTAGGGACAATATACGTAGGAAATCCTGCTTTTCTAACCCTAACTGGATGAATATCTGTCTTCTTACCTAGAAGTTTAAAAATAATTTGAATAAAAAATGCGACAAAAGATAAAAATCTTACAGGAATACTAAAGGTTGGCTTTCTGTATTTTAGTTCATCCTTAACTATATCTACCATGCCTCTTAAGTTTTGCAATGGGTTTTCGGCATAATTATATATAATAAAATTCTCTTCCTTGCTCATTGTAAAATTTATACTGTCCAGAAGGCCGTAGATGTAACCATAGCCTTTAACAACATTTCCACCATTGGGTAAAACAAAAGAACCTCTTTTTATCCCCTTAATCATCCTAAAAACATTTCCAGGATCCCCTGGCCCAAAAATTACACTTGGGCGAACGATAATAAGTTTTCTTGAACTATCTCCTGCCAACCATTTTTCATGAATCTTTTCGCACAGCGCTTTTGAAATGCCATAAGCAGTTTCAGGATATAAATTTGAAGTTTCATTTCTAGCTTCCAATGATTTCCCATACGGAGCAATACTACTTGTAAAAAATATGTTTTTAAAACCATTACTTATGGCAAACTCATTAATATTTGTCGCTCCTGCAATATTAGTGTCAAAATACTCATTAAATTCATGTCCGGGTTCTCTATGCACTGCTGCCAAATTAAATATCCAACTTGCATCCAAATCAATTTTTTCATTAATACTAATTTCAATAGGATTGCGGACATCTCCTTTTAAGAATTCTAGCCTTCCTTCTTTAAATTGAATGTCAAAAAAAGGCTTAATATTTAAGTCAAAAACATAAATCTTATCAAATCTTTTAATTTCAATAAATCTTTTTACAAGAAAAGATCCTATATAACCAGCACCTCCAAAAATAATTGCAACTTTCACAAAGGTTAATTTAAAAAATTATAGTTTATTAATAAGTGAGTTCAAGCTAAAATATTTAGATGTAAGTTCTTTCAATGTTTCTAAATCGTTTGCTTGGTTCTCAATTAATTCAATTATTGCTGCAAAAATAACAGAATAATCCCATGTAGTTACTACCTTTTTCAAGTCATTTTCTTCAAAAAATTGTTTGAGCTCACTGTCTTCATCAGTAATTACTAATACCTTACAACTAGAAGCTAAAATATTAGGAAGTTTAGAAGGCAAAGACCCCTTAGATGTTCCCTCTAACTGAGGAATAATTTGAACAGTACTTTTATCATATAATTCTTCAATATTTTCCCTATCAACTAATTGAAAAAACTTTATCTTATTATTCTTGTTCTCATTTTTTAAATCTTCTAAAACATTTCCTTGAGAAAATATAAAAAAGTTCCATTGTGGTTTCAATTTAGAAATATAGTCGAAAAGTGCTTTCAATCCTTTAGGATTTTGCTTATCTCCTAATGCTCCAGAATAAACAATATTTATATCATTCTTATCAATTAAATCACCCAAACAATCAGTAATTACATTTTGATTTATCGAAACAAACGGGTACTGTACTTCACATTTCCTCAAATCTAATTTATAATTATCTTTAGCCTTCATCATCATTTCCTTTGACAAGAAAATAACTTTATGGCAATACCTCAAATTAGCACCTTCTATAAAATTTATCAATGCGCCAATTATCCTACTAAAAATTCCTTTTAATTTATTGGAATATACTTCTTGCAAATCATGAACAATTCCAATAGATGTAGTCTGGGTTTTTAAAAACAATCTAATAAAATAAAAGGCTAAACTAGGAGGGAAAATAGGTATTAGAACATCAATTTCTTTTCTATATTTTATAATTTTGGTAATTGCAAAAATACTGAACCAAACCTCCAAAACCACTCTTCTAAAAACCTGCCTTTCAGGGTATTTGATCCAAGATCCACCTCTTATTATCCTTATTCCCTCTATTTCTTTTGTGCTTTTAACTGGTTTCCAAGATGGATACAAAGGGTGGGAACATATTACTGTAATTCTATGACCCTTTTCTCTTAAAGCAAGAACCATATCTGTATTAAATTTCCCTGTTGATATTGGTTCCGGAAAAAAAAATGGTGATAAAACAAAATAGTTCTTGGCTACATTTTCTGATACCATTCCTTATCTATTTTTTATTATTTTAGCAGGTGATCCTAAGCACACTTTTCCTGATGGAAGATCGGAGAAAACGCTACTTCTCGCCCCAACAATTGTTCCTTTTCCAATATGAACTCCAGGTGAAACATAAACATCAGTTGCCAACCAACACTCATCTTCAATTATTATTTTCCTAGAAAGTATTGGAAATTCTATTTTAGTATAATCATGAGTACCTGTGCATAGGTATGATTTTTGAGAAACTACTGTATTCTTACCAATAATTATTTCTCCCAATGAATACAATACCACTCCATCTCCTATCCAACTATAATCTCCAATATTTACCTTCCAAGGATAGGTTATTTCTACACTTGGTCTAATGATTGCTTTTCGACCAATTTTGGCTCCAAATAACCGCAGTAAAAACCTTCGCCAATTGTAAAGAAATTGTGGAGATAGTTTAAACAAAGTTCCTTGAACTAACCACCAAAGTTGAACCCTAAACTTCGATCGACCTCTAAATCCTTCAGGAGTTCTATATAGACTTAAATCTTGTATCACTTTGCCTTATATATTTTGAGTATATTAATAATATATTATCTTAAAATTACCTAGATATTAATATCATTTTATTTAGAAGCTAAAGTATGGACATTGCTTCACAAACGCAAATACAACTTCTAAATCATTTGATTCTACGGTTAAAATATTATTGAGATACCATTATAAATTCAATATGATTTTCTGAATTAAAAATTCGTTTAACTTTAGGATAGTCGATGATTTCCAAAATTGAGGATTCATAAAAAATTTTAATTTCAGTTTTATGAATTCATATGTCTATAATTTTCACAGTATTGTCTATCATTTTAAAATATTTTTGAGCAACAAATGATTTTGAATTATTTCTAATAAACAACTATTTTCTTAGATAATCTAACACATTAAAAGGAAATTGTAAAAAAGCTTTAAAACCATAATATTTATATAATTTCAAAGAATTTGTAAAATTTAAAAAATTATATAAAAAATGTGCGTGCGACTGTTTTTCAAAAAATAATTTAATCGTTTTAATATTTTCTTTTCTATCATATCCATATTTTGGTAGCGACTCCAAAATTGGCACAAATTCTTCAAACTTTAAACGAGAAACCCTTTTAAAACTGGCATAACTGGCTTGCCCATCTCTGTAATTAATCCAGTTCTTTTTTGTTAAATAAACAGGGCCTTTACTACTTGAATAAAATGAATATAGTAAAGGCGCTGACAACCATTTTTTCATTTCATTTTCTCTCAACTCTAACAAATTGGACTTCTTATAAATACAAGCCGTAATTAAAATTAAGGAACCGTAATATTCTCTAAAAACTTCATTAACCGCTTCTTTGGAATCCACCCTTAATCCTGTCTTTCCCGAAAAAATTCTATTACCAAAAAATAGGAAATTTAAAAAAATGAAATTCAGATTCTTATTCTCATCGATTATTTCAAAAATATTTCGAACCACCCCTTTCCTTAATTCATCATCATCACTTACGAACCAAACATATTCAGTTTCCGCTAATTCAAGTAAATTATTTATATTTCCTACTATGCCCAAATTGTTTGGATTTATAACCAAATCGAAAAAATCCCTTTCACGTTTATAATTTGATAGAAAATCCGCGGTTTGATCGGTAGATGCATTATCACCAATAATAATATTTACGCGATTTAATAAAAGATTATCATCTTTAAATTCATTATAAAAAAACTCAAGCTGCTTCTTAATAAATTCTAACCTATTATATGTGGGGATACAAATTGTAAGTTGCTTCTTTGCTGTCATCTTTTCAAAACTTTCTTTAATAATTCTAATTGAAAATTTGAATTGTAATATTCATCAATAACTTTAAAACACTCTCTTCGGGACTCTTCTTTATTCCATGAATTTTCAATAAATTTCAATAGACATCTGCTTAAGTCAAAGATATTATCTTGTTCGTAAAAAAGTCCGTTCCTACCCTCCTTAATAATTTCGAATTCCGGCATTTGATTAGAAAAATTATTGTGAGATATAACAGGACAACCATAGGACATGGAATGAATTGCTGTCAAACCGACATTACCAGGTGAAACACATACCGTCGAATTAAAATAAAATTCACCTATTCTATATTCATCATAACAAGCCCCATAAAACCAATATTTGTCCTCGAGACCTTTAGACGATACTAAATTTTTAAGATAATCCATTTTGGGACCGTCGCCGAGTATTAACACATTAAACTCTTTACCGTCCAATTGCAATAAATAATGAGCCTCAATTAATAAATCGATTTTTTTCACACTCGTAAGACGACCAGTAAATATAACGACCGGATCTACATTATTGAAATGGTTTTGAAATACTAAGGACGGTCGCAAAGATTCTCGAATCTCCTTTTGTTTTTCATAATCAAGGGAGTTATAAATGACATGTAACTTTTCTAATTTTATATTTTCCTTAAGCATTAAATTCTTCGCGTAATTTCCATACAGAAAAATTCCAGTACTTAAATTAAAAAATACTCTTTTTATCTTTGATTTTAAAGCACCCTCTCTTCCATACCAACCATGCCCCCAAAGATAAATTTCCTTTCTTAAGACAATATTTATAAATAAAAAAAACCAGTTAGAAAGACAAAATACATCACCAGTAAGTATAAAAACTCTATATTTTTTTTTTAATAAAATTGGAATCATTCCTTCAATCCAATTTAACTTTCCAAAAAACACCCATGTCTTTAAATCAACAACAGAATTCGTAAATAATTTTTCATCTATTCTTTTAATTCTTCCTTCTTCAATATTTCCAAAATAAAAATCACAGTTCAATTCTTTCTCCATTTTTAAAAAAATGTTTTCCCTGTAATGTGAAGGATAATTAAAAATACACGCAACACTGTTGCTAAACTTTTCTCTCATTTTGATTGCTAATTCATAATTCCACCTCTAAAATCCTTCTTATTCCATCATCTATTGAGTATTTTGGAGTCCAACCTAAATTGATCAATTCCAAGTTATCCGCTTTAGAAGTCATAATTTCATTATCTCTATAAGGGATTGCTCCAAAATCAATTCTTGATTCACTTTTAGTAATATTCTTAATGGTCATTATAAAGTCTTTAATTGCTATTTCTTTTCCTAGACCAACCTCAAATTCCATATTCGAATCTGGAAGAAACTCGATTGATTCTAAAACAAAATCATAAGCATCCACTACATCATCTATAAAAACAAAATCTCTAGTCTGTTCTCCTAAAGTGGTCTCAATTTTTTTCTCATTATTTTTAAGCTTATTTATTATAGATGTTACAAATTTACTGCTTGAATCAAATGGGCCGTACATATGAAAAATAATCATATTTACTAATTTACATTTTGAAGATTCCAATAATTGAAGCCAATCAATTGCATGACGTTTTGATAATGTATACTCTCTCAAATATGAATAATTATAACTAGGGTTGTTGAAAAAACTATCAGTATTAATAAAAAGTTTAACTCCATGATTATTTGCTTCTTCAAAAAGATTAATTGGTAAAAATATATTTGTTCTTAATACATCTTTAATCGATTCTCCAATTCTATTGTAAACGGTAGCAGCATGAATAATACAATAAATTTCATTTTCTTTAAAAATTAAACTATGCTCAACATCCGAAGAATAAATCTTATAACTTTCATTTGAAATTCTAAATAAGTTATCTAACTTAAATTCTAGTCCTATAACTCTATACTTTTCACTAAATTTTTTGGCTAACTGACTTCCCAAAAAACCATTAATCCCTGTTATTAAAACCGTTTTTCTCACGAATCAATATTAAAAATTCAATCCGAAAAATTCTTCTAACTTTTCCCCAATAAAATCAAAATGCTCTTTTCCCAATGCAGGATATAATCCAATCCAAAAAGTATTATTCATTGTTACATCGGTATTAATTAAATTACCAACAACTCTATATTCTATATCTTTAAAATAAGGTTGCTTAGTTAAATTTCCAGCAAACAACAACCGAGAACCAATATTGTTCTGATCTAAAAATTTAAGCAAATCAACTCTATTTACACCACAGGTCTCTTTTAAAGTAATTGCAAACCCAAACCAAGATGGGTTACTATTTTCAGTTGGTAATGGTAATTGTAAAAAATCTGTTAGGTTACTCAATCTATCATAAAGTATTTGAAAATTTTCTCTTCGTTTCTTAATAAATAAATTTGCTTTATCAATTTGAGCTAAGCCACAAGCTGCTTGTAAATCAGTAATTTTAAGATTATATCCCAAATGAGAATAAACATATTTATGATCATACCCATAAGGTAAATCTCCGTGTTGCTGCTCAAAACGACAACCACAGGTATTATCGCACCCTGGAGCACAATAACAATCTCTTCCCCAGTCTCTATAAGACTCCGCTATTAATTTTAATTGAGAATTATTAGTAAATACAGCTCCTCCTTCTCCCATAGTGATATGATGCGCTGGGTAAAAACTTAAGGTTCCAATATCTCCAAATGTACCTACCAATTTATCATTATACGTTGCGCCTAATGCATCACAACAATCTTCTATTAACCATAAGTCATGCTTATCACACAATTCTCTAACTTTCTCTAAATTAAAAGGATTCCCTAAAGTATGAGCTAACATAATTGCCTTAGTCTTAGGAGAAATAGCTGCTTCAATTAAGTCTGCATTAATATTATGTGTATATTTATCAACATCAACAAATACTGGAATTGCACCAAATTGAACAATAGGATTTACTGTTGTTGGAAAACCTGCTGCAACACCAATAACTTCATCCCCTTTTTTTATTGCTCGCTCCCCTAATTTAGATGAAGTTAAAGTGCTGAAGGCTACTAAATTCGCTGATGATCCAGAGTTTACCGAAATACAATGTTTAATGTTAAGAAAATCAGCTAATTTCTTTTCAAATTGGTCATTAAACCTACCTGTTGTTAGCCACCCATCTAATGACGCGTCAACCATGTTTTGAATTTCTTCATTTCCTAAGACCTTACCTGCTGGAGGAATTACTGTCTCACCCGGAACAAATTCTTTATGTTTATATATTTCTTGTGTGTATTTTTTTACTAATCCTGCTATTTCCGCTCTTAGATTAGTCAATATTTCTTTATTATCCATAATTTAATTAATATAATCTGCTATTTCTTTCAAACATCTACTTTGCATATCCTTGCCATTTTGCCAGTCCTGATGCCACTGAATTATTGATTTTAATGTTGAGTCCAATGACTTTCTAGGGTGCCAGTTCAATCTTGAAGCAGCCTTAGAACAGTCCAATTTAAGATAACTTGCCTCATGAGGATTATTGTTTAAATCAAGTTTCCAATTTGCTCCCTGCCCCCATTCTTTTACCATAGTGTCCAATATCCAATTAACCGGTTTACAGTCCTCATCTTTAGGCCCAAAATTCCAAGCCTCCGCATATTTATCTCCATTTTCATATAAATGTTGAGCCAAAACTAAATAACCAGATAACGGCTCCAGCACATGCTGCCATGGTCTTGTTGCTAAAGGATTTCGAATTACAACCGATTCAGATTGTTCAAATGCCCTTAAAATATCTGGAATTAATCTATCTTCTGCCCAATCTCCACCTCCAATTACATTTCCAGCCCTAGCCGAAGCCAACGAAGCGGAATTATTAGTGTTGAAAAATGAATTTCTATATGCCGCAGTTACCAATTCTGCACAACCTTTGCTATTGCTATAGGGGTCATGACCACCCATTGGCTCATTTTCTCGGTATCCCCATTCCCATTCTTTATTTTCATAGCATTTATCAGTTGTAACTGAAATAATAGCCCTCAAATTTGAGCAGCTTCTAGCTAACTCCAACACATTTACAGTACCCATTACATTGGTTGAATAGGTCTCAATCGGTTCAAAATATGATAATCTTACTAAAGGTTGAGCAGCCATATGGATCAAAATATCAGGATCGAATTGAATCATACTTTCTTTTAAGCTGTTCAAATCTCGTATATCTCCAATCTTTGATTGCATATTGTCCTTTACATTTGCAACATTAAATAAAGAGGGCGATGTAGGTGGAGCTAAAGCATAGCCCATTACTTTAGCACCCATTGATTGCAACCATAACGACAACCAACTACCTTTGAATCCAGTATGGCCAGTTAAAAACACATTTTTATTTTTCCAGAATTCTGGGTCAACTGTTCCCTTTACTTTTCCCATACTTTCCAAGGTGCTTTATTCAATTCCCATAACTCTTGTAAATAATTTTTGTCCCTTAAAGTATCCATCGGTTGCCAAAATCCAGAATGTTTATAAGCCATTAACTGGTTGTCAGCTGCCAAACCTTTTAATGGTTCTTGCTCCCAAATAGTTTCATCTCCAGATATTCTTTCTATTACTTTAGGTGATAAAACAAAGTAACCACCATTGATTAATGCTCCATCTCCCCTGGGTTTTTCCTGAAACCTACGAACCTCGGCATCAACAATATCCAGCGCACCAAATCTTCCAGGAGGAAAAGTTGCAGTGAGAGTTGCGTCTTTTCCGTGAGATTTATGAAAATCTAATAATAATTGAATATCTATATTTGCTACACCATCTCCATAAGTCAAACAAAATGCTTCTTCATCTTTTAAATATGGATGCACTCTTTTCAACCGTCCTCCTGTCATTGAGTTATCGCCTGTGTCAATTAATGTAACAGTCCATGGTTCAACTCTTTTCTCATGCGCAATCATTTTATTATCTTTCATGTAAAAAGTAATATCTGATTGGTGTTTAAAGTAATTGGCAAAATACTCTTTAATAAGATATCCTTTATATCCGCAACAAATTATAAAATCATTAATTCCATAATATGAATAAGTTTTCATTATATGCCATAAAATAGGTTTTCCGCCAATTTCTACCATTGGTTTTGGTTTCGAAACTGTTTCTTCACTTAAACGTGTACCAAGCCCACCGGCCAAAATAACTGCTTTCATATAGTTTAATTTGAACTCACAAACGCGTCTGAATAAAATTGATCTTCAGATAAGGAATTTTTTAACAACAATGATCTCGATGATTCTATCATTTTTATGGAGCCACAAGCATATACCTGAGCTTCTTCTAATGCAATCTTTTGTTTTAAAAGTTTATCCTGAACATAAACCTTTTTGCAATTTGATTCAATATTTTCTTGAGATAAAACCGGTATGAATTTAAAATTTAGTTTTTTAAACTCTGGCAACCAAAATAAATCTTCTTTCAGTCTCCCGCCCCAAATGAGTAGTATTTTTTTTGTCTTATATTTTTCAGAATGTTCATTCAATTGTTCAAGAATCGATTTTATTGGAGCAACACCTGTTCCTGTGGCTAAAAAAATAACATTTTCAAAATTAGAATCTCTCATCGTAAAAGTACCTAGCGGCCCTTCAATTCTCAACAAATCATTCTCATTTGCCTCTTCAAACCAATATTTGCTCATTAAACCATTGGGGTACTTTTTAATATAAAATTCCAATTTTTCATCAGATCTTCTAAAATTTGCAATAGAATAACTTCTTTTAATACTACCTTTTATAATATTAACATATTGTCCCGAAGAGAAACCGAATTCAACTTTTGGGGGAAAACGAAGTGTAACTTTTATAACATCAAGTGTTAGTTTTTCAATTTTATGTATTTTAACGGGTAATGTCCTGACTTTCTCAAAAAAAGTGTTTCCAATTTCTTCAATATCAAGTTTCAAATCAGTTAAAGGACTGGTTATACAACTTAATATTTTTCCTTGATTCTTTTCTTCCTGTGACAGAATTAAATCATCTTGCATATCCAATGTTTTACCTTTTAATAGTTTAACAACACAACTTCTACATCTCCCTGATTTACAACTATGCTCTAAAGTAAGTCCTGCGTCAATTGATGCTTGAAGTATTGAAGTGTCATCGCTACATTTGAAGGATTTATCATTTCTTAATTTAATTGTAAAGTTCTTCAATTATAATTACGTTTTTGAATCGCTATGAAACTCAATTTTTAATCAATTAAGGTGCAAATATACCTAATTACCTACTTTTATTAAAATGTTTGTCATTGACATTTATTAGGAAGGAAACAAATATTTTCAATCACTAATAATTTAAAATAAGATTATAAATTCTATGTCCCAACTAATTTTAACCTGTTCCCGTAAAGATTAATCTTGCCTTAATAAGAAATTCATTAAACTTTCTTTATTATAATGGACATATTTCCCCACTTCACGTTATTGAAATTTAAATAACTCATCCTTTATTGTATCTCAACAATTCAAATTCATCTTTTAAGCTGACTAATACTATATGAATTTACCATAAATAAAAGGTTTGTTAAAAAAGAAAATAATATTACACCTGATTGTCTATTAAGTAAATTTTCAAATAGAAAAACTATCGAATAAAAAAACATGACGTAAAACAAAACTTGATTCTTAAGAAATACAGCAGACCTAAAAGAGTATGCTATCCATAATAAAAAAACTACTAAACCAATAAAACCAGTTGAAAGAGTAAAATATAAATATTGATTATGAGTGTTATACAAGCCTTTGGCAAAATTCAATTTCAAGCCCAAATAACAATAATCTAATACATTCTGAACATCACCAATACCATAACCAATAATTGGAGCCTGTAAAGCAGAATTTAATGAACAATTATAAATATTTAGTCTTGTACTAGTTGAGTTCAATTCATTCAAAGTGACATAAGTCCCTTTATTAAACAATTCATAAAACCTATTATTTTCTTTAGGCGTAATAAAAACAAATAATATCAAACCAAAAGATAAAGTTGAAACAAACTTAATTTTTACTCCTTTTGAAGCAATCATAAAAAAGGTTATTGCACTTGCCAAAATCACGCCTTTACTCATCAATGCAATCAAAAATAAAGCCTCGAATAAAATTGCTACAAGAATCGAATACCTCAGAAATTTATTATAACTATACTCTTTAAAAAGTTTTATTCCAAACAAAATTCCTACAAACATAAAAACTGACAAATAAATAGAATGTTCTCCTATGAATGGAATGTCAGAAACTCCAAGTCTTATAAAATTCGAATCAAAAAAAGAATAATTTGGGTGTCTAAATTTTAACAAAAAATAAATTGATATTAAAACATAAAAAAAATTAGAAAAAACAAAGGTCATTCCAAATAAATTCAACTTTTCTTTTATCACTCGACGGTCTAAATTCGAATAAAATAAAATAAAAATTAACGGAAATAAAATCATGCTTGACATTGTTCCAATCTTTTTCAACCCTAAATCCAAATCACTTGAATAGAATAGGCTTAATACTAATAATAAGAAAGGACTCAATACTATCAATAAATGTTTAAAATTAACTTTTATTGTTTTATCAGTCCCTAAAACAAACCCAACAAAAGATATCATAATGAATAAAATAACAAGTAAACTTTCAAATTTACCTGGAATGAGAGGGTAAAGTCCAAAAATAACAAAACCCACATTCAACAATTTGATTCTGAATTTTCTCAACTGATTAATAGGGTTTTGATTCATAATAATTAGATTTTAACCTATATAAATACCCCATGAAAAGACCTAAACTCAAGTATAACCCTTTATGCATCCATAAAGTAAAACTAAACATTGTTTCGACAAAAAAGTAGACATTTAATGAAAAAAGAAAAACAATTATCAAATCATTTTTTCTATATTTTAAGGTTGTAAGTAACATATAAACAAACATCAATATCATAAATAAATCTAGAAATAAACCAACTAGTCCAAAACTAGACATGTTTTCTAAGAAAAAATTATGAGGGTAGGGTAAGATTGAATATTGATCAAAAACATTGGGACCAATTCCAAATGGGTTTCTAATGAAAATCTTAATAGTGTCAAAATAAGCAATATATCGATCACTTACCGAACTATTTGTTCCCTTAAATAATATTCTACTAAATAAAACTTCGAAATCAATATAATTTATAGCGACTATTAAAGCACAAATCATTAACCCTCCGATAAAGAAAAGAGTTCGTTTTCTAATTTTTATTTTAGCTAAGAATACATAGGAAAATACACTTGTAAATAATGCCAGCATTACACCTCTAGTATTAGTAGCCATTAACATTAAAATTAAAAGAGGCAAAATCAAATAATTGAATTTTAACCTTTTTTTTGACTTAATATTCATAAATCTACCATTAGAAATAAAAATTACAAAGGAAATTAAAGCTCCAAAACCTAATAACTGGCTAAACGGGATAGGGATAACTCCGGGTAGAGTCAATCGCCATATTTGACCATAATATTTTATGAAATAGATACTGGCCAAACTACCGAAAAATATAGACAATCTAAGTGTTATCCGCATTAAAGAGTAAATTTCTTCCTCTGGTTTCTTAGCGTTTATAAGAATCAATTTTGAAATAAAGTAAAAACTACTTCCCAATATTAAATAACGTAATGAAAAATCCAACGATTTATAAATATCTAAGGAAAAAAAAGAAATTACAAATGAATAAAAAATAGTTATGTAGAAAAAAACATCAAACTCAGAATTTATAAATTTAATTTTTCTCTTTCCTTTCAAAAAATATCCAAAAATTATTACAAGAAAAGACATTAAAGGAGTAAGTGCTCCCAAAAGAAAACTAGACTCATAAGAACATCTCAAACAAGGATCACTAATATTCAGTTCATTTAAAGATCTAATAATATTTATTTGAAGTAACAAACCAATAGCATAAATCGGTCTTTTAAACCCCAAAAACAGTATTGTGAAAATAATAACTACAGCAATCATTTAATTTTTATTTCTTCCGATGTATCAAATCTACATGTAATTTTAATCCTTTAGTCAAAATTTTAATTAAATAAAACTTCTTTAATGAACTTTATTGTAATTATTTATTATTGCTTTTTCACTTGTAAGTATATCCGTGAAACCACGTTACTCAAACTTCACAAACATAATCAAAGTAGCCTTCTTCAACTACTTCAATGGAAAATAATTTACAAACAATCATTTCCAATTACTCACACCTATTTTACATGCTTTCCGTTGGATTTATCATCTAATTCCTGATGTAAATAACCTTTACCACAATTTCGATTTCAAACATGATAAATTTGTACTTATTCATTTTCTATAATATTCTCATTCAAATAATATCTTCCAGCCATTATTAAGATTAAAAATTCTATTAAAGTGAATGAAATTGAAAGACCTGTAACTGAAAATTTATAAACTAAAATTAAGGATGAAAACAAACTAATAACACCACAGATAGCAAAAATTTTCATTCTTAGATTATATAATCTACGTGCAGGGAAATACAAACTAGTAATTAACATATTCGTTGCTGACAAAACTACTACAAAACTCAATATTTGTAAGATATAGGCATTTCTCACTATTAAGACATCACCATAAATCAATTCCAATATTTCCTCTGAAAAAACAAATAATATTATTGCAATAATTAAAGATGATGTTAAAATTAATGGGAACAATCTATTAGTACTATTTCTTTTATTATTTTGCTTTGACAACCAAGGAAAAATAGCTTGATACAATGGGGAGTAACCATTTTTAACTGCCACAATTAATTTTTCGATACTTCCATAAATACCTACAACTTCATTAGAGGCAAACAACCCTAAAATAAATATATTTGAAGAGGTATAAAATAATGTAGAAAATTTAGCAATAAATAAACTAAAACTTTCTTTTAGATGAAACAATATTGAATTTAAATTAGGTTTTACAATTTTAATATACCTCGCACTAAAAACTAAGCCAAATAAGCCTGAAATAACAAAACCAAAAGAGTTCAATATTGGAACCAACAAATAATCTGATTCATCGTTAATCAATAGAAATATTAAAATTGCGAATATTGTCTTCGCTAAAATGTTAAATACAGTAATAATTCCCATCCTTTCAATTCCCTGAAAAAACCATGTTGGAAAAATTGCTTGACCTATAACAACTCCAAAACTATAATAATAAACTGTACTGTCTTCATTTAATTTTGGAATAAATTCAACCAAAATAATAAGTGACATCAAACCAAATACTAATAAAAATATTTTAGCAAAAAGTATATTAATAAAGATATCAGATAGTCTTGATTTGTCCGATTTTGAAATAGAAATTCTTCTTGTACCACTAATATCAAAACCAAAATCTACGAAAACAATGTAAAATGTCATTAGAGATTGAGCAAATATGACTAATCCAAAATTTCCAGTACCAAGTTTTCTTACTAAAAAAGGTAATATTATTAAGGGTATAACATAATTTGCTATTTGCAATATTACCAACGAAAGGAAATTACCAGCGATTACTTTTTTTTCTGAATTGAATTCATTCAATAGTTTCATCATTAAAATTAATAGAGTACTATATTTTTAAAACCCTATTTAACCTCTTCTATCTTTAACGTTTCTGGCACAACGAATATTTCTGCCTTTTTTTTGTGTATTGCCTCCCAAGATTTAATATGATTACTTGTAATACAAGGTCCAATTTGGAGATTTAAATAACTTGCAAATATCTCAGACGTAAAAGAGCATCTATAAAACCCTTCTCCAACATCCTCAATTTCAGCTTCCTCAAAATCTGTAATATCTTCTACCTTATACATATCCTTTACTGATATTGAATCTAAATCGAAAACTACATCAGTCCTAACAGGGTATAATTCTTGAATACGAAATGCAAATTCATTACTATGATTAGCCTTTTTAACTATGATTGAAATTCTATATTTTCCTCCAGCATAATCCAATTTCACATTAGGAAAGGCTACTGTTCCATAAGGTTTAGTCAAATCATTTCTGAATACCTTTATAACCTTTTTACCTTGATAATAATCATCACTCAATTCATAAGATAAGTTTTTAAACTTCCATTTTTCAAAAGGTGGTGCAGGTAATTCTTGTAATACTTCATTGACCGAATTGTTATTTACTTTAGTCTCATCTTTAGCTTTACTTGAACACGAGTAACATAATAATCCAACTAATCCAATTAAAAATACTTTTTTCATTATCTATTGTTTAAATTATGATAGGTTATTAGATATACTTTATTTATTGCTAAATTCTATTTAAAACGGCTTTAAATCCATAAAAGTACCCAAAAGAGAGAATATATTAAAATTTCCATTTTAAATGAATTACAAATAAATATTTAAAGGGCAAATATAGTTTTATTTTTCATCGAGGTAGCATTTTCTAGCAATTAAACTATCATACCTGCAGCCACAGTTTCATTAGTTGCATCGTCAACTAAAATGATGCTTCCTGTTGTTCTGTTTTCTCGATATGAATCAATCATTAAAGGTTTTGTTGTTCTAATCTTAACCTTGGCAATATCATTCATATTCAACTCTTTATCATCGGAATCTCTTTCAAGAGTTTCAATGTTTATTTTATGAACAACTTCTTTAATCATCGCCTTTTGGTCGTTTGAAGTATGCTTGATTGTGTATTTAGCCCTTGAGCGTGCTTTAGTATTATTTAACCAACATAACATTACCTCAAGATCTTGAGACGCTTCAGGAGTGTTATTAGATCTTACAATCATGTCTCCTCTACTCACATCAATATCATCTTCTAAAGTAATAGAAACAGACATTGGTGCAAATGCTTCTTCTACATTACCATTTAAAGTATCAATGGATTTTATTTTCGATGTAAATCCAGATGGCATTACTGTAACGTCGTCTCCTGGTCTTAAAATACCACTAGCAACCCTACCAGCATAACCTCTATAATCCCTATGGCTTTCGCTCTGTGGTCTTAAGACTGTTTGTACAGGGAATCGTGCGTCTATTTTATTAATATCGCTACTAATATGCATTGTTTCTAGTGTATGAAGCATCGGTGCACCTTGATACCAAGACATGTTTTCAGATCTATTAACAACATTGTCTCCTAATAGAGCACTCATTGGAATAAATCGAACATCTTTCACTAACATTTTAGATGAAATCTCCTCAAAATCAGCAACAATATTGTTAAAAATTTCTTCAGAATAGTCAACAAGATCCATTTTGTTAACACAAACTATGATATGCGGAATATTCAATAAAGAAGCTATAAATGCATGTCTTTTTGTTTGCTCAATAACACCATGCCTAGCATCAATTAAGATAGTAGCTACATTGGCCGTAGAAGCCCCTGTAACCATATTTCTTGTATACTGAATATGACCAGGAGTATCCGCAATTATAAACTTTCTTTTTGGTGTTGTAAAATAACGATAAGCAACATCTATTGTGATACCTTGCTCCCTTTCATCTCGCAAGCCATCAGTAAAAAGTGCTAAATCTACGCCGTCATGACCTTTCTTTTTACTTGTATTTTCAATTGCTTCTAATTGATCTTCAAAAATTGATTTTGAATCATACAGCAATCTCCCGATTAAGGTGCTCTTTCCATCATCTACACTACCGGCTGTAGTGAATCGTAATAATTGATTATTATCTAACATGTTTCTTTTTATATGAAGCTGAAATATTCAGACTGAAGATTAATACTTATTTTAGAAATACCCTTGGCGTTTTCTGTCCTCCATGGCGGATTCTGATCGCTTATCGTCACTTCTATTTCCGCGTTCTGTTTGTCGCATAGCGGAAACTTCTAGCGCTATTTTTTCAACTGTATCAGCATCAGATTCTATACCACCAGTAATTGTAATATCACCCAAAGTTCTAAATCGAATCTTTTTAGTTACAACTTCTTCGTTTTCTTCAAGCTTTAAAAACTCAGAGTTTGGTATCCATGAATTTTGACGCCAAACGACTTCGCGCTCATGGGCATAATATAAAGAAGGGATTTGAATATTTTCTCTTTTAATGTAATTCCACACATCCATTTCGGTCCAATTACTAATTGGAAAAGCTCTAAAATGTTCTCCTTCAAAATGATTTCCGTTAAAAATATTCCATAACTCCGGACGTTGATTTTTTGGATCCCATTGCCCAAAATCGTCTCTGTGTGAAAAGAATCTTTCTTTAGCTCTTGCCTTCTCTTCATCACGTCTTCCTCCACCAATGGCGCAATCCACACGATGCTCTTCTATGGCATCTAACAATGTTGTTATCTGAAGTGCATTTCTTGTTGCATTCTTACCTTTCTCTTCTGCTACTCTGCCCTGGTCTATAGATTCTTGAACAGAACCTACAATTAGGTTCACTCCCAAATCCTTAATCAAATCATCTCTAAATTTAATGGTCTCAGGAAAATTATGCCCCGTGTCTACATGCATTAATGAAAAAGGAATCTTTGAAGGAAAAAATGCCTTTCTAGCTAAATGCGTTACAACAATAGAATCTTTACCTCCTGAAAATAAAATGACAGGGTTCTGAAATTGAGCCCATACTTCTCGCAAAACAAAAATCGCTTCGCTTTCTAATTCATCTAAATAATTTAAATAATATTTAGTCATACTTCTTTAATTTGGGTTTTAAAAATGTAACAATTTCCATTGCAGCATCCTTAATTGTATTTTTCTCTGTACAAATTTCTAAATCTGGATTTACAGGAGGTTCAAATGGGGCAGAGATTCCTGTAAAATTTTTAATTTCTCCTTTTGCTGCCTTGGCATATAATCCTTTAACATCTCGTTCTTTACAAATATTGAGATCTGTATTAATGTAAACCTCTACAACATCATCTTTACCTATTATATTCTTAACCTCTGTTCTTATAAGTTCTGTAGGAGAAACAAATGCCGCCAAAACTACAACTCCTGCATCTACAAAAAGTTTCGAAACTTCAGCCACCCTTCTTAGATTTTCTTCTCTATCTTCATTCGTAAAGCATAAATCTTTATTTATACCTATTCTTATATTGTCTCCATCTAAAAGTGCTGATCTAATTCCTAAATCAAACAAAACCTTTTCTACCTCATTCGCAATTGTAGATTTACCAGATCCAGATAATCCTGTAAACCATACAACAAAAGATGCGTGATTGTTTAAATTATTCTTTGCTTTTCTTGTTACCTCAAACTTAGATAGAAATAGGTTTTCATTCATTATTTTTTGCCTCTCTATTCTTTAAACCAAAATTTGATTTATACCATGCTCGTTCATGAAAATAGTATAAAATCATTTTTATGATAGATTCTGTAATAGCAACACCAGTTGCTTTTTGAGTAGCAAGTGGGTCGTCTCTAAAAAAAATCATTGCTACCACAAATGTAGTTAAAGATGCTATTAATCGCCAAGTAATTGTTTTAGCTATATGTCTTTTCTTTGCTATATCTTTCATTATAATTCTAGTAATAGAGTGGTCAAAAATAGAAAACAAATTGAGAAAATTACTATAAAAACGATATTTTCTTTTTATCCTATCGGTTTTATAGGGTTTAATTGGTGATTTTAACTTTACTAGAGTTCTTCGCACCTTTATTTACAAATAAAATAGGGGTTTAAAAGGTTATCTTTGTTGTAAGTTAATGGATTGTTGTTTTCTGGATTTACTACTTCTAAGCCTACTGCTTTACAAATAGCGTGGCCTGCAGCGGTATCCCATTCCATAGTAGGCGCAAATCTTGGATAAATATCTGCTCTACCCTCCGCCAACAAACATAATTTAAGTGAACTTCCTATTGAGACAACTTCAGTTTTTTTCCCTTCATTTTCAATACCTACTATAAAATCAAGGGTATCTTGATTCATATGAGATCTACTACCTACTATTCTTACGGTTGTATTTGACGATTTGGTGGGTTTAATTTCTATGGCTCGTTGAATTAGCAAATCGTAATCTATTTTTTCTTCTGGCTGAATTAAAATTTTATACGCCTTTTTTCTCTTAACATCTCCAAAGAACAACTCGCCTAATACCGGAGCGTAAATCACACCTAAAATAGGCATTCCTTCTTCAACTAAGGCAATGTTTACGGTAAACTCTCCGTTCCTCTTAATAAATTCTTTAGTCCCATCTAAAGGGTCAACAATCCAACATTGACTCCATATTTTACGTTCTGAATACGTAGTTTGTTTATTCTCTTCACTTATAATCGGCATGCCTGTTTTTTGAAGCTCTGCAACAATTATTTCGTTTGCTCTTTTATCAGCAATTGTAAGAGGAGAATTATCTCCTTTAAATTCTATGTTAAAATCACCGCTATCATAAACAGCCATAATCTCTTTACCAGCATGCAAAGATGCCTTTATGGCAATTTTTAAATCACTATCGGTTTTCAACATACCAATTATACATCTTTTTAATTCCTTCTTGAAGATTAATTTTATGACTCCATCCTAAGTTATGCAATTTACTTACATCTGTAAGTTTGCGCATGGTCCCATCTGGTTTATCGGCATTAAATTTAAGAGCTCCTGTAAATCCAATAACATCTCGAATTGTTTCAGCCAATTCTTTTATTGAAATTTCTACACCAGTGCCAATATTTACATGTGTATTTCTAATTTCTTTTTGCCCTTTTAAATATGTATCTTTAAAATTGCGCTGCTCCATCATAAAAATACAGGCGTCTGCCATATCTTCTGACCATAGGAACTCTCTTTTTGGATTTCCAGATCCCCAAATTTCAACACTATCCTTAGAGACTCCATAATCATCTAAATAATCAAGAGATTCTTCCAAATTTGATTTTCCTAAATCTTCAATTACCGCATTATAATCCTCCTCTTTTAAAAGTTTAGCTAAATGAATTTTTCTAATCAGAGCAGGCAAAACATGCGATTTTTCTAAATCAAAATTATCATTAGGGCCGTATAGATTTGTTGGCATAACAGATATAAAATTAGTGCCATATTGTAAATTATAACTTTCACACATTTTTATACCGGCAATTTTTGCAATCGCATAAGGCTCATTTGTGTATTCTAATACATCTGTTAACAAACTGTTTTCTGGCATTGGCTGAGGTGCTTGCTTAGGATATATACAAGTACTACCTAAAAACAATAGTTTTTTAACCTTCTTTAAATATGATTCATGAATTACATTATTCTGAATCATCAAATTGTCATAAATAAACTCCGCTCTAAAGGTATTATTTGCAACAATACCACCTACTTTAGCTGCAGCTAAAATTACATATTCTGGTTTCTCTAATTCAAAAAAATCAGCTACTGCCACTTGATTAACTAAATCAAGTTCTTTATGAGTACGGGTTACTAAATTAGTATACCCTTTAGATCTTAAATTATTTACAATTGCGCTGCCCACCAATCCTCCGTGACCAGCAATGTAAATTTTCGCATCTTTATTCATGAATATTATTCAAAATAGTTTTTGATACGATATCCTCCTTCTTGCAGGTACTGTTTCTTCTTCATTAAATGAAGATCACTAGTCATCATGTCTTCAACCAGGCCAGCTAAATCATATTTTGGCACCCATCCTAATTTTTCTCTTGCCTTTGTTGCATCACCTATCAATAATTCAACTTCTGTTGGCCTATAGTAACGCTCATCTACTGCAACTACTTCTTTACCTATTTCAAGTTGGAATTCTGGATTTGAACAAGATTTAACAAACCCTTTTTCTTCTACATCCTTTCCTTTAAATTCTAATTCTACACCAACATGCTCAAAACACATTCTAACAAAATCACGTACTGTGGTTGTTTTTCCAGTAGCAATTACCCAATCCTCTGGTGTATCTGCTTGTAAAATCATCCACATCATTCGCACATAATCCTTAGCATGCCCCCAATCTCTCTTTGCATCTAAATTTCCTAAGTATATCTTATCTTGTAATCCTAGCGCAATTTTAGAAGTCGCTCTTGTAATTTTTCTTGTAACAAAAGTTTCTCCTCTAATTGGAGATTCATGATTAAACAATATTCCATTACAGGCATACATATCATATGCTTCTCTGTAATTTACAGTAATCCAATATGCATACATTTTAGCAACCGCATACGGACTTCTTGGGTAGAATGGTGTTGTCTCTGTTTGTGGCACTTCTTGAACCAAACCATAAAGTTCTGAAGTGGAAGCCTGATATATTCTGGTTTTCTTTTCTAGCCCCAAAATTCTAATTGCTTCTAAAATTCTCAACGTCCCAATACCATCAGCATTGGCTGTATATTCAGGCGTGTCAAATGAAACGTGAACATGGCTCATTGCTGCCAAATTATAAATTTCATCTGGCTGAACCTCTTGAATTATTCTAATAAGATTTGTACTATCTGTTAAATCTCCATAATGCAAGAAAAAATTTTGATTTTCTACATGTGGATCTTGGTATAAGTGATCTATTCTATCCGTATTAAACAGAGATGACCTTCTTTTTAAACCATGTACTTTATATCCCTTTTTTAATAAAAATTCGCTTAAATAAGCTCCATCTTGTCCTGTAACTCCTGTAATAAGGGCTATTTTTTGCATAAAAGTAAATTATAAAATTCGGTTTTTATAGTGTATGAGGTATTGGTTTAATCTTACTATAAGAAAAAATGCCAAAACAGCGCCGCCAAATATACTCGCCAAAATAACCATAAATGAATTCGCTAAAGTACCTCTATTTGTACCAACGGGATTAAATGGAGTTATAACATTAACTATTTCACCTTTTGTTTCTTTTTCTCTTTCAATTTCAATCAATCTACCATTTAAATCTTTTGAAATATTAAATAATGTGATGTCATTATTCTTCATTTCATTTCCTTTTGAAAAATCTACATAAGTTCCACTACTCGGCGTAGATTCTTTTTCGACTTCAAGCAACGTAACTTTTTCGTAAAGCTCCCTTAATTCGTCTATTTTTTTCAAAGAATTTACGGCTGCAAGTGAATCTAATTTTAAAGTATTAAGAGCAATTCTTTTCTTTTTCAAAAGCGTCGTATTACTTTCAATGTCTTTTATAATTAAATCACCAAATAATGAAAGATTATTCATTTCACTAATAATTCTGAAAACATATTTCTTAGAATCGAATTCTGATGGTCCGTCACCAACAAAATCTCTAAATGTAAAATGCTGTTGAGTTAGTGTATCCGTCGTTTTAATAAATTGATCATAAGCTAATATTTGATCTTTTTTTGTTTCATATGGTATTAGATCAAAACTCACTAAACTATTCGCTTCTTTATAGGAGATATTAAATTCTTTACTTAATGCTATAGAGTCTTCTTCGTAAATTAAAACATTATAATATTCAATTTTTTCTGATATTTGATAAACCGAACCATAATTAGGCTCAATAATCATATCATAAGTATATTTATCTGGAGTTAAATAATCAAGCACAAACCCTATGCTTCCACCTAATAACATAGCAATTATAAGCTTAACAAAATGCTCTTTTAAATAAATTAAGATTAAAATAAAAAAGTGAAAAATGCCTTTTATTATCTTACCAATTAATTTAAATATTTTGTTTAAGGCATTTCCAATGACTGAAAATAATTTCCCTAAATCAACCTCCTCTTCTTTTACGGTAATAGGGCTTTTAAATTCTTGTTCGAGGGAGTCTTGTTTCTTATCGCTCATAAGTTTCTAGTTTTTCAGAATTGGGCAAAAATATGTTTTTTAAAAGATTTGTTCTAATATTTTTTGAGTTATTACGTAGGTTGGTCGTACTCCTGTGGTTCCTAAACCACCAGAGGCTAATGTGCTTCCTGTCTCTAAAGGGTTATCAGATGCGTAATAAGCATATCGCACCTTAACATCGGGGCGAATATTACCTCGGATTTTAGAGGCAGCCTGAATAGCTTTTTGATAATGCGCTCCTTCCATCTCTAAACCTATCACACTCCAGGTAGATTCATGGAAAAACTTTAAGATATCTTTGTTTTGAAGTGATGTGCCTAGAACAGAAATCATGGCTCCTTCGTAAACATCAACTCCCAATCCTTCTAAATCCTCTTTTTTTAATTCATTTTCAAAAGGGTAATTGTCTGCAGTGCCTTCAAAAATATGAGATGATGGAATCATTACATCTCCTTTTCCTCCTTCTAATATTCCCGCCTTACCCATAATGGATACAGAAACAACATCTAAATGATGCTTATTCCCTTTTTGACATACATATGGTTTTAACAATTCGTCCATCGTTTCATATGCCTGCTCACCAAAGGCATAATCCATAACAATAATCACTGGAGCTTCATCACTGTTTTTTAAAACATAATCTGTTTGCTTTAAATCAATTTTGACTGTATCAATTACTTGTACATTTATGTTCGTTCCTGACTCGTCCTTTATATAGATTAAACCATTTTTAGAAGCATAGTTTTTCACTTTTTTTCGCTGGGCTTCAGAAGCATCTGCGCTCAACGTTTCAAATAACTCAATAGTGTCTTCAGTTATTTGAGCTTTCAATACAACTGGAGCATAAATAGAATTCATGACACTGTGCATATTGGCACTAATAATATGAATTGACCTGTCTAATAAACTGTGTTTTTCTAATTCTGACTTGATATTCTCAGCCCAAATATCTCCATATAAATGGTGCCCAATTCTTTCTCTTAAAAGTGGACTAAACGTAATTTCTCTCTTTTGAGCTTTTGTCACCTCATTAATTGCAAGGTGACCTAACCAGTAAATTATTTGAAAAAACCGATCTGGATTTTGCTCCGAGCTAAAGTATTTATAGGTTTCTGAAACCTCTTCAAAAGTTCTACCTAAAATATTGCCAAGGTGGGCTATGAGTACTTCCTTTTCTTCGCTACTTTGTTTCATATTCTGAACAACAACGTCCGCAAGCGCATTCCACTCTCTAATAGTTTTGGTATTGTTAATTAAAACTCGACTCATAATTTTATGAGATTCAATATAAAGAAATGTCAAATGAGTTAACATATCATAAATCTCTGAGCGACCTCGAGTAACCTCTATGTTCATTTGATCTTTATCGATACGATAACAATTTCGTCTTCTCTTAGGTGGTATGATACATTCAAAATGAGAGTTTGAATATCCCTCATCTGCAGTTAAATTGATGTACCTACATTCTTCAATGCCAATTGGCAATCTATCTATAACATACGTTAAACCATTAAGTTCTATTTTCTCTTCTGCTATAGATCCATAAATTTCAGGACGAAGTTGTAAAAGCGATTTTCTTAAAGTCGCTCCTGAAATACCCATCGGTTTGTAGAACCCTCTACTAAACAAATGGCGCATGGCTATATAAAGTCTTTCTATTGCGGCTGATGATTCTTGGGCTCTAGTACGCCCTTCTATCTTTTTGCTCTTCATACGTTTTTTAACGCTCAAAGATACATTTTATTCCATAAATACTGGGCTAATTTAAGAGTGCCAAATATTCTTGAGAATTATGCAATAGCTCAACTGCTTTCTTAATAGAATTGTCAAAGGATACTTTTTGCTCGTACTCACCTTCTTTATAGTAGTACCTGCTGACTATTTCAGCCTCTAAGGCATCCAAAATTTCAGCTTTATTACTCTGTAATTGATTGATTTTTTGTTTATTCAAAACCTTCATAAAATCATCATAAGCATTTGACAGTTCTAACGATTCTTGTTGGGCTTCAGAAATTGCTTTATCGAATAATTCTTCCGAATTCAATTCAAAACTTTCTGGGTACATTTCTAAGAAGTCTTGCAACTCTTTAAATGTTTTTTCTGGTAATTTAAATTTCGAAGCTTCATCAATTGTCTCTTTATCAAGGCAAAATTGTGTCGCAAAATCAAAGAGACCGAAAGACCTTAAAAGTTCTTGCGTTGCTTCAGATTTTTTATTTACAGATACTTCAACATCAGGAGACACTCCTCCGCCATCATATACTTTGCGGCCATTTTGAGTAGTAAATTCATTTACAATACCATCTGAAAATTTTGGAATGCTATCGCCAACTCTATTCGTGTAATCAAGTTCTTGAATGCACCTGCCACTAGGCGTATAATACTTTGAAATGGTCAGTTTTAATTGTGTCCCATAAGAAAGTTTACGGCTTCGTTGTACTAAACCTTTTCCAAAAGATCGTTGTCCAACAATTACTGCCCTATCATAATCCTGAAGTGCACCAGCCAAAATTTCTGAGGCTGATGCCGAACGATCGTCAATTAAAATCGCCAAAGGGATTTCTGTGTCCAATGGTTTATTTTTAGTTTTAAAAGTTGAGCTCCATTTATCAATCTTTGCTCGAGTAGTAACAACCACTTGATTTTTTGGAATAAAGAAATTAACAATTTCAACGGCTTCATTTAATAAGCCTCCAGGGTTATGACGAACATCAATAATTAGCTGTTTCATACCCTGAGATTTCAAGGCTTCATAAGCATTCTTTACTTGATCTGAAGCTTTTCTATTAAACTTTATAAAAGCCATATAACCCACTTCATCATCTATCATCGTGTAAAATGGTACTGGATTTATTTCTACAGTTTCCCTCTTTATGGTTTTAGAAATACTAGAGCCATTTCTATTTATTTCCAAATTTACCTCAGAGTCTGGTAAACCTCTCAACAAACTTCTTACAAAATCTTCTTCTAGAGCTATTAATTCTACATTATCAATAGCAACTATTACATCTCCAACTTTTAACCCTGCTTCGTCGGCCGCATAATCTTTTAAAATCTGATCTACAATCAAATTTCCTTCTCTATATCTTACCGACGCCCCAATTCCACCATATTGACCCTCTGCCACAATACGAGCATCTATTACACCTTGTTCGTCGTAAAATTTTGTGTAAGGATCTAAATTGTTTAAAGTATGCTCAATAGCATTGTCCATAACTTCTGCAGGATCAAGCTCATCTATATAGTAGAGATTCAATTCTTTAAAAAGAGTTGTATAGATTTCTATCTGTTTGGCTATTTCGAAAAAATCAGATTTATAGGCAATGGATGAACCAATAAAAACGGTCAACAAAACTGCACCAGCTATTTTTTTAAATCGTCTCATATTTGCAACTTTGATGTTATGCATCTAAGGTACATATTTTAATGTGTTGCCGTTATCAATTTGTGTTAATCCTTTCTAAATTGTTCAAAGCTAGTTTTAAATCTTCATGCCAATGCGGAATTTCAAAATCCATAAAACTTTGGATTTTTTCAGTATTTAAAACACTGTATGCAGGCCTTTTAGCAGGCGTTGGATATTCTTCAGTTTTAATGGGGCTTAGATGAATATTAATATTTGAAAGCTCGAAAATAGATTTTGCAAATCCATACCAAGATGTTTCTCCTTTATTAGAAAAATGAAATAATCCGTAATCCGAATTATTATTAACAATTATCGTAAGAATCACTTTTGCCAATGTTTTTGCATAGGTAGGAGCTCCAAATTGATCTGAAACAACTCCTAATTCTTCTCTTTCAAATCCAAGACGCAACATGGTTTTCATAAAGTTATTTCCAAATTCTGAATACAACCAAGAAGTTCTGATGATAAAGTGTTTATGCCATCTTTTTGTAATAGCCAACTCGCCTCTTAATTTACTCGAACCGTAAACTCCCAATGGATTTGGTGTGTCAGATTCTAAATAAGGTGATACTTTTGCTCCATCAAATACGAAGTCTGTGGAGATATGAAATAATTCAACATCATTTTCCGAACTCACCTTCGCCAAAACTGCGAGCGCTTCACTGTTAATTTTAACAGCGGCTTTCTCGTTACTTTCCGCCAAGTCAACAGCTGTATAAGCTGCACAATTAATTATATGGGAAATTCTATTATTCTCTACAACCTTTTTAAGTCCTGCTATATTAGTAATGTCAAGTTCCTCTCTATCAGTAAATAAAAAATTTAAATCCTTGAATTCATTTGATATATTTTGAATACATTTACCTAACTGACCACTTGCACCTGTTACTAAAATACGTTTCATAATAATGCCACGTTTAAAGTCGGGAGTAATTTGTCTTTCTCAGAAATAATTAAATCTTCTTCAGGAAATTGCCAATCTATATTTAAGGTAGGGTCATTGTAAATAATTCCGCCCTCAGATGACTTTTTATAATAATTATCACATTTATAACTGAAAATAGCAGTATCACTTAATACCAAAAATCCATGGGCAAACCCTCGAGGAATAAATAATTGCTTTTTATTTTTTTCTGATAAAACTATAGAAAAATGCTCACCAAAGGTGGGAGATTTAGGCCGAATATCAACCGCAATATCTAAAACCTCACCTTTAATTACTCGGACCAATTTAGCTTGAGCAAATGCTCCTTTTTGAAAATGTAATCCTCTAAGAACACCTTTAGAAGAAAAAGACTCGTTGTCTTGAACGAAATTTACTTTTAAACCTGTTGACTCTTTAAATTTTTTCTCATTAAAGCTCTCCAAAAAATAGCCTCTTTTATCTTTAAATACATTTGGCAATAACACTAAACAGTTTAATAAATTAGTTTTTTCTACCTGCATGCTATTCATTTAAAACACTTAATAACTGTTTGCCATAACCGCTCTTTAACAACGGTTGAATCAACTTTTCAAATTGAGTTTTATTTATAAAGCCTTTTCGGTAAGCCACTTCTTCTATTGCACCAATTTTGAGACCTTGACGCTCTTCAATTACTTGAACAAATTGTGCCGCTTGCATCAAAGAGTTTATAGTACCTGTGTCTAACCATGCGGTTCCTTTATCCAATATTTGAACTTGCAATTTACCTTGCTCTAAATAAACACGATTAACATCTGTTATCTCTAATTCTCCTCGTTCACTAGGCTGGATGTTTTGAGCAATCTTCACCACATCATTATCATAAAAGTAAATTCCGGGAACCGCATAATTAGATTTTGGGTTCTCTGGTTTTTCTTCAATGGAGATAGCCGTTTTATTATCATCAAACTCAACTACCCCATAACGTTCAGGGTCGTGAACATGATAGGCATAAATAATTCCACCATCAGGATTGTTACTCGATTCTAATAATTCTGATAAACCTGTACCATAAAAAATATTATCTCCTAAAATCAAAGCGACTTTATCATTATCAATAAATTCTTTACCAATTACAAATGCTTCAGCCAAACCATTAGGCTTTTCTTGAACTGCATACTCAAACCTACACCCATACTTCTTACCATCTCCTAATAACTTTTGAAACAATGGTAAATCATGAGGGGTCGAAATAATTAATATTTCACTGATTCCTGCCCAAATTAAAGTTGATAATGGATAGTATATCATTGGCTTGTCGTACACAGGCATCAACTGTTTACTAACTGCAAGCGTTAAAGGGTGAAGTCTTGTTCCGGACCCACCTGCTAATATGATTCCTTTCATTCTTCGTTATATTTTTGAAGGTACCATTCTACCGTCTTTCTAATTCCCGATTCAAAGTTTTCATCTGCATTCCAACCTAATTCATTTTCAATTTTTGAGGCATCAATAGCGTATCTAAAATCATGTCCGGGGCGATCTTTAACAAAGCTAATTAGTGATTTATATGAATTAGAATTTGGTTTTAGTTCGTCTAACAATTCACATATCGTATTTGCAATATACAGATTATTACGTTCGTTTTTACCTCCAATATTATAGGTTTCTCCGGAAGTTCCTTTCTCAAAAACCAAGTTAATCCCTTTACAGTGATCTAATACATATAGCCAATCTCTAATATTCTGACCGTCACCATAAATTGGAATTGATTCTTGCTTTAAGGCCTTTCTTATAATTGTAGGTATTAATTTTTCATCGTGTTGTTTTGGCCCATAATTGTTAGAACAATTTGTGGTAACTACATTCATTCCATAGGTATGAAAATAACTTCTAACAATAAAATCTGAAGAAGCTTTTGAGGCACTGTAAGGACTATTTGGAGCGTAAGGAGTACTTTCTTCGAACAACCCAGTATCTCCTAAAGTACCATAAACTTCATCTGTTGAAATATGATGAAGTCTATTGTTTTCTAATCCTTGCTTAAAAGTGTTTGGGCCATCCATCCAAAAACCTCTGGCTACATCCAGCAATGTAAAAGTGCCAAAAACATTTGTTTGAATAAACGCATCTGGTTTTTCAATAGAATTATCTACATGAGATTCAGCAGCAAAGTGAATAACATCTGATATATTATACTCTGCAAAAATTGACTCAATTAACTTTCTATTGCAAATATCTCCTTGAATAAAATGGTATCTATCATGGTGCTGTATTTCCTTCAAATTTGCAAGATCACCAGCATATGTTAAACTGTCAATATTGACAACCTTGTAATTTTGGTTTGTCTCTAAAAAATATGGAATGAAGTTGGATCCAATAAATCCTGCTCCACCAGTAATTAAGATGGTCTTTGTATTCATTAAATTTCAATCATTATTTCTGATAAAAGCTTTTTCATTTTTTTATCTATAGTTTCAAACGGTACTTCTTTCGAGTTCGTAAAAATAAACATTAAATGTAGCTTAGTTTCCATACTTAATAAGTACTGATTTAGTCGGTATGATTCTCTTATTTGCCTCTTAATTCTATTTCGATCTACGGCCTTCTTTACCAAACGTTTTGGAACAGAAATAACGACTTTAGAAACCTCTGTTTCTGCCTCAATATACTTCATTCTTAAAGGAAATTCCTTCAGAGTTATTCCTGATTCAAAGAGATTCGAAATATGTTTTTTGCTCTTTAGCTTTTGTATGGAAGGAAATCTAAAATTCATGTACAACAAAGATACTATTCCCAAGTGAAATACAGAATTTAATTTCAAACCCATAAACTCACTAATCATAAAAAATTTAAGATACTTCAAATAACTCCTTTTTTATAATTCTTTTTATGCTAAATATTAAAATTTAGCGCTTGTTATTTGTACATTTGACAAATCTAAATTAATTCACTATGACACAAGATTTATTTCAAGCTCCTGATTACTACCAGCTTGATGATCTTTTGACCGAAGAACACAAATTGGTAAGAGATGCGGCACGCGATTGGGTGAAAAGAGAAATTTCTCCAATTATCGAAAAATCCGCTCAAACAGCAACTTTTCCAAATCAAATTTTAAATGGATTAGCAGAAATTGGTGCTTTCGGGCCTTATATTCCAGAAAATTATGGAGGAGCAGGTTTAGATCAAATATCCTATGGATTAATTATGCAAGAACTAGAACGTGGTGATTCGGGTGTAAGATCTACAGCTTCTGTGCAGTCTTCTTTAGTGATGTATCCAATTTTTAAATATGGGTCTGAAGAACAAAAGAAAAAGTATCTACCAAAATTAGCGAGCGGAGAAATGATTGGATGTTTTGGATTGACAGAGCCTAATCATGGCTCAAATCCAGGTGGAATGGAAACTAGAATTGTTGACAAAGGAGATCATTATATTTTGAATGGTGCAAAAATGTGGATTTCAAATGCTCCATTTGCAGATATCGCTGTTGTTTGGGCAAAGAATGAAGAAGGAAGAATTAAAGGACTGATTGTTGAAAGAGGGATGGAAGGATTTACTACACCAGAAACCCATAACAAATGGTCTTTAAGAGCCTCAGCTACTGGCGAATTAATTTTTGATAATGTTAGGATAAACAAAGGAAATATTTTACCAAATAAAGATGGTCTAGGCGCTCCTTTAGGTTGCTTAGATTCTGCTAGGTTTGGTATAGCTTGGGGTGCTATAGGGGCTGCTATGGATTGCTACGACACTGCTTTACGCTATGCTAAAGAACGTACTCAATTTGGAAAACCATTGGCTGCATTTCAACTACAACAAAAAAAGTTGGCAGAGATGATTACCGAAATTACTAAGGCGCAACTTTTAGCATGGAGATTAGGTGTTTTAAGAGAAGAGGGAAAAGCAACCTCTGCTCAAATATCAATGGCTAAGAGAAATAATGTGGCTATGGCGTTAAATATTGCTCGCGAATCAAGACAAATTTTAGGTGCCATGGGTATTTCTGGTGAATACGCTATCATGAGACACATGATGAATTTAGAAAGCGTCGTCACCTATGAAGGAACACACGATATACACCTACTCATTACAGGACTAGATATTACTGGAGAAAATGCCTTTAAATAAAAACAGAAAAACCCGCTGCTGACACGGGTTTTTCTTTTATTCGATAAGTAGCTTTTTAGTGAGCTTGCCCTTATCTGTCTGTACTCTTGCTACATAAATAGCCGTTTCCAAATTGCGCACGTCTAGATGTATTTCAGACTTATAACCATCTTCTATATCCCAC